>NZ_LDNM01000120.1 GCF_001028135.1 Xenorhabdus griffiniae
ATGAATATCTGTCGATAGCCTCTGATGAGAGAAAATAGCGTTTTTTTATTTTTCTATATTAATATATGAGAGTTTATAATTTTAATTATAATGTGTAGTTTTATTGCTTAATTAATTTCTGTTTTCCGCTATTTTTTTATTATCTTTTTTTCATTATCCATATTTTTCATGGGGGAAAAAGGATGATAGAGATTAATCCATCCTCTTTATTAGTTTAATTAATATAAAATTAACTCAACTAATTATTTTACGATGACTATTCAGGTTTATAGGGTAATGCGCTAAATGTTTTGTTTTTGTTAAAATAAATAATACTATTATAGGATGTTTTAGATGAGCATTTCTTTTTTTATGGCTTCAATATCATTTATGTCGATATTTATAACTAGTGAGGGGCGTTTTTCCCAGAGGTGCTAAAATTTAGGCAGTGGAGAATGTCGAGGCTGGATTATCATCATTCAATCTTGACTGATACTGTAACTAATTTCAGATTAGGTTGTTGATTTATCGATTATTTTGACCTGATCGTACGTTTGGGGCTGACAGAGCAGAATGAAAAAAAGAACACTTTTCACAATCTTACTGATTATCTTCCTGATCGCAATGGCTGTGCTTTTCCGTTCCCACAGTCGGGAGCTGTTATTGCAGGGAGAAGTTGATGCGCCGGAAGTGATCATTGCGTCTAAGGCGATGGGGCGAGTCGTTAACGTTCATGTTGTGCGAGGAGATAGTGTCAAAACCGGACAACTGATGGTAAGTCTTGATAGCCCTGAACTGGCGGCTAAAGTTGCTGCGGCACGGGCAGCACGCGATCAAGCCAGAGCAAAACTTGAATTGTCCCTGCATGGAACTCGTGAAGAGAACATTCGGAACTTAGCAGCCACATTGTCACAGGCCCAATCAGAGTACACAAATGCACAACGTGAATTTGATCGCCTTAAAAATATGTCAACCAAAGGCTTTGTGTCTGCTACCGATCTGGATAATGCGCGTAACGCAAGGGATATTGCCTATCAGAAGAGGCTGGGGGCTAAAGCGCAGCTTGATGAAGGCAAAAATGGCGATCGTATAGAGTTACGTCAGCAACTCCAGGCAGCATTAAATGAAGCAGAAGAAAATCTGCGTGAACTGCAAATCCAGAATGATGATCTGCAAGTCAAAGCGCCTGTTGAGGGGGAAGTCGGGCCATTGCCGGCAGAAGTCGGCCAACTTTTTAATGCGAATAGTCCATTAGCGACACTGGTACGCATTTCACAGGCTTATTTCGTCTACAACCTGCGAGAAGATATTTTGGCGGGCGTTCGCAAGGGCGACAAAATTAAATTGTCTGTCCCGGCACTGGGAAATAAGGAGATTGAGGCTGAAATTCGTTATATCGCGTCAATGGGGGATTATGCGACAAAACGTGCAACGCGTGCGACGGGAGATTTTGACCTGAGAACGTTTGAGGTTCGGTTATATCCATTGCAACCCGTTGACGGCTTACGTCCGGGCATGAGTGCTTTATGGCTTTGGAATAAGTAGATATAAGGTGCGGCCTGATGAACAGAAAAGCAGTGTGGCGCAGTTTTAAACAAGAATTTATGCGAGAACTGAGTGCTGCACTGCACAGTCCGGTTTTTCATTGGCTGGGGTGGTTATTTCCTTTACTGCTGTTTATCTTAATCAGTGCGAATTTTTCAAAGGGAACACTGTTTAACCTGCCGGTTTCGGTGGTGGATAATGACCAAAGCATGCTATCACGCACCCTTATCCGGAACTTGAATGCGGCACCTCATGCGAATATCAAGTCTTATAACAATAGCTTACCAGAATCCATAGACCTTTTGCGCGCGGCGCAGGATTACTCTCTGCTTTATCTCCCTGAGAATCTTGAAAAAGAGGCTTTAAGTGGGAAACAGCCGATGGTCATTATGTATTTCAATGCCCTATTTTATGGGGCAGGTCGTTACTCAACACTGGATTTCAGCGGCCTGATAGCTGAAACCAACGCAAAATACCGTGCAATTATTGCTGCCGAAATAGGCCGCCCGTTACCGCCATTAGCGAAAGCGACCATGTCCTATGACAGCTTATTTAACGCCAGCGGCAGTTATATTTATTTCCAGCAATTTGCGGCAACCATCCATCTATTACAGCTTTTTGTTGTCACATGTACTATCTACACCATGGCCAGAGAGAAGCGGCTCCTGAAGGCGAAATATTTCGTTGGGGCATTGTTAGGAAAATTGGCACCTTATACCTTGATATTCACCCTGCTATTGATGGTAGAAATTACCATACTGGTTATGTCTTCGGGGGCCAGAGTCGCGGGTAATCCGCTGTACATGCCGATTGTTGGATTTTTCTATGTCATTGCGGCGCAAAGCATTGGCCTGTTGCTGTTTACCTTCACCAACACGGCAATAACGGCCTACACCTTGATTGGGATGCTGGTCAGTATTGCGATGACATTTTCTGGCATGATCGTGCCACAACTTGCCATGATATGGCCTGCAAGAATTATCTCTATGCTTGAGCCATTAACCTATGCCTTGAATGCCATGTTTGACATTTTCCTGCGGGAAGTCTCACTACAGATTATTTTGTATGTTTGCCTGATATTGATGATTTATCCTGTGGTTTGCAGCCTTTTGATTCGCAATCGCTTGTGGAAACGGCTTAATCAATCAGAAGGAACCCCATAATGTCAGATAATGGGCAAACAAATGGGCCATCGAATTGGGCGTTGTACTGGCAGACACTGCGTAATGTATTTTTGGTGATGCTGGAAAAACCCATGTGGTTATTATTGATTGTTTCGCTATGTGTGATGAGTCTGGTTTACGCTCGTCCTTCTTTGTGGGACTTACCGATCGCTGTGATCGATAAAGATAACAGTTATGCGAGTCGCACGTTGATCCGTAATATTGATGCCATGGCTAAAGTGGCCCCCAAAAGCTACAATAATCTCGACAATGCCCGCCATGATATGCTACAGCGCACCATCTTTGCCATTATCATCGTACCGATGGATTTTGAAAAACGCCTGTTAGGTGGACAAGATGTCACTGTGCCGGTTTATGGTGATGCGACCAATCGTCTCGCTAATGGGCAGATTCAAAAAGATTTGATGTTGGCTTATCAACAACTTTTATCAGAATACAACGGCAAATTACTTTTGCAATCGGGCTTTAGTCTTGAGCAGGTGAAAACCTTGCTACAACCGATTCGGGGTGAAACCATTGGATTATTTAATCCGGGGGTCAGTTATGCTGCAATCGTATTTCCGGGTTTGTTAGTCATGCTGTTGCAACACTCCTTATTAGTCGCTTGTGTTCGCGTCAGTATTACCCTACGGGATACCCCCAAAGGTAATCCGCCGCTCCCGATCTATTTGGGCACATTATCTGCTTTGATCCCTATCTGGCTATTTCTGTCAGTGATCTTTTTTATTCTGTGGCCGTGGATATTGGGGTATCGGCAAGATGCACCGATTCACCTCGTGCTTTTACTGACATTCCCGTTCCTGTTAGCGGTATTGGGATTGGGAAAATTGGTGACAGAATGCCTGCGTAGCGTAGAAATGATTTATTTAACGCTGGCTTTTATTACCACACCGATCTTCTATATTTCAGGCACAATCTGGCCGCCTCAGGCGATGCCTGAATGGGTCAGAGTGATTTCATTGGCCTTGCCATCGACATGGGCAACAAAAGCGATAGCCGGGGTTAACCAGATGGGGTTGCCATTGCACAATGTGTTCAACGATATCGGCATGATGCTGCTGCTTGGTGTGATATACATGGTTCTGGGTATTTTAGTTGGTATGCTGCGTAAGCAACGGGTCATGTATTGAATAGTTAGATCATTCATTAAACGTAGTTTTCACGCTCAATGAACGTCCCTATCACCTTGTCATGCATACATGGACGCCCCTTGTTTGCCAAACAATCGTTTGTCATGACCAGAACCAGGTTAAGATTGCAGCCATACATCCGGACTTTAGTTGAGGCCGTCGCCCCTGTCCCTGATGGAATTCGCTGACCAGGCTCTTATCATTTCGACGCGCTATAAGCGCTTGCATGACACCAGAGTTTCCTGATCACGGTCCGACCTGTCTTGCCATCACTTCTCGATTGTCGGGGAACCAGACCCAGCCATGCCGCCAACTGGCGACCATTGGCGAAGTGTCTAGCATCCCCTATCGATGCGACCAGCGCGCTTGCCGTTATCGGGCCGATACCCGGTATTGCCAATAATCTCCGGCTGTCTGCATTGCCACGATGCCAGCGTTGAATTTCCTGTTCCAGTTCCGCAACCTGACGATCAAGCTCTTTCAGGTGTTCACCCAACCGCTGGAGCAGTTGCCTGAAGGTCTCTGGCAGGCAATGACTGGCGTCCTCCAGAATCTCGGGCAGTCGTACTGCAATCTGCTTTATTCCCTGAGCGATAACGATCCCAAACTCGCCCAGGAAACCACGAATGGCATTGGCCTGCGCTGTACGGGCTTTGACAAATCCCTCTCGTGCGCGATGTACCGACAGGATGCTTTGCTGTTCTTCTGTTTTTATTGGGACAAAGCGCATATTCGGTCGTGTCACCGCTTCACATATCGCTTCCGCATCGGCGGCATCGTTTTTATTGGTTTTGACATAGGGTTTAACAAACTGTGGTGCGATTAATTTTACTTCGTGACCAAAACCTTGCAGCTTACGTGCCCAATAATGTGCCCCACCACAGGCTTCCAGACCAATCAGGCAAGGTGGCAGGTTGACGAAAAACGTCAGCATTTTCGCGCGCGGTAGCGGTTTTTTGAGTACCGTTTTACCCTGTGCATCGACGCCGTGGACCTGAAAAACATTTTTTGCCAGATCGATACCCACTGTTGTAATCCTCATGGTGGACGCTCCCGTTATTAATTGGCTGTGTTGAATACACTTCCATTTTGGCACACTGATGCCGCTTAAATGGGGCGTCCATCCCATTATCTCTTCGGATTTGGAATAGCCAATCGTCTTTCGATTCAGCCTTTTTAGGCGAGTACGATGGGTGAGATTGGTTCTTTCTATTCGTTGGGTAAACATTTTTCCTGTTAAGTGCTCTTCTTCTGAAAGACAATCATAAACCGCATAATCATTCGTACAATAAAATCGAACTTTAAAAGGAGACAGTAATGTCCGCAGTTTATCCAGTATCTTCCTGCTGCGATCACCAAAAACATGCGCGACTATTCGTTTCATTCGGGGTTCCCAGGCATACCAAAGCCAGCGCGGGTTCTTCTTGCTGCCTACAAACGACCATTGTTCATCTATTTCACAGATAAGCTGAATGTTATTTCCATCAAGGGGCAGCGTAGTCACGTTCCGGGGGGTAAGTTTTTTAGTGTGTTCAGGACAGTAGAGGTGGCAACTTTCAGTACACGTGCGGTATCACGAATGCCGCCATTATTCATGGTTATATCGACAATTTGCTCTTTAACGCCCGGTTTACAGGCTTGGTAGGTCTATTCCAACTGAAAGACTTTGCAACAGCCATAGCAGCGATAACGAGGATGTCCCCCATGACCTTTTCCATGTCCTTTCACTTTTTCTGATTTGAGACAATAACGACAATAAACGTCAACTTTAGCCAGACTTCACCTAAAAAAGCTAAAAGCATATCACATCAACTAACTATTCAATACATGACCTCTGAATAGGCTCTTAGGTTTCGCAGTCTCGATTTGTCGGGCGTTTAGTTTCATTTTTGGGGCACATTTACAATCGAAGTGTTGGTGCCCCAAATTATGCCCCTTGCTGCATGTTGATTGCAACAGACCACAGTAGACGTCAAAATAACTAACCATCTTGATTTATTGTAGTTTTTTGGGAGTTTGTAGACTTGGGTAGACGTTAGGAAACTAACGAATGGTGCGAAGTCCGGACTCGCCTTGTTATTTAATTTATTAATATTTAAAGAAAAATAAAATTATTTTATTTTATGTTCCCCCAAATGTTCCCCCACGTGCATTTTTGCCATTTTCTTCTCGAAAAAAATATTAACGATGTTGAGCATTTGTATACCCATCTAGGTAACGCATTCTGACCTCTTATTTAAACAAGCGTTCTGAGTCTTATTTTATTAACAATATTGTTTAATTTAATTAATGCATGCTGCTGGTGGAATTAAAAAATATACCAGAAAACCAGACAATTTAGCCTCAACTGTTCACACTATTCTCAAGGCCAAAAACACATGTTAATTAATTGAATTATAATGATTTAATGTGTGTATACTCCTATTCACACCCGTATTCACACTGTTCATGAATTGATTACTAAATATACAAAAAGCCTCTAAATTAGAGGCTTCTATGTAACTAGTAAAACTTTGCATTTATACAACTAACTAAAAACACTTAAATCTTCTTTATTAAACTCAAAGATTACCCACTCATTAGCCTCATCAGTTAGCATCACGTTATACCGATATCCTAAGCGTGTTTTAACTTTCTGTAGGCTTATCCCGACATCTTTCAATATTTCCGGTAGCTGCGCCCCGAAGCGGGTTACGTTCAGTATGTTCTTGTGCCCGTGGGCTTCCATATACAAGATATACGCATGATAAAGGTACTTGTCAGGGTAGAACGGCGGCTTATTGATGCCCATATACATTCCCGTAGCATTGATTAACGCCTTTAGATAACTACAGAATCCATACAGCGGGTCACTGGCATTCTTCACCAATAAGGCTTCTGGTGACTGTCGTTGTTCAATCAAAAGCTGTTTTGCCCGTTCTGGTTTAGCAAAGCCCACCAGCAAGCAACGAACAATCACGGGCAATTCAACTTTTATCTTTTCTAATAGCTTCGGATCTTGCTCCCCTGCTTTCACTTGGTTATTGAATGGAAAAATGACACGCCGTCTGGCTATCCCTCCTTGACGCTCAGTAAAGTGCATCGGTTCATTGTTCGTTGCCACAATCACCGCCTGAATGACTGTTTCATATGGCCTGATATGCTTAGGATCGATTTTAACGGGGTCGCCGCCAGTAATCGCTTTCAAGCCAGCGCCATCACCCACATAGCGGGTCTGGTCTGGCAGAATAATCAGGCTCTTTCCCACAAAGGAATCCCGTTCGCGGGGGGTATCCAGATCTTTTACGCTGCCACTTGCGGTGTTATGGCTTCCCGCCAATAAGGTAGCAATGCCCGTAAAGACGCTTTTCCCGCTGCCCCCAAGCCCGGTAATTTCAAGGAATAACTGCCAGCTATAACAGTTGGCCAACACAGAAAACAGCCCTGCTTTAATGCGTTCCATATATGAGGCATTATCGCCTGCGCTCTGCGTAAGCCATTTGTAGAAGTTCGGCGCGTGGTCTTTCAGGTTTTCACCCGGTAGTGGATCGGTAAACGTCACACCATTATGATTGGTTAGCCAGTCTTCGGGGTTATGCGCCCTGAATGCTTGGTTTTCCAGATCATAAACACCATTCGCAAAGCCAACCAAATAGCGTGATGCCTCGCCCATAATGGGTATTTGCAATTTCATTGCACCGACAGCACCAGACACCGCCCGGGGGCTGAATGTGGCGTTATTTTCCGTGAACATCTTCGCCATCTGGCGCTCTAATGCGGCATCAGGCACGTACTCCCACACTTGCCCGTTATAATAGTACGCGAATACACTATCTTCGGATTTCATCCGAATAAGGCCGTAATGCTCTGCTAACAGCTCACCACGTGTACTCGGTGCCATCTCGCCAATACTCTGAGCCTTAAGACGCAAAGCACCGGGATTTGTCCAGCCAAGCTTTTGTGCCTCGCTGAAAATACCGCGATAACTTGAGCTATTGGCGTGCAGATAGTTATCCCATTTATGCGCCGCCACAGCATGAAGATCTTCTTCGGGATAGGCATCTTGGGCTGTCACCGACCAGTCAATAAATAGCTGGCGGGCTTCGTCTTCCTGTTCCGTGTCTTTCAGCGACGCCAGACGATAACCATTATCCGCCCACGTTTTATTATCATAGGCCTGCTTCAACATTTCAGGGTGCCACAGAGCGCTACGCAGATCAGCGATAAGATGCGCATCAATAAGCTCAAAGTCGGCAAAATCAGCTTCATCAGGTACTGGCGCTTTCTTCTGGCTGGTGGACTTATCGCTTTGCGGTTTAGCAACGGGCAAGGGTAATAGGTCAACATCAATAACCTCGCCTTGATAGATGTTGCTTTCTGCCCCCTCATGAGGGCAGTACAGATAACTTTGTGCACCGTAGACACTCCGATCAAAGACCAGATAGTCATTCTCTTTAACCCAACGTGCCTTTTCGCCTTTGATGCCGTCAAAAGTAAAGCCGGCTTCCTGCATCAACGCGCTTTCAAATGCTGTACTGATTGCCCGACGTTCATCGGGTTCAACCAAGCGGGAAGACTCATACACCAAGCGTATACGGGGATTCTCTTTGGTGCTGCTGGCTGTGTGGTACATCAGCATTGAATACTGCGCTAACACTGGCATTAGTGCCGCTGCTGCATTAGGTGTGCTTTCGTCAATATCAGCACAGCCAAAAGCACAAGCCGCCATATTATCGACTCGACGTCGCATTCCTTTTTTCTTGGTTGGTGGCGCGAACCAGTACAGCTTTTTCTTTTCTTCGTTACGCGCTTTGTTATTCATGCCGGGCAGTATGGCAATTTCTACCCGTTTAGATAAAATGAACTCGCTGAATGCCAGAAAGCTACTTTTTGTACCAAGTGCGGGGTTCTGCGGATTACCCCGCGCTAATAAGAATTGTACTGCCATCGTTTACCGGCTCCCTTTCTTTTTCGCAGCTTGGCGCTTCTGTACCTCTGCCTGACGACGCAAAGCCCGATTTAAATAACCATCACTAAGAAACACAATCCCTCTATTGTTCTGCGGGTTTGGAGTGTCGGTAAGCATGTCTGTAGGTAGAATATTGTCGCTTTCTGGATATCCATAACGCGCTCTGACTAAAATCTTTCCTTTAACAGAACTATGCTGCTGCATTAAGGTGATATTTGCCTGTGTTTTTGAACGTGGTGTCTTAGCCATGGCTTCCCCCTGTATTGCCGTTCTGCTTGCTCTCGCAATCGTTAACTGTTTCAGCTACAAAGCTGGTGGATTGAGTGATTAAGTGGCTCATCAGTGCAGAACCTCCGGCTGTTTGAGCGTTATCCCGAATACACCTTCCCCGCTGAGGCTAAGGTACATAGCGGTAAAAACGCCTTTGCCAAAATCTGAGATCTTTAAGCCTTTGTCAGGGGTGGGAATTATCATTTCTTGATAGAAAAGGAGGGTGTGCTTTATTCCCTGTTCATGCCCAAAACTCTCAGTCAGTGCGACTTCAATGTTGTTCTCCATAGCAAGACGCACACTGGCGATGGAAAGAATGAAAGTAATAGGGGAATTTTCCAGCATGAAGATCGGCTTACCGTGATTCTTTTTCGTTTGTTCCAGAACCCATAAATGCGCCACCATCCAACGAATGCAACGAATGTAGGGTATCAGTTCTTTTTCAGTCTGATTTTTGAACCATTCGGAGGTCAACAGTACGCCTATGATCGGTTGTTCGTCCCACTCCCCCTTATTTAACCGGTCTATAATCGAGGCCACAGGCAGAGAGATAACTATCTCCTCTTGGCTGTTTTCTTCTGACTGGCAATACAGCGTCACAATGCCGTTTTCCACGACAGAACGGTAAGTATCGTAATTACGCATATTGCACCTCATTAGCATGGGTAACGTTGGGTTCAGCCTCAGCCGTCCAGTAAGTGCTTTTGGCCTTGTCGGTATGCAGTTGTAACAGTTGCTGGGCGTATTCCAGTAAGTCGGCCTCGATATCCCTTGCCTCTGGATCTAGGCGCAGGTACTCCACGGCCTTAAGAAATGCCGCAACCGGCTCTAACACATCGGCGGGGTGAGCATAGATAGTTGCCAAGGAACGATCAGACATGGCGCACCTCCTGTACTGGCAGGCGTCCGGCAAAGAGCAGGACGAAATCACGGGAAAAGACAGAACGGGCATCGTGCTCATCAGAGGCAATAGCCTCTACACGACTAGGAGTTGCGTCTACATCTGCACGTTTGATACTCAGAAACACGAATTTGAAATGGGTGGGGGTAGGGGTAGTCGCCATAGTTGCGATCTCCTTGATGTAATATAAGGAGTCACCACCAGAGTTCTCACACTCGGAAAGGGCGGTGACACTAGCAGAGGTGAGAATACTGGACATCAAGGAAACCAGCCTACCTTTCGGTAGCTCCGCTAGCATCACCATTGAATACGTATAGGCGAATACCGCCTCAAATGAAAGGTGCTGCGATGCAGTGACACAAAAAAAGACGCTAGGCGCGTCATGTGTCGCCAAGATGTTAATCAGGTTCTCACGCCTGACACCAGATTTTGCTGGTGCAGGGTCAATATAGCCAATGTTCGATGACAAAGTAAAGAGGCAATGATCACTATTTTTGTGACCGTGCTCGCTTAAGGCGTTAAAAAACTCAATAGGTTGCGTAGTGTTGCAGGAAAAATCCTTCCGTATACTTGCTGTCATTAGTTCGCCTCCATGCCATGAGCTAACGCCAGTTTTTCAATATTAAGAAAATGAGAAAAATACTTTGAAACTGACTGATTACGCCATGATTCCGCTTGAGAATTGAATTCCGATATATTGCTAATATCCAGTATGTGATCCGTTAAATCGCTTTCTTCTACCTCTCCTTCACTTCCTACCTGCTTCCATTCAGCTTCGATTACCGATAACTCAGCGTTTCTATAGCCATTGGGGTAAATCTCATGAGCAGCACGGTTATTCAGTAAAATAACAGCACCATAAGCATGAATGTAACTCGCTATATAAGCAGGAACTCCAGCGCCTAAACTACGCAAAAAGTTTTTGCTTTCATCAGATAGAATATCGAGCAAAACGGACTCAAGTTTCTCCTGCTCCACATTAGCGCATATCCATAAATAAACATGGTATGGATTGTGTTTAACACGAGGTATCGGCTCTGCGTGTAACTCATTAGCTACTTGCTGCACAACCTGTTTGACTACTTCAAAATCCGCTGAAAACCATTCCCCAGCGCAGCTATACGCTGATAACAGGCAATGTGAGCGGGATTCTATTTCACTGTATTTTTGCTCTACCGAGGTACAAAAAACATCGGTTATGACCACTCCGCTACCGCTGGATAGCTGCTTTATACGTGCGGGGACATTCCTTGTTTTACCTACTTTCACTAATCCAATATTCGATTTAGCAACATAAACAAAACCGCCTTGTAGACCCTTTGGCATAACACATTTGTTAATATGGTCTAATGTCGTGGCGGTAATATCGCCAATCCTGAATTTAGGGTAAGTTTGTCCGGTGGCATTTAAGCCACTTTTTAAATGTTCCATGTTTATGACTCCGTTATTCGGTAGGGTACTGCGATAAAATTAATTCAGCTTGCGTTGTTACTCTTGCCCGTATATCCACCAGCAAAGGCAAGCAGGTTTTATCCGGCGTATTAGCCATTGCTCGCCCCCAAGCGTTCGTCCAAGCGTGATTCGATAATGCGTCGATTGATCCACGCATCAACTTCACTTTCGATGAATGCAGAGGCACGCTCACCTGTCTTTATTTGCTTGGGGAATTTCCCTTCGGAAATGTACTTATACACCGTGGACTTGCCTAGACCGGTACGGCGGCATACTTCGGGTAATCTGATAAGAGAGTGTTGCATAGATAATAGCCTTTCTCGGTTGTTGTTAAACGGTACGAGAGAAAGACTATTATTTTGTGTAGATGATGTGGTGGAGTTTTAAAAAATTCCTCGGAGTTTTTAAAACTCCCTATCTCACTCCGGTCTTACATTGGCTTGTTTGAGCCACTTAGATATAGTTTTGTCGTCAAGATTGGTGAAGCTCTTAATCTTGGGGATACGGGCTATTTTTTGCCTTAATGATCCTATGCTTCCCTTAAAATCTTCGCCTGTTAATCCGTGAGACTCAAGCAAATCAACAATAACCCTGCTTTGTTTTGCAGTTTCCTTAATTCTAGGTGCGGGCTTTTCAACAGAAGAATTATTCAGAATATTGTATGCCTTTATCAGCTCTTCTTGTGTTATGACTAAATCAGTTAATTCTATTTCTATGCCAACTTCTGAAACACACTTTTTGATCACTTCACTGACTTTTTTATTTCTGAGAAGAATCGCACCAATTTCTAAACAAGACACGGAATCCCATTCAATCAAGCCACAGGTAGGATCGGGGTATAAATGAAACTTGATAGCATCTGTTTGAGCTAAAAGTAATAGTTCCATCTCAGTACAGTTAATGGTCTTTACGGCTAAATCTAATGGGTAGTATGGGAGGACTAAATTAAGGTCGCTCATCACGTCTGCCTTATAACGTTATGCCTTAACAATGGAGGTGATGAGGCAGGCGGTAAGGCATATCGCTTTTCTCTTCCGGTAAGATAGCCTCATCAAATAACATTGTGCTATAGCTGGTGGAATTTGTCCAAAGTCTGATTACTCCGAAATGAAACAATTAAACCTAATCAAAGGGTTATAGATAAGCTGAGAGGATATCTTATTGATTGATATTAACTTCCTGCAATGGAGGAAGTTGAGCAGCGGGGAAGAATTGCCGGGGAAGTGTCTAACTTGCTGAATTGGCTTAATTCCGTTGGTTAGACGGAATCACTTTGCTGGTGGATTTACGGGCAAGGGGGTTACTAATAGTAATATCTAAAATATTTATTAATAAACTTAAAATTATAAGACATTTATATAAACTTCCATTGAAAATAGAGTATAAATAAATATAAGCGAGGTTCAAAGACCTAACCCCGCTTAACATATTAATTAACAGCGTACTAAGAAAGCCCAAGCTTGATACCCGTATTCATGAGCATCAAGAACTTTGTCCGATTTTCCGCGCACTTTACGGTATCGACAAAACTGCCAGCGAAAGCCTTTTGGAGCAGCTTTGTTCACGATGGTTCGTAGACTCATACATATACACCTCCTTATCAAGAGCGATTTTTCCCTTGAACTCCTTTACTGAAGGTGGTAGTTTTCAGCTTGTCAAACGAAGTTCTTCGGTGGTGATGCCTCTTGAATTCATCACCTGATCAAGGTCCTAAAGGTGGCAGCCTAAAGGGCCTTTTTCATTTCTCGTATAATTTTCTGAATTCTTTTACCTGTTTTTCAGCGGCTTCTATCGATACCCCACATTCATTAGCAACGTCATCAATACTCATTGCAAGTAATTCTTTCGAGTGAGAAGCAGGAATTAACAGTTCCCCACCAAAGCAATTAGCTTGCCACTCACTGCTTTCATAAGCTTTCAGTACGTTGACATCATAAGCTCTCGCGAAAGCAACATCCTTATGTAAGAAATAATGACCTAATTCATGCGCTGCGGTCATCCTATCACGTCCTGATCCTTCAAGCGCTTGATTATAAACATCCTCTCTCAAGATTATTTTCTTTTCCCCTGGAATTGCCAAGCCATGGTTATTACCCATTTCCGATATTTCGTGAACTTCAAGAGTAAAGTCCTTTTCAATCTCTGGCATTACAAATTCCAGCATTTCCATAACGGGGAAATATAATCCTGATACTTTAAACTTATTTCTTACCGTATCTGCCAGTTCACGAATAGCCCTTCGGCTTAAAGGGGGCACTTTAAAAACCGGACCACTCAAGATTAATTCTCCTTAATCCTTTTTACCCGCATTTAGAAGCTTTAGAAGCTTAGCGAAATCGTCTTCGTCGAGGTCATCAAAGCTACGGGCAAAAGACATTGCTGCGTTTCTTGCATTAGCACTACGCCCCATTAAATTAATTTCTACAGACTGCTGAGAATCTTTAGCCGCATTTTTTAATTTAACTTTGTCACCAGGTGTCTTAGCTAAATAAGAAACAATGTTATTAAGTACACTATCAGTAATGGCTCTCTTACCCGTCTCAATCGCGGAAAGGTAAGAAGAAGTCATACCCATAGATTCGGCCATCTCTTTAAGAGTGATACCTAAATCTATACGCATTTTTCTAACGATCTTACCAAACGGCGTTAACATGTTTTGCCCCTTTAAATTTTATTTAAATAAGCAGATAGAAAAAAGCAATCTGCCTATTATTAATTTACAAGAAAAAGAGGTAATAATCAACTAAATTCTGTTGATTTATTTTCTGTGTATAGAAAACAAATTAATGTTAATCAGAAAATCTTCGCATGGCTAGCGCTGAACTGAGCTTATTTGCATAGTTACCGTGGAAGCCATAGATAAGATCAATTTCCAAAGGTTCGTCTAACGCCTCCAGGCACCCAAGAATAAAACTTTCAGCCACCAGCATACGCTTTCTGACTTCGCTCTCACCGATCTTGAACTCGCGCCCAAGTGCACGTTTAGACCTACCATTAACGTAGTGGCGCTCGATAAAATCACATTCCTGAGCCATGCCGACATTACGCAGCTTGGCTACACAGCTATCAATAAGCATCCCGTCCTCGTCACTGCACGTTAGCTTGTTATTGCTGGTATACATCACTACGTCTTTAAACCCAGCGGAAACAGACTTCCACCCAATGTTAACCCTACCTTGCACTACCCACCCGCCCCAATGCGTTAATATCTTCTGCATATCTCTGTGCATGATTTTTTATCCGCCCCGAACGTACCAGTTAGATAGTACAGTTTAGCATTGGTAGTCGATAGCGGGAACGTGATAAATAGACGATCCAAAATTGGACTTTAATGATTTCAAAGGGCTTTTCCACCATTGGTGTAGAAGTCTATCCGTACCCCAAATTTGGATAACAATGATTTCAATGGGTTATCTTGATTCCGTGTGCTGTACGGAATTAAACCTTATCAAAGAGTTACCCGTAGTTATGATGGTTGAAATACCAACCCTTAATATAACCTACTGATTCAGCTTAATTATAACGATTCGTTAGAATCAAAAGCGTCTTGCTTTTAACTGCCGGGATATCAGTAAGGGGCGCTACTGGTAATACTTTACCAGTTTATCCACCTTGCATAGCTTCCGCTTTAAGATGTAAATTTTTACACGTTGGCTAACTCTTTGATATTACCCGTAAAGCATATTTGATTTACGGGTAAACATTTGATTTTAATCATGAAGCAAGTTTTGAATCATGGTCAATTTCTTGACCATCAATGTTGTCTCAAAAAGATTTGAAGTATAACCGCCCGGCACCGCCAACCGCCTCTTCGCTCTTCTCGTCAACACCATTACAAACAAAAAACAATGCACCGTTAAAACCTAGATACCTATGCCGCTCCAAAATATCTATGCCAGTAACCAGCGGTGTTCCTAATACAATTGGTTCGCCGTTCGGGTACATGATATCTAATAACCAGCCTGCAACTCCCCCGTACTGTATTCTCATCCGGTATTCTACGCCGCCTAGCTGAATATCAAATAATTGGTTTTCATTCAATAAAGGGATCTCTACAATGCTCATTTTCATTCTCCTGTGATTCTCTTTCTAGCCCTAGTTAATGCCCCGCCTAATAGCTCATCTAAGGCTTTAAATCCCGCATCTAACAGGCTTTGGTTTGAGTCAACTGTTATTGATGTTATCTTTCCTCGGTCAATTGCTGGCCTAATATCTAACGGTGCTTTCATTGATACCCGTGGAGCTTTCACCCCACCAAGCGTTGCGATATTGGCAATAATCACCTCACGCAAGGTCAGAGTGACCATCAGGACGTTTTCAGACGTCTTATCCGTTTTTACCTCTATGGCTTTGATCAACATATTTCTGTACCGACGTTTGCCCGTGATGACGTCGAATGGCTCCTTAGAAGCTCTGAGTTCGAGCAATTGTTGGTATATCTCTTTAGGGCTTTTGCCCAAGACTTCTTCGGTGTCAAAATCAAACACTTTCGTTGGCATATCAAAGCCATCAATCATCGAACCGCCACCCGCAAAGCCAATTTCCATCGTGACTTCTGACGGCTTGTCATACGCATGGTCACTGATAGTCGCACCACGCTGTACCGGGTGCTCAGTAATTTCAGTGGCGTCAATGTGCTTTTCCGATATCACCACACTCGGCACTATCAGCCCTATTTTTCGCGTATTCTGAAAGAGTAACGTTGATAAAATATCCATTAACTCACCTCAAGGTTATATAGATGAACTGCCATCAAATAATCGCATAAAGTTTAGGCTAATGGAAATTTTCACCAAGCCTTTAATACCAAGTCATAACAGGTAAGCGAGCGCTCACAAATCTAATTTTCAACCGAAAACTACAGAGAACTACAGAATAAAAAAGCAGCAGTTAGATCGGGTTATTAACAGGTGGTATTGCGTAGGGAAAAACGGGATAGCAAGGCGGGTGGAGTAATCGCGATAAATGGCACAGTGAAGCAGGAGCGAAGCGTGCTTGTATAAAAATTTTCGTTAACCCCTGCTCGCCTGTTTCGGGCAAGGGATAGTAAGGGGCGCAGCCTTAGACGGCGCCAACTCTTATAAATGTGTGAACAGCAAGTGAATAGTAATGAACACTACTATTCACATAATTTTTCTTTTAAAATTAAATACATATATTATTTGTGAACAGTGTGAACAGTTATATATATAATAGTTTTTTGTTTTCAGAATATATTTTTATTAAAAAGGGCTTTCGCCCTAATCTAACCCTTGCCCGAAGACTGAGCGAAGTCAAAAGGTGTTATATATCCACCTCGTACAGCGTCTATATAGTCCGCCCACCATTGCACCATTAAGCGCCGTTCGTCCAAGTAATGAGACGTATGCAAATAGGCTGCTTTTACTTTCTTCCGCTCTATATGGCTTAACTGACGCTCTATAACATCGTCCGACCATAAGCCAGATTCGCCCATTGCGCCTCGTGCCATTGTTCTAAAGCCGTGGTGACATACATCCTTTGTCGTGTCGTAGCCCATTGTGCGAAGCGCTTTATTGACCGTATTTTCGCTCATGACCTTACTAGGGTCTCTGGCACCCGGGAAAAGGTGCTCGTTATCGCCGCTGATCTCTTTTAGTTCCACCAGCAACGTAAGGGCTTGTCTACTTAACGGGATAATATGGGCTGTTTTCATTTTCATGCCGCGATGAGAGAACTTCACACCGTCGATACCTTCCCGTTGACCGGGTATCTCCCATATTGCCCGTTCTAAATCAAATTCTTCCCAACGAGCAAAACGTAACTCACTGGCTCTAACGTAGGTCAATAAGCCCAGCTCAATAGCCAAACGGGTTATCTTACGGCCTTTAAGCGCTTTGATGCGTTCCAGAAACTCAGGAAATTGGGCAGGCAGTAGGGCGGGGTGATGTGTAGTTTTAGTGGTAGAAAGCGCGCCTGCCATATCATTAGCGGGGTTAGTATCAATAATATCTTTCTGCACGGCATAGCGCATAATCGCGGTAACACGTTGCTGTAGTCGCTTCGCCACGTCATTTTTCCCCTCCTCATCGATCGCTGTTATAGGGGCTAATAACTGACTGGTCTTTAACTTGCGAATATCGAGCTTTCCAATATGGGGAAAGATATATATATCTAAGTAGCGTAGTACCCGCGCTCGGTGGTCTTCACCCCAGTTCTTTTGCTTACTGTGCCACTCACGAGCAATAGTCTCAAAAGTAAATGCCCCCACAGCTTCTAAATGTTCCCCCTTTTGTACGTCTTTGGGGTCTATTCCTTCCGCTAATGCTTTCTTCGCCTCATCACGTTTTGCACGGGCTTCTGCAAGGGTTACTGTCGGCCACACACCAAATGCCAAGCGATCTTCTTTTCTGTCTCTGGGGCGTCGGTATTTCAAACGCCAATATTTACCACCGCTGGGGGTTACTTCCAGATACAAGCCGCCACCGTCAGCAAGTCTATATTTCTTATCTTTGGGCTTTGCAGTCTCTACTTGTCTAGCATTGAGCTTCATTTGGGGGCACCTCAATTGACCTAACTGAATGTTCCCCCAATTGTTCCCCCAAATGACATAGATTGCAAGGGACGTTATGAGATACTATTAGATATTGGATTGTTGATTTTATTGAGGTTTTTTATTTCTATGGACAATAGGAGACGACTACGGAAGTGTATATGGTGCCGAAGGCCGGACTCGAACCGGCACACCCGAAGGCGGTTGATTTTGAATCAACTGCGTCTACCGATTTCGCCACTTCGGCACTGAAATGATTCGGAGAACGGGGGCCATTATACCTGTCAGAAGCACATTCGCAATACTTATCCTTTCGATTTTGCTCAAGTGCCGAAAAAAGAATCGCTTATTCTATTTTTTCGCCAGATTTTTACCAGTAACGCTTAAAAACTAAACCGCTTTTTCTATCCTATCCCGCCAATCCCTCCTCACACAATTCCTTCCAGCCAATAGACAACCTATAAACTCCTCACACAATTCCTTCCAGCCAATAGACAACCTATAAACTCCTTATATAATTCAAAACAATACACTGCTATGAGGTAAATTATCATGACTATTATCAGTTGGATTTTTACAGGTATCCTGTTGGGTATCGTTATTGGGGCCATAATGGCGATATGTAAGAAAAACAAATAACAGCTTTATTCCTTCACTTGAATGCTCCCTGATTGGTTAATCCAAAAATGAAAAAACGGCTATATAAACTGTGTGCAGTTTCCGTCATGACATGGGCGATTTCAGCTTGTGCAGATTCTGGTTATTCACACCAGAAAAAATTTCAGCAATCCCATGCGCAACCGGCAAAATGGGGAGTGTTCGAGAGTAACGACAATATTAAGAAAATAGCTGCTGCATTGATCGACCAGTATTCCCAATCCATCTTTGAAGAGGGCAATCCTTTGGGAATGGCGATGGTGGTGATCGATAATAATCAGGTTATACATCGCAGTTTCGGGGAAACTTATCCAGGGAGCGGCGTTCGGCCACGGCAGGATTCTTTAATTCGTATTGCTTCTATTACCAAATTGATGACCAGCGAGATCATGGTTAAGTTGGCACAGAAGAAACGTCTCAAGATTACCGATCCGTTGCAGAAATACACTTATCACAGTGTCCATGTACCAAATTACGGCGCAGGGCAGCCAATCCGACTGTATCATCTGGCAAGTCATACCAGCGGATTGCCTCGGGAACAGCCTGGTGGAAAATGGGGACGCCCTGTATTTATTTGGCCGACCCAATCGAACCGCTGGACTTGGCTGAAAACCGCAGGAATAGATGCGGCGCCCGGCACGACGGCGTCGTATTCCAACCTGGCCTATGATTTATTGGCTGATGCCCTTGCTAAAGCCACGGGAAAACCCTATTCCCGTCTGCTACAAGAGGAGATTACTCATCCATATCGCATGAAAGATACGACACTGACACCCACACCATCCCAATGCGCCCGTTTAATGGCGGGGGTTAAATCCAGCCCTTGCGTCAATACGATTGCTGCCGCAGGCAGTGGCGGAATTTATTCTACTCCCGCAGATATGCAGCACTGGATGCAACAGTTTTTATCTTCCCATAATCAGTTAAGGAAGCAGACTGCCAGCCGTGAACAAGGTATCTACTTTAAACGTGCCGATCTGAAATCAATCACAGGGATGGATGTTGCGGGACTGGCAGACGGAATTGGGCTTGGCTGGGTATATATGGATACCAACGGTATTTATCAGAAAACTGGCGGCGGCGGTGGGTTCAATACCTATATGGCAATGATCCCTGAAAGCAATATCGGCGTATTTGTGGTGATGACCCGCAAGGAGCAAAGTAAATTTAGTCGTGTGACGAATGGAGTTAATGAATTAGTTGCCGCATTGGCGCGCAATCATCAGCAAATTTAGTTTTATTAAAAAATCGCCTCCACTGTTGAAGGTGGAGGCAGCGACAGATAAGTCAGCTGAGATATCAGTTTGTTATTTTCTATATAAGAGTAAGTAAACACTCACTGCAAAAAACAATAAACTTGGCAACAGCGCCCCTAATATCGGCGGCATACTATAAACCAGACTGAGCGGGCCGAATATCTCATTCAAGACATAGAACACAAAGCCCATACTGATCCCCACCACAACCCTGAATCCCATCGGCACGCTACGCAGTGGCCCGAAGATAAAGGAAAGTGCCATCAGCATCATCACCGCAACCGATAAAGGTGCGAAGATTTTCTTCCACATATTAAGCTGGTAACGTCCGGCATCCTGTTGGCCCTGTTGCAGGTAGGTAATATATTGATGCAGGCCGCGTATGGAAAGCGCTTCAGGATCAAGGGAAACGACGCCCAGTTTTTCTGGTGTCAGCCGACTTTTCCAGTCCGCAGAAAGATGTTGTGACCCCGTGATCCGCCCATCCTGGGTTAAATCGGATTCTTCAACCTGAGATAACTTCCATTGATGGTTATTTTGATCATACACCGCTGACGCCGCATACCTTATGGATAACAGTTTTTGGTTGTCATCAACATGATAGATGTTGACACCGTTTAGGGCATTGTCCTTCCCAACACTCTGGATATAGACAAAATCTTGACCGTCTTTCGCCCAAAGCCCTTTAGTAGTGGACATCAGTGAACCACCATACATTTTTTGGGAACGGTAATTGCGGGCAATCTGTTCTCCTTGTGGGGCAACCCATTCACCAATGACCATCGTCAGCAAGACCAGCGGGATTGCCGTTTTCATGACTGCACCCGCCACTTGCAGACGGGTAAAGCCAGAAGCCTGCATGACCACCAGCTCACTACGCGTCGCCAGTGCGCCCAGACCTAATAACGCCCCGAGCAGAGCAGCCATAGGGAAGAAGATCTGAATATCTTTGGGAATACTCAACAGGGTATAAATGCCTGCGGAAAATGCGCTATATTCCCCCTGCCCGACTTTGCGTAGCTGATCGACAAACTTAATGATGCCGGAAAGCGATACCAGCATAAATAAAGTCATCAGGATGGTTTGCAGGATGGTGCGCCCGATATATCTATCCAATACCCCAAACATCATGACGCTCCTTGAGTCTTAAAGTGCGAACGCAGTTTGCGCATGGGGACGGTATCCCACAGATTAAGGGTCACTGCCAACGCAAAGTACACGCCGTTGACCAACCACATGCAGAACAGAGGATCAAGTTTACCTTTACTGCCATTGGAATGCAGGGAGCTTTGCAGCAGGAAGAAAATCAGATAGAGTAACATGGCGGGTAGCATACTGAGTATCCGCCCCTGACGCGGGTTCACGACACTTAACGGCACCACCATCAACGCCATGATCAACACCGAAGCAATCAACGTCAGGCGCCAGTGAAATTCGGCACGAGAGTCGTTATCGGTATCATGCCAAAGCTGTTCAATCGATTTTTGTTCAACTTTGTTATCGATATCTGCTTTTTGGTGCCCAATTATGGCCTGATAATTAGTGAACTCCGTAATACGGAAGTCACGCAACAGTGCCGTACCCTCATAGCGCATTCCTTGATGAAGTACCGCCACCTGATTACCATTCGGACGTTCTTCCATATGCCCGCCATCTGCAATGACCACAGAAGGGCGCTGGTCATTCGCCGGACGGAGCTGGGCCAGGAAAACATTCTCAAACGTGTTCCCCTTCACGTTACCGATATACAGCACCATGTTGCCATCACGAGAAGGTTTGAATTGCCCTTCCATAATTGCCGCAAGGCTTGGATTGGCTTTTGCATCCGCCAGTACTTGCGCTTTAGATTTGGCAGACCACGGCGTGACCCAGATAACGTTAGCCGCCGCCAACGCTGATGTGAAGAGAGCCAGAATAAGGGCTGATTTCACCAATACACTTTTGCCCAACCCGCAGGCATGCATAACGGTGATTTCACTTTCGGTATAGAGTTTGCTGAACGTCATTAATACCCCAAGAAATAAACTCAGGGGCAAAATAAGCTGCGCCATCTCTGGCACACCTAAACCTAACAACGATAAAACCAAATTTGCGGGAATATTTCCTTCCACCGCCGTACTCAATACGTCAACTAATTTCTGGCTGAAAAAGATCAGCGATAAGATGAACAGTATTGCGATTTGGCTTTTCAGGGTTTCCCGTACTAGATATCTAATGATGATCACGCTTATTACGCCTGTGAAAACTTGTCTTTTTGCAGGAAAGTCGCTAACTTCGTCGTATATCTACCATTTATATGAATCAGTTTGGCTTCCCCATCGCTAAAATGATACCAAAGCATTCCATATATTGGTTCCCAATTAGAACATAGTTATCGTTATCTAAGTATCAAAAAATAATAGGCTTAGTTTAACATAACCGTTAATTTTCTTTGGGATGAATGAATGCGGAACGCGGTATTTTAGCGATTGTATCCGTCTTTGTCTTTAAGATTCAGGAGAACGCATGGAGTTTAGTGTAAAGAGCGGTAGCCCGGAGAAACAGCGCAGTGCCTGTATTATTGTCGGCGTGTTTGAACCCCGCCGTCTTTCCCCTATCGCAGAGCAGCTTGACAAAATAAGTAACGGCTATATCAGTGCGTTATTGCGCCGTGGTGAACTTGAAGGCAAGGTAGGTCAAACCTTGTTGCTGCATCATGTTCCGAATGTACTGTCTGAGCGTATTTTGCTGGTTGGATGTGGAAAAGAGCGTGAGCTGGATGAACGCCAGTATAAGCAAATTATCCAGAAAACAATCAGTACCCTCAATGAAACCGGTTCAATGGAAGCGGTTTGTTTCTTGACAGAACTGCACGTGAAAGCGCGCAATAATTACTGGAAAGTCCGTCAGGCGGTCGAAACCGCCAAAGAGTCACTGTATGTTTTTGATCAACTCAAGAGCAGCAAAAATGAATTGCGCCGCCCGCTGCGTAAAATGGTGTTCAATGTGCCGACCCGCCGTGAATTGACCAGCGGTGAACGCGCTATTCAGCATGGTCTTGCCATCGCATCGGGTATCAAAGCGGCGAAAGATCTCGCCAATATGCCACCCAATATCTGTAATGCGGCGTATTTGGCATCTCAGGCGCGCCAGCTTGCTGACAATGTGGCTAATCTGACCACCAAAGTCATTGGTGAAGAGCAGATGAAAGAGCTGGGTATGAATTCTTATCTGGCGGTTGGTCAGGGTTCACAGAATGAATCCTTGATGGCCGTTATGGAATATAAAGGCAGCGCAGACGCCAATGCGAAACCGATCGTATTGGTGGGCAAAGGGCTGACGTTTGATTCCGGCGGTATCTCGATCAAACCTGCCGAAGGCATGGATGAGATGAAATATGATATGTGCGGTGCAGCTTCCGTCTATGGCGCCATGCGCGTTGTTGCCGAACTGCAATTGCCAATCAATGTCATCGGTGTCCTGGCAGGCTGTGAAAATATGCCTGGTGGACGCGCCTATCGCCCTGGCGACATTCTAACTACCCTGTCCGGCCAGACCGTTGAAGTGACAAACACGGATGCGGAAGGTCGCCTGGTACTGTGCGATGCGCTGACTTATGTTGAGCGTTTTGAGCCGGAATCAGTCATTGATGTCGCCACCTTGACCGGCGCTTGTGTGGTCGCGCTGGGCGGTCACTACACCGGCCTGTTGTCTAACCATAATCCCCTGGCGCATGAACTGCTGAATGCCTCAGAGCAGGCAGGAGATCGTGCATGGCGTCTGCCGTTAGCGGATGAATATACCGAACAGTTAGAATCCAACTTTGCGGATATGGTCAACGCGTGTGGGCGCTCTGGTGGTGCAATTACCGCAGGCGCTTTCCTGTCCCGCTTTACCGCCAAATATCACTGGGCGCATCTGGATATTGCGGGTACAGCATGGCGTTCAGGTAAAGCGAAAGGAGCAACAGGTCGTCCGGTTGCACTCCTGTCACAATTCCTGTTAAATCGTTCAGGTTTGAATTCTGATGATTAATGCTCCCACCGCTTAATGGAATTAGGGTATTGCAACTGCAATACCCATACTGTTTCAGTAACCTTGCAACCAAGAAACTATGAAAAACGCCACCTTCTATTTATTAGAAAAGCTGCCATTATTAGAAAAGCTGTCACCGGAAAAGCAGTTATCGGAACAATCCTCGTCGGAGGAACTACAGCCACATGAATGGCTGGCATGTCAGTTTGCTGCTGATCAATGGCGTGCAGGGAAGCGGGTTCTGATTGCTTGTGAAAGCCAGCAACAGGCCGAAAAATTGGACGAAGCATTATGGCAACGGGAGCCGAATCAATTTGTACCACACAATCTTGCCGGCGAAGGCCCTCGATACGGCGCACCCGTGGAGTTATGCTGGCCGCAAAAAAGAGGCAATGTACCCCGCGATGTATTAGTGACACTGCTTCCTCATTTTGCAGACTTTGCCACAGCTTTCCATGAAGTGATAGACTTCGTTCCTATTGATGAAAATCTGAAACAGTTAGCGCGCGAACGATATAAATCTTATCGTAGCGTCGGCTTTAATTTGACCATGGCAACCCCGCCAACCTATTGAATATCAAGACACAATGGAAAAGACACCCGCTACTCAAACGCAATCTGAGCCATCTCTCGATAAAACATACAACCCGACAGAGATAGAGCAACCCCTTTACAACCACTGGGAACAGAATGGTTACTTCAAACCGAATGGCGATACCAGCCGCGAAAGTTTCTGCATCGTCATTCCCCCCCCAAACGTCACCGGCAGCCTGCATATGGGACACGCCTTCCAGCAGACTATCATGGATACTATGGTGCGTTACCAACGTATGCAGGGTAAAAATACCCTGTGGCAAGCCGGGACTGACCACGCGGGTATCGCAACCCAAATGGTTGTTGAGCGCAAGATCGCGGCAGAAGAAGGCAAAACCCGCCACGATTATGGTCGTGAAGCTTTTATCGACAAAATTTGGCAGTGGAAAGCAGAATCGGGTGGCAATATCTCCAACCAGATGCGCCGTCTGGGTAACTCCGTTGATTGGGAACGTGAGCGCTTCACTATGGATGAAGGTTTGTCCAAAGCAGTGAAAGAAGCCTTCGTTCGCCTGTATCAGGACGATCTGATTTACCGTGGCAAACGCCTGGTTAACTGGGACCCGAAATTGCGCACGGCGATTTCTGATCTGGAAGTCGAAAACCGTGAAGTAAAAGGTTCCATGTGGCACCTACGCTATCCGCTGGCTGACGGCGTTAAGACCGCAGAAGGCAAAGACTATCTGATCGTTGCCACAACCCGTCCAGAAACCATGCTGGGAGATACCGGTGTTGCCGTGAACCCGGAAGATCCGCGCTATAAAGATCTGATCGGCAAAGAGATCCTCCTGCCACTGGTGAACCGCCGTATTCCTGTTGTTGGCGACGAGCACGCGGATATGGAAAAAGGCACCGGCTGCGTGAAAATCACCCCAGCCCACGATTTCAATGACTATGAAGTCGGTAAGCGCCACAGCCTGCCAATGATCAACATCCTGACCTTCGACGGCAATATTCGTGAAGCCGCAGAAGTGTTCGACAGCAACGGCGAAGTTTCCGATCTCTACCCGACCGACATTCCTGCCGAATACCGTGGCATGGAGCGTTTCGCTGCCCGTAAAGCGGTGGTAGCAGAATTCGAAAAACAGGGCCTGCTGGTTGAGATCAAACCCCATGACCTGACTGTTCCTTACGGCGACCGTGGCGGCGTGGTTATCGAGCCAATGCTGACCGACCAATGGTACGTTCGTACTGCACCATTGGCAAAAGTGGCGATTGAAGCGGTTGAAAATGGTGATATCCAGTTCGTACCCAAACAGTACGAAAACATGTACTACTCGTGGATGCGTGATATTCAGGATTGGTGTATCTCCCGTCAATTGTGGTGGGGCCACCGTATTCCGGCGTGGTATGACGCACAAGGCAACGTTTATGTTGGTCGCAATGAAGAAGAAGTTCGCCGCGAGAACAATCTGGGCACCGATATCATCCTGACCCAAGACGAAGACGTACTGGATACCTGGTTCTCCTCTGGCCTGTGGACATTTTCCACCCTCGGCTGGCCTGAGCAGACCGAAGCACTGAAAACCTTCCATCCGACTGATGTGCTGGTCAGTGGCTTCGATATTATCTTTTTCTGGATTGCGCGCATGATCATGCTGACCATGCACTTCATCAAAGATGAAAACGGCAAGCCACAAGTGCCATTCAAGACGGTCTACATGACTGGCCTGATCCGCGATGAAGAAGGTCAAAAAATGTCAAAATCCAAAGGGAACGTGATCGACCCTCTGGATATGATCGACGGTATTCCGCTGGAAAATCTGCTGGAGAAACGTACCGGCAATATGATGCAGCCACAAATGGCCGAGAAAATCCGCAAGCGTACCGAACAACAGTTCCCGGAAGGCATTGAAGCCCACGGTACTGACGCCCTGCGTTTCACGCTGGCGGCACTGGCTTCTACCGGCCGTGATATCAACTGGGACATGAAGCGCCTGCAAGGCTATCGCAACTTCTGTAACAAACTGTGGAACGCCAGCCGTTTTGTCCTGATGAACACAGAGGGACAGGATTGTGGCCAGAACGGCGGGGAAATGTTGCTGTCACTGGCTGATCGCTGGATCCTGGCAGAGTTCAACCAGACCATTAAAGCCTATCGTGAAGCGCTGGATACTCACCGTTTCGACATCGCCGCTAACATTCTTTACGAATTCACCTGGAACCAATTCTGTGACTGGTATCTGGAGCTGTCTAAACCGGCAATCAACAAAGGGACAGAAGCCGAAGTCCGTGCGGCTCGCCATACCCTGATTGAAGTTTTGGAAGGTTTACTGCGTCTGGCACACCCCATCATTCCATTTATCACTGAAACCATCTGGCAGCGGGTGAAAGTCGTCAAGGGTATAGATGCGGACACCATCATGCTGCAACCGTTCCCTGAATTCGATCAGGCGAAAGCCGATGAGTTGGCATTGAACGATCTGGAGTGGATCAAGGAAGCGATCATTGCAGTACGTAACATTCGTGCAGAAATGAACATCGCGCCAAGCAAGCCGCTGGAAGTTCTGCTGCGTGATGCGAATGATGATGCACAACGCCGTGTCGCTGAAAACCTCAATTTCCTTCAGGCAATGGGGCGTCTCTCTTCTGTTACCGTATTGGCGGCCGGAGAAGCAGCACCTGTTTCTGTCACCAAACTGATCAATGGGGCGGAAGTGCTGATCCCAATGGCCGGTTTGATTAATAAAGATGCAGAGCTGGCACGCCTGGATAAAGAAATCGAGAAGCTGGATAAAGAGATTAGCAGCATTGAAAGCAAACTGGCTAACGAAGGCTTTGTCAGCCGTGCACCGGAAGCCGTTGTTGCCAAGGAGCGCGAACGTTTGGCGACCAACAATGCCGCAAAAGAGAAGTTACTGGCGCAGAAAGAGACTATCGCTGCCCTGTAATTTTTCTTAGTTGAAATTTTTTCATATAAGCCACTGCAATTTAGTTTGCAGTGGCTTTTTTCCGTCATCTATTTTTTAATTTTCGTCATATTCAAAATAACCCTGTCTTACGTGTTCTGCTCCCGGCTTTCTTTCAAATCTCGTAAAGGTTTTATCTTTTAGGTTATATATTCGATCCGCGACGGAAATCGTTTCTGGTCGGTGGGCTACAAAAATACGAGTAATGGACATCTGCTTCACAGCTTCGTTTATCTTTCGTTCATTAAAAACGTCAAGGTCGCTGGTAGCCTCATCAAGAAAGAGGATACGCGGACGCTTATAAAAAGCTCTTGCAAGAGATACACGTTGCTTTTGCCCTCCTGAAAGAATACTTCCCATATCACCTATCATTGTTTCGTACTGCATAGGCATAACCATAATCTCGTCGTGTATTGCTGCTGCCTTAGCACACTCATACATCCATTCAAGGTTGGGTTGGGGATCAAAGGAGGAAATATTATCCATCAAGGAAGCAGCAAAAAGTTTATCTTCCTGCATCACAAATGCTGTGTGTCGGCGATATTCGTCAATACCAATCTGTCGTATGCTGATACCATCAACTAACACATCCCCTGACTGAGGAATAGCCAAACCAGCCATTATTCTGAGAAGAGTTGATTTACCACAACCTGACGAGCCTACGATCGCTACGTTCTCGCCAGCATTGATCTCCATATTGATGTCGTTAAAAATGAATGGCTCAGCTTCTCCGTAACGATAGGCGAGACTATTTAGTGTTATCCGACCCGCCACATTATCAAGAGATACTAAGTTTTTCGGATACCAAGCGCTTTCTGTCTCCGCGGTTGCAATGTCTGTGAGACGATCCGAATGTATTGATATAAGACGAAAGTTAAAAAGCGAATTTACCACCTTGATGGAACGGGTAAGGAACATATCAGCGTAAAGCATAAAGGCAAATAGAATACCTGTTGTTATTGTACCTTGCTCCATGAGATGACCACCGAAGAATAAAATCGCCGCTGATGAGAGTCCTGTAAGAAACCCTGATAAAGTTTGGTTTATGAGGTCTATCTTAAATAAATGAGTCCGAGCATTAGCCGTCTCGATCACCCTATTAAGCCATACCATACGCCGATTTTCTGTCAGGGCAAATACCTTGACACATGCCACATTTCGTACTGTCTCAAGGAAATGAGATGACTGCCGTGCCTCATTGGTAATTGCTTCAACTCTTGCGCCTTTGTATGTGTCATAAAAGGTAAGTTTTACTCCGAGATAAATAGAAGCAATGAGCAGTGAAATAATGGCTAAGAACGTGCTGTAACAGAACATCAGAACAACCAACGCCAACAGGATAAGTACATCAAGTAAAGAAGTCAGCATCTCTGCTGTGAAGGCTTCCTTGATCTCATTAAGTGACGTCAGCCTTGAGACGATATCCCCCACATGACGCTTTTCAAAGAAAGTTAACGGTAAGCTGAGTAATCGGTTAAAAAAACCTATACTCCACTGTATTCCCAGCGAGTAACGTATTGCCATTAGCGTCCAGGCTCGGATGATACTGAGAACAGCTCGGAGGATAAGGAGAAAAATAACACCAATGACAATCAAATTTAACATCTCGAAATCATTGGAGCGCAGAACAATATCAATAATAAATTGAGAGCTGAGGGGGATTGAAAGAGCCAATGCCTCAATAAAGAGCGATAACAGAATGATTTTTAACAATGTATTTCTAAGACCTGCCACTTCTCGGAACATATCTGTGATTTTGATGCTCTCCCCTATTTTCCGTTTTTGAAAATCAAGCCGTGGCCATACTTCCAGAACGATCCCCGTGAATTTATTTGATAATTCTTTCAGAGAGATCGTCCTTTTCCCTAAGGCCGGATCATGAATGACAGCATTCTTCTTTGTGATTTTTTTTAACACCACAAAATGATTAAAGGACCAGTGAAGGATACATGGACGCCTGACGCTTCTAAGCTCCTCAAGCTCAAGACGCATAGCTCTGGCATTCATATTTATTCTTCCCGCTGCTGTGATAAGTTGCCTTAATGACATACCGTTGCTCGACACATCGAAAATCTTTCTCATATTGTAAACATCAGTCTCCCGACCGTACCAAATCGCAATCATGGCCAGACATGCCAATCCACATTCTGTTACCTCTGTTTGCATGATTACAGGAAGTTTTTTGGTAAAAGATTCAAAAAAGCCACTGATTTTATATTGCATATTTTTATTGTGCCCTGTCGTTCACTCGTTCATATACTCTCTTAACTGGCATAAAGAGCCACTCGTAAATCTTTCTGGTTTTTACATATATCTCTGTCTCTACTTTCATGCCCGGTAGAAGAGACATACTTTTTTGCCTCCCAGCCATAACAGGTTGAACCATTATCCGAAAGAGTTCCTTATCTTTACTTTCACCGTTTGCCTGAGTGGATGGTGAGATATTTACTGGTGCCTCTGATATTGTCTCTATGACACCTAAAATCTTTCCATACCACTGATATGGGTATGCAGCTACTCTCATCTTTACCTTTTGCCCATCAGCTACATCACCGAGAGAATCGGATGGAGAAAGTAGCTCAATTTTTGGAATTGCGTTCTGGGGAACAAGTACAGCAATTTGCTGGCCTGCTTTTACTCTCTCACCTTTATGAATCGTCACGCTGGTTATCATTCCATCAAATGGTGCGACAATTAAATATTCTCTTTGTCTTTCTATATTCAGAATCTTTTGTTCTATGCCAGCTATTTCAGCTGTAATTGATTTCCTTGCGGAGTCTGATTCCTTGTCGATAGTCGATATTTTTTTTTCAAATCCAATAACTCTCCTTGCAAGGTAATTAGCTTTACCCTTGCAGATGAGAGATTCACTGTAGCGGAGTAATAATCTTTTTTCTTGGATTCACATATTAAGTGCAATATCGTTATAAACGAAGTAAATGAGTTTTTGTCCCTT
>NZ_LDNM01000121.1 GCF_001028135.1 Xenorhabdus griffiniae
ACTGAGGATGTCAAGAATCGGCAGTCGATGTTCCACATGGTGAGTGCGTTTGCCACCCAGAACGGCGTAGTGATGGGACAACTGAAGACAGACAAAAAGTCCAATGAAATCACTGCGATCCCAAAATTACTCCGCTTGCTGGATATCACAGATTGCCTGATAACAATTGATGCGATGGGATGCCAAACGAAGATTGCGGAACAAATTGTGCAGCAGGAAGGTGACTATCTTCTGGCGGAGGAGAGATTCGAACAACAATATCAATTTATTGATTTAAAACAAAAATATAAAATATAAAATATAAAATATAAAAACAAAAATACACACAGTGCTATACACAGAAAAATTTGGTGAGAAAAAACGGATAGTTGAGCAAAATTTATCGGCCCTTGTTCGACTCCTCCATTTTCCGCTAACTCAGGAGTCGAACACAAAGAAACAGTACAAATATAACACGAAATGCTAAAAACCAGATATCTACTCTTTAATCTCTAAGTTAACGATTTCCCAATTTGAAATCGGAAAAATCAGCAGCCATTCAACTATAGAAGAAATCCCTATAGTTGTCGTAGATGGCTCAAATCTGATTCATGGTTGAAATTCCAACCATCTTCAAGGTGGGATATCCCACTTTAGGTATGGTGATTTCCTCTATACCTTTTACCCTCACAGGGTTACTTAATGTAACTCAGTGACTGACGATGTTTTTCGTCGGAACCAATGATCACCAGACTGTAAATATGCCGTCTGCTTACTTTTCAAGCTATCACTGTAACTCATTAATTTATTCGAGGCCGTCATTTTGCCCCCCGGAACATCTCAATATTATCGACGCTCAAACTATGAGCAGACGCCAAATATGGCGTTTGAATGTTTATCAATGGGTTAGGTAACTGACCCGAAATCATCGGGGAGCCTCCCAAACTGAGGACTACGGCAATAGGACTCCTTAACCTCAAGGAATCCCTATAGTTAATTTCACGCCTCCGTTTGAAACGGGAGTGTGCTGAGTTAAAAGGGGAGAAATCCTATCTTTATTACATCAAGTTTTATCAGTCATTTGATAAATTTCATTAATTCACCATCTGTCATTTTATGTCATCCTGCCATCAAAACGTGTATCTCACCCATTAAAGTTAATCAAGCCGTACTCTCCAGTATTGATGAACCGATTTTATTGATGTTCACCGGCGGAGAAGCATACCGCCTTCATGTTATTTAGCAATGTGTATTGTTGATTAAATGAGGGAATAGCTATGCAAGATAAAAAGCCTGAAACACAAGCCTTAGAAGATGATGGCCTTGTTGTCGTTCCGACTCCAGAATATGTTAAAGATTTAATTGAAGAACACGCCCAAAGCCGCACTCACCCAGATGCAACACTGCAAGATAAAGGATTTGTTATCCTGAGTAATGATGTGGGTAGTGATAGTGAAACTATGGCAGCAACACCAAAAGCAGTGAAAGCGGCATATGACTTAGCGAATACAGCTAACAGCAATGCTAATGTTCGCTTAGCTAAAGATCAAAACGGGGTTGATATCCCTAATAAAGTGGAGTTTGTAAACAACCTTGGCTTGCGGGATACGGTCAATCAGGCTCTCAACGCGGTATCTAATAGTAGGAAAATTAACGGAAAATCTTTGTCTAGCGATATTAATTTAAATGCAGAGGATGTAGGGACATATGGACGCACGGAAATTGATAATCTGTTTGGACGAAAGAATTTCGCTAAACTAGAAGGAAATGGATGGTGGCAGTGTGGTGATACGGGATTAATAATCCAATGGGGAATGCACCGTTTTCAACCATTAGTTGAAAATATAGTTAAGTTACCAAAAGAATTTAAGCATGTTTGTTTAAGTATTCAAATAGTTGATGCTGGGGGTTTAGCAGTACCAATGGCTGCTTCACCTAATGGAGCATTAAATAGTTTTAGAGCTTGGGTTGCAGACCGCGGTTTTGATTTCAAAGGCAATGAATTCAACCTTATTCCTGATAATGTTATTGTTGGACAATATATTGCCATCGGCTATTAAATTCAGTATTTCTAACCTCAATTAGCAGATCATTTAAAACCCGCAAAAATTGCGGGTTTATACCAATCACTTCACCAGTTCAGGAACATCACTCTCTGTCACCTCCCCCTGCCCCACATTCCACACCGAATCCGCCGGTATCTGAACACGGACATCTAAGCGACAACCTTCGGGAATGTCGCAGGGTTCGGCATCGGCATAGTAGACTTTTTCACCATCCACGATGTCTTTTATCCGCCTGTTCTGGAACCGCTCAGGTAAATGGGTATGCTGACGGTGGAAAGTACAAATGATGATGCAGCCGTCCTTTTGCACCTTGTCATCAATGTAGATGAGTTCCAGCCCGTTGTTGTTCTTCGGCGAGGAGATACCGCCGTGGACACCCCATGCTCCGTCAGCGTTATAACCCAATACGCCGGATATCTGATAATGACCAGTGCCAAGTTTAGTGACGGTGGCCCCTTCGGATTCGTCGTTGGTGATGAATTTGCCATCGGGGTAGATTTGGATGATGGGGGAGGCTTTTTTTATATATCCCCCTTCAGCTACATATACATTGCCATTCCATCCCTGCGCCAAAACATCACCGTGAACGCCTTTTTGAAAGTAAAAATCCGCCTTCATAGAAGGCGGCTTTGATTTCGCCCCAGAGGGGCGTACTAAAATCCCTAAAAACAAATCCCTGCCACTTCCATTACTTTAAAATCTAAAAACCAATAAGGCAGAGCCAAAACCTGTTGCTGACCACCTCCTGAGGAGGCTGTCTCTTATACAGAAGTTCCTCACTTAATGTGAGATTTTTTGAACTAAATATTTTTCTCACGATCAGATCTTCAAGGTATTCAATTTGAGGATTTCTGAGATGATTAAAAGCAATCATGAATGGGCTAAAGAGCAATTTGGTCATGCTAAACTGGGTGACCCAAGAAGAACTGCCAGGCTAGTAAACATGGCTTCAGATTTAGCCCAATATCCCGGTAAATCCGTTGTTAAATCCTCATCATCTCCAGCCAGTATGGAAGGGGCTTACCGATTCATTCGTAATGATAACATTTCATCGGAAGATATTGCTGAAGCGGGGTTTACTGCAACTGCAAATCAGATTGGGCGATACCCACTACTACTTGCTTTGGAAGATACAACCACGTTGAGTTATCAACATCGTTCGATACGAAATGAATTAGGACATGTCAACCAAGGCAACCGTTGGCGAGGACTTCTCGCTCACAGTATTTTGTTGTTTACGCCAGATACGAATGAAGTTATCGGGCTCATTGAACAACAAAGATGGACAAGAGATATAAAAACTCGAGGTATTCGTCGTCGCGATCTTAAACGGCCTTATGAAGATAAAGAAGGATATAAATGGGAAAGAGCCTCTCGAAATATGGCGTTGCGTTTAGGCGATGCAATGACAAACGTCATCTCTGTCTGTGACCGAGAGGCGGATATTTATGACTATTTGATTTATAAGGTATTAAATAAGCAACGTTTTGTGGTGCGTTCAATGATGAGCCGACATATTGAAGAAGGACCCGATAAATTGTATCAATTTGCCTCAGAACTGAAGAGTGTTGGACAACGCCAGATACAAGTAGCTCAAAGAGGAGGACGGAAAGCAAAAGCAGTCACGCTTGATGTGAAATATGCTCCTGTGACGCTAAAAACTCCCTCGAACAAAACGGGAGATGCTATAGCAAAATCATCATAACATGGCATATTCAATATGCTCTGTAAACAGCTCATCAACTGA
>NZ_LDNM01000122.1 GCF_001028135.1 Xenorhabdus griffiniae
ACACTGCCAGACATTCATTTAGTCAGAAAAGCCATCCGTCACCGGATGGCTTTTTTGCGTTTAATTTTTTATGGTACTTGGTTATTTTTACGTGTATAAGCGGCTAATATCGCCCTTTCTGATAACTCCAGGTAATCTTTCATTGTATTAGCTGCTTGTTCATTTTTCCCTGAATTGAGTAATTCCAGAATATGCGCGTTTTTATCGATATAAGGTGCATACAAAAGCTCAGGACTATTCAAAATACCAAAAGCCAGACGCAGTTCTGCGGAAATATTGTGATAAAAAGCGATCAATCTATCACTATCAGTTAATTCTACGATCGCGGCATGAAAGTGCATATTTTCTGTTCCGGCACCAATCCAATCTTGTTGTTTGCGACATTGTTGGGCGGCTTCAACGGCTTGTTTCATTTTGGCAATACCGGGATGCATTGAATAAGCCTGAGCAAGTGCCTGACATTCAATTAACTGCCGAACTCGATAGATATCAATAATGGATGCAATATCGGGAGTTGCAACAAACACGCCACGATTAGGTTCATGTTTCAGCAGCCCTTCCTGCGTGAGAAGACGGAACACTTCACGTAATGTATTTCGTGAAATTTCAAGCTGTTCACTCAACGCAGCTTCTGATAGTCGTTGCCCAGGTAATAACTCCCCTGCAACCAGTTTATTTCTGATGGTTTCAGCGATTCTTTTGCTCAAAATTTGGGGAGAATGGTTTTTTTTCATAGTCATCCGTTAGATTTTATGGCTGATAACAAACACCTTCAACGCGTATACGAAAGCGAATCTTCACATATTCCCCGATAACCAGCAAGTTACCACCATCGAACCAATATAGGGCAATATTATTGTGTCTATGACACCTAAATTGTGCATCTTGACGATAAAGTCAACGAAAAATGTTAATAAAGTGATCTCTATTGGATTTTGAAGATCGATAATACAAATTTGTTTGCTTATTTCCTCAGCAGATCTTATCTATTGTTCAACAATATATTTATTTTAATCAAACAATCTGATTCTTTAGTTCTACAGCTTAGGGAAATCATCATGATAAAAACGATCGATTTAAATAGTGATCTCGGTGAAAGTTTTGGTCAATGGCGGATGGGAAACGATGAAGAAATATTGGATATCGTCAGTAGTGCTAACGTTGCCTGTGGTTTTCATGCGGGTGATCCGGTTGGGATTTTGCAAACATTGAAATCTGCGCAGAAAAATGATGTAGCGATAGGTGCCCATGTTTCTTATCCCGATTTGGTTGGCTTTGGGCGACGTAAAATGGATATAGCCAGTCATGAACTTACCGCTGATGTTATTTACCAGATTGGTGCCTTGCAAGGATTGGCCGCCGCAGCAGGTACTAAAGTGAGTTATGTCAAACCCCATGGTGCACTTTATAACACGATCGCAAATGACGAATATCAGGCAATTGCTGTGATTGAAGGAATTCTAGCGTTAGATCCCAATCTTGTGTTGGTTGGTCTGGCGGGATCAAACATTCTCAAATTAGCTCAGAAAAGCGGATTGAGAACCATAGCAGAAGCGTTTGCTGATCGTGCTTATACCTCACAAGGGGAATTAGTCTCCCGTCGTGAAACGGGATCTGTTTTGCATGATGCCGATCTCGTTGCTCAACGCATGTTGCAATTGGTGACAGAAGGGGGCGTTGAATCAATTGATGGTAAATTTACCCCTATTCAGGCGGATTCAATTTGTGTGCATGGTGATACTCCTGGTGCGGTAGCGATGGCAAAACAGGTCAAGGCAGTTTTGCAGCAGGCGGGAATAACTATTCGGCCATTTATTCATTCATAAGTATGGGTCGCATTGATATGGTTAATCATCTGGGGAGATAGCCTTGCGTTTTTTACCGGTTAATAGCAATACCATCATGGTTGAATTGAGTGGATTGTCAGAAACACTGGCTCTGCTTGATTCACTGAATATGGCACCTATTTTGGGGATTGAAGAAATTATTCCGGCAGCGAGAACGCTGATGGTTCGTTTTCGGCCGGCAAAAATATCCTTCCAACAATTGGCGCTAGAAATCAGTAGACGAGATTTGCAAGAGCGTAGTCATACAACGGGAAAAAGCATAGAAATTCCTGTGCATTACAACGGTGATGATCTCGCACTGGTTGCGGAAATAGTGGGATGTACCGTTCAGGAGGTTATTCAGCAACATACCGAAAATGAATATACCGTCGCTTTCACTGGATTTGCCCCTGGATTTGCCTATATGGTATCGAATACCTCGCAATGGAATATACCTCGTCGCAAAACCCCCAGAACGCGCATTCCGGCAGGTGCCGTTGCATTGGCGGGGGAATTCAGCAGTATTTATCCACAGGCAAGCCCCGGAGGATGGCAGCTTATCGGTATTACGACCGAACGTATGTGGGATCTTTCCCGCCCATCTCCGGCCTTATTACAACCAGGCTATCGTGTTAACTTTCGAGATGCTGGGTGTCACCCTGCAACAATCAGCTTACCTGAAACACCGGACAGTAACATGGCACTGACTCCAGAGGCTTCCTGTCATCTGGAAATTTTGTCTGTGGGATTACCAACCTTATTTCAAGATCTGGGGAGGGTTGGTCAGGCAAAATCGGGGATCGCAGAATCGGGTGCAATGGATAAAAGTGCTTTGCGCAGCGCAAACCGTATTGTGGGTAATCCCTCTGATCATGCTTGTTTGGAAATCGTGCAGGGCGGATTTAAAGCGCTTGCACATGGACAGATATTGATGGCGATTACAGGGGCAGCCTGCCCAATAGAGATAAAAACATCATCAGGTAAAATATTCCATGTGAATACTTACCAACCCATTGATTTAAACGGTGGTGATGAAATTTCCTTGGGTATTCCTGTCGCAGGCATGCGGTCTTATTTATCGGTACGTGGCGGCTTTACTGTCCCAGCTATTTTATCCAGCCATTCATTGGATACGCTGTCTAATATTGGGCCTGCTCCGTTGAAAGTGAATGATAAATTAGCTGTCGGTGAAACATCTCATTGCGCCGCGATATCTGTTTCTGAAACTCCGGCTTTTGACATGCCAAATAAAGATGAAATTGTCGTATTGGATATCCTATTCGGCCCTCGTACAGATTGGTTTACGCAAGGATCCATCGACTTATTGAGCAAGCAGATTTGGCAGGTAACGCCTCAATCTAATCGAATTGGGTTGAGATTAAATGGTGAGTGCTCACTATCGAGAATAAAGCTACAAGAATTGCCTAGCGAAGGAACCTGTGCAGGGGCGATACAAATTCCTGCCAGTGGGCAGCCGGTACTCTTTTTGGCGGATCATCCATTGACCGGAGGATATCCGGTTATTGCCTCAGTAGCAGATTATCATCTCGATCTTGCCGGCCAGATCCCCGTCAATGCCAAAATTCGGTTCAACCCCATTAGCCAATTCCATGAAATTCGAGGGAGTAATGATTTACCATGAACACCACAGTGAACAATGTAAATAGCAAGATTAATAAGAAAGTTAATAAGAAATTTAATAAGAAAGTGCTGATTGCCAACCGTGGTGAAATTGCTGTTCGGATCATTCGAGCTTGCCGCGATTATGGCGTACAGGCAGTTGCTGTTTATGCGGATGCTGACATCAACGCGCAACACGTTCAACTGGCTGATGAGGCTTATGCTTTAGGAGGAAATAGCCCTACAGAAACTTACCTCAATATTCCTCATTTGCTGGAAGTAGCGAAGAGATCTGGAGCAACTATGGTGCATCCGGGTTACGGTTTTTTGTCTGAGCGAGCGGAATTTGCCCGGGCAGTGATTGAGGCTGGCTTAATTTGGATTGGCCCTCACCCTGAAACGATTGATGCGTTGGGAGACAAGGTTAAGGCGCGTAAGATAGCGCAGAAAGTGGGAGCGCCGTTGGTTGTCGGGACATCCGAGCCAGTCAAAAATGTACGGGAAGTTGTTGCTTTTGCGGAGCAGCATGGCTTGCCGATTGCCATCAAAGCGGCTTTTGGTGGTGGTGGACGAGGTTTGAAAGTTGCCTGGCGTATGGATGAAGTAGCAGAACTTTACCATTCAGCGGTACGTGAAGCGACAGCGGCATTTGGCCGTGGCGAATGTTTTATAGAGCAATTTTTGGATAAACCCCGCCATATCGAAGCACAGATTATTGCGGATAAACAGGGTAATATTGTGGTACTTGGCACCCGTGACTGCTCTTTGCAACGTCGTAACCAAAAGCTAGTGGAAGAAGCGCCCGCACCATTTTTAACTCAGGAACAAAGAGAACGTATTCATCAGTCAGCAAAAGCCATTTGTGCCGAAGCCAATTATGTAGGGGCTGGCACGGTAGAATTTTTACTCAGTGCAGAGGGAACGCTTTCTTTCTTGGAAGTAAATACTCGCTTACAAGTAGAGCATCCTGTGACAGAAGAGACAACAGGCATTGATCTGGTTATCGAGCAGTTGCGGGTAGCGGAAGGTTATCCATTAAACATGCAGGAAACGCCGATCCCAAGAGGGCATTCGTTTGAATTTCGTATTAATGCGGAAGATGCGGCGAAAGGTTTCCTACCAACATCAGGCACAATCACCGAATTTATCCCGCCTGCTGGCCCTGGTATTCGTTTGGACTCTGGTGTGATTAATGGCTCTACAATTCCGGCAACCTTTGATTCACTGATGGCAAAATTAATTGTCGTAGGGGCGACCCGAGAACAGGCCATTGTTCGGGCACGTCGGGCATTGAAAGAATTTAAGATCCGTGGCGTAGCCTCCGTTTTGCCTTTCCATCAAGCGGTAATGGAGCATCCTGATTTTATTTCTGGCGATAAATTCAATGTCCATACCCGCTGGATTGAAACAGATTTTGTGAATGAACTAGGGGCTTCATTACGTCAGTTTCCGCGTGAAGATAACAATATTACCCGCACTTTTATTGAGATTGATGGCCGCAGGCATGAATTGGGATTGCCATTGGATTTATTGGCCCATTTAGCCCCTGTGGGTGAACAGCAATTTTCGCCGTCTGTCATAAAGGAAAAACTGCCGGAAGATCCTCGTCAGGTAAAAGCACCTATTTCCGGTATCCTGCATTGCTGGATGGTGAAAGAAGGTGAGCAAGTCAGCGAAGGTGATGTGATTGCAGTGATGGAGTCCATGAAAATGGAAGTGCAAATCAATGCTCATCGTTCAGGAAAAATTACTTTCTGTGCCCAAGCAGGGGATTATCAGGATGCAGAAGGTGTTTTGGCCCACATAGGGTAGTAATTAATGTGGGGTAATATTACTTAAGGCGGCAGGATCTGTTGATTCTGCCCTTTTCATCCAGCCATGTTCCATACTCGTCTTTAAAGTTATTTACATTTCTCTTAGAAATGTAAATAATAATCCTTCTCAATAGTATTTGTGATTGAAAATAAATGTCTAAAATTACCAAAATTTACGCCGGCCTGGCGAAAAGTGGCCTATGTGTTCCTTTGATGTCTGCCTCTATGCTGACAGTCGCTATCTCTACCAACGCATTTGCAAATGCTGAAAATACGGCTAAGAAATCGACTAATACTAGCGATACATTGGTTGTTATTGCGGATAACAATGCTCAAGGTGCACCAGAAGATAGAAAAGTCAGCCGTAATGAAATCAGAGTTAAACAAGCACAAAGTGTCGGTGAAATTTTAAAGAATGTACCGGGCGTACAAGCCGGTCATCCCAGCGCTTTAGGGCAACGCTTTAAAATCCGTGGCATGGATGATCAATTTATCAACGTGACGATTGATGGCGCAAGGCAAGAAGGATATCACTTCCACCATTCAGGCAATTACGGCATCGATCCTGAGATGTTGAAGCAAGTTGATATCAAGGTCGGCAGTAACAGTATTACCTACGATACTGGTGCGATTGGGGGGGCATTAAAATTTGAAACCGTTGATGCCGGTGATCTGTTAGCACCAGGCCAACTCTTTGGCGCTAAAGGAAAATTAAACTATTCAAGCAATGGTTCTGAATTCCAACAATCCTTAGCGACATACGGTCGATTGGGTGCGGTTGATTTATTAGGTTACTTTACCCATCGTGATATGCATAACTCTAAATCTGGCAGGGATAATAGCGGACGAGGGTCCATTCCGACAGATGGGAAATTATACGATTATTTATTAAAAGCGAAATTTAATCTGACAGATGAGCAGTATATTAATGTATCAAAAGAACATTATAAAAATGATGCAGAAACCAGCTATAGATTGAATTTCGGACAGGATGTAAATAAAGGGAAGAAAGCAAAGTATGCTATTGACCGCGATACCCATAATATCACTTATGGGTACACGCCAGTTGATAATGACCTGATTGATTTAAAACTATCCGCGTATCATACGGAACAAACCTCTACCCATATGAAGCCTGTAAATGGAAATGGGGGGGGATTCAATAGTATTGTGAGAACCCAAGGTATTAAGGTTCGTAATACTTCTAGTTTTGAAACCCAGAAGTTAGCTCATGCCTTAACCTATGGATATGAATATTTTGATACCAGAATGAGGTACACGAAGGAAGAAAAGAATCTTCATAACAAAGAAGTGGAAAAAGCAAACTCATCATCTGTTTACTTAGAGGATGACATTCAAATTGCCGATTTTCATATTATTCCGGGTATCAGATGGGACCATTATAACTACCATACGGTTAATGCACAGGATGAGTCGTTTGAGAGAACTTACGCTCATTTCTCAAAAGCACTTGGCTTGAAATACGAACTTGGGGCATCCACAACATTATTTGCCAACTATACCGAACTCTTTAGAGGTCCGTTGGGCAAAGAGCTAATGGGGATATCCAACCAGAGCAATAACCTGAAAGCCACAACCGGTTATAACGTGGAAACGGGATTGGCAGGTACTTATCCTGGTATCTTTGCTGACAATGACTCGGTGGTTATTTTAGGTAAAGTATTCCAAACGAACTTTAAAAACCTGTCTACAACTTTAGCCAAGAATGAATTACATAATATCCCGAAAGCCAGACTGCAAGGGTTTGAATTAGCGACTGACTATAAACTGGATAATTTGTCTTTAAAAGCCTCTTATGCCAAAGTCAATAACAAGATTATTGAAGGTAATGAGCTGCTTGATAAGGCCTTTACCAGAGGATTAGAGTTCGAGCCAGCAGTGGGAGACTCTATCACTGTAGGTGGTAGTTACCTGTTTGATACAACTGACATTGAACTCGGCTGGAATACCCGCTTTGTTCTGTCAAAGAACTCAAAAGGTAAAGACACAAATGATAAGAAAGAAGCCATTATTGTCGATATCCATAAACAGGGATATGGCGTAAGTAATATGTATGTCTCTTGGGCACCAAAAACAGGGGCATTAAAAAATACCGAACTCCAGTTTGGCATTGATAATGTCTTCGACAAACGTCACAACGAACATTCTTACTATTTGAAGAGTTACCAGGGACAAGAAGAGAAAGGCCGCACCTATAAAGCGACAATTTCTTATAAGTTCTAATCAACATATCTTAAAGGTTGCAAATACCTTTCGTAATAAGTCTGCGGTTTATCCGCAGACTTATTTCAGGATAGCTTGCCAGAATTAGCGCAATTACAGCGTAAAAATCCCAATTAAAGCGATAACAGTTAAAATCGCGGCTGCACCATAAAACACCCACTTACTGGCGGGTACAGGGATTTGCAGATCGTGCATACCATGATGCAGACGGTGCAAACCACACCATAAAGGCAGGCTAATCATCAGCAGCAAAAAGATACGACCGATAAAACTCTGGCAAAATGTCAGGATGCGTTCATAAGAAAGCGCTTCTGGTGCCAATCCCAGTGGCAGCAAGATACCCAGCAGCAGAATAATTGCAGGCCCAACAATCGCGCTCCACATACCACCGGCACCAAACAACCCCCAGAAAATCGGTTCATCGGAACGTTTAGGTACTTGATTCATCAGATCCTCCTTGGGGTTAGAAAAACAGGGCCACGCCGAGGATCACGACGGTAGCAATAATCGTGATTGCCCATAGCAACTTAATAATTGGCTCTGGTGGCATTTTCTCATTCTTAACGATGATATTGAGTGCCTTGGGAGCCAGCTCAAACCAGGTTTTGGTATGCAGTAATGTAGCCAGCAGGGTGATGATATTAATCAGCAGCACCCATGGATTTTGCAGAAAAGAGACAAACCCCGCCCAGCTTTCAGGGCCATCTTTCAGGGCAAACAGGCCGTAAAGTATCAGAACACTGAACCAAACGGTGGGGATGGCTGTCCCTTCACGTAACATATAGAAGCGATAAAAACCCAGTTTACGCCACCAATTGGATTCCATACCCCGCACATAAGGCTTACGTTTTGTCGTCATTACACTCTCCTTCCTTATTGTGGTTTCAGCATGGAGATAAGGAAATCTTTAGCACTTTCTGCCTTGCTCTGTTGGATCGCACCGGCAGGATCAACATGCTTCGGACACACTTCAGAGCAGTAACCGACAAAAGTACAAGACCAGACGCCATTATCGCTGTTGATTTGTGGCATGCGTTCTTTCTTGCCGTGATCGCGGTTATCAAGGTTATAGCGGTGTGCCAGCGTGACAGCGGCAGGCCCAATGAACTCAGGATTCAAACCAAATTGAGGGCAGGCGGCATAGCACAGGCCACAATTGATACAACCGGAAAACTGATGATATTTCGCCATCTGGGCAGGTGTCTGGACATTTGGGCCATCGGCGGGTTTACGATCATTGCCAATGATATAAGGCTTGATAGCTTCCAGGCTCTCAATAAAGTGAGTCATATCCACAACTAAATCCCGCTCGATTGGGAAATTACCCAGTGCTTCGATTTTCATGCCTTGAGCATAATCGCGCAGGAACGTTTTACAGGCCAGTTTGGGGACACGGTTTACCATCATGCCACAGGAACCACAGATTGCCATGCGGCAGGACCAGCGGTAAGAGAGGTCCGGCGCCAGATTGTCCTTGATATACCCCAATGCATCCAGCAGTGAAGTTTGTTCATCGTAAGGCACTTCATAAGTGACGAAATGGGGTTCACTGTCAATTTCCGGGTTATAGCGCATGACTTCCATTTTCAGATTGTTCATCTCAGCCATTCGCTTGCTCCTTCTGTTTTTTCTCTTGTGCAGCCGCTTCGCCCCCGTAGACACGTTTCGCTGGTTGAGATTTGGTGATCTTCACATCACTGTATTCCAGACGTGGGGCACCCTCTGGGTTATAGAATGCCAGTGTATGTTTCAGGAAGTTCTCATCATCCCGCTCGGTACAGCCTTCATCAAGGCGCTGATGGGCACCACGGGATTCTTTGCGATTCATGGCGGAATGCGCCATACATTCAGCGACATCCAAACCAAAACCTAATTCGATGGTGTAGAGCAGATCGGTATTGAATACACTGGAACGGTCGCTAATTCCGATATGTTTGAAGCGTTCTTTCAGTTCGGCAATTTTGTCGATGGTTTTCTGCATTAACTCTGGTGTACGATAAATTCCGCAGCCTTCTTCCATGGAAGTGCCCAATTCATCGCGGATTTTCGCCCAGTTTTCGCCGCCTTTCTGATTCAGCAAGTTATTGAGTTTATCTTCAACATCACGAGATTGAGCATCCAATACGCTACTATTGGCGGGTTTCACTTGTTGGATATGTTTGACTGCTTCTTCACCGGCCTGGCGGCCAAAGACAACTAATTCAGCCAGCGAGTTAGAGCCGAGGCGGTTTGCACCATGCAGGCCAACAGAAGAGCATTCACCGATAGCGAACAATCCTTTGATGCGAGTTTCACCCTGTTGATTCGTTTCGATTCCGCCCATAGTGTAATGTGCGGTTGGACGAACAGGGATTGGTTCTTTGACCGGATCAACGCCGACATAGGCTTTTGCCAGCTCACAGATAAATGGCAGACGCTCGAGCAGCTTTTTCTCACCTAAATGACGCAAATCCAGATGTACGACATCGCCACGCGGCGTAGCGATGGTACGACCTGCCCGCCACTCATGCCAGAACGCTTGGGACACTTTGTCACGCGGGCCGAGTTCCATATATTTGTTTTCAGGATGTCCAAGCGGCGTTTCTGGTCCCAGGCCATAATCCTGTAGATAACGATAACCCTCCTTGTTCACCAGAATTCCGCCTTCACCACGGCAGCCTTCGGTCATCAAAATACCGGAACCAGGCAGGCCGGTTGGGTGATATTGCACAAATTCCATATCACGCAATGGGATACCGTGACGGAACGCCATTCCCATCCCATCACCCGTCACAATGCCGCCATTGGTGTTATAACGGTATACACGTCCGGCACCGCCAGTCGCCATAATAACGGCATTTGCGCGGAGCTGAACTTTTGTTCCTTCCATCATATTCAGTGCAATCAATCCGCGAGCCTGCCCTTCATCCACCAAAATATCGAGGACAAAATGCTCATCAAAGCGCTGGATTTGCGGGTATTTGAGTGACGTCTGGAACAGTGTATGGAGCATATGGAAACCGGTCTTATCGGCGGCAAACCATGTGCGTTCAATTTTCATGCCGCCGAAACGACGCACGTTGACAGAACCATCCTCCTTGCGGCTCCACGGGCAGCCCCATTGTTCCAGTTGGATCATTTCTGTTGGACACTGTTTGACGAAATACTCAACCACATCTTGTTCACACAGCCAATCACCACCGGATACCGTGTCATGGAAGTGAAAATCATAGGAATCGTGCGCCTGAGTGACTGCCGCCGATCCGCCTTCTGCGGCCACCGTATGGCTACGCATAGGATAAACTTTTGAGAGTAAAGCAATTTTGAGTTTAGGATTGGCTTCAGCAGCAGCGATGGCGGCTCGTAGCCCTGCTCCACCGGCTCCGATAATCGCAAGGTCGACATTGAAGGTTTTCACCGCTCTTCTCCATTGTTCAAGTGGGAGTCAATCTATTACTTTTTATATGGTTTAATTATAGCGAACAACGTAAGGGGTAAATTTGATATGGATGCGGGTTTTGTGGGATTTCACCTGTAAAACGTGATCTAACGCATGTTTTTACTTATTCAAATGTTGCATGTGAATAACTTCATCAATGGGGTTTATATACAGGGCAAGATCACGAATGTTTTTTAGTCAAAAATAAACAGGTTGCTTCGAGTAAAGAGCTG
>NZ_LDNM01000123.1 GCF_001028135.1 Xenorhabdus griffiniae
CGCTCTTTTGATGGAGCGCCATTTACTGCCGTAATGAAGCTGCTTAATGCGTTAACCGTGCCGCGTTCCTGCTTGGTTAAACGCTGTTTGGGTTCACGGTTGCTCCAGAATGCTTCTTTCCGTTGCTTTTGTAACTGCTCCTGCGTTTGGTTAATAGCGTTATCAATGGCGCTTTCCAGTTTATCGAAATTCCCGTACTTGTAATTTTCGTACATAAAACTTCTCCGTTAATTGGCTTTGATGGTGTAGTGATCGCTACGTTGTGGCTCTATCACAGTTGCGCCTACCGTAGTCCTGATTCAGTCCCATCTGTGAATACTGACTGATTACTTTTTGGCTCAGTCACCACACCTCAAAACCAACTAGAGTTTTGAACCACACTCTCGCAGTGGTCGCGCTCATGCCCTTGAGTTCCTGTCGCATCTTTGCCGCTAATAACCGGTGTGCGTTTGGCTTTCGCACTGCTCTACCGGAGCTGCTTGTAATCTATGAACTTGACCCGTCGCTACACAGGCTCACCACACGGTGACTCAGGGCTGTGTCATTACCACAGCATTAGCGCATTGCGCTTGCGGTCTGTCCGATTTGGTTTACATAAATTCTCCTTGGTTAATTACAACGCTCTCTCTGTCAGTGATGCCCGTTCGCGCTCTTTCGAGGCTAATCTTCTCACTGACA
>NZ_LDNM01000124.1 GCF_001028135.1 Xenorhabdus griffiniae
ATCAACGGCTCACCCGGCGCCAGCCGTCCTGCCGCATCGGTAATAACGTTCGTGATTTCCTGATTGGCGGCTTCCAGCGTGATGCCATCCAAAACGACTTCAATAACAAAATCCACCGGGCGCAATGCCGGTGCCAATACCAGTGAGCTTTTGGCGGTGACAGGGCGAACGTCGTCAATGTGGTCTTGCACCGCTTTAATAATGTCCGCTGACGGCAAGCCATTGGCGGAGGTGATCGCAATATCGACGGTGCCGAGGCCACGGCGTAACGGGTAAACAAAGGCGTTGGTGACACCGGGGACTTCCAGCGCCCAGCGGCGATAGTCGTATTTATTGCCACCTGCGGGCGGTCGGCGAATGATGTCGAGCAATCTCGCCAGCAGGCTGGCATTGGTTTCGGCCTCCGTGCCGCCTGCCAGTGTCTGGATAATGGCACGGCTGTTAATGCCCATCGGGGCACTGACCAGTTCGGCCTCCGCCGGTGATGACAGGTTGCCTGCGGCGCCGGATTGGTGGGTGATAATCGGGGCGGTTGCCTGTCCGTGCAGGTCAATCGTCACGGCGGCCGTCGTTTTAACTGAGACTGTTTCACCCCGTATTTCTGCACCGGCGGGTAAGATGGCCCCCGGTGAACCTGTCAGGCTGGCGATGCCTGTGGCGGTGGTGGCGGGTTTACGTGTCAGATTACGGGTACGGGCATGCAGTTCCAGATAGTCGCTGTCGGCGGTGTCCGGGAATATCTGGCGGACAATCCAGCCTTGATGCTGATAAATCCCCTCGGCCACGCTGGCCACGGATGATGCGCGGGCAAAATAATCACTGTCAGTGCTTGTATCGGCATCCGCCAGTTGATTCTTGATGTCCCGCAACAGGTCATCGCGGATTTGCTGAAATTCCGGGGTGATCCACATCAGGCGATTCTCACGGTGTGTTTGAAAATATGTGTCTGCTCTGCGGCATCAGTGACCTCAATCCAGAGCAGCGCCCGCTTGTGCTGGTCACGGTGTACCGTCACGCTGATTGATGCGGCACGGCCATCATCCAATATCGGCTGTAACGCCTGTTCAGCATACTGGCGCACCAGCCCATAAATGCGTGAGACGTCTTTTTCACGGGTCAGCTCGTGTAAACGGGAACCCAGCGCAGGGTCAGCCCAGTAACTACCCAATGGTGTCATGAGCCGCAGGTAAACCGCATTTTCCAGGCTGTTTGTTCGGGTGCCGGTATAGTCACCCGTTTGGGGATTTAATAATCTGTCCATGCTGCACAGTGTGGCAGCATGGGTAAATATCAGCAGTTGAGGGGGTTCAGCAGAAGATGTCAGGTTAGGGAATGGATGAGCCAGTATTGCCACCGTTATGGCCGTTCGGGTGTTTGTGGCCGCGCACTGAGATGTTACCCGCTTTAACGTCACCCGTGGTTTGGTAGCTGCCGGATGTCTGGCTGATATTACCCTCAAACGTAGCCCCTTGACCACCCCGGATCGCCATCCCTCCGTTACCGGTGATTTGCGCCATCGCGGTCAGTTGTTCGCTGGTCGTCACCATCGGGGTGTTAAAATCGGCTTTATTGGCCGCATTAACCTCAAATACG
>NZ_LDNM01000125.1 GCF_001028135.1 Xenorhabdus griffiniae
TGTCTTGTGAGTGCCCACACAGATTGTCTGATTAATTTGTTAAAGAGCGTTGGCAACCGGGCGCTTCTTCCGGGTTGCGAGGCTGCGTATCTTACGCTTTTCGCCTCGAGAGTCAAGCGATTATTTTCGCTTTTCCCTCACTGTCCTTCGCGGCCTGTTTCAGCTCGGCGTCGGTCAGTGGTGGCGCATTATAGGGTGTTTTTCAGCGCTGACAATAGTTTTTTGCAATTTTATTTTCAAGTGAGCACTTTTTGGCCTTTTGAATATAAAAACCACTCAAACAGGCTAAAATTAATGCGGTTCATTCCATTGCGTGGCATTTTTTCCTCAATAACATTCCTATATAATTGCTTATATATTTGCGATCCACTATTACTGTTGAGGTTTTTATGCCTACTGTTTTACGCCAATATCTAAATTTCTATCCTCAAGTCGGCCAAAAAGTTCTTTTAGATCCTTCTTCTGTTGTAATTGGAAATGTCAGATTAGCAGATAATGTCAGCATTTGGCCCCTTGTAGTTATCAGGGGAGATGTAAATTATGTCTCAATTGGTTCACGTACAAATATTCAAGATGGTTCTGTTTTACATGTGACTCATAAATCTCCTGATAATCCAAATGGCTTCCCACTAATAATTGGCGAAGATGTTACGGTAGGTCATAAATCAATGCTACATGGGTGTAAAATTGGGAATCGAGTCTTAGTTGGCATGGGTTCCATTTTACTTGATGGAGTGACTATTGAAGACGATGTTGTGATTGGAGCAGGCAGCCTAGTTCCTCCAGGTAAAAAATTAAAAAGCGGTTACCTGTACGTCGGTAGCCCTGCCAAGCAAGTACGAAAACTCAAACCTGAAGAATTGGAAGGGCTGCTTTATTCCGCTAATAATTACGTTAGCTGGAAAAATGACTACCTATCAACACAATCTGAAAGCAAAGAGTAGCGCCCAAATTGATCATCATGCCCACTCAAAATGGCTGTTTCAAACTCTTCTTCCAAATCCCAGCGATGTTGGCGAAACAAATCGAGTGGGTGATGATCCTTGCCATAACGCCCTATTATTTCATCAGAACTAATCATACACTCCACCAGCAAACCATCCACCATTGCTGGGAATATTACCTTATTTTCTACCGCATCCCACTCTTCACGATCAGGAAATTGAATGGATTGGTTCATGCATGTAATTCCCGTCTTAAGGCCGTTAAAACAGGTTCTATTTCAGGAAACACTCCATGCCATAATTCAAAAGAATACGCAGCCTGCCCTACTAACATTCCTAAGCCATCAGCCAAACGTGAAACACCATGTTGGTGAGCGAACGTAAGGAAAGGAGTTAATCCATGCTGGTAATACATGTCGTAACACACACTATTATTTTGAAAAATCAACGGAGAGATGGCAGGAATTTGTCCATCAAGGCCAGAAGCTGTTGCATTAATGATAATATCAAAATCTGGCGTAATAAGGCCAAGATCACTCATTTCAATGGCCTGAATATCACCTAATAGAGAAAATGTATTTGCGATTATTTGAGCACGTTCAAATGTTCGGTTAGTAATAGTGACTGAACAGCCCAGTGATAACAAAGGAGACAATACACCTTTCGCAGCTCCACCAGCGCCTATGATCAGAATCTTCTGTCCTTGAGAGAGGAATTTGAGTCGCTGCAAGTCTACTAATAATCCCATTCCATCAGTATTGTCACCGAGCAGTCGGTTTCCCGATATCCGTTTTAATGTGTTAACTGCACCACAGATACCCGCCCGTTCAGTCAATTCATCAGAGCATTTATAGGCACGTTCTTTGAAAGGAACAGTGATATTCGCTCCTACCCCCCCCTGTTCGAAAAAATAAGCTAAGGTTTGTTCAAAGTTTTCTACCGGAGCAAGTACTCTCCCATACTGATTCTCGATACCTGTTTGTTCAGCAAACAATCGATGAATATAAGGAGACTTACTATGCGCAATTGGATTACCAAAAACAGCGAATTTATCCATGATTACCTATCCTTGCCGATATAATTTGCCAGTTAACGCATCCCTGATTTCTGATGGATTCTTACGCCCACCAACTTCTCCTTCTAATATTGGGACACGATCGCCAAATTGCTGTCGTACTTCTTCTACACTACGACATGGGTCTAATCCACTTAGATTCGCACTAGTCGAAACAAGTGGTTTTTCATATATAGCACATAGCTGCTGAACCAAAGGGTGAGCCGTAACTCGAACGGCCAATGTTGAAAATTTGCCAGTCAACCATTTTGGTGTGGTCGCTTTCGCGGGGATTACCCACGTAACAGGACCAGGCCAAGATGAGAGTATGGTTTCTTTCTGTATATCATTTATCTGTTCATCATCAATATAAGGACATAATCTCTCATACTTATCAGCAATAAGAATTAGCCCTTTCTCCCAAGACCTATTTTTCAACGCTAATAGCTCTTGCACTGCATTTTCACTATCAGGGTCACACCCTAATCCAAAAACGGCTTCAGTAGGATAAGCAATAACTTTTTCTTCTTTTAAGGCCGTGATAACTTCATCAAATACTGGTGAGATTATGTAACTCATTTCATTTCTCAATTTCATTAACTTGCTGCTTACTACACAATTTACTGGCACAAAATAATTTTACGCCTTGGGAAGTGCGCTTTTCTATTAACAGTGGGTAGTGACAAAACGTGCATTCACCTGAGATAGGCTTATTGTTAAGTGCAAACTGACATTCTGGATAGCGATTACAAGAATAAAATGTCTTACCAAAACGAGATTTACGCTGGAGTAATTTTCCTTGCTGGCATTGAGGACAATTAATTGACGTATCATCTGGTTTATCAATTAATTCTGTATATTCACATTCAGGATAATGACCACAGCCAATAAACATACCGTAACGCCCTTGACGTAAGACTAAAGTGAAACCACATTTTGGACAGATTTGCCCATCCAATTCTTTAACAATATGTCCGTCTATTTGTGCTTTCAAAGGACGAAGATAATGGCAAGATGGATAACCGGAACACGCATAAAATGGACCATGATCACCATTGCGGATCACTAACTCAGCATTACACTTTGGGCAACGCTCTATTTTTTTTATAGTAAAAGGTACTTTCTTAGACATATCTCACTCGCTGAATATCGGCAGCCGCCATAACATTGGAAAAAGCACAAATTAAATCGCTTAATTAGTTCGGACATACCCACCAGCAACAACAGCAACTTTTCCTATGAGTTCCAACTCCAATAATTTGGTCATAACTTCGGTAACTGGCAGGGAAGAGCGCTGGGCAATCACATCAACAGGTGTAACTTCACTACTTACGTTAACCAGCACATCCACAAATGGCAACTCTGTTTGTTCAAATTGTTTATTTTCTTCCTCCTGACCTTTCTCTTCGATGTTAACCCATTGAAATGAAGAGCCAATATGCTCCATAATATCCATTACATTTGTTGCCAAATAAGCCCCTTGTTTAATCAACCAATGATTACCTTCGTTCGCAGGAGTGCCTAATGGACCAGGTAATGCAAAGATGTCTCGCCCTTGTTCAAGAGCGCAACGGGCTGTAATCAGTGAGCCACTATTCTTATGAGCTTCCACAATAAGAAGAGCCAAACTTAACCCACTAATAATTCGATTTCGCCTTGGGAAATGCTTGGCTTTAGGTGGCGCATCAGGAAAAAATTCGGAAACTAATGCCCCATTTTCTTTAATATGTCCGGCCAAGGACTTATGTCTACTGGGGTAGATATTTTTAAAACCACTACCAAGTACCGCGACTGTTTTCCCTCCCGAATCCAATGCTGCCTGATGGCAGATACCGTCAATACCAATCGCCAGTCCACTAGTTATTACCAGATTATTTTTAGCCAAGTCACTAGCAAATATCTTTCCCCATTTTTCACCATAAAAAGTCGCAGTCCTACTACCAACCATTGAAATTTGCTTTTGCGATAAGGCCGATACATCACCTACAACAAAAAGAACAAGAGGTGGAGAGTGTATTTGCTTTAATAAAGGCGGATATGCGGGATGAGAGAAAGTCAACAAATGATGATCTGGTTGTTCTAACCAATTGAGAGCCGAAATCAGCACGGAAGTGTTAGCTTTCATAAATTGCAAGCATTGTGCAGATGACAGACCACATGCTTTAAGAGAAGATATGCTGCAATTTTTCGTTTGCAACAGGCGATCCATAATAAGCATGGCCTTCGCAGCTGAAAGATGAGAGACCATTTTCATTCTTAACCACATTTCCATCGCTTCCATATCGTCATCCTGATCTGAGGTTGAGAGCAATCCTCTCATGATTAATTTATGTTCAATACTGTCAATCTAAATGGGAAATGTCTAGAATAGGCATCAATTATCACTCACTTTTTGAATGCAGTTCTAAATATATATGTCAATTTTACAAGTATTACATTATCCAGATGAGCGACTTCGCACAGTTGCCAAGCCAGTAGAAAAAGTCAATGCAGAAATTCAGCGTATCGTTGATGATATGTTTGAAACGATGTATGCAGAGGAAGGTATTGGTTTAGCGGCAACACAAGTTGATATACATCAGAGAATTATTGTCATTGACGTTTCTGAGGAGCACGATCAACGTCTTGTTCTGATGAACCCGGAATTGATTAATGCAACCGGTGAAACAGGAATAGAAGAAGGTTGTTTATCTGTTCCTGAACAGCGTGGATTTGTGCCTCGTTCTGAGCAAGTAAAAATTAAGGCCTTAGACTATAACGGCCAACCATTTGAATTAGAAGCTGATGGATTACTGGCAATCTGTATTCAACATGAAATGGATCATTTAGTCGGTAAACTCTTTGTTGATTATTTATCACCATTGAAACGCCAACGCATCCGTCAGAAAGTTGAAAAAATTGACCGACTGAGAGCCAAAAACAAATAACTTTTATTATCGCAGGAAATAACAGTGTCTGACTCTTTACGTATTATTTTTGCCGGAACGCCTGATTTCGCGGCTCGCCATTTGGCTGCTTTATTAAACTCTCAACACCAGGTTGTCGGAGTACTCGCTCCACCAGACAAGCCGGCAGGAAGAGGTAAGAAACTGACACCACGTCCTGTAAAGGTATTGGCTGAAGAACATGATATTCCTGTTTTCCAGCCAAAAACCTTACGTACAGAAGAAAGTCAACAATGGGTCATGGAACAACAAGCCGATATTATGATCGTTGTTGCCTATGGCTTAATTCTTCCTCAAGCCGTTTTAGATATACCACGTCTAGGATGCTTGAATGTCCACGGCTCTTTACTACCTCGTTGGCGTGGTGCAGCCCCCATTCAGCGCTCCATTTGGGCTGGCGACCAAGAAACGGGCATAACGATCATGCAAATGGATGCCGGACTTGATACGGGTAATATGCTGTTGAAAGCTATTTGCCCAATTACAAATGAAGATACTAGTGCTAGTTTATACGAAAAGCTTGCCAATATTGGGCCTAAAGCCTTACTCAACACCTTAGATTTAATCACATCGGGGACATGTCAACCTAAAATTCAGGATGACACACTTGCGACCTACGCCGAAAAACTGAGTAAAGAGGAAGCAAAAGTAGATTGGAATTTACCTGCAAGCCAAATTGAACGTTGTATTCGTGCTTTCAACCCCTGGCCTATGAGCTTCTTCTTAGTTGATGATCAACCAATTAAAATCTGGCAGTCAGAAGTCATTGCAGAGCAAACCACCCAAGCTCCTGGAACAATTATCAGCGCAGATAAAAAAGGTATTCAAATTGCAACTGCGGATGGGATATTAAATATTGTTCAATTGCAACCACCAGGCAAGAAAGCAATGTCGGTTGCCGATCTGTTAAACTCCAAACGTGAGTGGTTTACAACTGGTAGCAAAATCAACTGATACTAACCTGACTTTGCCTGAATGTTTTAGCATTCAGGCTTCTTCCTATTTTTTACCATGCTGACGAAAATCAGCTTTTTGACCATACCATGAAAAATACATATAACCTGAGAAGCATCGCTGCAAAAGCAATCACCCAAGTGCTTGACCAAGGGCAATCCCTCAGCACTGTTATACCTGAACTCCAACAAAAAGTTTCTGATAAAGATAAGGCGTTGTTGCAAGAAATCTGTTTTGGTGTGATGAGAATATTACCCCAGCTTGAGTGGTTTATCAGTCAACTAATGGCAAAGCCATTGAAAGGAAAACAACGTATTTTTCACTACCTAATCATGGTGGGTATATATCAGCTGATATATACACGTATACCTGCACACGCTGCACTTGCCGAAACCGTCAATGGCGCCACTCATTTAAAACGACCACAGCTTAAAGGGGTAATTAATGGTGTCCTTCGCCAATTTCAGCGCCAACAACAAGAATTAATCGAACGGGCAAATAATCAACACCTACATCCCAAATGGCTGCTAGAACACATTCAAAAAGCATACCCACAAAATTGGCAAACTATAGTGAATGCCAACAACCAAAAACCACCTATGTGGCTACGGGTTAACCAATCCCATCATGCAGCAAAAGAATATCTTGCACTATTAGAAGAAGCTAATATAGAAGCAGAATTAGATATCAACCATCCTAGTGCTATTCGTCTTCTGAACCCCTGTCCTGTCAGTACACTACCCGGATTTAGCCAAGGCTGGGTAACTATTCAGGATCGCTCCGCACAGGGATGTGCTGAACTCTTAGGCCCATGCAATGGTGAATCTATACTGGATCTTTGTGCTGCACCTGGCGGAAAAACTACTCATATACTCGAAATAGCACCAAAATCTAAGGTTCTTGCTATCGATATTGATGAGCAACGAATTAAGCGAGTAAAAGAGAATTTACAACGACTTAACTTGCATGCTGTCGTCAAAACAGGTGATGGACGCCTTCCACACGAGTGGGCTGCTGATGAACAATTTGATCGTATTCTTCTTGACGCGCCATGCTCTGCTACAGGGGTTATTCGCCGTCACCCTGACATAAAATGGCTACGCAGGAGTGAAGATATAAATCAACTAGTTACATTGCAATCTGAAATCCTTGAAGCTATCTGGCCATATTTGAAGCGAAATGGCACGCTGGTTTATGCCACCTGTTCAATTTTACCTCAGGAAAATAGTGAGCAAATAAAAGAGTTTTTGGCCCGTCATCCCGATGCAGTATTATCAGAAGCAGGTAATTCGGATACTCCTGGAACACAGATTATTCCAGAAGCTACGGGTGGTGATGGTTTCTTTTATGCCCGACTAACTAAACAATAATAACGCTCTCTCGTTCCAACTGAGCGAGAGAATTTTATGGTTTTGCTAAAATATCAAGAATAAAAGATGGCTTCCAATTGAGAAGAGAATGCTATGAAGATAATCATTCTGGGTGCTGGCCAGGTTGGTGGGACATTAGCTGAGAATTTAGTTGATGAAAACAATGATATTACTGTCGTTGATACCGATACAGATCGTCTACGCCAGTTACAGGATAAATTCGATCTCCGAGTTGTCAATGGCCATGGCTCCCATCCCAGAGTATTGAAGGAAGCGGGCGCTGAAGATGCTGATATGTTAATAGCTGTCACAAATTCAGATGAAACCAATATGGTTGCATGCCAAATTGCTTATTCTCTATTTAACACACCCAATAAAGTCGCCAGAATACGCTCATCAGAATATATCCGAGAATCAGAAAAATTATTTCAACCTGATGATATTCCTATTGATTATCTAATATCCCCTGAGCAACTGGTTATTGATTACATCTATAAATTAATCCAATACCCAGGAGCATTACAAGTTGTTAATTTTGCTGAAGGGCGTGTCAGCATTGTTGCGGTTAAGGCCTATTATGGTGGTTCACTGGTAGGCAATGCCTTATCCTCACTTCGAGAGCATATGCCACATATTGATAGCAAAGTTGCTGCAATATTTCGTCAAGATCGCCCGATTAGACCTCAAGGTTCAACAATTATTGAAGCTGGAGATGAAGTCTTCTTCGTTGCAGCATCACAACATATCAGGGCCGTAATGAGCGAATTACAACGCCTTGAAAAACCGTATAAACGCATCATGATTGTTGGGGGCGGTAATGTTGGTGCAGGCTTAGCCGCACGACTTGAAAAAGATTACAGCGTCAAGCTAATTGAACATAACCAAAAAAGGGCCATTGAATTAGCTGAACTATTGCACGATACCATCGTGTTTTATGGTGATGCTTCAGACCAAGAATTACTAGCTGAAGAACATATTGAACAAGTTGACGTTTTTATAGCGCTAACAAATGATGATGAAGCCAATATTATGTCAGCCATGCTTGCAAAACGAATGGGGGCCAAAAAAGCAATGGTTCTTATTCAACGCAGTGCATATGTTGATTTAGTACAAGGTGGGGTCATTGATATTGCAATTTCACCTCAACAAGCAACAGTATCAGCGCTACTTGGTCATGTCCGTAAAGCAGATATTGTCAGTGTATTCTCATTAAGAAGAGGAGTTGCTGAAGCTATCGAGGCCATAGCTCATGGCGATGAACATACTTCAAAAGTTGTTGGGCGTAAGATAGGTGATATCAAATTACCACCAGGAACAACAATAGGTGCCATTGTCCGTAATGAAGAAGTCATCATTGCTAATGATTACAGTATTATTCAACAAGGTGATCATGTAATCATGTTTATTACTGATAAAAAATTCGTGCCTGAAGTAGAAAAGCTTTTCCAGCCAAGTCCTTTCTTCCTGTAAAAAAATCAATTCGGACTTATTCGATTATAGAATCTACTTAAAAAGCTAGAAGGCCAATGATAATAACTTGATAAAATTATTACCATTGGCCTCCCAACCATGCTTTTCTTTACGATTATAACTTCCTTTACCTTTTTTATTTTTCTCTACTCTCTGCCTAAACAAAGGATCATGTAGTAAAGCTTCTATAGCATTATCTTTGATAACACCTTTTTTATGGCGATATGTTGTCATCATAACCTCTAAATTAATTAATAAAATAATTTTATGATTAAAAACAGTGCGATTGTACTCTTAGCGCTCAGAACAATAAAGAAAAATTATCTGTTTGTCGCACCTTCTTCCAGAATTTCTAATATAGAACAATATGTACTGACGTGAGTACTACCACAACAAGCATCACTCAACATTTTCAAAGAATCACGCATTTTTTGCATTTCTAATAATTTTTCTTCAACTTCTCGCAATCTAGAATCAACAATATGTTTTGATTCCTTGCATGTATGATGCTCAGGATCAACCCGAATAGATAATAGTTCTACAATTGCTTCGAGTGTAAAACCTAATTGTTTTGCATAGCGGATAAAACGTAATCGCTGTAGATCCTGTTCAGTATATAGTCTATAACCACCTTCTGTTCTTTCTCCATGAAGCATCAGCCCCTGTTTTTCATAAAAACGGATAGTGTCAGATGTTACACCTGCTAATTTTGCCAACTGACCGATACGATACATAAGATTCTCCTATCAAGTAGAAAATAATCACAATACTACCAGAATAGGCTAAGAGATCATCTGAACAGGAAAAATTTGCAGATTAGTTGATGAATATAAAACGGAGAATTAGAGGACCAAAATTAAAAGGCAATAAAAAACCGGGATAATACCCGGCTTTTTACGCTCCTACAGATTACTCTGCAGACGCTACTTCTGTCTGAGACTCTGCTGCACGGTCAACAAGCTCGATGTATGCCATCGGTGCATTGTCACCTGTACGGAAGCCACACTTCAGAATACGAGTGTAACCCCCTGCACGGCTCGCAAAACGCGGACCCAGTTCATTAAACAATTTTGCCACGATCTCGTTATCACGAGTACGGGCGAATGCCAGACGACGATTAGCTACGCTGTCGGTCTTGGCAAGAGTAATCAGCGGCTCAACGACGCGACGCAGTTCTTTCGCTTTAGGCAGAGTCGTCTTGATGATTTCATGACGAACTAAAGAACCTGCCATGTTACGAAACATAGCTTGGCGATGGCTGCTGTTGCGGTTCAATTGACGACCACTCTTACGATGGCGCATGACCTTATCCTTCTCAGTAAAACCTTAACCTGTGATCTAGTTACTCATCAGCAATACTTGCTGGTGGCCAGTTTTCCAGACGCATGCCCAGAGAAAGTCCACGTGAAGCCAGTACATCTTTAATCTCAGTAAGAGATTTTTTACCCAAGTTAGGTGTTTTAAGTAACTCAACTTCAGTACGCTGTACCAAATCACCGATGTAGTGGATAGCTTCTGCTTTAAGGCAGTTAGCAGAGCGGACAGTCAATTCCAGATCGTCAACAGGGCGCAGCAGGATCGGATCAAACTCTGGCTTCTCTTCTTTTACTTCTGGTTGACGTACATCACGTAAATCAACGAAAGCTTCTAGTTGTTCAGCCAGAATGGTAGCTGCACGGCGAATCGCCTCTTCAGGATCGATTGTACCGTTAGTTTCCATCTCGATAACCAGCTTATCCAAGTCAGTACGCTGTTCTACACGAGCTGCTTCAACATTGTAGGCGATACGCTCTACTGGGCTATAGCAAGCATCTACTAACAAACGACCGATAGGGCGCTCATCTTCTTCCGAATGAATTCGGGCAGAAGCCGGCACATATCCACGACCGCGCTGAACTTTTATACGCATACTAATGGAAGCGCTTTCGTCAGTCAGATGGCAGATTACGTGCTGCGGCTTGACGATTTCGACATCACCATCATGGATGATATCGGCTGCAGTCACAGGGCCAATGCCAGATTTATTCAAAGTAAGGATAACTTCATCTTTACCCTGAACTTTCACCGCCAGCCCTTTCAGATTGAGGAGAATCTCCAGGATATCTTCCTGTACACCTTCTTTGGTGCTGTACTCATGCAGTACACCATCAATCTCAACCTCAGTCACCGCACAACCCGGCATAGACGAAAGCAGAATACGGCGCAGTGCGTTGCCAAGAGTATGGCCAAAGCCACGCTCTAATGGCTCAAGGGTCACCTTGGCGTGCGTCGAACTGACTTGCTCGATATCTACCAGGCGCGGTTTTAGAAACTCTGTCACAGAACCCTGCATTGTGTCCTCTCTTTGGTACTAAGCTTTACTTAGAGTAAAGCTCGACGATCAGGTGTTCGTTAATGTCAGCGGATAGATCAGTACGTTCAGGAATACGCTTGAACACACCTTCCATCTTCGCAGCATCAACTTCCAACCAAGTTGGTTTCTCACGCTGCTCAGCCAGCTCTAAAGCTGCTTTAATGCGAGCCTGCTTCTTCGCTTTTTCACGAACGCTGACTACGTCATTCGGGGATACCTGATAAGAAGCGATGTTAACAACGCGACCATTTACCGTGATAGCCTTGTGGCTTACCATTTGGCGTGATTCAGCACGAGTCGCGCCAAAACCCATACGATAAACGACGTTATCCAAGCGACTTTCCAGCAAATTCAGCAGGTTTTCACCTGTGTTGCCTTTCAGACGAGTCGCTTCTTTATAGTAGTTACGGAATTGACGCTCCAGAACACCGTAAATACGACGAACTTTTTGTTTTTCACGTAACTGTACACCATAGTCAGACAGACGCGGTTTACGTGCGCCGTGCTGGCCTGGTGCCTGTTCTAACTTACACTTGGTGTCAATCGCGCGAACGCCAGACTTCAGGAAAAGGTCTGTACCCTCGCGACGGCTCAGCTTGAGCTTAGGACCCAAATATCTTGCCATTTTCTTTCTCCAACAATCCTAAAAAACGAAGACGTACTAAACGCGACGTTTTTTCGGTGGACGACAACCGTTATGAGGGATCGGAGTCACATCCGTAATATTAGTGATGCGGAAACCAGCCGCATTTAATGCGCGGATAGTTGACTCACGGCCAGGACCAGGTCCTTTAACCATAACTTCCAGGTTCTTAATTCCGTACTCTTTTACTGCTTCAGCGCAGCGCTCTGCCGCAACCTGAGCTGCAAACGGAGTAGATTTACGAGAACCACGGAAACCGGAACCCCCGGCAGTTGCCCAACCCAATGCGTTACCCTGACGATCAGTAATAGTAACGATGGTATTGTTGAAAGAAGCATGGATATGAGCCACACCGTCAGAGACTTGTTTTCTTACACGCTTACGTGCACGAATAGGTGCTTTTGCCATTATTCAATACCCCGATTATTTCTTGATCGGTTTACGCGGACCCTTACGGGTACGTGCATTGGTCTTAGTACGCTGACCGCGAACTGGCAGACCACGACGATGACGTAAACCACGATAGCAACCAAGATCCATCAGACGTTTGATACTCAGGGTTACTTCACGACGCAGATCACCTTCTACAACGTATTTGGCAACTTCGTCACGCAGCTTGTCAATTTGCTCTTCAGACAGCTCACTGATCTTAACATTTTCAGCAATGCCCACTGCTGCACAAATTGCTTGTGAGCGGGTTTTACCGATACCGTAGATCGAAGTTAATGCGATTACAGTATGTTTCTGATCAGGAATGTTAATGCCTGCTATACGGGCCACTATGCACTCCTACAATATTTATTCACTGCAACATCATTCTGAAAAGCCCGTTTTCAGGATACTCAAACAATGTTGCTGTCAGATAAAAAAGATTGGCTGGCTAATTTAGCCAGCTCAACCCAACTTTGCAAGAAAAATATGCGACTAATTAGCCTTGGCGCTGTTTGTGCTTAGGCTCTGCATTGCAAATCACACGAACGATACCGTTACGTTTAACAATTTTGCAATTGCGGCATAATTTCTTGACGGAAGCACGAACTTTCATTTTTACTCTCCGTAACTTCTCAAGCAAACCAATTAGCGGTTATATCCTTTCAGGTTTGCCCTCTTCAATGCAGACTCATATTGACTCGACATCATAAGAGTTTGCACTTGAGCCATAAAGTCCATGATGACGACGACTACAATCAGTAGAGAAGTACCACCAAAATAGAATGGAACTTTCATTGCATCACGCATGAACTCCGGGATTAAGCAGATAAAAGTAATATATAACGCACCAATTAAGGTTAGACGAGTCATTACTTTATCAATGTACTTAGCCGTTTGCTCTCCCGGACGAATTCCTGGTACGAATGCACCAGACTTCTTCAGGTTATCTGCTGTTTCTCTTGGATTGAAAACCAAAGCCGTGTAGAAGAAACAGAAGAAGATGATTGCAGAAGCGTATAATAACACATAAAGCGGTTGACCTGGTTGCAAATACATAGAAATAGTTGTCAACCAATTCCAGCCTGTTCCCCCTCCGAACCAAGAAGCTATGGTACCGGGGAACAAAATAATACTGGAAGCAAAAATTGCAGGGATAACCCCAGCCATATTCACTTTCAACGGCAAATGTGTACTTTGTGCCGCGAAAACTTTACGACCTTGCTGACGTTTTGCATAGTTAACAACGATACGGCGTTGACCACGCTCAATGAAAACAACGAAGAAAGTTACGGCAAATACTAATACTGCAACCAACAGCAACAGGAGGAAGTGCAGGTCGCCTTGCCGAGCTTGCTCGATGGTGTGACCAATTGCAGGCGGTAGACCCGCAACGATACCAGCAAAGATTATGATTGAAATACCGTTACCGATACCTCGCTCAGTAATCTGCTCACCCAACCACATCAAGAACATGGTTCCCGTGACCAGACTTACAACAGCCGTGAAATAGAATGCAACGCCAGGATTAATAACTAATCCTTGCATCCCAGGCATATTCGGCAATCCAGTAGCAATACCGATTGACTGGAATATTGCCAGCACCAATGTGCCATAACGGGTGTACTGACTGATCTTACGACGACCAGCTTCCCCTTCCTTCTTAATCTCTGCTAAACGGGGGTTAACCACAGTTAACAACTGGATAATAATAGACGCAGAAATATACGGCATTATACCCAGTGCAAAGATAGAAGCACGGCTTAAAGCACCACCAGAGAACATGTTAAACATTTCAATGATGGTGCCTCTTTGCTGCTCGAGCAATTTGGCAAGCACAGCGGCATCAATACCAGGGATTGGAATAAAAGAGCCAATACGGAAAACAATTAGAGCTCCAATGACAAACAAAAGTCTGCGTTTTAACTCGCCTAATCCGCCTTTGGCACTTTGAAAATCTAATCCTGGTTGTTTAGCCATCTGTTACTTATTCCTCAATTTTACCGCCAGCAGCTTCAATTGCAGCACGGGCGCCTTTAGTAACACGCAAGCCACGCACAGTTACTGCGCGATTGACTTCGCCAGAAAGCATTACTTTTGCGAATTCAATTTGAGGGCCAATAATGTTAGCAGCTTTCAGTGCATTCAGATCGATAACATCGCCTTCAACGTGGGCAAAATCAGACAGACGAATTTCTGCGGTGACCATTGCCTTACGTGAAGTAAAACCAAATTTTGGCAGACGACGGTATAAAGGCATCTGGCCACCTTCAAAACCACGACGCACGCCACCGCCAGAACGAGACTTCTGACCTTTGTGACCACGACCGCCGGTTTTACCCAGACCAGAACCAATACCACGACCTACACGTTTAGGTGCGTGCTTGGCACCTTCAGCCGGAGACAGAGTATTTAAGCGCATCTGTTACTCCTCAACTTTAACCATATAGGAAACCAAGTTGACCATACCGCGAATAGCTGGTGTATCTTCACGCTCAACAGTATGCCCAATGCGACGCAGACCTAAACCAGTCAGAGTTGCCTTATGCTTAGGCAAACGACCAATTGAACTGCGAACCTGAGTGATTTTAATAGTCTTAGCCATGGTCATTACCCCAGAATTTCTTCGACGGATTTGCCACGCTTAGCTGCGACCATTTCTGGAGACTTCATGCTGTCTAAAGCGTCCAGGGTTGCACGAACCACATTAATCGGGTTAGTGGAACCGTAGGTTTTAGCCAGTACGTTACGAACTCCAGCCACTTCCAAAACAGCACGCATCGCACCACCGGCGATGATACCTGTACCTTCGTGAGCAGGCTGCATGAACACGCGAGAACCGGTGTGTGAGCCTTTCACTGGATGGTACAGAGTGCCGCTGTTAAGTGCGACGTTTTTCATATTGCGACGTGCTTTTTCCATCGCTTTCTGGATTGCTGCCGGAACTTCGCGTGCTTTGCCGTAGCCAAAACCAACGCGACCGTTACCATCACCAACTACAGTCAGTGCTGTAAAGCTGAAAATGCGGCCACCTTTAACAGTTTTAGATACGCGGTTTACCGCGATCAGCTTTTCCTGCAGTTCGCCAGCTTGTTTTTCGATGTGAGCCATCTTACACCTCTACCTTAGAACTGAAGGCCAGCTTCACGGGCAGCATCTGCCAGTGCCTGGACTCTACCATGATATTGGAAACCAGAACGGTCAAAGGATACATCTTTGATGCCTTTTTCCAGAGCACGTTCAGCAACAATCTTACCAACTAATGCTGCGGCTTCTTTGTTTCCAGTAAATTTCAGTTGTTCACTGATAGCTTTTTCTGTTGTAGAAGCGGCCACCAGAGTTTCAGAACCATTTGGTGCGATAACCTGCGCATAAATATGGCGAGGGGTACGATGTACCACCAAGCGAGTCGCACCCAGTTCTTTGAGCTTGCGGCGTGCGCGGGTCGCACGACGGATACGAGCTGCTTTCTTATCCATAGTGTTACCTTACTTCTTCTTAGCCTCTTTGGTACGCACGACTTCATCGGCGTAACGAACACCTTTGCCTTTATATGGCTCAGGACGACGATAGGCACGCAAATCTGCCGCAACCTGACCAATCACTTGCTTATCAGCACCTTTCAGTACGATTTCAGTTTGTGATGGGCATTCCGCAGTTATGCCTGCTGGCAGCTGATGCTCAACCGGATGCGAGAAGCCTAAAGACAAGCTAACTGCGTTGCCTTTAACTGCTGCACGATAACCAACACCAACCAGCTGAAGTTTCTTAGTGAAACCTTCGTTAACACCAATAACCATAGCGTTCAGCAGAGAACGAGTTGTACCTGCCTGCGCCCAAGCGTCAGCAAACCCTTCGCGCGGAGCGAAAGTCAGTTGGCTATCCGCATGATTAACTTCAACTGCGTTGTGGATTTTACGACTTAGCTCGCCGTTTTTACCCTTAATCGAAATAACCTGACCGTCGAGTTTAACCTCTACGCCGGCAGGAATGACGACGGGTGCTTTTGCAACACGAGACATTCTTTCCTCCCGAATTAAGCTACGTAGCAGAGAATCTCGCCACCCAGACCAGCCTGGCGAGCTGCACGATCAGTCATTACACCTTTAGAGGTAGAAACAACAGCGATTCCCAAACCAGCCATAACTTGTGGCAGCTCATCTTTTTTCTTATAGATGCGCAGACTTGGGCGGCTTACACGCTGAATGCTTTCTACAACAGCCTTACCTTGGAAATACTTCAGAGTAACTTCCAGTTCTGGCTTAGTGTCGCCTTCGATTTTAAAATCTTCAATGTAACCTTCTTCCTTCAGCACCTTGGCAATTGCCACTTTCAGCTTGGAGGAAGGCATGGTGACCGCAACTTTATTCGCGGCCTGACCGTTACGGATACGGGTCAGCATATCCGCGATCGGATCTTGCATGCTCATCTGTCTTTACTCCCGTGATTCAATTGGTGACAATTACCAGCTAGCCTTTTTAAGGCCCGGGATTTCACCGCGCATAGCGGCTTCACGGACTTTAATACGGCTCAACCCAAACTTCCGCAAAAATGCATGCGGACGCCCAGTTTGACGGCAGCGGTTACGCTGACGGCAAGGGCTGGAATCACGTGGCAGTGTTTGCAGTTTAAGAACAGCATTCCAACGGTCTTCATCAGATGCATTTACATCAGAGATGATCGCTTTCAGTTCAACGCGTTTTGCGAAGAATTTCTCAGCTAATTTCGCACGTTTTACATCACGTGCTTTCATTGATTGCTTAGCCATGAGTACCCTGCCTTACTTGCGGAACGGGAAGTTAAACGCAGCCAACAGTGCGCGGCCTTCATCATCAGATTTCGCAGTAGTGGTGATAGTAATATCCAAACCACGTACGCGATCCACTTTATCGTAATCGATTTCAGGGAAGATGATTTGCTCACGAACACCCATGCTGTAGTTACCACGACCATCGAATGATTTAGCGGACAACCCACGGAAGTCACGGATACGTGGTACAGCAATAGAAATCAGGCGCTCAAAGAACTCCCACATGCGTTTTCCACGCAGGGTTACTTTACAGCCGATTGGATAGCCCTGACGGATTTTGAAGCCTGCAACTGATTTGCGTGCTTTGGTGATCAATGGCTTTTGACCAGAGATTGCTGATAAGTCAGCCGCTGCGTTATCCAGCAGTTTTTTATCAGCAATTGCTTCACCAACACCCATGTTCAGGGTGATCTTCTCGACCCGAGGGACTTGCATGACAGAATGGTAACCAAACTGAGTCATCAGTTTCTTGACTACCTCGTCTTTGTAGTAATCATGCAGTTTCGCCATCGTATACTCCAAATTACTTGATAGTTTCGTTGTTAGATTTGAAGAAACGCACTTTTTTGCCATCTTCGAATCTAAAACCTACACGGTCAGCCTTGCCGGTTGCTGCGTTGAAAATTGCAACGTTAGAAACATTAATAGCTGCTTCTTTTTCAACGATGCCACCTGGTTGGTTCAGAGCCGGAACTGGCTTCTGATGTTTTTTTACCAGGTTGATGCCTTCAACAATAACTTTACCAGAAGAAAGAACCTGTTTTACTTTACCGCGCTTGCCTTTGTCTTTACCAGTCAGCACGATAATTTCGTCATCACGACGGATTTTCGCTGCCATAGCATGCTCCTTAGAGTACTTCAGGTGCCAGAGAGATAATTTTCATGAACTTTTCATTACGAAGTTCACGAGTCACCGGCCCAAAAATACGCGTACCGATAACTTGCTCACTATTGTTGTTCAACAATACGCAAGCGTTGCTATCGAAGCGAATGACAGAACCGTCCGGGCGACGAACACCCTTCTTGGTGCGCACCACTACCGCTTTCAGGACATCACCTTTTTTCACTTTACCACGAGGAATTGCTTCCTTGATAGTGATCTTGATGATGTCACCGACATGTGCGTAGCGACGGTGCGAGCCACCTAGAACCTTGATACACATTACGCGACGTGCACCGGAGTTGTCGGCCACGTTCAGCATAGTCTGTTCTTGGATCATTTTAGTGCTCCGCTAAATGTCAACTACTACTGAGCCACTTTATTTTAAAGAGGCCGTTTCAATATCCCACACTACGAGGGCGCGGCATTATAACACCACATCTTCGCGATGGACAGAAAAATAAACGGCCCCGTTATTTTTTGGGCCGTTTATTTTGTAGATACAGCGATCTATTATAGAACCGCTTTCTCTACGACGCGAACTAAAGTCCAAGATTTAGTCTTAGACAGTGGACGGGTTTCGCGGATTTCCACTACATCGCCAATTCCACATTCATTGTTCTCGTCATGTACGTGCAGTTTAGTCGTACGTTTGATGAATTTACCATACAATGGGTGTTTCACCTTACGCTCAATAGCAACAACAATGGATTTTTCCATTTTGTCGCTAATAACACGACCTTGCAGAGTACGGATTTTATCGGTCATTACGCACCCGCCTTCTCAGTCAGTAAAGTCTTAACGCGTGCAATATTACGACGCACTTGTTTCAACAGGTGAGACTGTTGCAGCTGGCCACTTGCCGCCTGCATACGCAGATTGAATTGTTCACGTAACAGGTTCAGCAGCTCAGTGTTCAGCTCTTCAACGCTTTTTTCGCGCAGCTCTTGTGCTTTCATTACATCACCGTCTTAGTTACAAAGGTGGTTTTGATAGGCAGTTTCGCTGCTGCCAGCTTGAATGCTTCACGAGCCAGCTCTTCAGGCACACCGTCCATTTCATACAGGACTTTACCGGGCTGGATCAAGGCAACCCAGTATTCTACGTTACCTTTACCTTTACCCATACGCACTTCGAGTGGCTTTTCGGTGATAGGTTTGTCTGGGAATACACGGATCCAGATTTTACCTTGACGTTTAATTGCACGGGTCATAGCACGACGTGCCGCTTCGATCTGACGAGCAGTCAGACGACCACGGCCCACAGCTTTCAGACCGAAAGTGCCGAAGCTAACATCCGCACCTGCAGCCAGACCACGGTTGCGGCCTTTGTGCACTTTACGGAATTTCGTACGCTTTGGTTGTAACATCAGCGACTCTCCTTACTTGCGGCCTTTACGCTGCTGCTTTTTAGGTTGAGCAGCCGGTTTTTCCGCCTGTTCAACTGCAGCCATACCACCCAGGATCTCACCTTTGAAGATCCATACCTTAACGCCGATTACACCATAAGTGGTGTGCGCTTCAGAAGTATTGTAGTCGATGTCTGCACGCAGAGTATGCAGAGGTACACGACCTTCACGATACCACTCAGTACGTGCAATTTCAGCACCGCCCAGACGGCCGCTGACTTCCACTTTGATACCTTTAGCGCCCAAACGCATAGCGTTCTGTACAGCACGTTTCATAGCACGGCGGAACATTACACGACGTTCCAGCTGTGAACTGATGCTGTCAGCAACCAATTTTGCGTCCAGTTCAGGTTTACGTACTTCGGCAATATTGATCTGCGCAGGAACGCCAGCGATATCCGCTACAGCCTTACGCAGTTTTTCAACGTCTTCACCTTTTTTACCGATTACAATACCTGGACGAGCAGTGTGAATGGTTACACGGATGCTTTTCGCAGGACGTTCGATAACGATACGTGAAATAGATGCTTTAACCAGTTCTTTGTTCAAGTACTGGCGAACTTTAAAGTCGCTGTCCAGGTTGTCAGCGAATTCTTTGGTATTCGCATACCAGGTAGAGTTCCAAGGTTTGACAATACCCAGACGAATACCATTAGGATGTACTTTCTGACCCATTGCTAGTCTCCAGAGTCTCAGCGATCGGACACAACCACAGTGATGTGGCTGGTGCGCTTCAGGATACGATCTGCGCGGCCTTTGGCACGAGGCATAATACGCTTCATAGTTGGGCCTTCGTCTACGAAAATTTTCGTGACTTTCAGATCATCGATGTCAGCGCCATCGTTGTGTTCTGCGTTAGCAATAGCAGACTCAAGTACTTTCTTCACTAAACCAGCAGCTTTTTTGTTGGTATAGTTCAGAGTTTCCAGAGCTTGCGACACTTTCTTACCGCGGATCAGGTCAGCCACAAGGCGAACCTTCTGAGCAGAAGAACGAGCGTGGCGATGTTTAGCGATAGTTTCCATCTCTTCCTCCTACCTTAGCGCTTTTTAGCCTTTTTATCGGCCGCATGGCCGCGATAAGTACGGGTCGGCGCGAATTCACCCAGTTTATGACCAACCATTTCGTCGGACACAAAAACTGGTACATGCTGACGACCATTATGGACAGCGATGGTCAAACCGATCATGTTAGGAAAGATCGTTGAACGACGGGACCAAGTCTTAATAGGCTTTTTGTCTCCGCTTTCCACCGCTTTCTCTACCTTCTTCAGCAAGTGCAGGTCAATAAATGGACCTTTCTTGAGAGAACGTGGCATGGTTTATCCTCTAATTATTTTTTAGAACGGCGACGTACGATATATTTATCAGTACGTTTGTTGCTACGGGTCTTCTTACCTTTGGTCTGGATGCCCCATGGAGTTACAGGATGTTTACCAAAGTTACGACCTTCACCACCACCATGTGGATGGTCTACTGGGTTCATCGCCGTACCACGAACGGTAGGACGAATACCACGCCAGCGGCTTGCACCAGCTTTACCCAGAACGCGCAGCATATGTTCTGCGTTACCAACTTCACCTAAAGTAGCGCGGCAATCAGACAGTATTTTACGCATTTCACCAGAACGCAGACGCAGGGTCACATAAGAACCATCACGTGCAACGATCTGAGCATAAGCACCTGCTGAACGAGCCAACTGGCCACCTTTACCTGGTTTCATTTCTATGTTGTGAACAGTAGAACCAACCGGAATGTTGCGCATTGGCAGGGCGTTACCGGTCTTGATCGCTGAATCAGCACCAGACTGGATTTGATCACCCGCTTTCAGGCCTTTAGGCGCAAGGATGTAACGACGCTCACCGTCTTTGTACAGAACCAGTGCGATGTTTGCTGAACGGTTTGGATCATATTCCAGACGCTCAACAACAGCAGGGATACCATCTTTGTTACGTTTAAAATCAACCAGACGATAATGCTGTTTATGGCCACCACCAATGTGACGAGTGGTAATACGACCATTGTTGTTACGACCACCAGTTTTGTTGTTTTTTTCCAACAACGGAGCATAAGGTTTACCCTTATGCAGCTCAGGGTTAACCACTTTAACAACGTGGCGACGGCCCGGAGACGTAGGTTTACATTTAACAATTGCCATTGTTCTTTACTCCTCCGACTTACTCAGCGCCGCCAACGAAGTCCAGGTTCTGGCCTTCTTTCAAGGTGACGTAAGCCTTTTTCCAGTCGCTACGACGACCAATACGCTGTCCGTGGCGTTTAACTTTACCTTTAACCAGCAAAGTGTTTACACCTTCCACTTCAACTTCAAACAGTTTCTGTACGGCAGCTTTGATCTCTGCTTTAGTCGCGTCTTTCGCAACTTTGAGAACGATGGTGTTGCTTTTCTCCATCGCTGTAGAAGCTTTTTCAGATACGTGCGGCGCGCGCAGTACTTTCAGCAGACGTTCTTCACGGATCATGCCAGCATCTCCTCAACTTGCTTCACAGCTTCAGCAGTCATAACCACTTTGTCGAAGGCAATCAGGCTTATAGGATCGATACCAGCTGTATCACGAACGTCAACCTTGTACAGGTTACGAGCAGCTAAGAACAGATTTTCATCAACTTCGCTAGTGACGATCAGCACGTCTTCCAGAGCCATTTCTTTTAGTTTCTGTACCAGCAACTTAGTTTTAGGTGCTTCAACAGAGAACTTCTCGACAACGATCAGACGATCTTGACGTACCAGTTCAGACAAGATGCTTTTCAGAGCACCACGGTACATCTTTTTATTAACTTTTTGACTGTGGTCCTGTGGTTTCGCTGCGAAAGTTACACCACCAGAGCGCCAAATTGGACTCTTAATAGAACCAGAACGTGCACGGCCAGTGCCTTTCTGACGCCATGGTTTTTTACCTGAACCAGAAACTTCAGCACGAGTTTTCTGAGCACGAGTACCTTGACGAGCACCAGCTGCATACGCAACAACTACTTGATGCACAAGCGCTTCATTGAAATCACGCCCGAAGGTAGTTTCGGAAACAGTCAGCGCGCTTTGCGCGTCTTTCATTACCAATTCCATTCCTATCTCCTTGACGTTACGCCTTGACAGCCGGTTTTACGATCAGGTTACTGTTCGTTGCACCTGGAACAGCACCTTTGACCAGCAGCAGGTTACGCTCAGCGTCAACACGTACTACATCTAAGCTCTGAACGGTTACGCGCTCATTACCCAGTTGGCCTGCCATTTTCTTGCCTTTAAACACTTTGCCCGGAGTCTGGTTCTGACCGATAGAACCCGGAACACGGTGAGACAAGGAGTTACCATGAGTAGCATCTTGAGTACGGAAGTTCCAGCGTTTAACAGTACCCGCGAAACCTTTACCTTTAGATGTACCAGTAACGTCAACTTTTTTAACGTCAGCGAAAATTTCAACGCTAATGCTTTGACCTACAGTGAATTCAGCATCGTTTTCTGACAGGCGGAATTCACGCAGAATGCGGCCAGCTTCAACGCCAGCTTTAGCGAAATGACCTGCTTCAGCTTTCTTAACACGACTAGCTTTTTTGCTACCAGTCGTTACCTGAATTGCACGATAACCGTCAGTCTCTTTGTTTTTAACTTGAGTTACACGGTTATTTTCGATTTCGATAACAGTTACAGGGATTGAAACGCCATCTTCAGTGAAGATGCGAGTCATGCCCACTTTTTTACCGACTAAACCAATCATTGTTTCAACCTCTCAATCGTTCAATGACCTGATTAACCCAGGCTGATCTGCACATCTACACCGGCAGCCAGATCCAGACGCATCAGAGCATCAACGGTTTTCTCGGTTGGCTCAACGATGTCAACCAGACGTTTGTGAGTGCGAATTTCGTACTGATCACGCGCATCTTTATTTACGTGTGGAGAAATCAGAACGGTAAAGCGCTCTTTACGAGTCGGCAGCGGGATCGGACCACGAACCTGCGCACCAGTGCGCTTCGCAGTCTCTACGATTTCCGCAGTTGATTGATCGATCAAACGATGATCAAATGCTTTCAGGCGGATACGGATTCTTTGGTTCTGCATGAGACCAGAGCTCCAACTATTTTATAAACGTAAATGATTACTCCTCACACCCATTTCGGTTGATGGGGGAGCGTAATCGTTTGTGCATAACCCCCATATCGGAGGTATTTTAAATGGCGGTTATTTATCACCGCTCATTACTGATAATAAATCAGTCCTACTCTGTGTAGGTAAGCCCGCGCATTATACGTGAATTTACTCACAAAGCAATATTAAGAGTGAAATCTATGCAAAAAGTACATACTAGAAAGAGGAAAATAAGAAAGAAAATGGGAGAAAACGCCCTATATACATCAAATTATAGGGCGACAAAATTATAGCTATTCTTCTTCACTAAGCTGAGATTGAATGTAATTTTGTATTCCAATTCTAGTTATCAGTTCAAGTTGAGTTTCCAACCAATCAATATGATTTTCTTCATCAGCAAGCACCTCTATCATCAAGTCTCTACTAACATAATCATGAACTGAATCGGCATATGCGATTGCTTCTCTGAGATCCTTTGCACCACGTAATTCTAATTCCAGATCAGATTTCAGCATTTCTTCTACATCTTCGCCTATATTGAGCTTGCCTAAATCTTGTAGATTTGGCACCCCCTCCAGAAAAAGAATACGTTCAATAAATTTATCTGCGTGCTTCATCTCATCAATGGACTCGTGATACTCGACATCATTCAAACGTATCAATCCCCAGTTCTTAAACATTCGGGCATGCAAGAAATATTGATTGATGGCGACAAGTTCATTGCCGAGAAGTTTATTAAAATGTGCAATTATTTTTTTATCACCTTTCATAGCAAGGTCCTCCGCTTCCAGTAACTAAAGTGTAGTACTAATTTGGCAGAGTAATTGCAAGAAAATTGTGCTTATTTTAGGCAACATTATTTATTGGAGGTAGTAGGGCAATTTCCTCATTCATGATTTCACGTGCTTGACGTATACATTTTCCGCAGTCGTTTCCTACAGGAACAAAATTCCTCAACTCTCTGATAGAGCGAATATGTTGCTGATTAACAGCATTACGTATGGTTTTATCACTTATTGCATTGCAGAGACAAACATACATGGAAGCACTCTTTTAACTATTTACACACTCTTGATGACTATTTAGGTCGGATAAAAACCCCATACCCAAAATTTATCCACGCTTATAAAATAAAAGAAACCCCGCAATAGTAAATAGAAATAAATATCATTTCAATTATTGTTTTTATTTTGTTGAATAACAAAAAAACCACCAATTTCGGTGGCTCAAAATACAAAAAGAGGAGCCTTAGCTCCTCTTTCTCATAATCTTTTGATAACTAAAGATTAAGCAATAACTTTAGCAACAACACCGGCACCTACAGTACGGCCACCTTCACGGATGGCGAAACGCAGACCTTCGTCCATTGCTATTGGGGCAATCAGGTTAACTACCATGTTGATGTTGTCACCTGGCATGACCATCTCTACGCCTTCTGGCAGTTCGATAGTTCCGGTTACGTCAGTGGTACGGAAGTAGAACTGTGGACGGTAACCTTTGAAGAATGGGGTATGACGACCACCTTCATCTTTGCTCAGGATATACACTTCAGATTCGAACTGAGTGTGTGGGTGGATAGAGCCTGGCTTCGCCAGAACCTGACCACGTTCAACGTCATCACGCTTAGTACCACGCAGCAGAACACCCACGTTCTCACCCGCACGGCCTTCGTCCAGCAGTTTGCGGAACATTTCAACGCCGGTACACGTGGTTTTAGTGGTTTCTTTGATACCTACGATTTCAACTTCGTCACCGACTTTAACGATACCACGCTCTACACGACCGGTTACTACAGTACCACGGCCGGAGATGGAGAATACGTCTTCGATTGGCAGCAGGAATGGCTTATCAATGTCACGCTCTGGTTCTGGGATGTAAGTATCCAGTGCTTCTGCCAGTTCGATAACTTTCGCTTCCCACTCTGCGTCGCCTTCCAGCGCTTTCAGCGCCGAACCACGGATAATTGGCGTGTCGTCGCCTGGGAAATCGTACTGAGACAGCAGCTCACGCACTTCCATTTCGACCAGTTCCAGCAGCTCTTCATCATCAACCATGTCACATTTGTTCAGGAACACGATGATGTAAGGAACGCCTACCTGACGACCCAGCAGGATGTGCTCACGAGTCTGTGGCATTGGGCCATCAGTTGCAGCAACAACCAGGATCGCGCCGTCCATCTGAGCAGCACCGGTGATCATGTTTTTCACATAGTCGGCGTGGCCTGGGCAGTCAACGTGTGCGTAGTGACGAGTTGGGGTATCGTATTCTACGTGAGAAGTAGAGATGGTGATACCACGTGCTTTTTCTTCTGGCGCATTGTCGATCTGGTCGAATGCACGTGCGCTACCACCGTAAGTTTTTGCCAGAACGGTAGTGATTGCAGCAGTCAGGGTAGTTTTACCGTGGTCAACGTGGCCGATAGTACCAACGTTAACGTGCGGTTTTGAACGTTCAAACTTTTCTTTAGACATTAGGTTGTCCCTCTAAGACACGGAATCGGTGGTTTCACCACATCAACCAAGCAATTGCTTGCGAGATATTTACAGGAAGAAAATCAGGAAGTAACAACAGGAGAAGTGGTGCTGATAGGCAGATTCGAACTGCCGACCTCACCCTTACCAAGGGTGTGCTCTACCAACTGAGCTATATCAGCACATCTTGGAGCGGGCAGCGGGAATCGAACCCGCATCATCAGCTTGGAAGGCTGAGGTAATAGCCATTATACGATGCCCGCGTGAACTCGGCGACCTGACTTTAATCAGCTGTATACTATATCTTAAGTGTATTTCTAGAGTATAACTCGAGCAGAACACCCAAGATCTAAACTGGTTAATGGTGGTGGGGGAAGGATTCGAACCTTCGAAGTCTGTGACGGCAGATTTACAGTCTGCTCCCTTTGGCCGCTCGGGAACCCCACCTTTCCAAATTTTTAATGGTGCCGGCACCAAGAGTCGAACTCGGGACCTACTGATTACAAGTCAGTTGCTCTACCAACTGAGCTATGCCGGCATCAAGTGCTGCGCATTCTAGGAAGAGTTGGCCCACGATGCAACAAAAAAATTGTTTTTTTTGTTCTTTCGCTCATAAAACAATCGTTTTTAATGCTTCTGGTGTTTTTTTCAATAGTTTCAGATTAAATATCCAACAAACAACTCTTGTACAGGAAGAACCAATAAATGCATCTGCCAATTATTTTTTTAAATTATTTGTATCACACTTGTCTTTATCTTGATAAAAAAAAAGAAACTGACGGTCACAATAGACTCAGAAATAATACATTTTTGCATTTACCATCAAAAAAATGACTAAAATTATAAAAAATTCTACGCCTACGATGGCGCAACCGATATGATGAGATTTATTTTTTTGTCGGATACGGGTGTTCTCAACAACCTGTCCAACCTGCATAAACAGGCAGATGTTGGCTTATGAATAAGAAAGAATCTTTTTTGACAACTCCATATTTACAATTTGATCGTAAACATTGGGCCACATTGCGTGACTCGGTGCCTTTAACATTAACAGAAGAAGAAGTCGCTGCTTTAAAAGGGATCAATGAAGAAATCTCAATAGATGAAGTGATTGAAATCTATCTTCCATTGTCACGCCTACTCAATTTTTACATTAGCTCCAATTTGCGGCGGCAAGCTGTTCTTGAGCAATTCTTAGGGACAGATGAACAAAAAATACCTTATGTTATTGGGATAGCAGGCAGCGTTGCTGTTGGAAAAAGTACAACCGCACGCTTATTACAGGCACTACTCAGCCGTTGGCCAGAACATCGTCGTGTCAAATTAGTGACAACAGACGGTTTTTTACACTCCAACAATATATTAAATGAACGTGGATTAATGAAAAAAAAGGGATTCCCTGAATCCTATGATATGCGTAGCTTGGTCAAATTTGTCGCCGATATAAAATCAGGTGCAGAAAAAGTCATCGCGCCGGTATATTCTCACCTGAGCTATGACATCGTTCCTCATGAACAACTTATTATCGAAAAGCCAGATATTCTTATTCTCGAAGGTTTAAACGTATTACAAAGTGGCATGGATTATCCACATGAGCCACATCATGTATTTGTCTCTGATTTTGTTGATTTTTCTATTTATGTAGATGCACAGGAAGAATTACTCAAACAATGGTACGTCAATCGTTTTCTTAAGTTTCGGCAAGGCGCTTTTTCTGATCCTGATTCTTATTTCCACAATTATTCTAAACTAACGACAGAAGAAGCGATAAAAGTAGCATCGAGTATTTGGCGGGAAATTAATGGATTAAACCTGCAGCAAAACATCTTACCAACGAGAGAACGAGCTAGTTTGATTATGACGAAAGGCATCAATCACACGATCGAAAGCGTCAGATTAAGAAAATAAAGCAAAAAGCCGGAAATATTTCCGGCTTTACATTCAACAACCTCGCAAGGAAATTTCGCCGCCGATATAAGGCGTAACAACACCATTAATATCAAGTAACAAAGCCCCTTGTTGATCTATTCCACGAGCTATCCCATGAACTTCCCGATCACCAATAATTAATTTCACTGAACGATTAATAAAATTATCTAATTCAAACCACCGGGAAATGAAAGAAGTTAGCCCTTCATTTTCAAATTGCATTAACGATTTTTTAAGTTCTATTATGATTTCAGAGACCAACTTATTCCGTTCAATAATCGTTCCTGATTGCTGTAAATTAGTCCAATTTTGATTAATTGATCTTTGTTGATCGCTACTCATCGAAATATTCATGCCTATTCCGATAACAACATGGGCTGCATCTCCTGTTTTTCCCGTCAGCTCAACCAATATTCCAGCAAGTTTTTTATCATCTAAGTATAAGTCATTTGGCCATTTTACTTTTATTCTTTCTGCTCCCTGGCGATTAAGAACTTCTGCAAGAATAATACCAACGACTAAACTTAAACCTATCGCTGCTGCTGGCCCTTGTTCTAAACGCCAATACATAGATAGATATAAGTTGCGACCAAAAGCAGAAACCCACTTTCTACCACGACGCCCTCTACCGGCATATTGATATTCTGCAACACAAGCATCTCCTGAATCGAGTTCAGCTAAATTTTCCAGAACATATTGATTAGTGGAATCAATGACAGGTATTACTTCAATGTGATCATTAGGAAGATAGTTTTCAATAACTTCTTTATCCAGAAGATTCATTAGGGCAGGAAAGCGGTAACCTTTGCCTGGAAGAGTAAGAACCTCTACTCCCCATTCACGAATAGTTTGAATATGTTTATTGATTCCTGCTCGGCTCATTCCCAATTCCTGACCAAGTTGTTGGCCTGAATGAATTTCACCATCAGATAACACTTTAATTAATTTTAATGGGATACTAAGATCTTTCATGAAATACATTCCACTGCGTCTATTTCACCTATACTGCCAATGAAGCGTACCTCAGGCTCTAAGAAGATATTAAATTTTTCTGCAACCTTACTACGTACATAAGCAGCCAAGGTAATGACATCTTGTCCCGTTGCATTACCTTTATTAATTAATACTAATGACTGTTTCAGGTGTACGGCAGCACCACCAATAGCATAACCCTTCAATTGACATTGTTCGATAAGCCAACCCGCTGCAATCTTTACGCTATGCTCATCATGAGGGTATTGAGGGCAGTTGGGATATTCAGACTTAATCCTATATGCTAACTCAATCGATACAATAGGGTTTTTAAAGAAACTGCCTGCATTACCCATCAACGCAGGCTCTGGTAACTTACTCTGGCGCATTTCACACACAGCATCGAATATTTGTTCTGGTGTGACTTTTTCTCGTAAGAACTGCGCTAAGGCACCGTAAGTTAAAATAGGTTCCCATTTCTTATTCAAACGTAAACCGACTGCTGTGATAGCATAACCATCTTTGTATTGATGCTTAAAGATGCTGTCTCTATACGCAAATTGACAATCATTCGCCATTAGACGGATTGAATTACCTGTTTTCAGCTCAACAAAATCCACATACTCACAGACATTTTTAAATTCAACACCATATGCTCCAATGTTCTGGATTGGAGCAGAGCCAACATTTCCAGGGATCAAGGCTAAATTTTCCAAACCATAGATCCGTTGTTTAAATAAGTAAGTAATCAGTTCATGCCAATTTTCACCTGCACCAACATGAATGTGCCATGCAGTATCTGACTCTTGTATATTGATACCAAGAATACGATTTAAGATCACAGTACCTTTAAAATTTTCGGTGAAAAGGATGTTACTTCCTCCTCCCAATAATAAAATAGGATGATCCTTTTCCATTGCTTCTTGCCATAAAGCCAAAAGCGATTTAATAGAAGTGGCTATACCAATATGATCAGCACTGGCTAAAAGGCCAAACGTGTTAAACGCTTTTAGTTGAGTAGATTGACAGACAGACATTCATTTCAAACTCAATAGGGTAATTTAAGTCGTAGTCTACCAGACTCTATATTTGAAAGATAAGTAGTAGTTACCTGACACCTATCTGTTGATGAAAATAAAAAAGAACTAGAAATGCAAAAGGCCACTCATATTGAGTGGCCTTTTGACTGGATATTAAAGCTTGGCAGTTCCCTACTCTCGCATGGGGAGACCCCACACTACCATCGGCGCTACGGCGTTTCACTGCTGAGTTCGGCATGGGGTCAGGTGGGACCGCCGCGCTATCGCCGCCAAGCAAATTCTGTTGTATTTGCCGAACATATTATTCATGGTGCTGATACCCAGATTCGAACTGGGGACCTCACCCTTACCAAGGGTGTGCTCTACCAACTGAGCCATATCAGCAAATACTAAATAAATAAAAAGTGTTGCCAAATGGGCAACACTTATAAATTGATGTCTGGCAGTGTCCTACTCTCACATGGGGAGACCCCACACTACCATCGGCGCTACGGCGTTTCACTGCTGAGTTCGGCATGGGTTCAGGTGGTCCCACCGCGCTGTTGCCGCCAGACAAATTCTGTCTTCAATCCTGAACAAGCTGTTTTTCATTCTGAAACCCTCTCAAATCCCCAAAACACCTTCGGTGTTGTCAGG
>NZ_LDNM01000126.1 GCF_001028135.1 Xenorhabdus griffiniae
TAGAAGATCAGGTTGTTCATCTGTAAAATTAACAGACAGAAATAAACACATAATATAACTATAAATGGAAATGATATAAAATCAACGGAGATTTTATTTTAAGGGATTAATATTTCACATTAATATTTAGATGAGAAATTAAAATAATCATCTCGATGAATATTATTGACAATAAACGAAGAAATTAAGTGATTATATCCTAAAGTTATATATAAAAAACACGCAATTAAGGAGTAATTCATGGAAAGTTTAGATAGTATAACGCTCTCTCCGCCAACATTTCCGCAGGCACATGGAACCGATACTATTAACATACACGATCTGAGTATAATGGGTACTGAATATATATTAATGGAAGTGCCAAGATATGATGATGCTAAGACTGGCGATGAAATAGAGGGATATCTTTATTTAAGTGATGATAATAGCGTGGTTATAAAAAGTAGACCATACACTGTTGCACCAGATAAATTACATACATCCCCATATACATTACTATTTACTGTGGATGAATTTTCTAAATTTGGCACCTATCAAGCTAAGTATAAAGTAATAAGTCATGGCAATGAACGTGAATCACCAACGGTAAACATTAAATTTATATCCTTTGATTCATCTAAATTATCTGACTATATTCCCAGTGTACCAGAAGCCACAGGTAAACAAGGAACCCTGCTGACAAAAGATGACTATTATCGGCTAGATAAGTTGGAAGTCATTGTGCCGGTTTATGAGGGAATGGCTCCTGGACATGCTGTTAAGATCTTATGGAAAGGACGTCGTAGTGATATTACATATGAACCAGAAACTCAAATAGTAACTGAAGTCATACCGATGACATTCTATATTCCTCGTATGGAGTTTATTGACACTATTGGCGATACTGCTACGTTGTATTTTTCAGTAACAAGAACATCTGGTAGTGATGCTGTTGAGTACTCAGGAGATTTACAGCTTGAAATTGAAGGGCAAGCACTTAATTTACCTGCACCTAACCTTGAATATAATGATGATTCTATTCAAGTTATAATACGTTATCCTGGTATGAGATCAAATCAAACAGTAAACATCCGGTTGGTAGGTCAGACAATGTGGCAAACTAACTATCAAGTACTTGACAATATAGAACGGATAGCAATAGATATCCCTTCTGATTGGGTACAAGAAAATAGCGGAAAACTGGTTCTAATTGATTACGCTGTAGGTGATATATATGGAAACAGAGATAATTTCTCTCATATATTAAGACGAGTTTTATAATGTATTCATATAAAATATAAAGAATCATTTTGATCTCTAACAAACCTCGTTTAAATTAACGAGGTTTTTTTCTTATTTCTAGGTCACATATTCAATCCGTTGATTGATTTAACTGTAGTATTCCCTTTTAATAAAAGGCCCGATGACTTTGTCATGCATCTCAGGGGATTTTGAGTAGCCGAGTGTTTTACGGTTCAATCGTTTAATCCTGTTACGAAGTGTCAGATTTTCACGTTCGATACGTTGCGTGAAATTTTTCCCGATGAGCTGAATGTTGGTGGCCAGCATCGGCTTTACCGTATTTTTTGACGAATTCGGTTTGTTGACAAAATCGACATTTTACTTCAACCGTCGCCATTTAATTCCTCCGGAAAAGGGGAATTATATACTAATATCAACGGGTTGAATACGTGACCCAAATAGTTAAAGATGATGTTTAATGTTTAATCAAAACCATCGTTATTTCAAGTGATTGCGTTATTAAAAATAGTTATCACATGATAACTATTTTTAATAACGCAAAAACAAAATATGCAACTAATATCATATTAGAAGTGGGATTGAGTTATTTCATGGGTAAGTATGGGCATAACTATAAAGCTGAGTTAATATCAAAATTTATAAGGTGTTTGTATATGTTATCATATATTGGTAAGGGCATTATCTTCTTCCTTTTTCTTTGTACATTAGTGATACCCTATACGATAACGAACTCCTTTGCAGATAATCATCTAAAATCTGAAAAAATATACACGCAAAAAGCAGATGACAAGGATAATATAAATGTTCAACTTAATGAATTAAGTAAAGAAAAATTGAATTTAAACATTCATAAAAAAAATAGAGTTAAAAATAACGATCACTCCGCTGATTTTAATACTCCAAGTGTCATTGCTAAAAACATCCAGATGGCAGGCAATATCCTGTCATCTTCACCTTCAGAACTGGCAGAGCAAGCCAAATCCTACGCGATAGGGCAGTTTAATAACACGATATCTTCCAGCACACAAAAATGGTTATCACAGTTTGGTACTGTCAGAATTAATTTTGGACTGGATAAAAAGGGAACGCTAAAAAACAATTCGTTCGATCTGTTACTGCCGTTTTATGATAATAAAGCGGATTGGTTGTTCTTTTCCCAATTGGGTTATCGCAACAAAGATAGCCGGGATACCCTGAATGTTGGGTTAGGCGGGCGTTATTTTTATCAGAACTGGATGTACGGCCTGAATACCTTTTATGATTACGACCTGACAGGCAAAAATCAGCGTCTTGGGTTGGGTGGAGAAATTTGGGGCGATTACATTAAACTTTCCGCTAATACCTATTATCGTTTAACTGATTGGCAGAATTCACGGAATTTTGTCGGTTATTATGAACGTCCTGCCAACGGTTATGACGTTAATGGCGAGTTTTTCTTACCTGTATACCCCAATCTGGGAGCCAAACTGACCTATGAGCAGTATTTTGGCGATAACGTGACTTTATTCAATCGTGACATGAAACAGAAAAACCTTAACTTGGCTAAATTAGGGCTGACTTACACGCCATTTCCGTTATTTACTTTGGGGGTAGATTATAAACAAGGGGGAAGTGGGCACAGCGAAACGCAGTTTTTGGCGAATTTTAACTATAAGCTGGGAGTTCCCTTGAGTGTGCAGTTATTGTCAGAAAATGTGGCGGCGGCGAGAAAATTAGCGGGTAGCCGTTATGACCTGGTAGAAAGAAATAATCATATTGTGCTTGAGCACCAGAAAAAGCCGATTGCCCAATTGTCGTTACCGGAAACGATTATCGGATACAGTCAGGAGCAGCACGAGATTACCGTCAAATTATCTTCTGATGCCTTTGTTAAGCAGATTCATTGGACAACGAACCCGGATTTTGAAAAAAACGGGGGAAAACTCTCTTCCCGCGTCGGTCACACCATAAAAATCACCCTGCCAACCTATTTATCCGGCGATAACCAAAATAACAATTATCCTATCTATACCCTGGCTGAATTGGACGATGATTTAAAATCAGCGCCGGTTGCGATGCGCGTGATTGTCAGGCCCTTTATGCTGAAAAAACAGGAAGGGGCTTACTTTACCCCCGCGGGGCCATTGCCTGCGACGGGGGATAAAAAAGATGGTTATACGTTTAACCCTGTGATTACCTTTGATACCGTCAATGGCGCACCGATAAAAAATGCCACGATTAACCACGTTCAGTGGAAAACCGATCCTAAAACCGGGCCGGATACGGGGTTGCAATGGATTGACTGGGAAACATCGGACTCTGTGGCACTTGATGAAAATGGGCATTTCAAACGAAAACCGATCTTAGTGAGTACTCGGCCACATAAAGATGTCAAAGTGTACCTGCAACTGAATAGCCAGCCGCCACTGTTAGTGGGCGAGGTCAGCTTTGATGAAAATCCAGCCAGTTTCCACATCAATAAAGTTGAGGTTTCACCGCCAGTACCGTTACAGATAGCTAATGGTTCCCAGACATACACCTACAGCGCTGTGGTATTAGATAGTGATAACAATCCGGTGATAAACCAGAAAATCGCCAATGTGAATTGGAGTAAGGACAAGAACCAGAATGGGCTTATCTGGAATCCATCAAATGGTGAAGTCACAACGGATGGGGAAGGGAAATTAACGGCAACCCTGGCCAGTTCAGTGGAAATAAAAAATATCACGGTTTCGCTCGCTATTGGTAACCACAAACCTGTGGCAGCAGAAAAACCCGTCTCTTTTACTGCAGATACATCGAAATATCATATTGATAGCAGTATTGTGAGTGTAGACCAAACTGGCTCTTTGATTGCGAACGGCAAAAAGTCCTATACCTATACGGCTGTCATCATTGATAGCCAGGGGAATAAAGTGAAGAACCAAAAAATCACCAATGTGAAGTGGAGCATTATGCGCAATGGTCAGGATGAAAGTCATAATAAGAATCTTATTTTTAATCATAGTGGGGATACAACGAACGGGGAGGGGCAATTAACGGCAACGTTAGCCAGTACAGTGGAAATCAAGGATGTCACGGTTTCACTGTCCATTGAAGACCAACAGCCTGTTTCTGCACAACCTCCGGTAACCTTTACTGAGGATAGCCAATATTATAAGGTTAAAGGGGATATTTGGATCAGTCCGTCAGGGACAGTCACGGCAGATAGTCACCAAAAATATACCTATATGGCGACAATCATAGGTATTGATGGTAACCCCATTGTCAAGAAAAACATTTCGAATGCGACGTGGAAGATAGAGCATCCCGCCAACATGTCTGAACTCAAGCTGGATCAATCAGATAAGACAACCGATGACAAAGGACAATTAACGGCAACCTTAACCAGTACCAAGGCAGTCAATGGGGTGGTCGTTTCACTCACGGTGGGAAAACACCCTTCGATTCTGGCAAAGCAGGGAGTAGATTTTAAACCGGAACAGGTGTCAATAACACCGACACCACAAAGCCCAATATTGGTGGGTAAAAATTATACCCTGACCGTTAACGTCAAGGATGCGACGGGTAACAATGCGGAGCCTAATAAGCAAGTTCACTGGATCCTAAAAAACCCCAATCAGGCAGGGGTAACACTGAATCCAACAATCAGTACCACTCAGGGTGATGGGAGTGCTTCCACAACATTGACCAGTACGCAGGCTCAAACAGTGACGGTAGAGGCTGCTGCCGAAGGCGTTGAAACAGCGAAGTCAGTGGATGTGGAATTCAAATGGCCAACCATTCAGAAACCCTCTGTTGCCGAAAAAACCAACACAGTTCCTGCGGATGGGCAACACGCTTATCACTATACTGCCCATGTAGTTGATATTGATGGCACAACACCTTATACAGAGCAAGAGATTAAATTTAAGTGGCAGTTAAAATCACAGGCAGGTGGTGTTCCGCAAAATACCTGGCTATCAGAGACAGGGGAAGTGACTACTCAAGCTGATGGTACATTGAAAGTTCAACTGCTGAGCAGCGAGAAAAATCCGGTAGTAGCAGGTGCCATCGTGTGTCTTGTCGTTGTTGATGAAAAGTCTGTTGAGATCTCTGAAACAGAACAATGTGCTGAGCCTGTGGATTTTGAAGCGGAAAATTTAAAGATAGTCAGCCTTGATGTTGCGTTTGACCCTAGCCATCCCATAGAGGGGGGGAGTGGTGGATATTATACCTATACGGCGAAAGTGGTTAAGGCTGATGGTACAGCACTACCCAATGGATATCAGGTAGATGCTAAATGGATTCTGGATCCTGAACCTGAAACCTATAACGGTCAGGCTGAATGGAAAATTGAACCTGATAATATAGTCAAAAATGGTCAAATTACGGCTAACCTAAGCAGTCAGGTGGGTATTGGTGATATTAATAATGGGAAAGTTACTGACGGCCTGACTGTAAAATTAGAAGTACCGGCAGGAAGGGGGAAAACGACGTCTAGTCCGGAAAATCAACAAGTTGCTTTTGATGTAGTATCGCAACCCGCGGGAGTTGCTGTCTATACCAAAGAAGTTGATAATGTAACAATTAAGAAGAGTAAAATATTTGAAGATCAACGCAGACCTAGTAATACATTTGGAAATATGTACGCACAATTGTATGACTTGTCGATAAAGAAAAAGATTCTGGATAAAGGAGGAGAAATAATTTCTACCGAAGGCTTTGGTGGTGGTATTAATAACGTTGGGCCTATAGATCTGACTACAGGAGAGATATCTCTGGGCACTATCAATAAGGTTAAGGTGGATACGTCTATAACGATTAAAAGAACCAATAAGGCTAAATATGCTTATAACTATTCTTTTTTTATTAAAAAATACATACAGCCTAGCACTAGGCACCCAGGAGTTATGAAACAGGATAGTGAGCAGGAGGAGATTTCATGTCAGGATCCAGATATACCAACTTTGCGTAATATTAATGAAATTGATATAGGTATCAAAGGAACTGACAGTTACTCCTTGCAAAATGAATTTGCAGACAGCTATTCTTGGGGGCTTCTTGATGATGTTACATCACCACCTCCGGTGACTCCAAACATCTTTGGGCGATATTCGAATAACAATCAGAACTATAGCGGAAATTTTATCTATAATACCAAAGAAAACAAACAGGTGATTGATAGTAATGATCTCCAGGGTTATGTGCTTTGTGTTGATAGTTATTTCCATTAATAACGTAAAGATGTAGGGTTTTTTGTTATATTCTAAAAATATTTTCCATATTAATGCTGGGATATTTTCAGATAACAGTATCTTCGATGCCCTGTAAATATATGTGGCCGCAATGTGCAGTTGCTGCTCGGTTATCTTCTTTTTAATTGTCTTTTTTTGTTTTGCATTGTTTAAAATGTAATTCCTCTTTTTGTATTGGCATTAAATAATTCCATGAAGAAAAGAATTTTAATTTAAATATTTCCTTGGTCAATATAATTTGATTATCAGCTGATAACTATTTTTCATTATCTAAATTTTGACTGATTGCTTAATCTGTTTGCGGTTATTATTCGCTTGTTAAGCATAAAACAATACGCTTAATTAAAATTACTCAATTAAACTAATTTTAGTTGATATTGTCAGTTGTCTTAGTGTTTTGTTGAAATAATAACTCAATATAATAATTTTAATTAATGAGGTATCAAAATGAAAATTGAAGAAGACTTTATGGTAAAAGTTACCCCTCAGAAGGATTACTCTGTTACTGCAACAATACCTGATCAGTCTGATATTATTGTGGGGCAAACTAGCCATATAAAAATAATTGTATCAGGAGTGCTAAACAAAATAAGAAATATTAAACATGTAACAATTGAACTTGATCCAAGTATAGCTGGTTTAGTTACATGGAAGACAGAAGAACAATGGGAGTCAGGAGGTAGTGATGGAAATACAATGATCCGTTTGACGGTTGATAAAAAACTAAATGAACTACAGCATAAGGAGATTATTTATACTGTTAATCTTTGGGCTGACGAGAAAAAGACTCAAGCAGTATCGAATTACACACCGCAGAAATTCACATATAATGTAAAGAGAGTTGATCGTGATACTGTTATTGTATTAAATACTGATAATGAATATATTCAACCTCCGACAGAGGATAACCCGGTAGGAACAGGAAAGGAATATATTATATACTCTGGTTTACTTATTGATAATAAAAAAAAGATCCTTAAAAACACCCAAGTTATAGTCGTATCTTCATTATCGAATCAAATATATTCTGACAATCCGGATCAGACTCTTGTTAATATAGGAACAGTGCCAGATAGTAGTAACCCTACACCTGAACCAATATCAACTAGTAGAGGCAATGGAATAGACTATTTTGTTATTAATAGTGATGATGGTGGTAATATAAAATTTAGTGTATATCCCCAAAAAAATATAGCTGGCAGGATTGATTTTAAAACAGGAATATTAGGTGCAACTACTTTGAGTTATGCTGCATCTGTATATATCTTTAGTAACACGAATACGAGTGATGATCCACTTGGCCCAATATCACCAAATATATATAATGTAGATCAACTTGGAAAACTTCAAAAAATTCCAGGCTCTAAAGGTATGCAGGTCGGAATTTCTCCGTATATTGGACATCAAAAGACGGATGCTTTGATATTTTTTATGCAAGGGTATGAATCAAACGATGAAGCAATTCAACTGAAACCTATATATAAACTTGATAATATAGACAGTCTGGATGGAAATCCTTTTAATTTTACATATGACCAACTACCATTTGATAAGCCTATGCAGCTTTATTACCTGATAGCTCCTGCTAGTAAGGATTCTCTTTATTCCATGTCATCAAACTTTATGTATGTTGGTGAGCTATCCGGTGGTGATGATAACAATGGTGATGATGGGGTTTATACATCCGTTGAGGTATACTCCAGTTATTCACCATCACCGTTTGATCTCAAAAATAAACATGATAATGATCGTATGTATGACAATCGTCTGGTCACTCTAGATACGATAAATCAATATGTAAAAGAAAATAGTACTATAACAAAAACTGATCCAGTTGGTTTGTATGTCGTGATAAAAATAGCTAAAGATATGACTGAGTATGCGAAGGGACTTCCTATGTTAAACTCTATTTGTACTTTAACGATTAATATCAATTCTGCCACAAGACAGGAGAATAAATCTTATCCACCAATCACACTGACAGATAATACTAATTACTATCAAGTTGTGAAGATTCCATATTGTGATTTAACTCGTGCTCAGGGGTGGGAAGACGGTATGCTGGCAAAACTGTCGTTTGTCTACTCAATCAAATACGAAGGAGCAACAACGAAAAGCAAAGAATGGAAAGCTACAATAGGCACGGCAAATACGGGTTTTGATATAAATGATGATGGTTGTCCCTGCGACGATAAGGGCAATTAAAAAGTAAACTATCTCAATATATACTGATCAAAAACATTAATTTAACAGAGATATCTACATTATCCATTCATATAGATGATGTAGATATTATCTTTATTTAAAATATCAAGGTAGATAATAATGAGTATAATAAATAATATAGAATTAATAGATAATTCATGTGCATTTGGTGAACTTTGCGCATCTATACCAAACGGAGCTGATGTTATTATTGGACAAACCTGTTACTTAACCGTATCACTTACTGCTGATTCAAATTTGATTTCTAGTATTGATAGCATTTCAATCGAGGCTGACAAAAGTTATCTGACTGTAGAGAATAAGAATAATTGGATGGTATCAGAAAATAAAAATTTTGGCAGTGCTGTAATTTTATTAAATATAAACAATAACCTGTCATCAGATACATTAATTAAATATACAGTCCATGCAATGTCAAGTACTGGTTATATTAATGGAATTAAACCATTGGAAATAGAGTATACAACTAAGAGAGTGGATCCGACAAGCCTTATTGCATTAACTACTAATAATGAATATATTGAACCACCAACAGAAGATAACCCTGTTGGTACTGGGAGTTCATATGTTACATATTCAGGAAAATTATTAGATTGTAATAATAATCCATTAAGGAATACACAAGTTTTGGTATCATCTGAGCATCCAGATAAAATTTTTTCTCATGATAAAAGCAAGACACCTGTGCATATAGGTACAGAACCAAAAAATGGGGAACTGTCACAAAAAATCATGACACACAGTCAGAGTAGTTTTGATTTTTTTGCTGTTAATAGTGATATTCATGGAAATATAAAATTTCGCGTTTATCCAGTACGGGATACTTCGGTCAGAATTGATTTTGATACTCAAATATTGAATGTGACTCCTGTTAATTATGCAGCATCTATATATGTTTTTAATGCTATACGTAGTTCATCATTTGGTCCAAATGCCCCTAGAATATCAGGAATACAAAATGGAAAGGTTGAAAAAATACCAGGCGCTAAAGGCATAGAGGTACATGTAGCTTCTTATCCTGATGGTAAGGATACAGATTCTTTAATATTTTTTATGCAAGGATTTAATCAAAATGACAAACCAATTCAACTTAAGCCTATATATAGGATTGATAACATAACCAGTCTAGATACAATCCCTTTTTACTTTACATATGACCAGTTACCACTTAATAAACCAATGAAACTTTATTATTTGGTTGCCCCTGAAAATCAAGAGTACAGTTATTCTATGACAGAAATGTTCACATATATTGGTGAACAAAATTCCCCTTCCAACGAAGAGGTCTACGATAAAGTCAAAGTATATACCAGCCACGCAACACCTCCTATTGATGTGTATAGTGAAGAAAATGAAACTTTTGAATGGCATGGTATCATCTTGAGCATGATAAATCGTAATAAAAAATCTGGTCAAAGCGCTAAGGGGGTGACAGGGCTATATGTGGTGATTATGGGAACTAATGATCAAAATAATAAAAATCTACCACAACTTGGTAGCAAGGGATATTTGAATGTCTATATTAAAACACCAACATCCAGAAATACGCATAAAAGTTATCAGTTCTCGTTACTACCTACTGTTGATTCGGGAAAACAAACAGACCATGCTGTAGTTAATATCCCATACTGTGACATTAACCGAGCTGGACCTTCATTCTCCAAAGGGTTAGGGACACTCTCTTTTGATTATTATATCGAAAATAGTGATGGTTCTAAAACATATAGCAAAAAATGGACTACCAAAATTAATACCGTCTTACCAAATCAGGCTAATGATAATAATGATGGATGTGATCCTTTATAAAATATCTGTCAATTATTATATCTTGACAAGATAAAAATATTAAAATAAGGGGATGATATGAAAAATAATTTATTAATAGATGAAGAATCTATATCAATATATTTTGAAAAAGAATTTTTCCAAGTGCTAGACTATGATAATGCTCCACCTCATGGTGATTGTATTAAGGCGGTTGCATTAATCAGAGATAAAGAAGGAAAGCCATTACCAAATGTTTCTGTTGATATTCTTGAAAAAGATAATGCTTATTTTGAGTTGGTTGGTATTTATCATTCCGATAAAGAAAAACCTGTCAAAATTAAAAAATTTTCTTCTGATCAGAAATACTTTTCTATTACTTCCGATAAAAATGGAAATTTGGTCTTTTATATTTACCCTAAAAAATCAACATCAGTAATATTTCAAGTTTATTCTATGATGGTGGGTGTAACAGATCGTATGTCTTCAAAAAATAAAGTGTATATTATAGATAACAATAAAGAAGACTTGAATCTTTCTCCACTTGGTATAGGCGAAGATAATGGCAGCTTACAGGTAGACCCTAACTTGAATACCTTTAACGTTTTAATCCCAAATTATCCTGACGCCAAGAGAGATGACACAATACTATTTTTTATTAACAAGCAATATGTGAAAAAATCATTTCTTGTTCAAAAGGTGGATGAATTAGGCAATGATAGTTATATGACATTCCCTTATAATATATTTAAGGTGAATGAGATTGCTGATTTTTCTTATACTGTTGTAGACAACTTTGGGTCAGCACGATCTTCATATCCACAAGGCATAACATATCCTGGAGGAGGATATAATCAACCAATTGATGATTTAACAAGAATATATGATAGTTGTATAGTTTATAATAGTTATGGTTATAATGATGACAAAAATATTGTCCGTGATTCAATTCATGAAAAAGATATAGATAATAAATGCAATAATCCATACCATGAAGCATTATTCGTTAAGATGGTCGGAACGAGTGATTATAAAGATAAGACTAAAGTTCCACTTGGTGCTGAGGTTACATTAAACTTATATATTAATAATTATCCCAATACCATTTACCAATCTAAAGTAAGGGCAATGCCAACTCAACCAGATAATAATGGCAATACAGTACCATTACTGTTTGGTATTCCTTTTAGCAATGTTAGCCATATAGAAAATGGGGATATTTATCTTGATTTTCAAGTTAATTATTATGGAGATATTTCTTATGGCAAGATCTGGCGAGCCAATGTTTATACAGTACGGCCGGGAGGAGAAGTTGCCGGGGATGATTGCCCTGACGGTAAAACCTGGATTGATATAAGTTAACTTCATTATTTTAGATGGATTAATGATTTTTATAGACTTACTTTATTAAGGAATTATAAAAGGGGTGAAATATGTTGGAAAGTGATAAAGATCTGATCTTGTCAGATGATGATTTAAATTTATCTGTTAAAAATGGGGCTGATGTTATTATTGGTCAAAAATTTTACCTTGATATAGAAATACCCAAAGGAAAAATTTCTCAATCACTTAATATAGGAGTGAAGGATTTTAAAGGTTTTGAAAGTGTAAAAATAATCAAACCAATTAATATTGAACAGGATAGCAAATCATATAATATGGTGATTTCATGCACTGTTAAAGGAAACGGTTCAATAACCGTGGGAGAAGAAATACATTTTACACTCACAGGTGTTGATAAGGTAATGACATATTATGCAAGGGATTTGGTTAACAGTTCAATCCAATTGAAGAAAAATAAAAGCATTTGTGCAACACCAAATAGCAACGATATAGATGATAATAAAGATCATTATATCAGTTATGATACAACACTATTCGATACTAATGGTCAATTACTTAAACACACTCCCGTCAATATTTACTCTGAAATTAATGAGGATATAGAAAGAAACATCATAATTACTTCTGAACCTGATGGGGTAGGTCAAAAACACCAAATTATCAAACCAAAGAATTATGAAGGAAAAACTCAACTCATTATTACCAGTGATGAAAATGGAAGAATAAAATTCCGTGTCTATCCAGTCATGAATACGCCTGCTATTATGGGTTTAATCAGTCAAATCGAAGGCGTTGCTGAATATCATTCTGGTGACATATATATGATTTCTGTTGTTCCACCCAATGATGATAACTCACTTAATCCACCAGATATTCCTGAACTGGAAGGGGGGTCATTAGAAAGTGATGGACGTCAACGTTTCGAAGCAGAGATTGATTCCTATCCTAATGTATCCAAGACAGATAATGTTTTATTTTTCAATAAAAAAAAGGAAGATGATTCTTTTGATCCAGAAGGATTAATATTTCCGGTAAAAAAAATTTCCGATGTTTTAGGGAATATGGATTCAGCAAATTATAATTATACATTCTTAATGAGAAGAGATATTTTCCCATCAGGAAAAGACTCGATGCTTTATTATATAATAGCACCCGAGTTTGGCAATAGTATGTATTCATATGTTCGAGGTGTTACATATATAGGTGATGAGCTAACTTCACCTAATGATAGTGTGAAAAGAACATATAATATGCCTATGGTTTTCTCAAGTTTTGCTGATATAAAGCAAGATCCTAAACTTGAACATTCTGACGATGAAGAAAAACCAAACCATGAGAATATTACTCAAAGAGATGTATCTAATTATGCTGTCAGTGGGTGTCAATTATATGTAAAATTTTTGTGTACTAATGATGAAAATGATTCCTATTATCCTCTTTGGGGTGAAAAAATATATTTAAGAATGTATATTAGTTCAGCAAATCAGAATTTTAATAAGATATTTCCAGTTGTTGCTCCTCATGCTCCAGATAAACCAGGAGGGAAATTGTCGACGGTCATCATTAAAATTGATTCACCAGAGCTTAATGATGTGAAGGGATATGTGACTGGAGGGGCAGGAAAGATTTACTTTGAATATTATATCATTGATCCAGTTACTCATGAAAAGATACATAGTAATTATTGGAGAAATGAAATCATGACAAGTGATTAATACCGACAATTATATTAGGCTGTCTCTATGTTAGTAATATTTGATACAATATATAGAAACAGCCATTTTACCTATTATTGTCATTTTACATTTCCGTTAAGTTATGTACGTGCATGGAAATCGTTTAAATATATTCTCACAGAGCTATTTTAACACCTACTCTGTGTGCTAGTATATCGGCCGAGTTAGGCAAATGTACCGGATACATTTTGAAAATGTGACCTTAAATCTGTACACATCTTGCGGAGTGAAGCAAGGATTTGTTTCTAACGTACTAATTAATATGAATTTGATATAATGCAAGTGATCTTTCGTGTGGGTCACCACTGTATATTAAGGATGTTAAATGCCTGTAATTACTCTTCCTGACGGTAGTCAACGTCAATTTGAGCATGCTGTTTCCGTAATGGATGTGGCTCGTGATATCGGTGCTGGTTTGGCAAAAGCGTGTATTGCTGGCCGTGTTAATGGTGAATTGGTTGATGCGTGTGAATTAATTGAGACCGATGCCAATCTTGCCATTATCACCAGCAAGAATGAAGAAGGTTTGGAAATTATCCGTCATTCATGCGCACATTTGTTGGGCCATGCAATTAAGCAGTTGTGGCCTGATACGAAAATGGCTATCGGTCCTGTTATTGATAATGGTTTCTACTATGACGTCGATTTAGATCGCGCTTTGACACAGGAAGATATCGAGCTGCTTGAAAAACGTATGCTGGAACTTGCCGTAAAAGATTACGATGTCATCAAAAAAAGAGTTGGCTGGCAAGAAGCGCGTGACACATTTGCAGCTCGCAGTGAAGAGTATAAAATCCAGATTTTGGACGAAAATATTAGTCGTGATGATCGTCCTGGTCTGTATCACCATGAAGAATACGTTGATATGTGCCGTGGGCCGCATGTTCCTAACATGCGTTTTTGCCATCACTTTAAACTGCAAAAAGTTGCAGGAGCGTACTGGCGCGGTAACAGTGACAACAAAATGTTGCAGCGTATTTATGGTACTGCATGGGCTGATAAGAAACAGCTTAATGCCTATTTACAGCGTTTGGAAGAAGCAGCAAAACGCGATCACCGTAAAATTGGTAAGCAGCTTGACCTGTATCATATGCAGGAAGAAGCACCAGGCATGGCATTTTGGCATAATGATGGCTGGACAATTTTCCGTGAATTAGAAACTTTCGTCCGTTCAAAGCTTAAAGATTACCAATATCAGGAAGTAAAAGGCCCATTCATGATGGATCGGGTCCTGTGGGAAAAAACCGGGCACTGGGAAAATTATAAAGAAAACATGTTCACTACTTCATCGGAAAACCGCGAATATTGCGTAAAACCGATGAATTGCCCAGGCCATGTTCAGATTTTCAACCAAGGGTTGAAATCTTATCGTGACTTGCCGTTGCGGATGGCTGAATTTGGTAGCTGTCATCGTAACGAACCCTCTGGCGCTTTACATGGTTTGATGCGTGTACGCGGTTTTACGCAAGATGATGCGCATATTTTCTGTACTGAAGATCAGATCCTTCAAGAAGTCAGTAGCTGTATCAAAATGATTTATGATGTGTACGGCACATTTGGCTTTGAGAAGATTGTTGTTAAATTATCAACACGCCCGGAAAAACGGATTGGTACGGAAAAACAGTGGGATGAAGCAGAAGCGGATCTTGCTGAAGCATTAATCCAAAATGGTATTGAATTTGAATACCAGCCGGGTGAAGGGGCATTTTATGGCCCTAAAATTGAATTTACTCTCTATGATTGTTTGGATCGTGCGTGGCAATGTGGTACTGTGCAACTCGATTTTTCACTGCCAGCACGCCTGAGTGCGTCATATGTAGGTGAAAATAATGAACGCAAGGTTCCTGTGATGATTCACCGTGCGGTTCTGGGATCACTGGAACGGTTTATTGGTATCCTGACAGAAGAGTATGCTGGGTTTTTCCCAACATGGTTGGCACCTCAGCAGGTCGTCGTTATGAATATTACTGATGGCCAGTCAGATTATGTACAGGAATTGGTTAAAAAACTTCAAGATGCAGGCATTCGTGCAAAAGCAGACTTGAGAAACGAGAAGATTGGTTTTAAAATCCGTGAACACACTCTGCGTCGTGTGCCTTACATGTTTGTTTGTGGTGACAAAGAAGTCGAATCAGGAAAAGCATCCGTTCGTACTCGCCGCGGCAAAGATTTAGGTAGCATTGAAATCAGTGAGTTTACAGAAAAACTGCTGACAGAAATACGCAGTCGTAATCTTCACCAATTGGAGGTATAAGGTATTAAAGGCGGAAAAAGAATTCAACCGGCGCGCCCAAATCGCATTAATGAAGAGATTCGCGCGTCTGAAGTTCGTTTAACTGGATTAGATGGCGAACAGATTGGTATTGTCAGTCTGAGGGAAGCTCTCGAAAAAGCTGAGGAAGCTGGTGTTGATTTAGTTGAAATCAGCCCAAATGCCGAACCGCCGGTTTGTCGTATTATGGATTACGGCAAGTTCCTCTATGAAAAGAGTAAGTCAGTCAAAGAACAGAAAAAGAAACAAAAAGTTATTCAGGTCAAGGAAATTAAATTCCGTCCTGGTACAGATGAAGGCGACTATCAGGTCAAACTACGCAACCTGATTCGTTTTCTGGAAGATGGCGATAAAGCCAAAATCACCCTGCGTTTCCGTGGGCGTGAAATGGCGCACCAACAGATTGGTATTGAGATGCTTAACCGTATCCGTGACGATCTGAATGAACTGGCTGTGGTCGAATCCTTCCCAACGAAGGTTGAAGGCCGCCAGATGATCATGGTGCTCGCTCCTAAGAAGAAATAGTCAGGCAAACAAGTAATGGACTCCAGTTAATTATGGCTGGAGTCCATTCGCCTTACTAGTTCGTTGTAATTAACAATGCGAAGTGGAAATTAAAATGCCAAAGATTAAAACAGTACGCGGCGCAGCTAAACGCTTCAAAAAAACTGCAAGTGGCGGTTTCAAGCGTAAGCACGCTAACCTTCGTCATATTCTGACTAAAAAATCAACCAAGCGTAAGCGTCACTTACGTCCAAAAGGCATGGTCTCCAAAGGTGATCTGGGCCTGGTTGTTGCTTGTCTACCATACGCATAAGCAGATTTTTTTAGATTAGAACTCAGAGACGATAGGAGAAGTATATGGCTCGCGTAAAACGTGGTGTTATTGCCCGTGCACGTCACAAGAAAATTTTGAAACAAGCGAAAGGTTACTACGGTGCTCGTTCGCGCGTTTATCGTGTTGCTTTCCAGGCTGTTATCAAAGCTGGTCAGTACGCTTACCGTGACCGCCGTCAGCGTAAACGTCAATTCCGTCAATTGTGGATTGCACGTATCAACGCTGCTGCACGTCAGAACGGCATGTCTTACAGCCGTTTCATCAATGGCCTGAAAAAGGCTTCGATTGAAATCGACCGTAAGATCCTGGCTGACATCGCTGTATTCGACAAAGTAGCATTCGCTGCTTTGGTTGAAAAAGCGAAGGGCGCTCTGGCATAAGTCAGATTAAAAGAGGGAGCTTGCTCCCTCTTTTACTTTTTTCCAAAAGATTAGATAATATCTGCGATCAGAGAGTATTGTGGTTAAGATTGCGATTAGTGAGTGCAAGAAGGTACAGGAGAAAGAACACAAATGATAAAGTTAGCCTTTTTTCGTTTCTTTTTTTACTTTAGCACCTGAAAGCAGGGGGCTTCGCGCGTAAGAAAAGAAACGAAAAATAGCGCTTGAGCCTCCAGTGTGGAGGCTTTTTTATTTTTATGGCCTCATTAATTGATAACATGAGGACATAGTCGATAACAACTAAAGGGCCATCAGGCCAAAGGAAGAGGAAAACGATGTCACATCTTACTGAGCTGGTTGCAAAGGCAAAAACAGCCGTGGAAGAAGCCCAGGATGTTGCCGCGTTGGATTTGGTGCGAGTTGAATACCTGGGAAAAAAAGGCCATTTAACCCTCCAGATGTCATCACTGCGTGACTTACCAGCCGAGGAACGTCCAGCGGCAGGGGCTGTTATTAATCAGGCGAAACAAGAAGTTCAAGAAGCTTTGAATGTGCGTAAGGCAAAGCTGGAAGCTGATATTCTGAATGTGCGTTTGTCAGCAGAAAAAATTGATGTTTCATTGCCTGGTCGTCGTATGGAGAATGGTGGCTTGCACCCTGTTACCCGCACGATTGAACGTATTGAAACTTTCTTTGGCGAGTTGGGTTTTTCTGTTGAATCAGGCCCGGAAATCGAAGATGACTATCATAACTTTGATGCTCTGAACATTCCTGCACACCATCCTGCGCGTGCTGATCACGATACTTTCTGGTTTGATGCGACGCGTTTGCTACGTACCCAGACTTCTGGGGTACAGATCCGTACCATGAAAGAGCGTCAGCCACCCATCCGTATCATTGCGCCAGGTCGTGTATACCGTAATGATTACGATCAGACACATACCCCGATGTTTCATCAGATAGAAGGGCTGATCGTTGATAAAAATATCAGTTTTACCAACCTGAAAGGTACATTGCATGACTTTTTGAATAACTTCTTTGAAGAGGATATGCAGATACGTTTCCGTCCTTCTTATTTTCCATTTACAGAACCTTCCGCAGAAGTTGATGTGATGGGCAAAAATGGGAAATGGTTAGAGGTTTTGGGTTGCGGTATGGTGCATCCTAACGTATTACGCAATGTGGGTATTGATCCTGAAATCTATTCTGGTTTTGCCTTTGGTATGGGAATGGAGCGTCTGACCATGCTGCGTTATGGTGTTACAGATTTGCGTGCATTCTTCGAAAATGATTTACGTTTCCTCAAACAATTTAAATAAGGCGGGTATATCTCATGAAATTCAGTGAACTCTGGTTACGCGAGTGGGCAAACCCAGCCATTAATAGTGAAGCATTGTCTGATCAAATCACCATGGCGGGTTTGGAAGTTGATGGTGTTGAAAAAGTGGCAGGTCAATTCCACGGTGTATTTGTTGGTGAAGTTGTTGAGTGTGGACAACATCCAAATGCAGATAAGTTACGTGTCACAAAAGTTAATGTCGGTGGTGAACGTCTGTTAGACATTGTCTGTGGCGCCCCGAATTGTCGTCAAGGGCTGCGTGTTGCTGTTGCGACAGTGGGTGCTGTGCTGCCCGGTGATTTCAAAATTAAGCCAGCGAAATTGCGGGGCGAGCCGTCAGAAGGCATGCTGTGTTCATTTGCTGAACTCGGTATTGCTGATGATCAGGATGGCATTATTGAACTGCCAGCAGAAGCTCCAATAGGTGTTGATCTGCGTGATTACATGAAATTGGACGATAATGCGATTGAAATCAGCATTACACCAAACCGTGCTGACTGCCTGAGTATCATGGGAGTTGCCCGTGACGTTGCGGTTATCAATAAATTGCCCATGACAGAGCCGAAAATCGAAGCGGTTAAACCCACTACAGATGCAACATTCCCTATTCGTGTTGATGCGCCTGAAGCTTGTCCGCGCTATTTGGGGCGTGTGATCAAGAATGTGAACATCAAGGCAATCACCCCATTGTGGATGCGCGAAAAGCTGCGTCGTGGTGGTGTTCGTTCTATTGATCCGGTTGTTGACATTACCAACTATGTTTTACTCGAATTGGGCCAACCATTGCACGCGTTCGATTTAGAACGTTTGCATGGTTCAATTATTGTGCGTTTTGCAGAGCAAGGTGAAAAACTCACTCTGCTAGATGGTAATGAAGCCGAACTTTCTGCTGAAACACTCATTATTTCTGATGAAAAACAACCGGTTGCTATGGCAGGGATTTTCGGCGGGGAATATTCTGGTGTTAATGCAGAAACACAGCATATTATGCTAGAATGTGCATTCTTCGCACCACTGGCAATTACTGGCCGTGCTCGCCGTTATGGTTTGCATACTGATGCTTCCCACCGTTTTGAACGTGGTGTTGATCCACAGCTCCAGCATAAAGCGATGGAATATGCTACTCAGTTGTTGATCGACATCTGTGGTGGAGAAGCTGGGGAACTCGTTGATGTTACTAGCGAATCTCACTTACCAAAACCAGCAACGATTACGCTTAATCGCCATAAATTGGATCGCTTGATTGGTCATCATGTTGCAGATGAACAAGTAACCGATATCCTGACGCGTTTAGGTTGCAAGGTCACTGTCCAGAATGGAAGCTGGCAAGCGGTTGCCCCTGGCTGGCGTTTTGATATGCAAATCGAGGAAGATCTTGTTGAAGAGGTCGCCCGTATTTACGGTTATAACAACATTCCTGACGTTCCAGTGCGTGCAGATCTGATTATGACTTCACATCGTGAAGCTGATTTGCCATTGAAACGGGTTAAAACCATGCTGGTGGACAGAGGTTATCAAGAAGCGATTACTTACAGTTTCGTTGATCCTAAGATTCAGAAACATCTTCACCCGCAGGAAGAAGCGTTAATTTTGCCTAATCCAATTTCGGCGGATATGTCTGCAATGCGTCTGTCCTTGTTGACAGGATTACTGACAACTGTCGCCTATAATCAGAACCGTCAGCAAAACCGTGTCCGCTTATTCGAAACAGGGTTGCGTTTTGTGCCGGATGAAAATGCGGAACATGGCATCCGTCAGGAATTAATGCTTGGTGGTGTTATTGCGGGAAACCGTTTCGAAGAGCACTGGTCGATTGAAAAACAATCAGTTGATTTCTTTGATTTGAAGGGTGATTTAGAATCTGTTTTAGAACTGACAGGTAAACTATCTGGTATTTCCTTTAAGGCAGAAGAACATCCTGCTTTACATCCTGGGCAAAGCGCTGGGATTTATCTGGAAAATAATTACATTGGCTATATCGGTGTTGTTCATCCAGAACTGGAGCGTAAACTTGACTTAAACGGCCGTACCGTGGTATTCGAGTTATTATGGACTGGTCTGGTAGACCGCGTGATCCCTGAGATAAAGGAAGTTTCTCGCTTCCCATCTAACCGTCGTGATATCGCCATCGTTGTGCCTGAAAATGTAGCCGCAGAAGATGTTCTGGCTGAATGTAAGAAAGTTGGCGTAAATCATATAGTTGGCATAAACTTATTTGACGTGTATTGTGGTAAAGGTGTCGCGGAAGGTTACAAGAGCCTTGCTATTAGCTTAATCTTGCAGGATACCATGCGTACACTGGAAGAAGAAGAAATTGCTGCGACCGTCAACACATGCGTTGCTGCACTAGAACAGCGATTCCAAGCATCCTTGAGGGACTGAACTTATGGCGCTTACTAAAGCTGAAATGTCAGAAAATCTGTTTGAGAAACTGGGTATTAGCAAGCGTGACGCTAAAGATCTGGTAGAAATATTCTTTGAAGAAGTTCGTCGTTCTTTGGAGAATGGGGAGCAAGTGAAATTATCTGGATTTGGCAACTTTGATTTGCGAGACAAAAATCAACGTCCAGGCCGTAATCCAAAAACAGGTGAAGATATTCCGATTACGGCTCGCCGTGTTGTCACTTTTCGCCCTGGTCAAAAACTGAAAAACAGAGTGGAAAAAGCGTTACCCAAAGAATAAATACATAAAAAGGCCGCATCTTGCGGTCTTTTTCTTATCTTCTCTATTTCATTGTACCCAATGAAAAGCGTACTTATTTTCTAAATGGCCTCACAAATGCGCTCTGTTTATGAGTTGATCACCTATCAGAGAAAACGTAACCATCGAGTGATGGCGGTTTTGTCTGTTCTATTCGTTATTCTGTTTATCTTGTCATTATGTGCCGGTGAAATCTGGTTTTGGCCTGATCAATGGTTATCGGAGCCTGCCCGGTTATTTATTTGGCAGTTGAGATTGCCCAGGGCGATTGCCGTTATGGTAGTTGGTGCAAGTTTAGCCCTGTCAGGAGCAATTATGCAGGCTCTGTTCGAAAACCCGTTAGCGGAGCCGGGATTGCTTGGGATCAGTAATGGTGCCGGTGTTGTCGTAGTAGGTTTAATACTGATTTTTCATGGTATTGCCCCATTGTGGTTATTAAGTGTGGGCGCAGTATTTGGGGCATTTTTCATGACCGCTATTTTGCTGGGATTTTCCAGAAAACATCAAGTGACCAATACCCGTCTGTTATTGATTGGGGTTGCTTTTGGGGTGGTCTTTGGTGCGTTGATGACATGGATGGTTTATTTCAGTACAAGTCTGGATCTCCGGCAATTGATGTATTGGATGATGGGAAGTTTCAGCGGTGTTGATTGGCGTCAAAAATGGCTGATTGTTGCATTGCTTCCTGCCATCTTATGGTTAAGCAGCAAAGGTAACATTTTGAATTACCTCTCTCTTGGGGAGTTACAGGCCCGGCAACTAGGAATTTCCCATCATCAATGGCGTAACGTATTTGTATCGGTCATTGGATTATTAGTTGGTTTGAGTGTTGCCCTTGCGGGCGCAATCAGTTTTATCGGTTTGGTTATTCCCCATATATTGAGATTGATTGGTTTGACCGATCATAAGGCATTACTTCCGGCCAGTGTATTGGCGGGAGGCAGTGGTTTACTGCTGGCAGATTTAATTTCCCGTCTGTCATTATCCCACGCAGAAGTGCCGATAGGCGTTGTCACCGTCACGTTAGGCTCCCCCATTTTTATATGGCTGTTATTAAGAACACGTCACTATTAAAACATACCAAACTAACCTGCTAATGCAAGATAAGGAAATGAGGGTAACAACATGATCGGTCAGCCGATTTTGGAATTGGATGATGTTACTGTTAACAACAGATTGAGTTCATTGTCTGAGTCTGTTACCGCGGGGCAACAGATTCATTTGGTGGGGCTTAATGGTTCAGGAAAAAGTACGCTGCTTGCAGCAATTGCGGGAGTTTTATCCTATAGCGGCACTATTTGTTTGCATGGTCGAAACTTGCAGGATTACCGCCAGCACGAATTGTCAAAGCGTCGGGCCTGGTGCTCTCAATCTTCTTTTGTTCCTATCATGCCGGTTTTTCAGTATTTAGATATGTTCCGCCCTGAGTGTGCACCATTGGCTCAAAGTGAACATGTGTTGTATGCACTTTGCCAGCAAATGAAGCTTCTGCCATTGCTGACTTCATCAATTGGTCAACTCTCAGGCGGAGAGTGGCAGCGTGTCAGATTGGCGGGTACGTTTTTTCAGATATGGCCGGATCTGAATCCCGATGGGAGCTTACTCTTACTTGACGAGCCGACAAATAATCTTGATATCACCCAACAAGCCGTTTTAGATGAGTTAATAAAAAGATTCTGTGCATTGGGGGGAACGGTATTATTGAGTAGTCATGATCTTAACCACACGTATGAACAGGCAACAGAGGTATGGCTGCTCTCGCATGGAAAATTGTTAGTATCGGGTATACCAGAGAATGTAATGACAGAACGAAATTTATCAGAAGTTTTTGAGGCAAATATTGGACATATCAGAAATGCCAGCTATAAATTATGGAGGGTTAACCACGTATAATTTCTGTCAGTGAAATCCACCATAATCACTGCCTGCTATCTGTTTTTGGTGCCTGGTTGACCACAATTTGCTTTTTGTTTATGTTTCGTTCAAAAATCATCTCCTAGAATCGATTGATTATAAAACAATTTGGGATAGACAAGGCACAAGGCGGTTATGGATAATTTTTTGCCATTTTCTCGTCCTGCAATTGGCGGCGAAGAGATAGAAGCGATAGAGAAAGTTTTACACTCAGGTTGGATTACTACAGGCCCACAAAACCATCAGTTAGAGCAAGATTTTTCTCTCATGTTTGGCTGCAAACATGCAATTGCTCTGTGTTCTGCGACGGCGGGAATGCATTTGGCTTTGCTGGCTCTCGGCATAGGCCCAGGTGATGAAGTCATTACGCCTTCCCAAACCTGGGTTTCCACTATCAATATGATTTGTTTGCTGGGCGCTGAACCTGTCATGGTTGATGTTGACCGTGATACATTAATGGTCAGCGCAGAAACCATCAAAAAAGCGATTACCCCCAAAACCAAAGCAATTATTCCCGTCCATTATGCGGGAGCGCCTTGTGACCTTGACGCTCTCCGCGCTGTAGCTCAAAAAGCGAGTATTCCCCTGATTGAAGATGCCGCCCATGCTGTCGGCACCCGTTATAAAAATGAATGGGTCGGAGAGCGGGGTACTGCAATCTTTTCTTTCCATGCGATTAAAAACATGACCTGCGCTGAAGGTGGCATGTTGGTCACAGATGATGATGAACTTGCCCAACGGATCCGTTGCTTAAAATTTCATGGTTTAGCTGTTGACGCTTTTGACAGACAAATTCAGGGCAGGAAACCTCAGGCGGAAGTGATTGAGCCGGGTTTTAAATACAACCTATCGGATATTCATGCAGCGATGGCAGTTGTGCAACTGGGCAAACTGACATCAATGAATGCACGTCGTCGGGAGTTGGTGGCTCGCTATTTTGCCGCTCTTATCAACTCACCATTACAAATGCTGAAAGTTCCCGAATATGCGCATTTGCATTCTCATCATCTTTTTATGGTACGTGTTGACAAAGATCTCTGTGGCATTGACCGCGATACTTTTATGGCACGACTAAAGGATAGAAATATTGGCACAGGTTTGCATTTCAGAGCTGCGCATACACAAAAATATTATCGTGAGCGTTATCCACAACTCTCCCTGCCTGTATCTGAGTGGAATTCATCAACACTGTGTTCATTACCTCTTTTTCCAGATATGAGCAATGACGATGTAGATCGTGTCGTGAATGTGATAACTGAAATTCTTTCGGAGCATAAGTAAGTGACATTTGAGAAGATCAAAAAAGTTTCAGTCGTTATTCCTGTTTATAACGAAGAAGAAAGTTTACCCCAGTTATTGGAAAGAACGCTCGCAGCGTGCCAAAAATTAGAACAGAAATACGAATTAATCCTGGTCGATGATGGTAGCCATGATAGTTCTGTCGAGATCTTAACTCAGACGGCTGAATCTCCAGAAAATCATGTGATTGCGATTTTGCTTAACCGTAATTATGGGCAACATTCAGCCATTATGGCCGGTTTCCATCAAGCTGACGGTGATCTGATTATTACACTTGATGCTGATTTGCAAAACCCGCCAGAAGAAATTCCTCGTTTAGTTAAAACGGCGGAAGAGGGATATGACGTCGTGGGTACACGTCGTCTTCATCGGCAGGACTCTTGGTTCCGTAAAACCGCTTCTAAAATAATCAATGCGATGATAACTAAGGCGACGGGGCGTTCAATGGGAGATTATGGTTGCATGTTACGCGCCTATCGACGTCATATTGTACAAGCAATGCTTCAATGCCATGAACGCAGCACGTTTATTCCCATCCTTGCTAACACCTTTGCCCGCAGAACAATAGAAATTGACGTCGCCCATGCAGAGCGTGAGTTTGGGGATTCTAAGTACAATTTTATGAAACTGATAAACCTGATGTATGACCTTCTGACGTGCTTAACCACTGCACCATTGCGGCTACTGAGTGTCGCGGGAAGTATCATTGCCATAACAGGTTTCTTGTTGGCGGTATTATTGATTGTTCTACGCCTTATATTTGGCTCAATGTGGGCTGCTGAAGGGGTGTTTACCCTGTTTGCTATTCTTTTCATGTTCCTTGGTGCACAGTTCGTCGCCATGGGACTGTTGGGTGAATACATTGGTCGAATATATAACGATGTTCGTGCTCGCCCGCGCTATTTTATTCAAAAAGTGGTCGGAGTTAAGAAGACTAACGACAATCAGGAAGAAAGCTAATGAAAGCAGTTATTTTTGCCTATCACGATATTGGTTGTGTCGGACTTAATGCATTAGTTAAAGCGGGTTTTGATGTTCAGGCCGTATTCACTCACACTGATAATCCAAATGAAAATCACTTTTTCTCTTCTGTTGCCCGTACCGGGGCTGATTTGGGTTTACCCGTGTTTGCGCCAGAAAATGTGAATCACCCACTTTGGGTTGAACGCATTCGAGAGATGCAACCAGATGTTATTTTCTCTTTTTACTATCGCAACCTGCTTAACCAGGAAATTCTGTTACTGGCTGAAAAAGGGGCATTTAACCTTCATGGCTCCTTGTTGCCGAAATATCGTGGCCGTGCTCCCGTTAACTGGGTAGTACTCAATGGAGAGACTGAAACCGGTGTAACATTACATAAAATGCTGGAGAAGCCGGATGCGGGAGATATTATCGCGCAACAGGCTGTACAGATTGATGAAAATGATACTTCCTTGATAATTCATGGAAAAATACGTGAAGCGGCCGTTGAATTATTGGATAGTATTCTGCCTCAAATAAAATCCGGTCATTATCCATCAATTCCACAGGATGAAAGTCAGGCTACTTATTTTGGCCGTCGCACCGCTGAAGATGGTGAAATAGTATGGAACAAGTCTGCCAAAGAGATTAATAACTTAGTTAGGGCAGTGACAGAACCCTACCCGGGGGCATTTACTTTTCTCGGTGAACGTAAGATGACGATTTGGCGTTCACGGCCGCTTAATCAGTCCCACGGAAAACGCCCAGGAACCGTAATATCGACTGATCCCTTTGTGATTGCTTGCGGTGAAGGTACGCTGGAAATTATTAGCGGGCAAGGAGAGTCAGGGCTTTATGTTCAGGGTAATCGATTAGCTCTTGAAATGGGCGTAGTGGCTGGGGTTTATGTTGGCTCTAAAGCAACAGCGCAAATCAGTCGTCGTAAGCGCGTACTCATTTTAGGCGTCAATGGGTTCATTGGTAATCATCTGACTGAACGCTTGTTGAGTGATGGCAATTATGACATTTACGGGATGGATATTGGCTCTTCGGCGATTGAGCGATTTATTGGTAATCCTCGCTTTCACTTTATTGAAGGTGATATCAGCATTCATACTGAATGGATTGAATATCACATCAAAAAATGTGATGTCATCCTGCCATTAGTGGCAATCGCAACGCCGATTGAATATACCCGTAATCCGTTGCGAGTCTTTGAACTGGATTTTGAAGAGAACCTTAAAATTGTCCGATATTGTGTTAAATACAATAAACGGATTATTTTCCCATCCACATCCGAAGTTTATGGTATGTGTGATGATAAAGAATTTGATGAAGATACTTCGCGTCTGATTGTTGGGCCTATTAATAAACAGCGTTGGATCTATTCAGTTTCAAAACAACTACTTGATCGAGTTATTTGGGCATATGGCACACAACAGGGCCTGAAATTTACCTTATTCCGTCCATTTAACTGGATGGGACCAAGACTGGATAACTTAAACTCAGCGCGCATTGGTAGTTCAAGAGCAATTACCCAATTGATTTTGAACCTGGTGGAAGGCTCGCCAATTAAACTGGTGGATGGGGGAGAACAAAAACGCTGTTTCACTGATATCCATGATGGTATCGAAGCCCTGTTTAGGATCATTGAAAACCGTGGCGGGCTATGTGATAGCCAAATAATCAATATCGGTAATCCAATAAATGAAGCGAGCATTCGCCAGTTGGCTGAAATGTTATTAGACAGCTTCGAAAAACATGATTTGCGAGGCCACTTTCCCCCATTTGCAGGGTTTAAGAAGATCGAAAGCAGCAGCTATTATGGACGAGGCTATCAGGATGTCGCGCACCGTAAACCCAGTATTAAAAATGCAGCGCGTCTGTTAGGTTGGAAACCTACTATTGATATGCAGCAAACTATTGATGAAACATTGGATTTCTTTCTGCGTGGAGCAGTTGAAGAATCCAAAGGGAAACACTAAAAGTCAATGGGAAGAGGAAAAGAGCGGAAATAGCGTAATGAAAAAAGTGGGTTTGAGAATTGATGTGGACACTTATCAAGGCACTAAGGAAGGTGTACCACGGTTGCTTGAAATTTTACAAAAGCACCATATTCAAGCCAGCTTTTTCTTCAGTGTTGGCCCGGACAATATGGGGCGTCATTTATGGCGCCTGTTGCGCCCGAAGTTTCTCTGGAAGATGCTGAGATCAAATGCGGTGTCTCTTTATGGCCTGGATATTTTATTGGCGGGTACAGCCTGGCCGGGGAAAAAAATCGCAAAAGATTTAGGGCATTTGATGAAGCAAACAATGGATGCAGGCCATGAAGTTGGTTTACATGCATGGGATCATCAAGGTTGGCAGGCAAAAGCAGGGCGTTGGTCGGAGAATGAATTAACAGAACAAGTGAAGTTAGGTATTGAGGCGTTGGAAAAGGCAACAGGAAAAGCCGTGACATGTTCAGCTGTCGCGGGTTGGCGAGCCGATGAACGTGTGCTGGCTGTTAAACAATATTTTGGCTTTAATTACAACAGTGATTGCCGTGGAACACATCCATTCAGGCCACTTTTGCCCGATGGCAACTTGGGAACCGTACAAATTCCTGTCACATTACCTACCTATGATGAAGTTGTTGGAACACAAGTCAGCGATGCAGATTTTAATCACTTTATCCTTGACGCGATTAAAAATGATCATGGGGTTCCTGTTTATACGATCCATACCGAAGTTGAAGGGATGTCGAAATCTTCACAATTTGAGACATTGCTGGACATGCTTCATCAACGCGATATTCAGTTCTGTAAATTAAGCCATCTGTTACCAGAAAATAGGGATACACTCCCTGTTGGAAAAATTGTTCGTTCGGATTTTCCTGGTCGTGAAGGTTGGTTAGGTTGCCAACAAGAGGTAAACATAAGATGTTGAACACCCGAACGAGTAAAACAGGAGCCGTTCTGATGGCTCTTTTTTTTATTCTTACTTACTTATTACCTCTGGATAGTCGTTTATTATGGCAGCCGGATGAAACGCGGTATGCTGAAATTAGCCGGGAAATGCTACAACGTGGGGATTGGATCGTACCTTACTTCTTGGATATCCGCTATTTTGAAAAACCAGTAGCAGGCTATTGGATCAACAATATTAGCCAGTGGATTTTTGGTGACAATAATTTTGCTGTCCGTTTTGGTTCCGTGCTGAGTATCCTAATCAGCGTATTGCTGCTTTATCGTTTGGCAATGATGATGTGGCAATGCCGCCAGACTGCTTTCGTTTCCGGCCTGATTTACATTTCCATGTTTATTGTTTTTTCCATTGGCACCTACAGTGTTCTTGATCCTATGTTTTCTTTATGGATTACAGCGGGGATCGTGAGCTGCTATTGGGCGCTTAAGGCGGTGGCTATCCGAGAACGAATTTTGGCATGGTCTGTTCTGGGGCTGAGCTGTGGGATGGCTTTTATGACAAAAGGATTTCTGGCATTGGCGTTACCCGTGATTGCCATGCTACCCATTACGATATACCAAAGACGCTTTTGGGAAATGGTTCGTTTTGGGCCTCTTGCCGTGATTTTTGCTGTTTTAATCAGCCTGCCGTGGGTGATTGCAATTGCTGTGCGTGAGCCGGATTACTGGCATTATTTCTTTTGGATAGAGCACATACAGCGTTTTGCTTCTGATAAAGCCCAGCATATTGCCCCTGTTTGGTATTACTTGCCCGTATTGATCTTAGGCGTGATCCCGTGGCTAGGGTTACTACCAGGTGCTTTAATCAAAAGCTGGAAGGAGAAAAAAAGTCACCCAGAAATGTTTTTTTTGTTTTGCTGGTTTGTTGTTCCATTTTTATTTTTCAGCATCGCAAAAGGGAAACTACCCACTTACGTTTTACCCTTTATCGGTCCTTTAGCTTTGATGATGGCAAAATATGCTGTCGATTGTGTCAAAAATGGCAACATGAACGTATTGAAAATAAATGGATTGGTAAATGTCTTCATTGGATTGCTTGCCATTTTGGTGCTTTTTATTCTGGAAACCTTAAAAAATTCCCCACTTTATCAACCCGACGAATGGCTAAAATGGATTATAGGAATTATTGCCTTTGGTGTTTGGAGTGGGATTGGTTATTTTTGTTTTATTTGCGATGGTAAATATTGGCTATGGGCTGCCGCTTGTTCAGTTATGCTCAACTTATCGATAGGTAGTGCTTTGCCTGATAAAACGATAAATTCGAAACTTCCCCAGCATTTCATTCAGCAAAACGAAAAAGAGTTGTCTGACAGTAAATATATTTTGACTCAATCTGTTGGCGTGGGAGCAGCCATTGCGTGGGAATTGAAACGTAGTGATATTTATATGTTTGATCGTCCTGGGGAGTTAGAATATGGCCTTGCTTACCCTGATAGCCAATATCGATATATCACGGAGCAAGAATTTCCTGCGTGGCTAGTGACAGCACGTAAAAAAGGTCAAGTCGCTATTGTTTTTCTATTACCCTCAGCAGGTGAATTGTCTGAATTACCGGAGCCAGATTTTGTGCGTCGAAATCATAGATTTGTGCTCGTGATTTATAAGAAACAGCCATGAGTAGCAAAATAATATTATTAATTTTGGTTAGTCTGCTTACTTGTGCGGGGCAATTATGCCAGAAGCAGGCGGTTATTTATTGGCAGAAAAAAGATACCCCGTATAACGTGCTATCGATGGCGATATGGCTGTCCAGTGCTATTCTTCTGTTGGGAATAGGGATGATATTTTGGTTGCGATTATTACAATTTTTTCCACTGAGCATTGCTTACCCTATGCTGAGTATAAATTTTGTCATAGTGACTTTAATTGGGCAATTTCTGTATCAGGAAAAGGTGGGGTTAAAGCACTGGATGGGGGTTTTTGCCATTATGTTCGGGATCTTATTGATGAGTTTGAGTCAATGAAAGGTTATCTGTGGGGGATGGCGAGTGTCTTGCTGATCACTGTAGCGCAATTGTTATTGAAATGGGGAGTTGCTCATCTGCCGGAACTTTCGTTATCAATGCATTGGCTGGATATCAACTGGCTTTGGGCAAATCACAATCCTTTGTTGATGATGACGGCCGGATTGGCGGGTTATATACTCTCCATGTTATGTTGGTTTTTCACATTAAAATATCTGCCATTGAATAAAGCGTACCCTATTATTAGCTTGAGTTATGCCTTTGTTTATTTAATGGTGGTTTTATTACCTTGGTTTAGTGAAACTACCTCACTGTTAAAAACATTGGGAGTTTTTTTCATCTTATTGGGCGTTTGGTTAATCAGCAGATCGGAAACAAAATAGATAAAGTTTGTCGTTTCTACGTGGTGATTGAGGAAAAGTGATGACTGAGGGAAAGCGGATGATAATAAAAGTAAGGTATTTATGCCTGATATTGAGTTTCTTTCTTATAGATTATAGTGCATTTTAAATCAAATAGTTATGACTTATTGGGGTTCTATAGGGGTGCTGTGATAGCGACCCCAGATTAGTTTTGACGTCTTTTTGTTAGTTTGCTTGCCTTTTAAAATGAATCCTCTCAATTTCTTTTGCGGCCAGCTCCCTTTGTTCGTCAATGTATGCGGCCAGATCATTCACATGAACGATTCTCGGTGATTTTTGACTGTCAGTTAATTTGTATGTAGGAATATTCAGCTTTCCTTCATTTGCTTTGCGTTCCGCAGTTCCAGGACTCATTTTGAGGTATCTTTCTGCTATGGCCGACAAAGGAATTTGCGAAGTTTCAAATTCCGCCATTAACAAGAACGTCGTGTTCATCTTCATTTCTCAACTCCTTTCCGGTATCCTGCCTGCCAGATTGCATCGGTGATATCAGCCGGATCGCCCCATACTGAGGCGATGATTTGTGTGAGGTGTAGGTCAATTGTTGTCATCGCTTGCCGCCTCTCCTTTTGAACACCAAAGTAAAACTTGCTCTACAAAATGCTTGATGTGCCGTCCGTGATAACCTTCGTCAACATGAAACAGAATTGACTTAACAAATTCACTGATATTGTCTATAGCCTCTTTAAAAGCCTGGTTTTCACGTCGTTCTTTTTCTAATGCCTGAGCGGTATAGAACAAAACATGAAGAGGCAGTTTATCCATGTCGTCATCGCTTAGCGGTTCATTTAGATCAGCCACAACCGCTTTTTCCATGTCACGCCAATCATTAGAACCATCGGTAACTGCGACGGTTAGGCTGTCTGCATGACTCTCATGGATATTAACCAGAATAACGGGGTTTTTAATTTTGCTCATGACCGCTTTCCTCCAAATGCATCACAAACCAAGTTTGCTGCTTTAATAATTTCAATGAATTGCCAGCCCTCCATTTCTAACTGAGCGCCCGAATGTTGACGGGTAATTTCCTTGAGTACAGCCAAAATTAATTCAGACTGGTCAATTTTGGTCATTACTGATTTTTCTCTTTGTTTATCCGTCTTCTTCAACAACCAGTCTGCCCATTCGCGCCCGTCGTCGATGTGGAATGTGGCCTTAACAAGTACATTGTCAATGTCTGCCCTCTGGCGATGCTTATCTGTCACGGTCAGCCTCCTTACAGATGATTTTGTAAGCACGCATCATGTGGTTCGCTTTACCTGTAATCGTGGTCTTTCTGAAAAGCACACCGACGGAAGAAGCCCGAACAGGTGTAGCTAACAGGGCGGCATCAACACAACGATGATGCTTACGGCGTTCGGTAATGAAACTGGCAATGATGATTTCGCTGTTTGCTGCCTCAGTGATGACAATGACGCCATACTTGCCGTAATCAAATGCTGTTTCAGTGTGTTGCTTGCTCATTATTTGCCCTCCGGTGTATAAATGGCTTTGTCGTGGTGGTATTCACCGTTCCATGATTTCTTCATGGGAAGTTCGCCTTTCATGTACAGGGCATACAGGCGGTGACAACCTTTCTCCAGTAACACGGCGGTACGGGTGATAAAGGCGTCCTTTCCGCGAGGGGTTATCTCGTTTTCATCTTCGGTGAGATAGCGATCACGGGCATATGAAGCGACACGCCAGCGTGGTTTTTTCTCCGGATCTTTCTGCTCGTTGTAAAGCCAGTTGCGCTCCATTGCCCACCACATGATTTTGGCGGTATTCACCCCGTTCAGGCCCTTACAAAAAGCGGGAATGGTCATCCCTTTGGTGAAGTATTTCTCCAGGCTGTCCACGGTGGCATTCAGGGTTTTGTTTTCCCCCTCAAGGCGCTCAACGTTCTCGGCATACACGGACAGCATTGAACGTAACTTTGCGGGATTACTGAGTAACTCAGCTTCCGTTGTGATGCTATCGCGACGAGTGAAGTAGAACTCAGTCAGGTCGTCGAAGTAGTTCCACGCTTGGTCAGTTTCCAGCATCTTAGAGTGGTTCGCAGCGCCGCGCTCTGTCCAAAGAGTGATGGTGCTTGTGTGTTTATTAACCGCGTCGCTAAAAGATACG
>NZ_LDNM01000127.1 GCF_001028135.1 Xenorhabdus griffiniae
CAACCCGTGGGATTATGCACATAAGAATACGGGTTAACCCCCCCTGCCAGCCCCAGCGGATCGGAGGACCGGTAAATACCGTTGCACAGGGTAACCCGGTGCCCATCGGTTATGGCAGACGGCGTATTGGCGGGGCCATTATTTCAGCGGGTATCTATGCGGAAGACCAACAATAACGGGCGGAGGATGAAAGATGGAAAAACAGCCCATTCAGGGTCACAAAGGCGGCAGACAGCAGCCACGCACACCGGTGGAAGCCCCGGATTCCCTGCAATCCACCTCCTATACCAAAATCATCCTTGCCCTCGGTGAGGGAGAATTTGCGGGAGAGCTGGATGGCCGTCGTATTTTTCTGGATAACACGCCGCTTATCGGCTCCGACGGCACGCCCAATTTTGACGGGGTCAAATGGGAATTCCGTCCCGGCACGCCTCATCAGGAATATATCCCTGGTATGCCGGCAGTCGAAAATGCCCGAACCATCGGCACCGAGCTGGTCAATTCATGGGTGACGGCGGTCACCAATACCCAACTGTCGGCGATCCGTCTGCGATTATCGTGGCCCCAGTTGCAGCGGCAAAAAGATAACGGGGACACGGTGGGGTATCGCATTGAATATGCCATTGACCTCGCCACCGATGGCGGCGCTTTTAAGGAAATCCTGAAAACCGCGGTTGATGGTAAAACCACCACGAAATACGAACGCTCCCACCGGGTGGATTTACCCGCCACCTATTCGGGCTGGCAGGTGCGCCTTCGGCGGCTGACGCCAAAACAGAACAGCAACCGGATCGCTGATGCGATGATAGTAGAAACCATTACCGAGGTGATTGACGCCAAATTAAGCTACCCGGAAACTGCCCTGTTATTCGTTCAGTTTGATGCCAAACAGTTCCGCAATATCCCGCAGATCACCTGCGAACCGAAGATGCGCATCATCCGTGTGCCCGCCAATTATGATCCGGCGCATCGCCGTTACTATGGCAGCTGGGACGGCACCTTCAAATGGGCATGGAGCGACAATCCGGCATGGGTGCTGTATGACCTGATGATCAATGACCGGTTCAGCATCGGCACCCGGGTGAAAACGGAAAACCTGAATCTGGCAAAATGGGATCTGTATAGCATCGCGCAATATTGCGACCAGACTGTGTCGGATGGCGAAGGCGGCGAAGAGCCGCGTTTCACTTGCAATGTCTATATCCAGTCACAGGAAGAGGCTTGGGCCGTATTGCGTGACATTGTGGGGATCTTTCGGGGAATGACGTTCTGGGCCAATAATAATATGAACGTGCTGGCGGACATGCCCCGTGACATGGATTATCTCTTTACGGGTGCCAATGTGCGTGATGGCAAATTCACCTATGCCAGTGGCAGTGAGAAAACTCATTACTCCACGGCCATGGTGAGCTGGTCCGATTCCCAGAACGGTTATCAGGATGCGATTGAACCGGTTTTTGAACACCGCCTGATACGCCGTTATGGTATCCGGCAGGCTGACATTACTGCTATCGGTTGTACGAGTCAGAGTGAAGCTATCCGGCGTGGCAAATGGGTGCTACACACCAACGAACACGACCGGACAGTCACCTTTACCGTCGGACTCGAGGGCCGTATTCCCCTGCCGGGTTATCTTATTGGTATATCGGATAATCTGCTGTCAGGGCCGGGTCGAAGCGGGCGTATTCAGGCCGTGCGGAGGCGAGATATGATCACCTTGGATCGGGTGCCGTCGGCAAAAGTGAGAGACTGGCTGGTCGTCAACCTGCCTTCCGGTAAGACAGGAAAGGATCTAATTTCAGCGATCAACGGACAGGAGGTCTCGGTATGGGGTGGTGGCTATGCCTATTCAGATATCCCGGAGGTGGGTGCCGTTTGGTCCATTGAATCCAACTATAGTGTGGAGCAACCCTTTCGGGTGATGGGTATCAAAGCGGGGGAAGATGGCATGTCGTTTGACATTACGGCAGTTGAGCACGATCCTGATAAATATGCGCTTATCGACAGGAACATTCGCATTGATGAACGTCCCGTGACCACCCTTCCGCCCCGCGTTCAGGCGGCACCGAAGAATGTTCTTATCGACAGTGATACTTCGATCAATCAGGGCATTATCACCACTACGTTGCAGATCACATGGGATGCCACCGACAGTGCCGTGGCCTATGAAGTCGAATGGCGTAAAGACAACGGCAACTGGATAACGGCTCCCCAGACTACCGCGCGGCGTCTTGAGATACCGAACGTTGATGACGGGCGCGATCAGGCGCGGGTCAGGGCGACGAATGCCGCGGCAATATCCAGTATCTGGATGAACACACAGGATACCCTGCTGGGAAGCCGGAAAAAGGTGCCATCGGCACCGCAGTCCCTCCGAACTACGTCGCTACTTTTTGGTATCCGGCTGGACTGGGACTTTGCCAACCCGACGGATATCCTGCTGAAAACTGAAATTGGATACAACAAAAACGGAGAGGATGACGATACGCTGCAGTTTGCCGATATTGCCTATCCGCAGCGTACTCATACCTTGCAGGGGCTGGCCGCGGGGGAAAAACTCTACTTTCGGACACGGCTGGTGGACAAATCGGGTAACACCTCGGCGTGGACGTCACTGGTCAGCGGCGCTGCGTCCAGTGATACCGGCTGGATAGTGGAGGCCAGTCAGGATCATTTTCTGGACGTAGAAACCGGGCGGCGCTTACAAGAACAACTCGCTGAGCAGGCCAGAGCCGACGCGCGTCACAAGCAGTCTATTGCGGAAAACGCGCAGACCATTGAGAAGCTGCATGACATGCTGAAGGAGCTTAAGCAGCGCATACGGTAACCCGATAACGACAGCTTCCGACCCTCATTATGGATTAGATTTCCACGGATTGAGGATCGTCACCCCTGTAGACTGAAAATCGGCTACGTTACGCGTGACTACCGTCATACCATGCACAAGTGCCGTCGCCGCAATCAAAGCATCACGCTCGCTGCACTTGTCAGGGACGTGTAATCGGGCGCAGCGTTGCGCCACAGCGGTATCGACGGGCAACGTTCGCCCGGAAAACTCCGGCAAGACGTGTTGCTCCAGCCACGCACGCAGCATAGCCCCCTGCGTAGCATCCTTACGCTCAATCAACAAAACGCCCAGTTCTAATTCCATGATGGTGATGGCGGACACAAAGAGGTCAGTGGCATCGACACCTTCAGCCCATGCCGCCACGTTCGGAGCAGCCTTCCCGGCCCGAATTTTTCGTAACTCGGACACCACGTTGGTATCGAGTACGTACATCATGAGAAATCAGCCGAGCGGATTTCGAGCGTCACACGCTGCGGCTCAAACTCAATATCCGCCACGCCCGGCATGGCCAGCGAATCGGCAATGTTACGATGCTGCTTTGTCAGCAGGCGATAGTCCTCAATGCTCAACAGTACATGAGCGGGCTTGCCGCGATCGGTGATAAATACGGGGCCATTCTTGGTCGCTTTTTTTGCGCGGGTAACGTCCTGGTTCAGCTCCCGGCTGGATAGGGTCGTGATAGTCATGGGCTATACCTTCTACTTGAATTAAGTATATAGGTACATTACTACAATATAAATGATAGTGCAAATATTGTACGTTATTCCATTTGACTAAATGGTGGCTGATAACACGACCGTTGGGTTTACCAATCTCTCTGATGCTCAATAGACACCGTGATAAACGGCATACACTCTCATCGTTATTTTGCGAGCCGCTTTGCAAAGGTAATTTTTGTCGGTGGTATGTTATTTGAGCGGGAGATAGAGTGGGTGGTGAAATTTCGACGCGGCTTTACCGTGATGCAACACGATAAAACCGCTAACCGCAACAACTAACTGAGATAGTTATTATGGCTGACGCAAATTCTACAGCAAGTACCCGTATTTACAAAATTTCCCAACCGGAACGTTATCAAAAAGTGGTTTACCGTCCCAAGGGGATTAACCGCACTGTTCCAGCTATCAACTTAAGTGGAAAATGGCTGCTGGAAGCCGGATTTTCCATTCACGATCCATTAAAAATCAGGGTGATGCCCGGTTGTCTGATCATCACCGCCCAAAATTTTCATGAACTGTGGCACTGCTTAAAAAGCCTGAATGAAAGCGAATGGGATGATATCGCTGTGGCACACTGGCTACAACAATTTCCCGGTAAATTAAGCAGAAAGTTGCTGGGTTAAACGCATAATTTCATATTTTATCAATTAAAACATGATGTTGAATATACTTGTGTGAGCTGCGATTTGTGATTAAATGGCAAAATTTCTCTTTTGCGAAGCAGCTCGCACTTTATTTTTACCCATTAAACAAAGAAGGAACCTATGGAGATTAATTTTTCTACTGTCAATGCTGAACGGCCGGAATGTGTGTTAAAGGGTGAAGACATGCAACAGATGGGATTTACAGCCAATGCCGTGTTTCATATCACACAATATAACAACGGACTGATATTGACGTTGGCGGAGCCTGGCGATGACCCGGTTGCCCTGTTCCACGCGGTGGAAGATAACCCGAAGCAAGGTATCGATTGGGTACGTGATAATGGCGAGCTCTATCTGGCGGGCAACTGGCTAACGGAAACCGGCTTGCTGAATAATCCCGTTCAAATCGCCCTCGGCTACGGCAAGATTATGCTGATGACAGGTTCTAGTCTGGTATCTGGCTGAAACATGTCGTACTTTTCTTATTGCTGATGGCGTTGGTATGTTAACTATAGTTGACGATCTATATTATTTATATACAATAATGAGGGTGAGCATGATAACCATTGAAAGGACTCAAGATTTTGAAAAATGGTTAAAATCCTTAAAAGACAGGATAGCAAAAGCCAAGATCTTAATCAGAGTTGAAAGAATCGAAGAAGGAAATTTTGGTGATGTTGAAGCGGTGGGAAACGGCGTTTCGGAACTCAAAATACATTACGGGCAGGGCTATCGTGTCTACTTTGCTCATAAAAATAACGAAATAATATTATTACTCTGTGGCGGAGATAAAAGCAGCCAGCAGGCCGATATAAAGAAAGCCAAACAACTTGCGAAAGAATGGGGATTTTAACATGAAAACAGAACCCAAAAAATTTGATGTGGTGGATTTTTTAGAAACGGAAGAAGATATTCAGGCATACTTAAATGCCGCTCTCGAAGAGAACGATACAAAATATTTATTTAAAGCACTAGGCAACATTGCCAGAATAAAAAACATCAGTCAACTCGCTAAAGAATCAGGAATAAGCCGGGAAGGAATATATAAGGCATTATCCTATGACGGCAACCCATCGTTTAATACGGTATACAAAATATCAAAAGCACTGGGTTTGAAGCTGCACTTTACCGGGGCTTAATTCACACTCTTTCTTCCCCTAAACAGGTTTTAAAATTGTTTAGGGGGATGATTATTAAAATTGACTTATTAATCAAACGCATTCAATAAACAAACGGTGACGTAGAATTATTTTTTTCCTCTTCAAGCAATTCTTTCATTATTGAGCAAAAACTGAGGTTTTCGGGAACAAAAACCCCACTGCCATGATACTCTTTAGGGTTTAACAGCATTGAAAACATATCCTTACCATTTTCTAAAAACCGGAGTCTGTCCATTTTTTCCAATTGAGAAAACAGAATGTTATCGGCTGTTTTGATGATCATTCTCTCCACAAATGCTTTTCCTTCATCTGAACCGTTATAATAAAGATCACGTATTGGTTTATATTCTTTGGGAAAATCATCATCTAACGGCCCCAGTAAATAGTTACGCATTTTTTCTCTGTCTTTTATCATCTTGTCATGAATATATTGATATACCGTTATCATGTTATTCCTTTTGGATTATTGAAGTGAGATGATGAATTATCCCAAATAAATTCTTTCTTCTGGCAATAAATCGTAAGCCATATCCAGTTTATTAATTTTTACCAACTCATGAATACGATGTGCTTTACTCGTTATATCCTCGATGTTGATAATCCATTGGTTGACATAATGTTCCACAGCCTGATTACGCAGACCAATCTGTATGGTTCTCTGTTCTAACTTATTTAAATGAATGTCTCGTTCAGGGTCCCATTGAATAACCACATCACTGTGTTGAACTTCTTTTTTCCATTCTTCCTGAGAATGAAACAAATCAGGGTCATAATGACTAATAACGCCTTGCTGAAGAATTTCTCTAAATCCCTCATGCGTGATATCAATAGCCAGAATACGTTCCTGACCACAGTCTTTCATTCCCCAACCAGCACGATACATCATCCATAAGAATGAAGGTTTAATCCATGTCATGCGCGTCATGCTAAAAGGCGGGGAAACGAACGTATTATGTCCAATAGCGCTGTCTGCAATGGTAGAAGAATATGCCTGATAGACTCTAACTGATTGTGGTGTATAAAATGCACGTATTGGGTTGTTTTTGTATGTGAACATAGTCATCCTGTTTGTCATTTATGCTTATATATTGGGATATTCAGTACATCAAATAGAAGAAAGCAGGGCGAGGGTGTGAACGTTTTTTGAACTTAAATTGCGCATAATACAGCTAATGTATGAGTAAAAATCCACCTTCATAGAAGGCTGTCTCTTGATCATAAGTCTTGTTCAAGAGACAGTGTGAGTTCATAGCCTTCAAGGATGGCCTGCAATTTTAGCCATCCTTCCCACAAGGTTTTTACTGA
>NZ_LDNM01000128.1 GCF_001028135.1 Xenorhabdus griffiniae
ACAACGCTCTCTCTGTCAGTGATGCCCGTTCGCGCTCTTTCGAGGCTAATCTTCTCACTGACAGATTGATCAAGACGTTTGGAGTCCACAATCAACTACCAGCGATACATCGCATTTGTGCGTAGGGGTGTAACAGAGCTATACGCTGTTTGGGGTTAGATTGTTAAAGAGCGGTTGGTGCTTATCGTTGGCTGTGTGCCTTTGATGAATACATTATTAACCTATAGTTAATCTTAGTCAATAACCATTGGTTAATTTAATTAAAATTAAAGTTTAACTAATTGAATTTTCAGTTAATAAATTTTTAATTGATTATAGAAATGTGATTTTTGTCAAAGAATTTAGATGGCGCGTGAAGTGATAGCCGCATGGTTAGCGGCTATTTTTGGGGAAACGGAGATTGTGGGTTACCAAGCCATTACTGACCAATTTATTACTCGACCAATTATTTGAACATCTTGGATTTCTGCAAATTCATCGGGAAACTCTATTGAGTTGAAGCTACGTACAATTAATTTTCCCGGTTGACGATATAGTAATTTAATGCGAAATAAACCCTCTTGCTCAATGGCATATATTCCTCCATCGACAATATTTTGATGACCACGATCAACTGTTACTGTTGACCCATCTGGAATTACTGGTGACATACTGTCACCATGAACAGGGAAAGCTACAACATTGGAAGGCTCAGCCCCGTATCGACGAAGAGTAGATCTTGAAAACCTCAATTTAAACCCATTGTAATCTTCGTTAGTACAACAGCCGCTTCCTGCGGCAAGTTCTATGCTTTTAAAAAACGGGATGACAACTTCATCATCATTGATTGGGGTGGTGTGATCCCAAGATTCAACTTCTTCTAACTCTATTTTTGATAGCGGTATTCCGTCTACTCTTTTGGATCCTCTCCCGTATTCCAACCACTCCGGCCTAACATCAAGCCATTTACTTAATGCCAAAATATTACTGGAGTCTGGAATTGACTCGGCATTCAGCCACTTCCAAACAGCAGGCCCGCTGACTTTTATTTTCTGTTCGGCAAGTGCGTCAGTAATCTTCTTGCCTAGCCCACGTCCGGCAAAGCCCGCATCTAAACAAGCTTCTTGTAACCTTGCTGTGAACCCAGCTTTATGAGTGCTTTTAACCATAAGTTAATTATCATTCAAACTTGACTTAACTGTCAGTTAGAATTTAGAATTAACTAACAGTTAATCTACCTAATAAGGATATTAACCAAATGAACCCAGTTGAATTCGCAGTTAATGCTGTTGGCGGACAAACCGCCGCCGCGAAAATCTGCGGGAAAAGCGCCGTGGCAGTTTGGAAGTGGGTGCAAAACGGCCGCCTACCTCGCACTGAATACACGGGTAAAACCAAGTATTCCAAATTGCTAGCAGAGCATTCTAACGGAAGATTCACCGAAAAATGGTTACTGCAAGCTGCAAATCCGGATAAAGAGTTAGTTTAGTTAGTGTAGTTATTCATGTTCTTTAACAATCTGCCCTCACGACAAGCTACTGGTGAACCCTAGCAAACTGAAATAGCGCCGGGTAGTCACTCAGGCAATCGGGTATATCCCGTAAAGGCTCACTCACCAAGAGACAGTCGTGCCAACCATCATCTATCTCAGGATAGCTGACGATTCTGTATTTTTATTAAACGAAACTAAACATTAGGAATTTTACGTATGGAACACGCCCGTATTGGTTGAATTAGCAGGAATTAGATTGGAAATGATGAATATTACTGAAAGGCGCCTCACCAGTGGTCGCTAGTGAGGCTAATTGTTCTAGTTGAATCATTTGGAATGAATTCAATAAGCGAGGTTAATTATACATGAAAAATAAATTTAATCACAGTGCTGTGCATAAAAATAACCGGCGTGATCAGGTTGCTCGTTCCGTTACCGAGGATGGAGCGAAAAAGCTACGTGATGCTCTGGAGGATGCGAAGTTGCGCCTGGAACATAGCGAGGAACTGACAGAAGGGAAACGCCATGGGTAACGTTGCAAGAATGGCTGATTATCGACCTCGCCCTGAGGTTGCGGAGAGGAAAGTGGCTGATGTTGAAGACGGATACACACGGATAGCCAATGAATTACTGGAGTCTATAGCGAGTTCAGATCTTACAGCCAGACAGTTAAAAGTCATGCTGGCAATTATCAGAAAGACATACGGCTTCGGTAAAAAATCTGATCGTATTGCTGATTCTCAAGTAGCAGCAATCACAGGCTTATCCAGACAGAATGTGAACAAAGCAAAAAACGAATTAATTTCAATGCGTTTTTTGATTCCTGATGGTAACAAAATAGGCGTAAACAAAGCCACAACAGAGTGGGTTAATCAATCTAGAGACAGTGTCTCTAATTTGAAGACAAAAAATGTCTCTAAGTTAGAGACAGATGATGTCCCCAATGTAGAGACACACAAAAGAAATACTTTAAAGAAAAAAGAAAAGATCCCCCTTACCCCCACGGGGGAAGAAAATCTCGCTCTCGAAATACTGGATTATTTTAACCAACTCACCCGTTCCCGATTTCAATCAACAGATCCATTCCTGAAAGCGTTATCCACTGTGAAGAGCAAGGGTCAATGCTACACGGCTGATGAAATCAAACTGGTAATCGAGTGGGCGGTCACCCAATGGAAATATGGCGAGAAGTTGAAACCTGAAAACCTATGCCGCATGAGTCGCTTCGACGGTTATTTGTCTGACGCTATCAAGTGGAAAGAGAAAATAGACCGTAACCCTGTTGACTGCCCTCATTCGGAACTGATAACCCTCTGGAACAGCAAAATTTCTGCCCGTAGTGTTGAGATTCAGGAATGGACGCAGCGCAGACCAGCTTATCGAAATCTGGAATCGGTATGGAACGGCAAAACCAACAAAGGGAAATGGCGGGAGGTTCAGCATATGGCGACCTGCTTCGACCTGATCAGTCAGTCATCGCTGTTCGGCCAACTGGAAGACAA
>NZ_LDNM01000129.1 GCF_001028135.1 Xenorhabdus griffiniae
TATTTTTTCTTATTCGTCAAACCTGAAATTTTTTAACAAAAAGTTCACGCTCTCGCCCTGATGTTCGCCCGCAATACGAATCAGGTAATATGTATTTTAACGGCTTAGGTGTAAACTATAACCATTTATACCAATCCAACTTCAAGATGCGTGTTATATTTTCCCGCGCAGCAGGGAAATATAAGGCCTCACGTTGTCTTGCGGATTGCAGCTTGAAGTTTATCGAGTATAGAAGTAATCCAATGGTATATTAAATTCGCTGAAAATGGATATCTATATTCCCAAAATAAATTAGGCGATATATATAGCAAAGGATTAAGAGTTAAGGAAAATTATTCTGAAGCAATTAAATGATATATCAAAGCCGCAGAACAAGGTGATACCTATGCCCAAATCACCTTTGGTCTCTTCTACGCAAAAGGATTAAGCAGGGAGCAAAGCTATCAAAAAGCAATAAAATGGATGACCCAGCCTGCCGAAAAGGGAGAATCTGAAGCACAAAATGCAATGGGATATCTTTATATGGAAGGATTAGGTGTTTCAAAAGATGGCGTAATTGCAATGGAATGGCTGATGGAATCAGCCTTGCAAGGTAACACAGCCGCCCAAAATAATATTGGCCAATTATATTGGTATGGGAATAACGGTGTGGAGCGAGACCAGGCCAAGGCTATGCAATGGTTTCTTAAATCAGTAGCGTTAGGTGATGATTACGCCCACTTAAATTTGGGAATGATTTATGAACGTGGTCAGATTGTGCCTCAAGATTATGAAAAAGCACTTGGACATTATCAACAAGCTGCTAGTAAAGATGTTCCCAACCTGGAAAGTAGGATAAAAGAATTAAAAGAAAAAATTAATTATCAATAACGAAAACTTAGGGGGGCTGCTCTCCCCCATAGCGTTGGTTTGCATTATTCATCCCTTAATTAAAAAATAATATGTGATGATAATATCGCCTGTTAATTGCCTTAATGAATCGCCACTATCATTTGTTGGTTAATTTTTTGTTAAAAATTATGGATAAGATATCTTGATTGTTTGCAAATTATAAATACAATAAAGTGCCGAATTAGGTTAACCAAAAAAACGATAGTGACGAATTGACACCGCCTGAAATAAAAAATAAATGACACCATTAATCAGAGTTATTGTGAAATGGAATCACTGATGCCTGTGTTTTGTCTATTTTGAGTCCGTCGTAATCAACTCCATTTCATAGTTATCAGTCGGGAACTGTCCGTATGTATCATGTAAGAGTTGTTTACGGCTTTCCTGTTTAATCAGGTCACTGAGTTCATTTAACCTTTTTTGCAACAATCTCTTAGTTTCTTTTTCATTATCCAAGACAGTTTGCAAAATTTTGGTTAATTGCTGTTGTAATGAAATAGGGGCGTCTGAGTTTTCTGATAGTAAAGTCACCACTTCAACTGCTTTCAGATAAGTGATCTCCATATCAACAAGTTCATCCCACTTTTCATTTCTAGCTAAATCAATCATTTGCTCACTTAAACTAAGGATCTGCTGATAAGCTGACAAAAGATCCGTATCATTTTTCATTAAACAATATCCTGACTGGCGTTGTAATGAGGACCTATTTGCCGCCAAGCATCTGAAATCTCGGTAAGTAAATCAATCACTTCGGTAATAGCCTTCTCATCATTGCGTAAATTGGCATGGAGTAAACGGCGGCTCATATAATCATATAAAGCAAAAAGATTCTGGGCAATCTCGCCGCCTTTCTCGAAATCTAATCCCTCTTTTAGACCATTATCAATGATATTAATCGCCTTTGAAATAGCTATCCCTTTTTCTGGGATATTCCCTTGTTGCATCAGAATGATTGCGCGACGTAGGGCGCTCAGCGCCCCGTTGAACAATATCTGAATCAACTGATAAGGAGAGGCATTCATAATTTCGCTCTCAAGATCTACCTGAGCGTATAACTGGCTTGCCGAACGTTGATACATTAGTGTCCTTTTATTATCTTAAAAGTTGGGCCAGGGATGAACTTGTCTGGTTCATTGAAGAAGAAAGTTTATCCAGTGCGGTAAATTGTTTTTTATAGCGCTCCATTGTGGCTTCAATATTTCTATTCGTCTGTTCTGCTTGTCTTTCCAGTGTTTTCAGACTTTTATTGATACCTTCGGTCGCTGTTGCGATAGTCCCTTCGTGACTGTCCAGGGTTTTTTTCAGTAAATTATAAGTCTGGGTGGCAAAACCGGTTTTTTCTCCATCCCCCATAAAGAAAGCCTTAACGTTAGCTGGTTTTTCTTTCAGGTTCTTTTCCAGTTTTTCGTTGCTGATTTCCAGTGTACCATCCAATTTTTGTTTAATGCCCAGTTTATTTAAGGTAGCAATATCAGCAACTTCCTGTGCTACAAACAATTGTTGTCTTAACTGGCTTTGAATACCTTTTAACGTGCTGTCGCCGAGCAAGGCACCATTGTCTTTTGAAGCCGCTTCACCTTTTCTTACGGGTTTGAATTTAGTCAATGAACTGACCGTGTTTTGTAGCTCATTATAAGCATCAACCCACTTTTTAATTGCCTCTTTCATTGGCTCAATATCACGAGAAACCACCAGTGTTTCTGCTACCGGTTTTTTTTCAGTTTTGCCATTGATTTCGACTTCTTCTTTTTCTGAAACCTTTTTCAGATTCAGGGTAATGCCTTCTGGTGCATCTTTTATTTCATTAGTCTGGCGTTCAATCTTAATACCATTGACTGTTAATTTTGCATTGGCCGCTTGAGTCACTTGTTCCATTGCACCAGAACCACCACCTTTGTCGTCAGATTTGTAGTTCAGTAATTTACCCAGTTCAGCATCACCTTGAACCTCAATGGTCATGACGGATTTTGTGCCGGCTTTTTTCGAAGTCAGGAGCAAATAGTTTTTATTATCTTCTGCTTTGATAATGCTGGCATTAACGTTGCCTTCTTGTTTATTAATGGCCTCGCGGATTTCAACCAAAGAAGTTTCATTATCGTTCAGGGAAATGCGCATCGGCTCTATTTTTTTTTCACCGACTTTTTCTTCACCGGGTTGCGTAATAATAATGGTACGGGTGCCTTTACCTTGTTCTCCTAACGGTTTTTTGACATCTGTAATTGCCGGAGATTTCAGGGATTGAGACAGGGCAAGCTGTTCGACTTCAATAACATAGTTACCTGGGCTGGCTTTAGAATCTGTACTTGGCGTAAATGTTTTATGATCTTCGTTGGTTTTAGTGGTATTGAGCTTATCGAATTTTTTGAGTTCTTCGGATGCACTCTTTAATTTTTCCAAACTGCCTTTTAATGAACCAAAAGCGGTAAGTTTAGCGTTATAGCTGGTTTGTTGCTGTGTTAATGGCTCTAAACGTTTTCTTTCATTAGATTCAAGTTTATCCAGTAATTTTGGATCTATCCCAGATGCGATCCCTACCGCGGAAATGCTAGCCATATTGACTCCTTTTAATAAAAAGCATCACTGGACATGTTATCGGATTAATTTGCGAAAAGTTTACTGACAAAATGATTTTTTTGATGGACGGAATAATTGATCAGAACAGGCGCTGTTTGGGTTATCGGGGTAAAGTGAGAAAAAAATAAAAAAGTTTTTTCAAGAAATATTAAAGGTTCTTTTTAAGGAGCCGATAAAACTGTTGTCGGTGATGAACACCGTGAGCAAAAGGCTCAAACTAATTATATCGGATTGATTTTAAAAGGAACTCTACCATGGCATCAGTCATTAATACTAACTACTCATCTCTGCTGGCGCAAAATAACCTGACAAGATCTAAAGGTACTCTGGGTACTGCGATTGAACGTCTGTCTTCTGGTTTACGTATTAACAGCGCGAAGGATGACGCTGCTGGTCAAGCGATCGCTAACCGTTTTACGGCTAACGTAAAAGGCTTGACTCAGGCTTCTCGTAACGCGAATGACGGTATCTCCATTGCTCAGACTACCGAAGGTGCCCTGAACGAAATCAATAACAACCTGCAACGTATTCGTGAACTGGCTGTTCAGGCAAAAAACGGCACTAACTCTGAAAGCGATACCAAATCTATTCAAGAAGAAGTTAAACAGCGTCTGGACGAAATTGACCGTATTTCTGAACAAACTCAGTTTAACGGCGTGAAGGTACTGAGTAAAGATGACAAAATGACTGTTCAGGTTGGTACAAACGATAATGAAACTATCGCCATCGATCTGAAAAAAATCGACAGCACTGTTCTGAAACTGAATGAATTTGATGCGACTAAATTTAAAAATCCTCTTGTTGGTAACGAAATAACTACTGTTCCAGTTACAACAGGGGGAACAACAAAAGACCAGAAACCTGATGTTACTAAGGTCACTGATGCTACAGACGTCAAAGTTTTCCAGAAATTGAAAGCAGATGGCACGGCTGACAGTGGTAAAGTTATGCTTACTTATACTAAAAAAGATGGTAAGCAATATACTGCTGAATCAACCCTTGGTACGGACGGTAGTGTAGCAAAACCTGGTACTGAAAAAGAAGCAAGTGTTAATGAGAGTCCTTTAGCCGCTCTGGACAGTGCTTTGGCAACAGTTGACAGCCTGCGCAGCTCTTTAGGTGCAGTACAAAACCGTCTGGAGTCTACTGTTAACAACCTGAACAACACGGTTAACAACCTGAGCGCAGCAAAAAGCCGTATCGAAGATGCTGACTATGCGGTTGAAGTTTCCAATATGAGCCGTGGCCAGATCCTGCAACAAGCGGGTACTTCTGTTCTGGCACAAGCGAACCAGGTTCCACAATCTGTTCTGTCACTGCTGCGTTAATTTTTATTTATCCGTTGAGCATTTATGCAGGGCAACCTGCATAAACAACGCTTATAAAATAAGGATCGGTTCGCCGATCCTTATTTTTTAGTTTTGAGTGAGTGTTTTTATCAAGTTAGTCAAGGACAGCCTGAAACTTATTATTATGCATTTGGGCGGACAGCAAAAATTTCGCATAGGTGAAAAAGAAGTGCTTTTACTTCATTGTTCCAACGATTGTACCGGTTAGGGGATTGGATAATGGTATCCAGTCTCTTATCCAAAGGTGTCTGTTGTTGTGAGCGATTTGTATACCGCCGAAGGCGTGATGGACAAAAATAGCCTCTGGAAGCGCTATGTACCACTGGTTCGCCATGAAGCATTGAGGCTACAGGTCAGGTTGCCTGCCAATGTAGAACTCGATGACTTGCTTCAGGCCGGTGGCATAGGCTTACTGAATGCGGTGGAGCGGTTTGATTCCATGCAGGGAACCGCCTTTACCACCTATGCGGTACAGCGCATCAGAGGTGCAATGTTGGATGAGTTGAGGAGCCGTGATTGGGCTCCGCGTAGTGTGCGGCGTAACGCACGTGAAGTCACGCAGACCATCCGTAAACTTGAGCAAGAGTTAGGCCGTCCAGCCAGTGAGCAGGAAGTTGCTAAAGAATTAAAGATTAATCTGATAGAATATCGGCAAATACTGTTAGACACGAATAACAGTCAACTGTTTTCTTATGACGAATGGCACGAAATTCACGGTGAAAGCTGTGAGCCAGTAATCGAGGAGGAGCATGAGGCAAATCCTCTGCAACAATTACTGGAAGGTGATCTTCGTCAGCGGGTCATCGATGTCATAGAATCGTTGCCTGAACGGGAAAAGATGGTTCTTACGTTGTACTATCAGGAAGAACTGAATCTTAAAGAGATCGGCGCGGTGCTTAATGTGGGTGAATCCCGCGTAAGTCAGCTTCACAGCCAGGCGATAAAAAGGTTGAGGGCGCGTTTGAATCCAGAGAAGTAACTTTTTGCTTGTTTGTTTTTTTTGTTAAGACTATACACAGGGCTTTATCTCTTATGTCTATTACAACACAAAAGAAACGGCCTCTTAGCCGTTATATCAAAGATTATAAACACAGCCAGACTCATTGTCTGCACTGTCATAAAACCCTTGACCGTATTTCGCTGGTTTTTAACGGTCAGGTCATCAATAAAGAAGCTATTTCTGAGATGACTGAATTGGTGGATGACAAAACCTGGCATGAGTTGCAGGGTAAATTTGTGGCGTTGTGCCGCTTTTGTAGTGAAATTTATTGCAATAGCCAGACTGATTATTTCGACATTATGTCATTTAAACAGTATCTGTTTGAGCAAACAGAGATGAGTCATAGTACTGTGCGTGAGTATGTGGTTCGTTTAAGGCGTTTGGATGAATTGCTGACTTCAAGTAATTATCCGACCAGTGAGTTTACGCCAGAAAAAATTCAGGAAAAACTCAGCGAGAAATTATCTCAATCCGCTTTCAGTAATTACAATATTGCCCTGCGTAAATATGAGCAATATCTGAGTTGGCAACAGAACGGTCATTGATTAATTATACCGATAGATAATGTTGTCAAATCGAAACGATTTCAGAGGGGAATGTGATTATCACGCATTCCCCTCTATGTATCTAACCCATTGTGTATTTAATCAATTGTGTATTTAATCAATTGTGTATTTAACCAATGGTCATCAGGCTGGCATTACCGCCTGCGGCTGCCGTATTAACACTTAATGAACGTTCATGCAGTAAGCGTTCTAGCAGTAAATGAGTTTCACCACGGGCAAAACCCTGTACGGAGATAATTGGCCCTTTACGCTGGGCAACCCCCTCACATACTCGGCGCAATTGGTCGCAATCGCCATGATAAATAACCGCTTCCATCGCTGTCTCTTCATTCTGCCAATCGTTAACCCAATGGATATGACGGTGAATTTCATTCGGTAACTGGCGTTGCAGCCCCTGATGCAGTTCGTCTTTCTCCCAAAGGGCCTGACAACCGGCAGAAAGTACGGCGGCTAATTGCACCAATGCATCTTGTTCGTTATCTGCAAGGCAAAGAACATGACCGCGCGGCAGTAGGGTATAAGTATTGCGCTCTCCGGTTGGTCCCGGTAATAAGCGTATTGTTCCGCCTTGTGCGACTAAACTGTATTCCTGAATCACCTGATTTAATGTTTCATTGTTCTGCTTGGTTGCCCAATCTGCCAGTTTGTAGAGAGGTGAGAGCAGGTCAATACGGGCTTTGGCATCAATCTCATACTCTGTATCCTGTCGCTCCAGGGTTTGGCTGGCGGCATTGAGAGGGCGTTGTGACAGTAAGCGATACAGATACAGCGGCCCACCGGCTTTTGGTCCTGTGCCTGACAACCCTTCGCCCCCAAATGGCTGCACGCCGACAACAGCACCGACTATATTACGATTGACGTAAATGTTGCCGACTTTCGCTTTGCTGGTGACCTGGGCGATGGTCTCATCAATACGGGTGTGGACTCCCAACGTCAGGCCATAACCCGTCGCGTTGATTTGATCCAGCAGTTTATCCAACGCATTATGTTTAAAACGAACAACATGCAGGACTGGCCCGAAAATTTCTTTCTTCAATTCATCGAAACTTTCCAACTCGATAAGCGTCGGTTTGACGAAAGTGCCTTGTGACCACGCCTGGCTATCGGTGGCATTTTCGTATGCCGCCTGATAAATAGCCCGACCCTTGGTACGCATGGTTTGGATATGACGTTCGATACCCGCTTTCGCTTCTGCATCAATGACGGGACCAATATCTGTGAATAAGTGCTCAGTATTCCCCATCCGGCATTCAGCCATCGCACCTTTCAGCATGGCGATAGTCCTTTCAGCGACATCCTCCTGAACACACAGGATACGCAGGGCAGAACAGCGCTGGCCCGCACTGTCAAAAGCCGAAGCGATGACATCGGTAACCACTTGCTCGGTTAACGCGGAAGAGTCGACGATCATGGCATTCAGGCCACCGGTTTCTGCGATCAACGGTGTCGGGCGCCCTTGTGCATCAAGACGGCCGGCAATATTGCGCTGCAACAAGCTGGCAACTTCGGTCGAGCCGGTAAACATCACACCGCGTACACGTTCATCACCAACCAGTAGCGCACCTACCGTTTCCCCTTGTCCGGGCAGTAATTGCAGCACTTCACGAGGAATACCCGCTTGGTGCAATATTTTGACCGCAACGGCGGCAATAAGTGGCGTCTGTTCTGCGGGTTTTGCCAGAACACTATTGCCTGCGGCCAGTGCAGCAGCGATTTGGCCGGTGAAAATTGCCAGCGGGAAGTTCCACGGACTGATACACACGACAGGTCCCAGTGGGCGGTGGGTATCATTGGCAAAGTCTTGGCGAACCTGGCTTGCGTAATAATGGAGAAAATCTACGGCTTCGCGCACTTCGGCAATCGCATTGTTGAATGTTTTACCCGCTTCACGAACCAGAATGCCGAGCAAAGATTGCAGGTCATTTTCCATCAATTCCGCTGCACGCACTAAAATTGCGGCCCGTTCTGAGGGGGGAGTGGCAAACCAAATTGCGCCGGCATCGGTAGCCATATCCAGCGCGTGGTTGACTTCTTGTTCAGTGGCTTCACGAACATAACCCACAATATCGGAATTTCTGGCGGGATTGGTCATCGGCTTAATGGCAGGCAATTCTTCTGTCGGTTGGTAATCACCACTTAACAACGGTTCGCTGTTCCATGTTTCCATTGAAGAACTGAGCAGGGCACTGGAAAGAGAAGCTAAACGATGTTCATTGGAGAGATCCAGCCCTAATGAGTTAACACGGTTTTTGCCGTATAAATCACGTGGCAGAGGGATTTTAGGGTGTGGCAGGCCGATTTGCCCTTCAGTCTGCGCCAATTCCTGTACAATTTTTACCGGATCAGCGACCAATTCATCAATCGGCAGTGACGTATCGGCAATGCGATTAACAAACGAAGTATTCGCCCCATTTTCCAGTAAACGGCGCACCAGATAGGCCAGTAATGTTTCGTGTGTGCCTACCGGTGCGTAAATACGGCATGGGCGATTGAGTTTACCTTCTGAGATCTTACCGACAACTTGTTCATAAAGCGGCTCTCCCATGCCATGCAGACATTGGAACTCATATTGTCCGGGATAATAGTTTTGCCCAGCCAGATGATAAATGGCGGATAAAGTATGAGCGTTATGGGTAGCAAATTGTGGGTAGATCAGATTAGGGACAGCGAGCAGTTTGCGGGCACAGGCAAGGTAAGAAACGTCGGTATAGACCTTGCGGGTATAGACTGGATAGTCTTCCAAGCCATCGATTTGGGCACGTTTAATTTCACTATCCCAGTAAGCCCCTTTCACCAGCCGGATCATCAATCTGTGACGGCTGCGCTGTGCCAAATCAATAATACTGTCAATGACGAAGGGACAGCGTTTCTGGTAAGCCTGAATAACAAAACCAATGCCGTTCCAGCCTTCCAGTTTGGGTTCGAAACACAATTTTTCCAACAAATCGAGGGAGATTTCCAGACGATCAGCTTCTTCCGCATCAATATTGATACCGATATCATATTGGCGAGCCTGTAAGGTCAGGGAAAGCAGGCGAGGATAGAGTTCATCAATAACACGTTCGTACTGGGCGCGGCTGTAGCGCGGGTGCAGGGCAGAAAGTTTGATGGAAATGCCCGGTCCCTCATAAATACCCCGGCCATTTGATGCCTTGCCAATGGCGTGGATCGCTTGCTGATAAGAAACCATGTAGGCTTGCGCATCTTCTTCGGTTAAGGCGGCTTCGCCAAGCATATCATAAGAATAACGGAAGCCTTTTTCCTCCAGTTTACGGGCATTGGCAAGGGCTTGCGCGATGGTTTCTCCCGTCACAAATTGCTCCCCCATCAAGCGCATCGCCATATCCACACCCTTGCGTACCAACGGCTCGCCGCTTTTGCTGATAATACGGTTTAAGGATTTGGATAACTTGGCTTCATTATGGGTGGACACCAGCTTGCCCGTGAACAACAAACCCCACGTTGCAGCGTTGACAAACATGGAGGAACTTTGGCCTAAATGAGAATGCCAGTTGCCGTTGCTGATTTTATCGCGGATCAAGGCATCGCGGGTTGCTTTGTCGGGAATACGTAACAAAGCTTCGGCGAGGCACATCAATGCCACACCTTCTTGTGAAGAAAGTGAAAACTCTTGCAACAATCCCTGAACCAAACCTGAGCGGCCAATGCCCTGTTTTTGTTGACGCAGCTTTTCGGCAATAGAATAAGCGAGTTTGTGAGCTGCTTTCGCGTGTTCTTCTGATAGCTGTGCACGTTGCAGCAGCATAGGAACTGCTTGAATTTCGGGGAGGCGATAGGTCGCAGTAATTGCAGAACGTTTCACCGATTGGGGTAAAATATGTTCGGCAAAATCCAGAAAGGGTTGATAAGGCGCCTCAATCTGTGATTCTACTTCGGAAATCATTTCTTCTTTGTTATCCTGACCGGCTGATATTTCTGGAAGCTTTCCCTCATTTTCCAGACGTTCAAGATAATTAAAAATGGCTTGCTTAATTAGCCAGTGTGGTGTGCGTTCAATTCGTTGGGCTGCGGCTTTGATTCGATTACGCGTTGCTTCATCGAGCTTTACACCCATAGTGGTACTACCCATTTTCACTCCTTAATAGGTAAGACTATAACAAGTTACATAACAATATCTTCCATGTTGCAACTTTGTGCAACTTTGTTAAAAGCAATCATTCTAAATTTGTGAAATTAATCTTGTTTTCACTATTTTTTCAGTGAAACTTAGTATTGATTTTTATTTATTTTATTGATATTTATTGTTTTTATTATAATTGTTAAATTTCGGGTATAACCCGTTATTCAATTTCAGGTGCAACTTTCGGGGCGGTAAATGTGATTTGGCAAGCGTTTTTTATAAAAACACAGTTAATTAGTTGTTAAAAACGTTTTAACTAAATTAGGATAGAATGTAATTTTAAAATAATTACAAGCATAAATAGTACACATGAAAACTAATGACATCTTCAGGTACAACTTGTTACAGCCTGGTCAAGAAGATGAGGTATCACTTAAAGGTACTTCAAGCATAGATGACATTATTTACGCAAATAACACATTTGCAGAGACATAATTTATAAAAACACTATGGAGAAGAACCTGCATGACAGTAAATTCACCAATGCTCATTACCTTCATTATCTATATCGCAGGGATGTTGTTGATAGGTTTTATGGCTTATCGTTCCACCAGGAATTTTGATGATTACATATTGGGTGGACGGAGATTAGGTAGTGTGGTAACTGCATTATCTGCTGGCGCTTCTGATATGAGTGGCTGGTTATTGATGGGATTGCCGGGAGTGATCTTTTTCTCCGGTATTTCAGAAAGTTGGATCGCGTTGGGCTGTTTGCTGGGTGCGTATTTGAACTGGCGTTGGGTCGCGGGTAGGTTGCGTGTGCATACTGAGATAAATAATAACGCGTTAACTTTACCAGATTATTTCACCCATCGTTTTGAAGACCGGAGTAAAATCCTGCGTATTATCTCCGCTCTGGTTATCCTGATTTTCTTCACCATTTATTGTGCATCGGGTGTTGTAGCTGGTGGATTGTTGTTTGAAAACACGTTCGGCATCAGCTACGAAAAGGCTATCTGGCTAGGTGCATTGGCAACAATTGCCTATACCTTCCTTGGCGGCTTTTTGGCCGTGAGTTGGACGGATACGGTTCAGGCAACTTTGATGATTTTTGCCTTGATTTTGATGCCGGTTCTGATCCTGCTTAAAGTGGGCGGTGTTGGTACTGCAATCAATATCGTTGAAGCTAAAAACCCAGCTTACTTGGATATGTTCAAGGGGCTGAATATCATTGCCATTATTTCCCTGTTGGGCTGGGGGTTTGGTTATTTTGGTCAACCGCATATTTTGGCGCGTTTTATGGCGGCAGATTCCCACCAGACTATTCATAAGGCTCGTCGTATTAGTATGACGTGGATGCTGTTGTGTTTAGGGGGAACTGTAGCAGTGGGTTTCTTTGGTATCGCGTATTTTGAATTATATCCAGGACAAGCTGCTGCTGTACTGCAAAACCGTGAGCGCATCTTTATAGAGTTGGCTGTCATTTTGTTCAATCCGTGGCTCACCGGCATATTGCTATCTGCTGTACTGGCTGCGGTTATGAGTACCTTAAGTTGTCAGCTATTGGTTTGTTCCAGTGCATTGACGGAAGATCTCTATAAAGCTTTTATCCGTACCAAGGCTAGCCAGAAAGAATTGGTATGGGTGGGGCGTATGATGGTACTGCTGGTAGCAACTATCGCGATTGTGATTGCAACTAACCCGAATAATAAGGTATTGGCACTGGCGAGTAATGCCTGGGCAGGATTTGGTGCATCATTTGGCCCTGTGGTACTGATGTCAGTACTCTGGAAACGTATGACCCGTAACGGTGCGCTGGCTGGCATGTTGGTGGGCGCTATCACTGTATTGGTTTGGATGGAATACCGCTGGTTTTCCCTGTATGAAATTATTCCGGGCTTTATCTTCGCGACGCTTGCCATTATTGTGGTGAGCTTACTAGGAAAAGCGCCAAGCCAAGCGACACAACAGCGTTTTGCTGATGCAGAAGCGCATTATAAGACTAAGTAATCCAATAAAATAAAAAGCCTCTGATTATTCAGGGGCGCACTGTTATATCCATCAATTCCCCGAGTTCAGCCGGTAACTTGCGCCACCGGATACTGAATTTTTGTGTTGACTCAAGGGCTTGTTCAATCCACTTAAGCGGGATGGACTGCTGAAATGTCGATAATGACTCAGGTGCAGCAAATGTCTCCATATCGAGTAACCAATGATTAAGCAAAAAAATACCCTCATAACCTAATAGTGAAGAGGGTATTTTGAACTAATCTGAGGATCGGTCAATCGATCTGAACAAGTAATTCCTTAACTGAATGGTGTTACCTTTCGGGCGGGTTTATATTTCTAGTGTAGCGGGTTCTACTCCTAATTTTTCCATTACTGCCTTAATCTCTTCATTATTTTTCAAATTATTTTCGCCGTACTTAGAGATAGCAGAAGATAAACATTTTTGATCAGTGGCATTGCATGTTTTAAAATCTTCTGTTGCTACAGAAGCAACCTTAACAAAAAGAATTATTTGTTTATCATACTCGCTTGCTTTACCTGGATTTTTTAAAGCATTATTTGCAGATGATACAAACTTATCAGTCAATTCATTTACGGCAACCGAAACGGGAGTACAATCCCTCACCGATGGAGACCCTATAATGACACTACTACCAACACAGGCGTATTTAACCTTTTGATTTTTATTTAGTTCAGCGGCAAGGTCTCTATATTTTTTAGAAAAATTGACATGCACTTTATTAAACATATCGCCTGTTTTTAATGTCACAACAGGAATATCGCCAAAGCTAGAATCGATTGAATCAATAATACCAGAGACAATAATTTTTTTACCTTTGTAGATCTTATCACCTCTGGCTTCATTGTCTGCGTAGACTTTTTGCATTTCTCTGGCTGATACAGCTAAATACTCTGTATCTAGCTGTGAACTACCTCCATCAAAGCTGGTTTCCACTTCATCGTGAATCATCTCTTTGGCGGCTTGTAATTCATTTTCGGTCAACTTAATTGCTTTTTTCGATGATATTGCCGCAGAGGAGTTGCTACTTGATGATTTACTTTCATCATTTCCTGCAATGAAGATTATAACGATAAGAACAACAAATACTATCCCTACCCATTTCAATACGTTTTTCATTTATATATCCACATACATTAAGTTATCTAACGTCAAGTTTTTTTGATACAAATATTGTGTAATTATTAACCCCATTGTTAAGGGGTATTTTGTAATTAGCCCGCTGTAACGGTTTCTTTTTTACTTGTTTTTTTCTTAAAAATCACTGAGATAATAATTGCCAATACAAAAAGAACGATATGAAAGCCAACATAGAACCAATAAAGCCCTACACCATCGCCACCATCGCTGTGTATTGAGGCCGCCGTCACCATGAGGCTTGGAGATAAAAAAGCCGTGGAAATGATGTTCATACCAAATGTGACACCAGATAATGTTGGGCTTTTATAAAATGACATTAGAGCAAGAACACTACAGAACATAGCGATAAATACGCCACCAACTGGAATAAAGATACTTGGATTCGCATGATAAGTGCAATTTCTGAAAAAGGCGGTCAGTTGCTATAGTAGGCAT
>NZ_LDNM01000013.1 GCF_001028135.1 Xenorhabdus griffiniae
GAAAGTGTGTATACGTGAAAACGTATCGAGGGTTCGAATCCCTCCCTCACCGCCATTTTCTATAAAAGAGCCTGACTATCCGTTCAGGCTCTTTTTCATTCCCAATACCCAATAAAATCGCCTATACCACCAGCCATAAGATCAACCATCACATTGGCACCACGTCTATTAGGCGCTTGATTTATTTCTCCTTATTCGATCATATGAGTGTTACTATCGGACAGCCATTTTTATTAAAATGAAATATAAAATATATTCAACTTATTCCTTTTTATTATTTTTATAATAAGGAATAAATAAATTAAGCGTTCCTCCCCAAAAGACACCATCCGATAGACCACAGATAAAACCGAACAGCAAATTAAAATTGAAAGAATATAACAAATTAGAGTTAATACTCATCATGGCAGAAATAATAAACTTCACTATAAAAACAGTAAGAATCAGACTCAAACTCAAAGGGGTTCCTGAACGAATGATTGAGCCATCTTCATTACCCTTTCTTAACCTTGGTTGACTACGCCATAAGCCCCATCCGACACCCCCTCCCACAACAATACCTGCAATAAGCGCCAGGAATGCCGAATTTGGAAATGTCGTTTCATTTAATACACTGTAAACAGCCCATATTAAAAACAAAACTGGCATAAAAAACAGTCGATCAATACGCATTTCTCTGTCATATAACGCATCGATACCCCGTTTAATCAGAAAAACAAATAAAATCCAAACCCAGATAGGCGTACCTTTAATAATGGCTAAAATTGACATATTACTCACCCTTCTTACATTGAGCATTAAGCCCTTTACATTTTAAATAGTCCATTCGTCATACTTATTCATCATTAAACGGTTAATTCTTAATATGATATGGACAAAATCGTTATGTCAGTATCAGTTACTGATAACATTCAAGGTTAATAGTAACAAATGGAAACAATATCAAATATAAACCAATTGTACTTTGATTTACATTATCAGTAACCTTATGACAAATAAAAACTTACTCAATAATCACCTTCTACTTTTAACCACAACATAGGGATAAGCAGTGACATTTTGAGGAGTAGCCAATAGTAAAGAATAGAAGAATACGCCTACCGCGTGTGCCAAGCGGGTTGAGGTATGCCTGGATACCTCGTCGGAAAGATTTTCACCCAACGTATCTTCATTTCCCTTAATCCAAAAGACAAACCCGAATCATATGACCATCGGGATCTTTCGCGAGAAAAGTGCGACCAAACACGTCAGTATAGGGTTCCTGCTGAATGTCAATATTTGGATTTCGTTGCCATTTTTCAAAGAGTTGATCAACCTCTTCGCAAGTGGGTAACATAATACCAATTTCTGAAAACCGTGGCATTGTGTTGTCTGGCTTTGTTCCTCCACTCCAAATAGCAAAAATAGCTTCTTTACCTACAGTAAATGCGACATAACGCGGGCTGGAAAAAACCGGTTCCGCATTAAAAATAGTTGAATAAAAGGCCGTAGAACGTTCGATATCAGAGACATAAATCAGTTGAAGATTAGGTTTAACAACAGAAATGGGGGTTTTTGTCTCGGTTTTTTCAACCACAGCTTTAAGCCTTGAAAGTGTTTCTACCAAGTCTTGCGTCACTTGCTTAAAAAAACTGACTGCCTGGGAATCAGAAAGATGCTTTTCAGGCTCAAAAGAAACACGCACCTGAATGCCATTTGCCCTGTTACTTTCGTCGGTCAAAATTTGGTGACAGAAAGTTAACTCTCCCATCTGTGGCAGATTGACCTGATCAGTGAATTCTTTATTGATTTCAATATTTGCAAGATAGAAACGAATTTCCGGCATACCACTCAATACCATTTTGCCGTATTGTCCTGTTTTCACTTCACTTTCAAATTCAAAATATTCAAGATCCACTTCCCATTTTTTTCGTAAGTCAAAATCGACATAATGGGACCAAATATGAGAGGGATTTGCATTTACCGATGTAGAAAAAGTGAGGGTTAACATAAAAAAACTCCAACAGTCAGATAGCGGGCTAGTACATTAAGAACCTTCAAGGTAACAAACCCGTGTGACAGTTTTTGTCAGTAGTTAACGCGATATTTTTTCCATTTCCCGCCATTCTTTAAGTAAAGACTGCCTTGAACGGGGATAACACTGTTGTTCTATCTTCAAATGGCTCATTCTATCCGATCTGAAATGGCGAAATGATTTTCTTAATTCACACCAGCCAATAACAATACTGATATTCTCAAAATATCCCAATGCAAATGGCCAAATTGTTCTTGTCGATTGATTGTTTTTCAGATCTAAATAAGTGAAAGTGATTTTATGCCGATGACTGATCGCTTGCCGTATTTGCGGAATATCAACGGAGGGTTCAATTTTCGCAGCCGCAGGCCCAATTAATAATGCGTTCGTTTCAAGATATTGTCTGAGTTCTGTTGGGATAACTGAGGCAATTTTATTGATTGCACTATTGGCAGAGGCGTTTAATTGTGAATCAGCGCGTCTAGCCACCCAACCAGCCCCTAATGCCAGGGCTTCTATCTCACTTTGCGTTAACATCAATGGGGGTAAAACAAATCCCGGTCGTAAAACATAACCAATACCCGCTTCTCCCTCGATATTTGCCCCTTGATCCTGCAAAGTCACAATATCCCGATAGAGAGTTCTTAAACTAATATTCAACTTTTGCGCCAATACCTTGCCCTGTACGGGAAAGTGATAACTCCGCAATATTTCCATCAGAGTTAACAAACGTTGTGTCCTAGACAATTTATCATATCCTTAAATTAAGCCATTGATTCATCTAAAATTTGTAACAGAAACCATCATGTCTCCGTAATAATTTCTGTTATTGAATAATTAAAACATTTAATTATGGATAAAAATCAATAACACATCATCTACCTCAATAAATTATTAATCACCAAAAAAAAAATCTATTTTATTTGTTCACTCTTTTCTGTTATTTATTCTATTGATATCAGTTTGGCCTATAAAGGACTTAGGTAAGATGACCCTCTATCATCTAAAACCACTTTTCCAAAACCTATTACGCCCTCTCGTCATTTGTCTACAAAAATATGGGATCACTGCCAACCAGGTCACATTAAGTGCGATGTTCCTGTCAATCGTCGTTGGCCTATTGTTGAGCCTGTTTCCTTCTACCCGTTTCTATTGGCTACTGCCTATTTTTCTTTTCATTCGTATGGCACTCAATGCCATTGATGGTATGTTGGCACGAGAATATCACCAGAAATCTCAAATCCAAATAAGGCATTAACATGACACTCTTGGCAAAAACACCAGCTTCAAAAACGCAAGCATTAAATCAACGCATTGCCGAAGAACATGATTTCACCACATCAGATCAGGCTTCCCTGTTTTATCGTTATTGGCCCCAGGAGCAGGATAAGGCAGAAAAAGCGATTATTATTTTTCACCGAGGCCATGGACATTCGGGGAGAATTCAGCATGTTGTTGATGAACTCAATCTTCCTGTATGGAAACCTTAATCCGTCAAGCAATTCACCAGCTACATCAACAAAACCAACCGATTCATATTGTAGATATCGCGGCCGGACATGGACGCTATATTTTTGATGCGATCAACGATTTCAGCAAAATTGACTCGATTTTGTTAAGGGATTACAGCGAGATTAATGTTAATCAAGGCCAGGCTTATATTGAAGAACGTAATCTTACCGATAAAATCCGTTTTGTCATCGGTGACGCTTTTGATACTGAAAGCATGACAGCCATTTTCCCCACACCAACTCTGGGCATAGTTTCCGGTCTTTATGAACTGTTTTCTGACAATACGCTAATTAAAAATTCCCTGCGTGGTCTTGCTGATGCAATCGCCGAAAATGGGTATCTGATATATACCGGACAACCTTGGCATCCACAACTTGAAATGATCGCCCGCGTTCTTTCCAGTCATCGCGAAAATCAGCCGTGGATCATGCGACGACGTACCCAAGGCGAAATAGACGCATTGGTAGAAACAGCGGGGTTTGAAAAACAGTATCAAATAACAGATAACTGGGGGATTTTTACTGTATCGATTGCCAAGAAAGTCCATATTGAGAATTGATTTATTATCGCCTACGCCTCCTCAGAGGCGTAGAAATTAACCGATTAGTTTGATACTGGAAGATTATATTGGATCTTTAGAAAGTCGTTTTCATTAAATTCAATGTTTGCTTTTTCTCCCTTATCATTTAATATTTTTTCCACAATAAGATTGTTCAATGGCCTAATAATATTAAGAAGCTGATTGATCATTATCAGCAGAGTGCTCAGACCAGAAAAAGTCATCATTACCAATGCCGCCATATCCTCCTGTTAACCAAATTATCGCCGGATATTTTTTAGTCTTATCGACTGGTGGTGTGCTAAGAAAGGCAGCCATGTTCCCATCTTCAGCAGGATAATGTATTAAAGAAAAAATATCTTTTGGCGGTATGGCCGGTTGTCCATCACCAACAAAACTGCTATCAACAATTTGAGTTTTGAATTTATTATGTGCTTCAGCATAAGCATCTTCACGTAATTTAAAACTGTAATTGTCTTCATCACACGCCGAGAGTAAAGAACTAAAAACAAGAGGAACAACTTTTAACCATTGGTATTGTTTTTTCATAAAAATTAGCCTAATAATTCTTTGTTAAACGTTATATTTTCTTCTCTTTATTTTTATCATTTAGACCTAGACTTTAAAAGCTCAAATATAAGTGTAATCCAACAATTATCTGACTGTTTTAATAACTTCAATACAATTTCCCCATCGATAAAACTCGTACTACAATGATTGAGAAAGAGCATTTTCCAAAAGCTGACAAGTAAAATTAGTTAACTTTTTGACATATAACACTTTTCTTAGCTGATAAAAGCGATATGCTAATATCACTTTTATCAGCTCATCACTTGCTATCTTATTTTTGGGTTCTCAATTAAATGAATACTCGTAAAATTAAGGGAATACGTCCATTTAGTGCGCTTATTGACGCTTGTTGGAAAGAAACTTACTCTTTCCACCGTTTTATTAAAGACCTGATTGCCGGGATCACCGTGGGAATCATTGCTATCCCACTGGCGATGGCGCTGGCAATCGGCAGTGGTGTTGCACCACAATACGGCCTGTATACTGCGGCCATTGCCGGCATGATTATTGCTGTGACCGGAGGATCACGCTATAGCGTTTCCGGCCCTACTGCGGCTTTTGTTGTGATACTCTATCCTGTATCACAACAATTTGGCCTCAGTGGCTTGCTCATTGCCACGCTCATGTCAGGCATCATTCTGCTTATCATGGGATTAGCGCGATTAGGCCGACTGATTGAGTACATTCCATTGTCTGTTACGCTTGGATTCACTTCTGGTATTGCTATTACCATCGCTACCATGCAAGTGCAGAATTTCTTCGGCCTGAAATTAGATCCTGTGCCGGAAAATTATATTAATAAGGTGATTGCCCTCTCCCAAGCGTTTCCTTCATTACAACTCAGCGATACCCTCATTGGTTTAACAACCCTGCTGGTATTGATTTTCTGGCCAAAGCTTGGGTTAAAGTTACCGGGTCACTTACCGGCTTTGATGGCAGGTACGGGTATTATGGGGATCATGCATCTGCTAGGCCACGATGTGGCAACGATTGGTTCATCATTTAGCTATACGCTGGAAGAAGGTACACAAGGCCAAGGTATTCCCCCTATTCTTCCTCAATTTGTCCTGCCGTGGCAATTACCTGATACTCATCCGTTTGATATGAACTGGAATACAGTATCAGCATTACTGCCCGCTGCATTTTCGATGGCAATGTTAGGGGCAATTGAATCCCTGTTGTGCGCTGTTATTTTGGATGGCATGTCCGGAAAAAAACATCATTCCAACAGTGAATTAATCGGTCAGGGAATGGGTAATATTGTCGCCCCTTTCTTTGGCGGGATCACCGCAACTGCGGCTATTGCGCGTTCAGCCGCCAATGTGCGGGCAGGCGCAACCTCACCCATTGCCGCTGTTGTTCACTCCCTGCTGGTATTATTAGCGCTGCTGGTTCTTGCCCCAATGCTTTCTTATCTACCGCTTGCCGCCATGTCAGCCATTTTGTTGATTGTGGCGTGGAATATGAGCGAAACCCATAAGGTGGTGGATCTCATCCGCCGTGCTCCCAAAGACGATATCATCGTGATGTTGCTGTGTATGTCATTAACTGTTCTGTTTGATATGGTAGTGGCAATCACGATAGGCATTGTGCTGGCTTCACTGCTGTTTATGCGCAAAATTGCCAATATGACCCGAATCAGCATTTCTCCTGTCACAAATCAGGATACGGGTTTGTTGGTTGTGCGAGTTAATGGTCCTCTGTTTTTTGCAGCTGCGGAGCGCATTTTTGCTGAGCTGAAAGAACAAGGAACCGATTATCACACCATTATTATGCAGTGGGATGCGGTTCCGGTTCTGGATGCAGGCGGGTTACATGCCTTTCAAGGGTTTGTTCGGGAGATGGGAAAAGAGAAACATCTCGTTGTGTGCGATATCGCCTTCCAGCCCTTGAAAACGCTGGCACGCGCCAAAGTCGAACCGATCAAAGGGCAATTGAGTTTTTATGCCACTTTATCCAACGCGCTGAAAGAAATAAATTAACCTAAATCTCCGGATAAGAATATTAGATGATTTTTTTGGTCTAATATTCTTCTTGTCAGTCTCAAAATAAACTCACTTTTCACCCCGAATTTGACATAACTATGAATGCAGATAGGGAGAATTTTCATGCTTTTTTCACTCAATAAACATCTTACGGCAATTATATTAATTGTTTTCTCTTCCGTTACGCCAGGGTTTGTCACAGACTCCATGGCTGCTGAAGAAGTCATACATATAGATTTTCAGTTTGATGAATTTTCTACACCAATAGCAAATCTCGAAATTGATGGAAAAAAGCAAAATTTAATGTTCGACACGGGGGCATCTCAAAGCCTCCATTTAACGAAAGAGTTTATGTCGGAAATCCCAGGCTTAGAGATAGATCCTGAAAAAGCACGCTCTACCGACGTTACAGGCAAAGTTTATTTTAATGACCAATTTAACATTCCAAAACTTTCAATAAACGGGATGATATTTAAAGATATTACCGGCGTTTCGCTAAAACCATGGGGAGTGACCTTATTAGGTAAAGAAAAGAAACTTCCCACTTCGATGGTAATAGGCCTTGGTTTATTCGAAGACAAAGTTATTCTTATTGATTACAAAAAACAACGATTGTCAGTTTCTGACCATTTACAAGCATTGAGCGTCAATATATCTGATGGTTGGAACGAATTACCGCTGAGGCTCACGCAAGAAGGCATTGCTGTCAAAGTTTCACAAAACGCCAAGAGTTACAACATGATCCTGGATACTGGTGCGTCAGCTTCGGTTTTTTGGAGAACAAGGCTGCAATCACCTCCCGTTATCCTTCCCTGTGGGGCGTTAAGAGAAGATCTGGCCAATGAAGAATGTACTGTATCGGCATTTCAACTTGATGAGGCAGGCGCTAACGCCATAAAACTGAATTCATTACTGGTTGATGGGGAGTTTAATCAGTTAAATGCTGATGGACTCATTGGCAATAACTTCTTCAATCAATATGCAGTATTAATTGATTTTCCTGGCAAGAGATTATTTATTAAAAATAATACGTAAAAAAATCAGCGGTTACAGAGTCAAGTATCTGTAACCGCATTCTCAAAAAAATTCGAAAGCTCAAATGATTATTTGCTGGTATCCAGCTCTGGGAAATTTTTCACCACATCATCAATGGCTTTTATCTGCATCAGGAATGGCTCCAGTTTTGCCAGCGGCAGTGCTGACGGACCATCACATTTTGCATTTTCTGGATCAGGATGGGCTTCAAGGAACAAACCGGCAATTCCTACCGCCATACCCGCACGGGCCAGTTCTGACACTTGCGCACGACGCCCCCCGGAAGCTGCACCAAAGGGATCACGGCATTGCAATGAGTGAGTGACATCAAAAATCACGGGTGAGCCATTGGTTGCCTGTTTCATGACACCAAAGCCCAACATATCGACAACCAGATTGTCGTAACCAAAATTACTGCCACGGTCACACAATATTACCTGATCGTTGCCGCCTTCTTGAAATTTGTCAACGATATTCCCCATCTGGCCCGGGCTAACAAACTGCGGTTTTTTGACATTGATCACTGCACCCGTTTTCGCCATCGCTTCAACCAGATCAGTCTGGCGGGCAAGGAAAGCGGGAAGCTGGATAACATCCACCACATCTGCAACAGGCTGGGCTTGCGCGGGTTCATGTATATCAGTGATGATTTTCACGCCAAAAATCTGTTTCAGATCCTGAAAAATTCTCAGGCCCTCTTCCAAACCAGGCCCGCGATAGGAATGAATAGAAGAACGGTTAGCCTTATCAAAAGACGCCTTAAAAACATAAGGAATGCCCAGTTTTTGCGTTACGGTCACATAGTGTTCACAAATGCGCATGGCCAAATCCCGTGACTCAAGGACATTCATACCACCAAACAGTACAAAAGGCAGATCATTTGCGACCTTGATGTCACCAATATTAACCACTTTCTGTTGCATGTTTATACCTTCTCTTGTTAAGGGCAAATAAATTTGTATCTATAAAAATAAATAAAGGGCAAAGAAATGCTGCCTTATAACGCCTTTAATGGAGGATGAGCGTTCTCTGATCAATAGAGTTAATCTGCATTTTTATCATTTCTGAGATAGGGTCTTCAGGACAATGCTCCACGAAATAACTCAAATCTGAAACAGCAATGTGATTACAATCGAGCTGCGCATAAATCAACCCTCGGTCGCGGATTTCATATGGATCATCGGGATCGAACATCAGCACGATTTCGCTGGCTTTTAACGCCAACTCCATCTTTTTCTCTTCCATTAAGGAAATTTTGATAATATCGGTAACTTTTCGCACAATGCTGTTATTATCGGCTTCCTGTAAATCCTTATTTTCCAAACGGATCATCGGGCCAATATTACCTTTCAACCAGACATCAAGGATATGTTCGTTGAGCGTATCGCCATTCATCGGGTTAATAAACCATGTCGGCTCATCAGCCAAATCAAGTCGCAAGATTAACTGGGTCGGGAATATAACAGGCTGTACGGGCAATGCCAGCGCCTGAGCAATATGGGTAAATATTGTTCCCAATGTTACGGGAGCGCCCTGGCGTGAACGCAATACATTATCCAACCACAGGGTATCAGATAAACAATACACTCCATTCGCGCCGCCAAATTTCCATTCTCGATAGAAAAGTGTCAATAGTGCTTGTAATTTTGCTTTGGCATCAGTAATAGAGGAAAGTTTTTGGCGTGCTTCTTCAATCAATACAATTAACTGCTCAGTCACCATTGTGTGGTGGAAATCAGGACGAATGGCCCGCGTTACCAGAATAATACCCTCTATCAGGGAAGCATTATTGAATTCATAATTAACTATGGTTTTCATCTTTATTCCATCGACCTACCGTGATACGTTCGTTACCACCATAATCCTGAAAAGTTGCTATCTGTTGATAACCTTTTTCCAAAAATAGGTTTCTGACAACGATTCCCTGTTTCCAGCCATGTTCCAATAATAGCCATCCGTTTGGTAACAGGAAGTGGCGAGCCTGCTCTATAATTGTCTGCAAATCGGCTATACCATTTTGTGCAGCGATCAATGCAGCGGCTGGTTCAAACCTGACATCTCCTTCGCGCAGATGAGGGTCAAGCTCATCAATATAGGGAGGATTACTGACAATCATATCAAATTGTCTTTCCCCAACCGCAGAAAACCACTCACTTTGCAGAAAATTCACATTGTGAACAGGCAATTTTCCCGTGTTTCTTGCCGCATTATGTTTTGCCAATGCGACTGCATCAGGATTGATATCCACGCCAGTGACACCGCAATCCTGCCGCTCACTTGCCAGCGCCAGTGCAATGGCTCCGGTTCCCGTGCCGAGATCCAGGATCTGTGCCGATGATTCAGGCAATAGTTCCAAGGCTTTTTCAACCAGGCATTCCGTATCAGGACGTGGGATTAACGTTGCGGGTGATACCGTAAGAGACAGCGACCAAAATTCACGCTCCCCCACAATATAAGCAATCGGCTCTCCCTGAATGCGACGAGCCAGCAAAATATCAAGCTGGCTCGCTTCCTCTGGGGAAACAGGCGTTTCATTGAATGCAATTAAATAAGTACGGGAACGCCCTGTTACATGTTGCAACAGGATTTCTGCATCACGCTTCGGGCTATCACTTGTAATCAACTGCGCAGCCGCATGCTGGAGCCAGTGTTGATAATTCATCAATCCTGCTCTGACAATGCAGACAGTTGGTCTGCCTGATATTCAGTAACAATAGGCTGGATAAGCATATCCAGTTTGCCTTCCATCACTTCCTCAAGACGGTATAACGTCAGGTTGATACGGTGATCAGTAACCCGCCCTTGTGGGAAGTTATAGGTACGGTTGCGATCTGAACGGTCACCGGAGCCGAGCAAATTACGCCGTTCGCAAGCTTCAGCTTCTTGACGCTTCCGCATCTCAGCGGCACGAATACGCGCACCAAGCACCGACATTGCTTTTGCTTTGTTCTTATGCTGGGAGCGCTCATCTTGGCACTCGACGACAATTCCCGTTGGTAAGTGGGTAATTCGAATTGCAGAATCCGTGGTGTTGACGTGCTGTCCACCCGCACCGGAAGAACGAAAAGTGTCAATTTTCAGGTCGCCCGGATTGATTTCCGGTAATTCTGCTTCTGGAATTTCTGGCAGAACAGCCACGGTACACGCAGAAGTGTGAATACGCCCCTGTGACTCTGTTTCCGGCACCCGCTGAACACGATGACCACCAGACTCAAATTTCAGGTGACCATAAACTTGCTCGCCCGAAATTTTGGCAATCACTTCCTTATATCCACCATGCTCACCCTCATTAGCACTCATAAGCTCCACTTTCCAACGACGGGATTCTGCATAACGGCTATACATACGGAATAAATCGCCAGCAAATATCGCCGCTTCATCACCACCGGTTCCGGCACGGACTTCAAGGAAACAGTTGCGCTCATCATCCGGATCTTTCGGCAATAACAGCAGTTGCAGTTGCTGTTCCAGCTCTTCATTACGAATTTTTGCGCTTTTGAGTTCTTCCTGTGCCATTTCCCGCATTTCGGGATCATCAAGCATCATTTCAGCTGTTCCAATATCATCCTGAACGCTTTTCCAGGCTTTAAAACAGTTAGTCACATCGGTCAGCTGGGCATATTCCTTTGATAACGCGCGAAAACGTTCTTGATCAGAAATGACTTCTGCATCACCGAGGTGAGCCAAAACTTCTTCATGGCGTTCTTGTAGTGCTTCCAATTTAGCGACAATAGAAGGCTTCATTCGTAATATCAGACCTTATTTAGAATAGGGTTAGGTTAGTTATGATCCAGCCCGAGGCTGTCCCGTAATAGATTCAGGCGTTCCAAATCGCCATCACTGGCAGCCTGTTGGAGAGATTTAGTCGGTGTATGGATCAGACGATTCGTCAATTGGTGGGTCAATTGGTTAATGATCTGTTCGGCATCAGCACCCTGCCGTATGGACATCAATGCCTTTGCCGTCATCTCAGCCCTGATTTTCTCTGCCTGTTCTCGATATTCGCGAATTGTATTAACCGCGCCTTGAGAACGCAACCAATCCATGAAATAGCTGCTTTCTTGTTGCACAATCCCTTCCGCAACCACTGCCGCAGCTTTACGTTGGGCAAGATTTTGCTGAATGATAGCCTGTAAATCATCCACACTGTACAGATAAACATCACTCAATTTTTCCACATCCGGTTCAATATCACGAGGAACGGCAATGTCAATCAGCAACATGGGTTGGTTACGACGTAATTTCAACGCCCTTTCGACCATGCCTTTGCCGATGATCGGCAAGGGGCTGGCGGTGGAGCTAATAACAATATCCGCTTCAGCCAATCGGGTATCGATATCTGGCAGGGAAATGACTTCTGCATTGACTTCACTGGCAAGCATCTGTGCCCGTTCTTTTGTCCGGTTGGCGATCATCATGTGATTCACACCATGCTCTTTTAGATGACGGGCAACCAGTTCGATCGTTTCCCCCGCGCCCACCAGCAGGATATTCAATTGGGAAAGGGATTCGAAAATTTGCCGTGCAAGTGTACAGGCCGCAAATGCTACGGAAACGGCATTGGCGCCAATTTCTGTTTCTGTTCTGATCCGCTTCGCCACCGAGAAAGATTTTTGGAATAAACGTTCCAGTTCACTCGACAGAGATTGATAATTTTGCGACTCAGCGAAAGCCTTTTTCACCTGTCCCAAAATCTGCGGTTCCCCCAATACAAGGGAATCCAGGCCACTCGCAACCCGCATTAAATGGCTGACGGCCGCATTGTCTGAATACCAGTAGAGGCTTCCTGTCAAATCATCAGGGTTAAGTTGATGATATCGGCATAGCCAATTAATCAGCTGTTCTTCAAAATTACCCTGTTGTTCAACACTGAGGTAAAGCTCTGTACGGTTGCAGGTGGACAGCACAACGCCGCCTCGCACCATCGGTTGCTGGAGCAAGTCATCAAGCGCTAATCCTATCGTGTCAGGAGAAAAGGCCACCCGCTCACGTAAAGAAACAGGCGCGGTTTTATGGTTAATACCGAGTGCTAATAAAGTCATCTTAACTGCATTGAGTTATCATAGGAGGCAAGGTTATGATGATATCGATAATTATTCTCATAAACTCACACCCTTCATAAGGACTCTCATTGGTCGAGCATTCTACTTGATGCATCAGTGCAATAAAAGTCAATCAGGTGATTATGCGGTAATTTTATTTGAGAATTCTCAGCGAACTTTCGCTAAATTACGTTATATGATTATAGGCTTGGGGAGCATACTTTAAGTTGTTATATAAATATTGCCATATTTATAACCGATAAAATACCACGCTCTCTTACTACCAAGGGTTACCGTATGAAAATGTCTGTTTTTTTTCGCTTACTTCCTCTCTCCGGCGTTTTACTGACTGCCTGTACCGTCACGCAACCCCCTATGGGCACGGGATCAGCGGATACACCACAATGGCACGCCCGTGAACAGCAATTGCAAAAATTAGGGCATTACCAAACCCGAGGTTCTTTCGCTTATCTGGCAGATGAAAAAAAAGTGTACGCCCGATTTTTCTGGCAACAATATTCGCCTGACAATTATAAATTATTGCTGCTCAATCCCCTGGGTACAACAGAGTTGGAATTATTCGTTAAACCGAATATGATTCAGGTCACGGATAATAATGGTAAAAAATATCTCAGTGATAAACCCGAATCTTTAATTTACCAACTGACCAATATGAATATTCCTCTGGATAATCTACGGAGCTGGATCATCGGACTGCCTGGTAGCGCTAACGTTTTTCAGTTGGATGCCAATTACCTGCTTAAATCCGTTAGTGACAAAAATGATGGTGAAGTTTGGCGAGTGAATTATCAAGGATACGATACCTCGATCACGCCAGCCTTACCCACCCGACTGGAGCTGACGCAAGGAAACAACCGCATAAAATTAAAGATGGATAACTGGACAATTCAATAATGACGTTAACCTGGCCTTCTCCGGCAAAATTGAATTTATTTTTGTATATTACCGGGCAGCGGCCTGACGGCTACCACGAACTGCAAACACTGTTTCAATTTTTAGATTATGGCGATGAAATCACCATTTCACCGCGCCAAGATAATCAAATCCGCTTACTGACGCCGGTTGCGGGTGTAGCCCATGATGACAACCTGATCGTACGGGCAGCCCGATTATTGCAGAACCATCTATTACAAAAACGCACATTACAGCATCACCATGCAAACACTCAATTCGGCACCGGGCAATCTGTCACCGAACATTTGGGCGCCGATATCTGCGTTGATAAATGCCTGCCGATGGGCGGAGGTTTAGGCGGCGGCTCTTCCAATGCTGCAACGATATTGATTGCCCTGAATTACCATTGGCAAGCCAATCTGCCCGATGATGAATTGGCACAGCTTGGCGTCTGCCTTGGGGCAGACGTTCCCGTATTTGTCAAAGGCCATGCCGCTTTTGCCGAAGGTATTGGAGAAAAACTCCAGCCTGCTTCACCGGAAGAAAAATGGTTTTTGGTTGCCCACCCTGGAATTGAAATATCAACTCCGACAATCTTCACAGATCCTGAATTAAAAAGAAATTCTCCGATTCGCTCTCTACCCGCATTATTACAGGCACCATTTGCCAATGATTGTGAACCAATCGCAAGAAAACGTTTTCGTGAGGTTGAACAGCTTCTTTTATGGCTGTTAGAATACGCACCGTCACGCCTGACCGGAACCGGTGCATGTGTTTTCGGCGAGTTCGAATCAGAAGCATCGGCCCGTAAGGTGTTAAATGAAACTCCAGAGTGGATGCAGGGTTTTGTTGCGCGTGGCGTTAACATTTCGCCATTGCATACATTCCGCTCTGGGATACCCGTGTTATTGAACCAATGAGTTTGTTTGATTGGTCAACAATATCTCTCTGGACGCAAGCCTGAGGTTTTTCTCGTGCCCGATATGAAGCTTTTTGCTGGTAATGCCACACCTGAACTAGCACAACGTGTTGCCAACCGCCTGTACACTAATCTGGGAGACGCTGCTGTCGGTCGTTTCAGCGACGGTGAAGTCAGTGTTCAAATCAATGAAAATGTACGTGGTGGTGATGTTTTCATCATTCAGTCCACCTGTGCACCGACCAATGATAACCTGATGGAATTAGTTGTTATGGTCGATGCGCTACGTCGTGCTTCTGCTGGTCGTATTACCGCTGTTATTCCTTACTTCGGTTATGCCCGTCAGGATCGCCGTGTCCGTTCGGCACGTGTACCTATCACTGCAAAAGTTGTTGCTGATTTTCTGTCCAGCGTTGGTGTAGACCGTGTTCTCACTGTTGACCTACACGCCGAGCAGATCCAAGGTTTCTTTGATGTTCCAGTTGATAATGTATTTGGTAGCCCAATTCTTCTGGAAGATATGCTCCAGAAAGAGCTGGAAAACCCCATAGTTGTCTCCCCAGATATCGGCGGTGTTGTTCGCGCCCGTGCGATTGCCAAGCTACTGAATGATACAGATATGGCTATCATCGATAAACGTCGCCCACGAGCAAACGTTTCTCAGGTCATGCATATTATTGGTGACGTTGCTGGCCGTGATTGCGTTCTGGTTGATGACATGATCGATACAGGTGGCACACTGTGCAAAGCAGCTGAGGCATTGAAAGAGCGCGGAGCGAAACGGGTATTTGCTTATGCAACCCACCCTATTTTCTCTGGCAATGCAGTGGAAAACATCAAGAACTCAGTGATCGATGAATTTGTGGTCTGTGACACCATTCCTCTGTCTGATGAGATTAAGGCGTTGAACAAAGTTCGCACTTTGACACTGTCTGGCATGCTTGCTGAAGCTATCCGCCGTATCAGTAATGAAGAGTCAATCTCTGCGATGTTTGAGCACTAATGTTTTAGTTTTTAGCTTAAATGTTGAGCTAAAACTTATTCAAGTGATTAAATAAATCATTGCCTGAAAAACCCCGTTGTTGCATTTGCAGCAGCGGGGTTTTCTGTTTATTTGATATATTTAGCTAATGTTTTCGCCTTGAATTAATTATCATTATCAATAGTTTTTATTTGAAAATGATTAATTTTTTCAAAAAGTTACCTAACCGTTGTAAATTTCATTCAATAAAATAAAACGATTAAATTGACATACAATCTAATATTAATATCCCACAATTATTCCAACTCATCTGGTACGTCCAGTTCCAAACTCTCTAACAATACTGGTGTCATTGGATAGTTGCTGCTAACCTGTCGCACGCTTAATGGCGGGGGTTTTATTTCCTTGCATCACACAATAGTATTGAAAAACAGGTATTATTTCTTATCTAAAAAAATAAATTATCTTAATATATAAGCTATCAATATCCAGAAGCGAAAAGAATAATTTTTGACTGGTTATTTTATATTCAGGTTTAAGAGCGGAACTTTTTAAGCTCACATTATCCATAAAAAATGCAAAGCAACATGGCAGTTCAATAACCAGAAACCATAATTAATCGTAGGCAGCCGTTATTAATAAGTCAGCTGTCTTATATGGGGTTATTTCAATATTAAACATATCAACATCTCTAACCTGCTGAGGAAGAGTTGCAGGATGCTTTTTGTCCAAAAACAAGCTTTTCCAAAGACAAGATGTTGATTAATAGCAAAAACGACCTTTTTAAGGAGAGTGCCAATGAAAAAGGCATTTTTATTTACACCTGCACTGCTAGCGCTTTCAATCAATGCTATTTCTAATGCTCATGCTTATAGCCAAGTTTATGTTTTTGGTGATAGTTTGAGTGATAGCGGGAATTTGGGCCGTTTTACCAGTGATGGCAAGAATAGCGTATTGTATGATGAATACTTTACCCAGCAAATAATCGGCAAGACATTGATGCCTTCCAACCGTAAAGGAACTAATTATGCTCAGGGAGGCGCAACCGCTCTTGAAATTCACCGCCAAGATCCTCGATTGAATGCCTTAAATCCTACTACAAAAAAACAGGTTAGCGATTATCTCAGTCAAAACAATAATCAGGCAGATTCCAATGGCATATTCATTCATTGGGTAGGTGGTAACGATCTCGCCGAAGCCTTAGTTGTTGGACTGAAAAATCCTTCTGAGGCTTATAAAATGATCAATACCAGTGCTACCGAAGCCGCTAATCAAATTGATGAACTCATCGATGCAGGTGCAGGGCTGATTGTCGCACCCACAGTCCCTGATATAGGAACGACGCCTACTCTTTTGGGTGGCTTAATAAAAACAGGGTTGGAAGAGAAAGGCGTTTCCGAAAACACCAGTAATGCTATTTTACAAGATGTTCATGTAGGACTTAATAAACATGAAATTCCCAATGATCAGGCTCGTGATATTGCCCTAAAAACAGTGTTTCACACCTTAGCACAAAAAGGTACAGAAATAATTCCAGGGGCTTCTGCGGAACAAATTGAAAAAGAGCTTACGGAGAAATATGAAAAAGCCAGCAAGGATGCCACAGACTCCACAAATCTCTATAACAAACTCATAGATGAGAAGATCAGCCAAAAAAAGGCCAATATCTTGCGTGCCGATATCAATGGCTTGTTGAATGAAGTCATTGCCAATCCTCTGATTTATGGCATCCAAAATACATTAGGTTATTCCTGCGCATTAAATGTAGGTGCCAATAAATGCTCCGTCAACGATCCAGGGTTTACTAAAGACAAAGAATTTTTATTCTCTGATTCTTTCCACCCAACTCCGTTGGGACATAAAATAATGGGCCAATACATAACCTCTATCTATATTGCCCCATCACAGGTAATGACCCTGACGCAAGTTAACCGTACCTCCGTTAAAAGCGCCCTCTCCTCCCTTGATGGTCACCTGCAACAACTGCGTAACGGTGGCAACGAACAGGGCAAAGTCGGTGTCTTTGGCGGCTACACAGGCAACCGGGATAAAACCTTTACACTGGGTAGCGATTATCAGCTGATAGATAACCTGCTGCTGGGTGCCATGTACTCTAACTATAAAGAGGAGCGCTCACCTATTGCCGACTTTTCTTATGCAGGCCGTGGTCATGTTTTGACAGCGTATACATTGTGGAACTATTACAACAATGGTTGGTTAAGCGGTGACTTCCATTATTCGCGCACCGATTATGACAGCCTGACCCGTGCCATCCAGCTTGGAGAAGCGACACGCAGGGAAACCGGTTCTACCACAGGTAAACAATGGGGAGCACGCATTACCGCTGGTTGGGATATTCCTGTTACTCACTATCTGACCACCAGCCCAATCATCCAGTATGCCTGGGATAAAGGTGAAGTTGATGGCTACCGTGAATCCGGCAACAATAGTACTTCCATGCATTTTAGCGATCAGGATTATACCTCTAACGTTGGCACCCTGGGTTGGCGCGTAGATACTAAACTGGGCCATTTCAATCCTTACGCTTCTGTTCAGTTTAATCACCAATTTAGTGATACACGCTACAAACTGAGCAGTGCCATTAATTCCACCAAAACGTCTTTTGTACAGGAAGGTGGCAAGCAGAGTACTAACTGGCGTCAATATACGGTGGGTTTGAACGCAAACCTGAACAAGAACCTGCGCGGATTTGCTTCCGTCACCCGTAATGACGGCAATAGCCAAGATCCTAGCTACCATTTCAGCTTAGGTATCAACGCGAGTTTCTAAGAAAGCACTGACTCAGGGACGCAGGGCTATAAATATTATGGCCCCGCGTTTTTATTTCATAATCGTTCAACATTTGCATACCTTAGTTAACATTTCATTTAATTTTCGTATATGCAAAGGGAAGTAGTATCGGACTGAAACAATCAGAAAATCAGCCATCAATCGGAGGAGAATGGGTAAATACCCTTTTAAATCAAGGTGTTTTGGCTGGTATGAAAATAATGCGCTGTTTTTCAGGAGAACGATATGAAAAAAGCACCCTTTTTAGTATCAGCCACGACCGCACTGCTAGTTAACCTCATCACAAATGCTTATGCCTATAACAATGTGTATGTTTTTGGGGATAGTTTGAGTGATGGCGGCAATGTTGGAAGATTCACAACCGATGGAAAAGACGCTGAACTCTATGATGAATATATAGCCCGAAATCTCACTGGCAAAAAACTGACCCGCTCTAAAAATGGCGGGACCAATTATGCATATGGAGGAGCAACAGCCCGTGATACAGGGGATCCATTCTATGATTATATTTTCCACTCAACACAAAAACAGCTTGATGACTATTTGCAAGCGCACTCAGGACGGGCTGATCCGAACGGTTTATACATACATTGGGTGGGAGGCAATGATATATCTCAGGCTCTGCGAGATTCGGCGCAAGGTGACGAAAAAACAGCACAACAGCGTATCAATGACAGTTCTGCATCCGCCGCATCGCAGATTAATCGACTCATTAAGGCTGGAGCGGGGTTAATTATTGTACCTAATGTTCCCGATATTGGTACGACCCCTAAAATTATGGAAGCCGTGCTTAAAGGCGCATTAGAAAAAAGCAAAATACCCAAGGACGAAATCGACAACATTCTGAAACAGGCTCATGAAGCTATCAACAAGTACCCGACACCGAATACGAAAATCAGAAATGGAATCATTCAGGGGGTGTTTAAAAAAATTGCTGAAGGTGCTTCTCCCCAGGATCCAGACAAAGCAAACGAAATTTATCATCAATTGCTTGATGCTTATAATAATACCAGCAAAACTGCTTCCCAATTTTCCAACACATTTAACCAAAACGAAGAAAATCAACTTATTGACGGCAATATCCTGTTTGCCGACGTCAAGCATCTCTTACATGAAGTCATTGAAAATCCGACCATTTATGGTGTTTCTAATACTCTTGGTTATGCCTGTCCATACGATAAGATGGCGTTTGTTTGTTCTTCTTCCGATCCCGGCTTTGATAAAAGCCAACCCTATTTATTTTCCGATAGCTTCCACCCGACCCCTTACGCACACAAAGTCATCGGCCAGTACATCACGTCTATCTACAACGCACCTTTACAAGTGATGGCATTGAATCATATCAACCGAGTCCCAACGACTACCGCACTAAGCTCGCTTGATGGTCACCTGCAACAACTTCGTAATAATCATCAGGCCAAAGGTAAAGTTGGCATATTCGGGGGCTATACAGGCAATCGCAATAATACCCTCTCATTGGGCAGCGATTATCAACTGACAAATAATTTACTATTAGGCGCAACAATTTCACGTTATAAAGATGAACAAAATGCAACACCTAATTTCAACTATGCTGCTACGGGTCATGTCATAACCGCTTACACACTATGGAACTACTATGGCAGCGGCTGGCTGAACGGTGATGTCCATTATTCACGTACCAATTACGACAATCTGTCGCGCTCCATTCAGCTTGGTCAAGCCACGCGCAGGGAATCAGGTTCAACGATGGGCACACAGTGGGGTTGGCGGATTGCAGCAGGCTGGGATATTCCAGTCACTCGTTACCTGACTACCAGCCCGATCATCCAATATGCATGGGATAAAGGGGAGGTTGATGGCTATCGTGAAACAGGTAACAACAGCACCTCCATGCATTTTGCAGATCAACGCTATCACTCAAAAGTTGGCTCGGTGGGTTGGCGCGTAGATACTAAACTGGGCCGTTTCAATCCTTATGCTTCTATTCTGTTCAACCATCAATTCGATGATGAACGCTATGCTCTTCGCAGCGCGATCAATGCGACCAAAACAAGTTTCGTCCAACCGGGAGGGAAACAGAATAGAGATCATGTCCAATATACGGTCGGTGTTAATGCCAACCTGACCAATGACTTTCGCGCATTTGCCGCCGTATCACATGAAAAAAATGATAATGAACCGGATCATGACTACTATTTCAATCTCGGCTTCAATGTCAGCTTTTAATATACTGAACAGTTAACCAATAAGGATAAGGCGGTAGCCATGACCGCCTTATCCAAAATAATCACGAATGTCGCTGGTTTTTACGGCAATAACGTTCATTGTAATTCTTCAGCCACCAATATTTATCAGTAACCTGTTCGCGGCCGCCAATACTGGCTCCTACCAGCCAAATAAACGCCCCAACAAACAATCCCATTAGTGAGAGGCTTGTCAAAAACTCCGAAAGACCAAAATTAAAGATATGACTAAGCAATACATACGCTAAACTAATAAGCATTGCCGCCATGCCCACTCCCATGAGAATATTGCCAAAAATAAAAGCCTTTTTACGTCTCATAACCAACCTCCAATACTTTTTGTGAACGCTAATTTGCAAAGACAACGAACGCAAAAGCACGAAAGTAGATATCTTCTTCAAGATTAATTATAGGCTTATTATATGAAAGGTTATTGCGGCGGCGATCACAAGCTGTACAAATTTAAGCCTAATTTTTTTACATTCCATCAGAATAATCTTTGTTAAATCAGTTTTGTACTCAAGCCTTGAGATAGGTAAACTAATCTCCTTTTTGTTCTATTGCCAATAAGCGAAATTAAACCGTGAGTAACATAAAATTAATCGTTGGCCTGGCAAACCCTGGAGCCGAATATGCACAGACCAGACATAATGCCGGAGCATGGTTTGTTGATTTGTTAGCACAACGCTATAACCAATCCCTGAAAGAAGAGAGTAAATTTTCTGGCTATACCGCCCGTATCAACGTGAATGGGCAGGATATTCGTTTACTGGTCCCCACCACTTTCATGAATCTAAGCGGTAAATCTGTCCTTGCCCTTGCTGGATTTTATCGTATTCTGCCGGATGAAATCCTGGTGGCCCATGACGAGTTGGATCTACCGCCTGGAGTGGCAAAAATGAAACTCGGTGGCAGCAATGGCGGTCATAATGGCTTAAAAGACATTCAGAACAAACTCGGTAATAATCCTAACTTCCACCGTCTGCGTATCGGTATTGGTCATCCGGGCGATAAAAACAAGGTCGTCGGTTTTGTCCTCGGCAAGCCGCCTGTCAGCGAACAAAAACTGATTGACGATGCCATAGATGAAGCGTTGCGCTGTACTGACATCCTGATTAAAGATGGCATGAACAAGGCAATTAATCGTCTGCATGCCTTTAAAGCCAGCGCTTGACTGGGAGTGCATGGCGCATCGGGCTATTGCGTGTATAATAGCGCCAATTTTGTAAACTCACCGACAAGCCTATTCTTGTTGGTTTATAAGTGATTTAAGGTGATAAATATATGGGATTCAAATGCGGTATCGTTGGCCTGCCTAACGTCGGGAAATCTACATTATTCAATGCGCTGACCAAAGCAGGTATCGAAGCAGCAAACTTCCCGTTCTGCACTATCGAGCCAAACACAGGTGTTGTACCGATGCCAGATCCGCGTCTTGAACAGTTGGCTGAGATTGTGAAACCACAACGCATTCTGCCAACCACGATGGAATTCGTAGATATTGCCGGTCTGGTAAAAGGTGCATCAAAAGGTGAAGGTTTAGGTAACCAATTCCTGACCAACATCCGTGAAACAGAAGCGATTGGCCATGTGGTGCGTTGCTTTGAAAACGACAACATTATCCACGTTTCTGGTCAGGTTGACCCTGCCTCTGATATTGACATTATCAATACAGAACTGGCACTGTCGGATTTGGATACCTGCGAGCGTGCTATCCATCGTATCCAGAAGAAAGCCAAGGGTGGCGATAAGGACGCTAAAGCAGAACTGGAAGTCTTAGAAAAATGCCTTCCACACCTTGAACAAGCAGGTATGCTACGCGCTTTAAATCTGAGTGCGGAAGAAAAAGCGATCATTCGCTATCTAAGCTTCCTGACCTTGAAACCGACCATGTACATTGCCAACGTCAATGAAGATGGGTTCGAAAATAATCCACACCTTAATACCGTCCGCGCCATTGCTGAAAAAGAAGGTTCCGTTGTTGTTCCTGTTTGTGCAGCGATTGAAGCCGATATCGCAGAGTTGGAAGATGCTGACCGCGAAGAATTTATGGCAGAGTTAGGTCTGGAAGAGCCGGGTTTGAACCGTGTCATTCGTGCCGGTTACCAGTTGCTGAATCTGCAAACCTACTTTACCGCAGGTGTGAAAGAAGTTCGTGCCTGGACGATCCCGGTTGGTGCAACCGCCCCACAAGCAGCAGGTAAAATCCATACTGATTTTGAAAAGGGCTTTATCCGTGCTCAAACTATTTCGTTTGAAGACTTTATCACTTACAAAGGTGAACAAGGTGCGAAAGAAGCGGGCAAAATGCGTGCGGAAGGAAAAGAGTATATCGTTAAAGATGGCGATGTGATGAATTTCTTGTTTAACGTCTAAATCGCTTGTGTAATCTCATGAGGTTCCACTGAAACTCACGTAGACAGAGAAACCACATAAAATCCACGCAACCGCGTGGATTTTAATTTTTATCTGGCCGCGAATACAATAAATAACCCTAATAATTATCACACATAAAATAAAACATTCCCTTAACGTTATTTAAAATATATAAATCCATTCAAAACGCTTTTTTATCTCTTTTGTGATCATTTTTTCTATAAAATAATAAAAAACAAATTGTTAAAAAAATGTAAATAGAACATCAATACAATAAAAAAATCAATAGCAAAAAACACAGAACACTTGTAAAAATGAGTATGTTGACATTAATCCTCGTTCTAACGTCAACTTCGTTTCTACATAATTTATCGTTATGTTTTTATTCATGTTAATTCCTAACTCTATGAGGTACAGATTATGAAAAGAAAATTAGCTGCTTGTATGCTTTCATTACTCGTAGGAACAATCATCACAACTAACGCAAATGCGTTTTTATGTAAAGCGTTTAATCCAGATGTACGGGAATCATGTGACAATTTATGTAATATAATACCTGATGGCGGTACCGCTCTTAAACTCGCTAAAGGCTTTTGCTTATAACTGTAACTTAGTTATAACACTGTACGAAAAACAAAGATATTCTTGTTTTTATTGAATTATATTCTAGCCTGAATTTTGCTATTACAGTAAAAAACTGAGGTTAGAATAGAGATAACAGTGAAGTGATGACACCTTAAAATATAATAGTGGGAGCGCTTTTACGTGTTTTACTAAATAAATAGGTAATAAAAGTCTCCCTCTATTATTTATCATAATCAATGGATTATTACACTTAGTTTCATTGAAAATCCTTAAGAAATTTGACCAGGATAGGATTAAATAATTCCGGTGCCTCCCAGAACGGGGCATGACCAACACCAGACAAATTAAATACCTTTCCTTTCCAAAGAGTTAGGTAATTCAGACCATTAATATAATCAAAATTAATATAAGGATCATCTGCTCCATTAACAATCGCCAATGGCATTTCACTGGATTCGGCCAATAGTTTTTGATCCGTTGCCTGAGAAGAAAGAAAGGCCTCAAACATAGACTGCCGGGCCAATCCCTCTGTTCTTACCACCGCTTCAATGATAAAAGGTTCATGAGGAGCATTAACACCATAGGTATCAGATACAAAAATTTTGATATCTTCCTCAGTAAATTCCACCTTACCGGCAAGCCCCAAACCAGGGCGGAAACCCAGAGCCACGTTATCGGCACCGGCGGATACCGGCGGCGTACCGCAAATCATTAAGCCAATCATCTTAGGAAATAACGCCAACATTTCCAACCCAATATGACCACCTAATGACCAACCAAACACCACCACTCTGTTAATGCCTATTTTTTCCAGTACCTCAATGACCGTATGTGCATAACCCTGCATTGAATAGGCCTGACGTGGTTCACTGGCATTTGATGATGAACCATGCCCTGGCAAATCTAACGCCAAAACCCGATACTGTCCTTTTAATTGGTTAATTTGATGACGAAATATTTCTTTACAGCTTGAATTGCCATGAATTAACAAAACGGGCAATCCATTTCCGCCCGTATCGATGACCGATATATTTGCATAACGAGTGCGGATATTATAGTGATGAATATGATGATGTGTAGTAACCATTATTTATCTCCTCAAGGGTCAATAACAGATTGGTTTAAGGAAATGTTAGAAATTTCGACTGTTCTACCGAATTGAGATTAGTTTAACGTTAATATTAATTTTATTTATAATAACCTGATTTTTTTATCCTCTGCAATATATACAGTGCTCTTTTCCCACTTAAAATCTATCAGTGACTGCATATTTTTCGCCTATTTTTTAGATATACAAAACACCTATCACAAATTTTCAACATCAAACTTTGAACCAGATAAGTAATGTTGTATACCAAGCCAACTTCAAGATGCGGGGAAATATAAGACCTTGCGTCTTCGCAAGGCTGGATTTAATTTTTTCGGGCGATCTACGACACCTGAATTTGATACGAACTGCACGACTGAAGCACTTGTTTATGGTGCACCAACGCGCAATCCTTGGAATTAATGAACGCATTCCAATCACTTAGCTTTTGGTACTGTGCGAGAATTGAGAGATGAGGCGTGATTCCTCTCAGATTTCCGGCCTTATAGTGTAACCGTCCGGTGATCTCACCTTGCTTTGCCAATGTTAGTAATTCAGACTTAATCTGATGAGATGGACGTCCCACATGGCGTCAATTGTACCAAAATGAATAGCATACTCATTTTACGGGAGAGTCCATACTGGCATAATTCCGTTCAAATTTATCGTATCTCGTTGCTATTGCTCGAAAATGTTTTATTCGAGCAATAGCATTTTCCACCAAACGGCGATGACGGTATAAATATTCATCAATGCTTTGGTCTGTTTTTTGACTATTTTTGCCGTGAAATTTTTCGGTTCGAGGCGACAGAACCGTCCTCCATCCAGACACAGACTTGCAAAACGTTTTTGGCGAGGTCAATGTCAATGACTTTAATCGTATTCATGAGATGTTCTCCCGAAATTCAGTGCATCAGAAAAAAAGATGGCACTATTTGCTGCTGAAAAAGGGACGTCCATCACATCACTACATTATAATGTTTATCAATTTCATACTATTATTTGATGCCATGTAGTGGTAACAGTTCATATAGAATGATAGGCAAGATCTCACATTTTTAATATGGTTATCATGAGCAAAAGTAACACTCTTTTCTTTCAATAAACATACAGACCAGAGATAGGAATCTATCAATGATATCGTATTGAATGTATAAAATTATCAATACCTGACTAATGATTAATTTTTAATTAAAGTGGAATCCCGCCCTGTATAGAATGATGTAAGCTAAAAAGATAGCGTAACCAGATAGTTAACAATATTTCGTAATTGAATTTTTTCATACTAATGAATTCGCAAAATAAAATTTTCGGTAAAAAATATTTTTCGACCCTATTGATAAAATTTGAATAAGGAAAATAAATAATGTTATTTGAACTGACGGTAGCTTATCGCAAATCGGCAGCACTATTTGCCTTTGTAGAGAGCAAAGCACCTTTATACTTAAATAACCAAGCAGGGAGAACGGTGAAAGAACTTGCCCAATTATGCAATATTCCACAAGATAAAATCGAACGGTTATGTAACTATATGCAATCCCTTAAAGTGTTAGAAAAAAAAGAGGATAAGTTTTACCTTACTGAGCCATGCTTATCACTCAGTAATCCAAACAGTTTTAAAACAACGCATATAAAATTCGAGCTAAACCCAGCAATCTGGAACGCCTGGTCACAATACAGCGCATCCTTAACTGAAACGAACAGTAAATCTGCCTTTGAGCTTTATCATAATGAACCCCTTTATGATTATTTCAATCATGAGGAAAACCATTCCCACAAAATGGACTTTGATAATTTAATGGCAAAAATGTCTGAGGTAATGAGTAAACATATTATTAACTCTATCTCTTTAAATGGGATTTCTTCAATTATTGATATAGGTGGAGGGTTAGGCTCTTTGGCAAAAAATATAAAAATGCACTACCCTGATATTCAATGTCATGTCATGGATCAATATGATTTCACCCGAAATGAGTCAGAAGGAATTACATTTATCAATGGAGATTTCTTTTCTACTATTCCATCCGGATATGATGCCTATTGTTTAAAAAATGTCTTGCATAATTGGCCGGATAATCGGGCGATTAATATTCTGAAAAATTGCCATGATGCAATGAGTGAAAACTCTGTTTTATATATTATTGAGATGGTTAAAGAACCCAACATTTCAGATGCTGCATCATTTGATCTATATATGGATATTATGTTGTCAGGTAAAGCACGATATCAGTCTGAATTTCAATCGATCGCAGAACACGCTGGCCTGACAATCACCAATATACAAGACTTGAAACTTTCCCTAACCGGCAGTAGGGAGTGTATTATTGAAATGAAGAAACAACCTAAATTATAAATAAGATATCTCCCCGCTCTGCGGGGAGATATTGGCAGCAGGTTAATGTTTTGAGTTCAGTATCTCATCTGCTTTATTCAATAGCTGTTTTCTCGGTGTTACCGCTGCTGCTGTGTGATTTCTCGCCAAAAATACGTATATCGTCGGCAACACAAACAAGGTGAAAAACGTTCCCACCAACATTCCGGTGACGATCACAAGCCCAATACCAAAACGACTGTTGGCACCGGCTCCACTTGCAAATAGCAATGGGATCAAACCAATCACCATCGCCGCCGTTGTCATCAATACTGGACGAAGGCGAATTTTCGCCGCCTGTACGATGGCAGAACGTTTATCCAGCCCCTCACTTTCCTGCAATTTATTGGCAAACTCCACCATCAGGATACCGTGTTTACTGATAAGCCCGATTAATGTCACCAGACCAATCTGGGTATAAATATTCAAGGTGATATAACCCATCGCCAACGGTATCAGGGCACCACAAATTGAAAGTGGTACGGTGATAAGGATAATCAACGGGTCAACCAGGCTTTCATATTGCGCTGCCAATACCAGATAGATGATCACCAATGCGGCCAGAAACGTCAGAGCCAATGCGTTCCCTTCCTGCTTATATTGGCGGGAGTCTGATTGCCAGTCATGGCTGTAACCTGCCGGCAGATCACCCGCAATACCCTCAAGAAGATCTACTGCTTGCCCTAATGTGACCCCAGGGGCGGGAATAGCCTGAAAAATAGCCGCATTCTGTTGGTTAAATTGGGTCAGTTTGTTGGGTTCGACTCTTGTCGAGACAGAAACGAGGGTCGAAAGCGGGATCATTTTTTGGTCTTCCGTCCTGACATAATGGTGAGACAATGCTTCCGGCGTTAATCGCTGACGACTGATACTTTGCGGAATAACATCATAAGAGCGGCCTTGCATACTAAACCGGTTGATGTAGTTTTCCCCGACCAGCACCGCAAGAGATTCGCCAATATCCTGCATTCTTATCCCTAAGCTATTGGCTTTGGCACGATCAATCTGCACTTGTACCACAGGATTGTTGTAATCCAGATCGCTGTCCACAACAACAAACAGCCCACTTTCACGCGCACGTTGTTTGATCTCTTCCATCGTCCGGTATAGCGCAGGGTAGTCTTCAACACTGCGGAGTACCATTTGAATCGGCAAGCCTCCCGTAGAACCTGGCAATGGGGGGAGCTGGAAGATAAAGACACTGCTTCCCTCAACATCATTGACCTCACTTTGCAATTGCGCCTGAATCTCTGCCGCTGAGCGCTTACGTTCATCCCATGCCGATAAATTCACTCCACCAAAACTGGCCGAAGGCCCATCAGTACCATTGACAATCCATGTTTCGACCGCCTCTGGGATTTCGCGGAAGATGCCACTCAGTTTATGAGCAAAACGTTCTGCATAATCCAAATTAGCATATTGCGGAGATTTGATGGCGGCCAGCACCACGGCTTGGTCTTCCGAGGGGGCCAACTCCTGCCGAGCATGTTGATACAGCAAAGGCAAACTGATCACAACCAGTAAGACAAACCCGCCCATGACCCAACGGTAGCGCAATGAAACATTGAGTACGAGAGAATAATAATGCGCCAATTTTTCGAAAAAAACCTCAGCCGACCGAGCAATTCGCCCCTCATTCTGTTTAGAATGAAGTAAAAAAGAACTCATCACTGGGGATAACGTTAACGCCACCACGCCAGACACGATAACGGAACCGGCTAATGTCAGCGCAAACTCTTTAAACAGTGCTCCCGTCAGCCCTGACATTAAGCCAATCGGCGCATAAACAGCAGCCAGTGTAATCGTCATCGCAATGACCGGTCCTGCCACTTCTCTTGCACCGATTAACGCGGCAATAACTGGTGGTTTCCCTTCTTCAATATGGCGGTGAACGTTTTCAACAACGACAATAGCATCATCCACCACCAACCCGATAGCTAACACCATTGCCAATAGCGTCAATAAATTAATGCTAAAACCAAAGGCCAGCATGAGTCCTGCCGCGCCCAACATCGATAAAGGAATGGCGACAATTGGGATCAGTACGCTACGTAATGAGCCTAAACAGAAGAAAATCACGGTAATTACAATGATTAGTGCTTCCAGTAAGGTATGTACGACTTCTTTAATTGAAGCATTAATAAAACGAGCAGTATCAAATGACAACTCTACTTCCACACCGGGTGGAAGAGTTTTCCGGATATCGGGAAACAGCTTATTGATGCCATCAACAATCACTAGCGGATTTCCCGTTGGGGTGGAAAATAACGCCAGATACACCGCCATTTTATCATTGTATATACCGCTGCTGTCTGTTGTGGCAGAACCTAACTCCACAGTGGCAACATCTTTCAGACGGACTAATGCATTGCCGTCATTGCGAATAACGAGATCACGAAAATCCTCGATACTGGTCAGATCAGTATTCACATGGATATTTGAAATAACAAACTCCCCTTTGACTTTACCCGGTGCCGCCTGATAGTTATTCTGCCTGACGGCGGCGGCAACATCGGCGGCCGTCAATCCACGCCCTGCCAGCTTGTCCACATCCAGCCACAGGCGCATGGAGAGTTTCTGCCCGCCAAAAATTTCGATTTTTGAAACGCCCTCAATCGACGAATACATGGGTTCAACCACGCGGGAGAGGTAATCAGTCAGTGCCGATGCCGACAGAGTATCACTGGAAAATCCAACATAAGCCACAGCCGTGGATTCTCCCGATGAAAGTTCAATGACGGGATCATAAGCTTCTTTCGGCAGCTTGTACCTGACCTGATTGACCTTGGCCATGACTTGTGCCAGGGCTTGGGTTGAATTACGGTTCAATTCCATACGGACAGTGACAACACTCCTACCCTGTACAGAAGACGAAGATAGATAATCCACCCCTTCGACAGAAGAGACGGCTTGTGCAATTGGTTGGGTGACAAACCCTTGCATCAGATCGGCGGATGCCCCCGGATAGGTCGTTGTAATGGTGATGGTTGAGCTTTCTAGTTGTGGATACTGCCGAATGTTAAGTTTGCTCACGGCAAACACGCCCAGTAACAGAATCAATGTGCTCACCACCAATGCGAGTACCGGACGACGAACGAAAAGATCGGTAAAAGTCATTTTTCCGCCTCCATCAAGAATCCGTAGCCGCTGATTCCGCTGCCTTCAGCGTATCGACGGCAATGGCAACAACTGCTGTCCCATCCGTTAATTTCATTTGTCCTGATGTGACGACCTGCTCCCCCTGAGACAACCCTTTTTTGATTTCAACCAAGCCATCCCAACGCTGGCCAACGTCAACCGAAACCCGTTTTACGGTCATTCCCTGCGAAGTGACCGGCTTGCCTGCTTGATTTTCCTCCTGCTCCGTCAGTTGAGTAACAAAAACGGTGTCACCATAGGCGGTATAGGTGACGGCAGTTTCCGGGATAACCAGCGCTGGCTGGTTATTCTGGCGCATAACCTGAATGTTGGCATACATGCCGGCTTTCAGTTTTCCGCCGGCATTATTCAGCCGAGCCTGTACTTGCACCGTGCGGGAATTACCAATCAACGGATCTATCGCATTGACAGTGGCGGGGAAATTTTGATTCGGATACGCATCAACCTGTAGGTTAACGGACTGCCCGACATGCAATTCAGGGCTTGTCTGTTCATTCAGAGAAAAATTGAGTTTCAGATTGTTAGCATCCACCAAAGTGGCAATCGCATCTCCGGCATTCAGGTATTGTCCCTCGTGTATTTGCCTTATTCCCATCACCCCTGAAAAAGGTGCCCGAATGTTTTTTTGGGCAATCAGTGCTTCTGTTTGACGAATGGCTGCTGATGCCATATCGCGCTCTGCTAATGCCTTATCCAATTCTGATGTGGAAACGACCTTGCTGGTAAATAATTTATTAGTGCGTTGATATAACCGCTCCGCATTTCTCCATTGCGCCTTTAGGCGGGCAAGATCTGCCTTTTCAACCGCATCGTTGATTTGCACCAATAATTGCCCTTTTTCTACATATTGACCCGATTCAAATTCAATTTTGACGACCCTGCCACTGGTTTCTGCCGCCAGATGAACTTGTCGCTCAGCTTCAAGTTCTCCGACGCCATATAATGCTTTTACTAAAGTGGTTTTTTTTACCTCTGCCAGAGCCACTTTTACTGGAGGGTAGTCGATATTTCCTGAATTATTCCGGTCAGAACCCTGCTGGACATAAACGAAGAACCCGATTAGCGCCAATAAAACTATTCCTAGACCAACAACAATTGTCTTATTCATCATCTCTCTCAATCCTTAGTCATATACCAATTCAACTTCGAGATGCGTGTTATCACTCTCCGCTTCGTGGGGGAGTAATAACGCTTCGCGTCGTCTTGCACGCTGTATCTTGAAAAGTGGTGGGTATACACATGGAAATAACGATCTCAAATAACCCGCTTTTAAACAATCAATTATTATATTGAATATGAAGTCAAGTCAATAATCTTTTATCTTGTCATTAATATCAAACAAAATAGTTACATAATTTAATTATAAAATTAATAATAAATTGCATTGAAACTATATCAGTAAGGTATTATTTTTTTGTTTTTCAGCCTTTTTTATTCACCTTTTATCAAAAAACAAGCATTGACATAAATTTAACTCAATTAAATAATTGAATCTTCATAACAAATAGTTATAAAAACACAATTTCACTAGTAAATATTCTATAAAGGTAATTAGGATGATAAAAGTAAAATATAACGTTTTATTAACGGGTGCAACCGGTTTTATTGGCTCACATCTTTTGGACTTTTTTTTGCAGAAAGAAGAAATAGGCACAATTTATTTATTATGCAGAACCGTTGATGATGAAAACAAATTATCTCGTGTAGAAGAAGCCTATAAAAAATTTTCTATAGAAGGTATTCACTACTTAAAGTCCGCAAAAAATATTAAAGTTATAGAAGGAGACATTACTTTACCCCAGTGTGGAATTAACCATTCAGATTTTCAAGAATTGTGCAATGAAGTCGATGTTATTTATCATATAGCCGCACGAGTGAATCACGTGCGTCCCTATGACGTACTAAAAGCGCCTAATGTTGATAGTGTCAATGACATGATTACTATGGCTAACACAGGTAAAAAGAAAGTGATAAATTATGCCTCTACGCTTTCAGCCGCCTCTAAAACGGATGAATACGGGAATATTGTGGAGGATTTTCCCGGAGACACCATGCTCAATTCTGAAATGGGATACTTAATTTCTAAATGGGAAGCTGAACGCCTGTTGGAAAGTTTCGTAAAAAAAGGGGGTAAAGCAAACATATTTCGTTTGGGTTATATTTCAGGGCACAGTAAAACAGGAGAGGCACCCTTTGCTGATAATCAATTTATGCTTTTCATGAAGAGCTGTATTCAGTTAGGTTACGCTCCTATTTTTCCGGGTCTTATGAATTTTACCCCTATTGATTATACCGTATCCATCATGGCGTTAACTAAATATACCATTGAAACCGGCAATGTCCTTAATTTATTTAATTATGAAGGCCTGATAAATTGGAGCGATATTATTGCCTGGCTAAATAACTGCGGATTTAATATAGAACTAGTAGAATATTATCAATGGCAAAAAAAATTACTTTCCAGCGGTGAAAGTAATGCCCTGTCCCGTTTCTTGCCACTCTATGGTGTAGAAGACTCCTATGATAAGTTATTAAGTCTCTGGCAGGAAATAGATAAATTTCACCATACAAAAACAAAAGAAGCAACGGGGATGATTGATATGACATTGCCAAAATTACGTTATGATTTACTGAATACTTATTTGGCTTATTTGCAAAAGAAGGATTTTTTACCGATGCCAATTTAACTTCACAGAGCATGTTATCTCTCCCCCGTATCGCGGAGAGAGATAAGTCTTATTTCCGTATTATTGATGGCAACTTGAAAGATGGTAGCTAGCTTACAAAATTACCCTAAGTCTAAATTAGCAATACCATACATATCATTTGGCATATTCATTTTAAAACTACCATTGTGCATATAAACAACATGATATTGTTCAAATAACTCTCTTTTTCTTAAAAAAGAAAAAAATGATCCATGTACATATTCAGGTAAGAAAATAGAGATTTTTGTGTTTTCCGGCAAGCCTGAAGTTAATGCGTTAAATAACTCCTCCGCATCGGCTGGCGTTCTTGCGACTAATGGCCCAATACGGAAACCATCGGGCAAAGGCCGAATCACACCATAACCATAAATGTCTCCATTAACCGTTTTTAAATATGAGGTATGTCCAGGGAAAGATAACCAACTGTTTAGAAAATTTTGCCGTAATGTTGGAAAAAACAGACCGTCATATTTTATGATATTGTCAATATGATGGGGTTTAACGATAGATATTTCTTTTATATTTTCTGATGCTATTTTTTTTAGTTTTCCCGTATAGTGAACGATATTATAAATAGGCTTTAACCCTGACCTTGTATAATTAGAAACCATGTGAGGCATTGCATTTGAACCGATATCCCGATTACCTGAATGGGATCTCGCAACTTTACATACCGCTTTTCCATATCCTTTTCCCCTAAACTCATTATTAACTAAATAGTTACCCCATATCGCATACTGTTCTGAGTGATTGATGAGAGAAACAGCCGCAACAGCCTGATCAGCAAGCCATCCAATGAAAAGCCCATCATTATCCACTGAATACATACAATCTGCGTCATGGTAACCAATATTCCAACCTTCTTTATTCCCCCATTGAACGACACACTCCCAATCCTGACGTGTGGCTTTTTTAACTGTAAAATCATTTGACTTATTTATAAAGATTATCTTTTTCTCTGATGAGTTCATTATTTATTATTTCCTGGCTAATTATTTTTAACGATAACTTAATTTCTTAAGTTATTATTAATAAACGTTAAAAGTTCAGTATGATTTATTTTTCCTACTGCCGTTTTAGGTAATTTATCTATGGTAAGAAAATGTTTCGGTATTTCATAAGGCAATAATTCTTTATGACACAGGCTAACTAACTCATTGACTTTTGAATATTTATTTGAATTGGTTTCGATAACGGCGACAGGAATAGTATTAAGCCTAACATCGGGAACGCCTACTATTGCGGCCTCATTAACCCAAGGGTGAGTTTCCAGTAAATTCTTTATTTTCTCAGGCTGGATTTTAAATCCACCTCGTATAATCATGTTATCGGCTCGCCCTAATATCCAGAGAAAACCATCATCATCAATATTCGCTAAATCACTGGTACGGCTCCACCGGCACTTATTCTCCTCTGAGATCCTTCCTTCCGGGCAAACTTCTAAGAAACCGGCTTGTCCAATGGGAAGTTCGTGACCAAATTCGTTGGTAATTCGAAGCTTTATACCGGGGTATGCTTTACCTGCACTACCTGATTTTAAGGTCCACCATTCCCTATGTAATTCGTAATTCCAGCCTGCAACAGCACCCGCAAATTCAGTTGCGCCATAGGACATTAACACTCGTATTCCGTAAAGAGCCAGAATTTGATCAATTAATTTAGTGGGACAATAGGTTGAGCCAGAGGTAATTATCTTTAATGAATTAATTTTAGCCGGATCAATATTGGCGCTTTGTAAATCATGCAAAGCAGCAGGTACAAGAAATGTTGCTCGTATTTTGTGGCGCTCGATGGCTTCAACCCAAGGTTCTAACACAAATTTAGGCATTAATACTATTTTTCTTCCGGTATATAGAGCGCTTAATACTCCCCATAGACCAGAGATGTGAAAAATTGGCATTGACACTAATGAGACTGAATCAATTAATAATTGATTGTTCCTGGGTGTTTGCCCGCTTGCTATAAGAGAGTTTTCTATTTCTTTATAGCTTAATTTTATTTGTTTAGGTATTCCCGTTGTGCCTGACGTTAATATTTCAATGGCAATATCAGAAGCAGTTATATTATTTGTGTGTAATTGCCTCCCAATAGAATAAATTTCCCCACTATGATTTAATTCAAAAATCACAGTATTCATCATTATTTCGCTCAGCAATCTTTTATCTTGAAATAATGTCGCTCCGACTATAATCACCTTGATATTTAATTGTTTGACATCTTCTAATAATTTTTGTGCCAATTTTAAAGGGTTTAATACAACTATAGTCTGCTTGCTCTCCAAGAGTTTCAAAAGAACCGCAATATGTTCAGGACGATTTTCCAGAATAACGCCAACTCTTTCAAATTTTGGCACACCTGTTTTTTGTAATAACTCATCAATCCTATTTGTAATGCCACGTATTTTTGCCCATGTCCACCAAGATTGAAGATATTCAATTGCATTAGCATCGTCCGGTGTTTCATAGAGTAATCGCTTAAAATGTTCACGAATTCCCATAAATGCTCCTTACATTTATTAATAGGTTTCTTGGATTCGCCTAATAAGTGTAATTTCTAAGAAAGGCGACACGCATCTTGAAGCTGGGTTGATATAGATATTAAAAATTCAATTTATAAATTGAATGATAATAATGTAATATACTTAAAGTCAATCACTATGGAGTCCATGATGGCCATTTCAAATGTTACTCAATCGCGTATTCCGGTGGTAGTTTACCTCTTAGGAATCAGCCTGTTTGCGATGGGAAGCTCTGAATTTTTGATCTCAGGTGTGTTACCAAAAATTGCTGAGGACTTACAAATTTCTTTACCGCTGACAGGAACGTTAATTTCCGCTTTCGCAGTAGGGGTTTTACTTGGAGCTCCCCCTATGGCAGTGGCAACACTACACTGGCCCAAACGCACAACGTTATTGATCAGTCAGGCGTTATTTATTGCCGCCACTGCCGCCGGAATGCTTTCACAAGGTTATTGGTCATTATTAGTTAGCCGTATTGTGGGAGGCGTGGCTTATGCCGGATTTTGGGCGGTCGCGGCAACGACAGCGGTTAATTTGGTCACCAAGGAGCACACAGCAAGAGCACTGTCCATTATGGTGAGTGGGCTAAGTATGGCAATGGTGATTGGAGGGCCGCTTGGCACCATGATCAGTGATATTGCCGGATGGCGGGCTGGATTTTGGGTGATTGCCGTGGTCACGTTGATTACCGCGATTGTCTTGTGGTTTATGCTGCCCGACATACAACAGGGGCAGTCTCCCGTATTACATATTGAGTTAAAAACGATGGCCCGTCCCGGATTATGGGTGGCTTATGGTACGACAATCCTGACAACCGCTGCTTATATGGCAATCTTCGGCTATTTAGGAGCGCTGCTTATTGATACCAGCAAACTGACCGTCACCTGGCTTCCGGCGGTTCTCTCCCTGTTTGGTATCGGGGCTTTTTTCGGACTCACTATTGGTGGCCGTACAACTGATAAATACCCTTTCAGGACGCTGATTATTGGCACATTGGGCGTTATACTGATCTCTGTTGCATTAGCCTTTTTAGCCGAAAATTTGATTCTCACCATTTGCCTGGTATTTTTGCTCGGTATATTCGGCTTCGTCGTCAATCCTGCGGTCATGAACCGGGTTTATACCATTGCCGATGGTGCCCCCACATTAGCCGGAGCAACCAACGTCTCGGCCTTTCAGCTTGGGATTACATTGGCCCCTTTACTTGCCGGGTTAGCTATCAATGCCGGTTATGGTTTAGCTTCTATTGGTTGGGTGAGCGCACTACTGGCAATGACCGCTCTTATTCCGATCCTGCTTGATTATTATGTAAATAAAGTAAAATGTTAGTGATACCCGTTGTCTGACCCCATGACAAACCTCATTGAAAATCATGATTTTTTTTAACATTCGCCGCTTTTTATCCCTGAGCGCATGTGATTTCTCAGCAATTCATTGGCACCTGATGCGATATGTCTTGTTCAAGACACACTAAATTAAAATAACATTCAATATAATAATTGACTATGTGATATCAGGTATTCTAAGATAACCATAACCGTATGCATAATCCTGATTAAGGATCCAATATGAGTACATTAATTGAACTAACCGAAGCGAATTTTGATAGTGTTATCAATACGAAAGGGGTTTGTGTTGTCCGGTTCTGGGCACCGTGGTGTGGGCCTTGCCTTGCCGTTGCTCCTACATTCAGCCAATTATCAAACGACATGAAAGAGAACGCCACTTTTGGAGAGGTTAATATCGATGATTTTCAGAATATTGCCGTAAAATATGGTATTCGCAGTATACCCACGACATTAGTTTATAAAGATGGAAAACCCGTAGATTCTCTGATTGGCGTTGTTTCACTATCACAATTTAAGAGTCTGGTTTCTCAAAATTTGTAGCCCTGTCTGAATTAATTCAGTAAATTATTGGGCTGATTTATTTTGTTAATCCCGCTTTAGATCCCAGGATTATCATTTACGGATAAAACAAGGAGCATTTAATGTCTTTTTATACGAAAGTGCTAATTATAGGAACAGGCCCTGCGGGATATATTACGGCGATATATGTCGCCAGAGCGGGTCTTTCTTTTATTGTAGCCTTCGGTGATAAAAATAAATATCAGGCAGAGAGTATAATCATTGCAACCGGGTTAACCATACGTTCTCTGGTGTATTTGCCGCCGGAGATGTTGCTGATGGCAAATATCATCAGGCCATTACTTCTGCGGGTTCTGAGTGTATGGCTGTGCTTGATGCGAAAAAATGGTTACAGATTAATAATCGGTAACCACTATTAATTTATATTCTATTCTCAAATTTTATGCTCTCAAATTAATATGTTTATATTTTTCTCTATATCTCTTGACCTAAAGCTAACTTTAGATTTTGTAGTAAAAACCTGACGTTTCTGTCAAATTTATAAAATACTATATAGATTTTTCGCAAACTGAAAATTAACATAGGATTTCAAAATGAAAAATTCAAGATACATTACTTTATTATTTGTATTAAGCGCTATTTCATTTGGCTCATCGGCCGCAATTGAGGTCAGATCAGCTGTAGGAGAGAAGATTGGCGTTATTTCTGTAACAGGAGCAGAAACTTTGGATGCACTCACTGATAAATTATCCAAAAAGGCTGATGAGGCTGGAGCAAAATATTTTCGAATCACTTCTGCTGTTGGTCAAAATAATTTAAATGGAACTGCCGAAATATATAGATAATTGATAGTGCCCCATCCAATAATGGCATTATCCTATACCCATCCAACCTTCAAGATGCGTGTTATATTTCCCCGCTGCGCGGGGAAATATAAGGCCTTGCGTCGTTCTGCGGATTGCAACCTGAAATTGATCAAGTGACATATTAACATGTACCTGAATCAAATTTTAGGTGTGATCTAGTACGGAATAATTAGTCGGACTTGGCACCGACAATGCTTTTTAAACTGACAGATACCGAAAAAACGGTAACTGTCAGTGATATCATCATAAGAAAATTAAAAATGGTACTGTAATCCAAGATCGATACTGTAGTTTCGGTTTTCAATTCCGCCAGAATTATCACCTAAATCTTCGGTGTAGCCAGTATCATAATAGATGAGCTTCGTTTGACCTTTACCTTCACGATATTTGTTCCAGGTAAACGCCGTATATACCTTCGTATTTTGAGTTAAATAATAACCGGCATCTATACTGGCACCAAAATAACGCACTTTATCAGATCGCTGAGGAAAGGTTAAACGACGCATATAGTGCTCATCGTTACCCCAGGCTTTTACCCACGGGCTATATTTTAGTAAAAGGCTAAATTCAAAATCCTGATAGCGGTACTGTCCAGTTAATCCAATATAGGGCAGGCTATATTTTTGTTTATAGCCAACTCCGGCCACCCCCGCAGGAAATTCTCCGATATCAGCGCCATTATCATAGACATAATTACCGCCATAAGCCGTCCAACTAAAACGCGTTTCCTGATAACCTAATACCGCCCCCAATTTATAATTAAATTGTTTAATCAACCAACCTGCGGCATTTAAATCAAATTCATTGGCATCGTTTAGAGAAGTATCAGGGCTGGATGACCAATGAGTCCAATGACTCTGGTTTACATCCAGCCAGTCGTAATCAACCATTTTGCTATCACGTGACGATAATTTGACCCAACCACCCGCATTCATGGTTAGCCTGTCAAGGAGATCCCAGGAAACTTTGCCTCTGGCAATCAGAGCATCGCCAATTTTCCAATTCAATTGGCTACTTTTGTATTTTTGATCCTTAGTATATCCATAAAGATGTTCGTTAGATTCTCCTTTTAGCCAACCAAGCCCAAATGCAAAAGATACATTACCATCGTACCAATCTAATTGTGATAGAGCAGGTTCTGCCATGACTCCAAAAGAAAAAGCCAATAGTGGAGTCGCTCTCAAGATTTTTTTCATAATTATTAATGACCTTACCAGAGTGTAAATTAAGTTTTCACTACTTCTGTTATTTTGATAGCGATCCAAAACCAGCAGAGATAATTTATTTAACTATTAATAACAGAAATAATAATATCTTGGATATATTACTTTTATCGTTATATGTCTATAGTTTAAGATTATACGCTTTTAGCTATTTTTCATTTTTTTAGGTTAAATTTTTTTAACTAAAACTTGAAACCATTGGTTTTGAGCACATAAAACTAAGCGGCCCACTATAAAGCAGGCCGCTTATTGTATTAATTTTCAATGAGTATCCCATTCACCCAATCGGGCGTAAATCAACCCACAAAAGCTTGCTATCCACAATCAATGGCTTAATTACCCCTTCTCGTATATCTGGTAACCACCATGCACCTTGACCAAAAGCAAGCTGGACACAATTCGCCCCTGTCATTTCCCAGCGCCCTTTTAAAACATAAAGTACACCACTGTGTGACGTTGGCAGTAAACGTTCATCAGAAATCACTGAAATCTCAGAAGCCCAACATGAACGGCGAGTCATGATATTGAAACACTGTACAGGACCATCCAATAATTCCTCATGGGTCAAAATATCACCTGAAAAATTAAATGGCGTCATCTTTTTTACCAATTCGTGTTCCAAAAAGCCCGGACTGGTCAAGCGGACGCCCTTTCCTTCTAATAAAATGATTGAGCATTCAATATCAGGGAATTGCCCTAATATCCCACTTTGATGGATCGTCGTAAAACACGCTCGCCAGGCGAAATCATCAGACACAGGCCAGCAAACAATATCCCTAGTTTCGCCTTCCCCTCCAGACCATTGCACTCTTGGTAATGTTGCATAATCGAAACATTTCATTTTCATGCCACTCCTTCACCGCTTTTAAATTTTGTTTACAGAACTAAAAGATAACCCGTGTCAACTTGTTAACAGAAACATTGGCAAATAATTTCCCTTACGACAATATTGAGATAGTTGAAATGTGATTGATTCCCCGCATTCTTTTAAGAGCATGTTTACGCTCTCTGAATAAGTTGTACAACATGGGGATGAGAAAAAAATAGCCACGTGATCTGAGACGGGAATCGTTCGAGCAAATAAAGCCATTGCTGGAGACTGTACGCAAGCAGACTAAGCCTCGCTTGGTTGATCTTTATCACAATATTCTGTAGGGTGCTGTAGGTACTCAAAAATGGTTGCCAGTAGCGAATACTGCCAACTAAATGGGCATCTGCCCGGAACTTATTTTAAAAACTCTATATAAAAAGTCACTGTATTTTCAAATCCCTCTGGTGGTACTCCCACAGATTGACTATGAATAACAGCTATTAATGCCTCTTTATCTAATTTTCGGTTACCTGAACTTTTTATTAAAGTAGGTGATTTTATTTCACCTGTTGGCGTTACTAAAAATCTAACCTCAACGAGACCTTCAATTTTCTTTATTAGATTAGGATATTTGGTGTGTTTCGCAATTTCTTTGCGTAAATTCTCTCTGTAAAGATCTATTGCGCTAGGGTCAATATTACCAGACCGAGAGTTAAACTGTGGTTTTTTCGCATTGTCAGTTGCAGAAGAATCTGAGTTTTCAAGTTCATCACGTTTGTTTTCAATAGCGGATATTTTTTGGCTCTCACGGATTTTATTTATCCTTTTAGTTTCCCTTACAAGTTTATCCTCTGTAATATCTTTATTAACCTTATTTCCTTGTGTTTGTTTTGGTTTCTTTTTCATCTGAATTTCAGCTTCTTCTATATTATCAATATCAACGTTTTCTAAAGTTGGATCTTCACTGAATAAAGTGTCTTTTTTATGGTTAATCTCGTTAAATTCCTTAAATTTACTCTCGGCTGTTAACAATATAGGTGAAAATGACATATGATTGAGTGATTGAGACTTGTAATCTACCTGCTGAGTTGATGCAAATAATAACGAAAACACACCGGCATGAAGCAGTAATGAAAGCATTAAAGTAAGTAAATTATTTTTATTCATAGTTGTTCCATAAATGCATTCCATTTCACTACTTTACTGTTTTACTTGGCAATAAAACAGCTTCAAAGATCTCAGCATTTTCGAGAAAATAGCGAGAAATACGCTCGATTTTATCTTTCGTGGCTTCTTGATTAGCGCGCAAAGTGGCATCTATTAATAGTGGACTATCAGTTAGCATGTAACTACGCTCGATTAGATCAAGCATACCCTGCACTGAACTATGTAAACGATTAATATTATCTCTACTCTGAATGAGAGTATTATTTAGCACCTGAGGATCAATACCATTCTTTGCAATGCTATTAAGAACTTGATGAGTCAGATTTATCATTTCATCAACTCTCTCCGGTGCACAAGAAAACATAATCCGGCCTTCATTCTGAGGCTCTTTTGCATTGTGCCAAAACCAACTTGTAACACTGTAAATTCCAGATGCCTGTTCGCGTAATTTTAAACGCAATTGTTCCTGAACTAATTCACCAACCAGTTCAAGATAATAAGCATCATCAGGACGCCAACCCGCATTCATTGTGAGATAAAGCTCAACTTCAGCTCGCGGTTCTGATGAACTTGCTTTTATTAGTCGTTGCTTTGGTGTTTTTGCATATAATGGGTATAATTGGGGATTATCCGAATTTACCCTTACAGACGCTAAGTATTTTGCGGCTAATTGTTCAACTTGCTGTTGTTCAATATCGCCTACAATGAAGTAGGTATAATCCGTTCTTTGCGCGATATATTTGTTATAAACATCATTTAATTTATCTGTTGTGAGCGTATTTATATCATTGATATTCACATCGTAAATAGTCTTTTGTCCAGGATAGCGCAACGCTGAAATCTGACGTGTAAATTGATACTGACTATCCGCATTATCTTCAGACAATTGCTGTTGCATTTCTGTTTGATATTTACTTAAGACTTTGCTGGAAACTGAACTTTCAGCAAGTTTCAGATGAAATAAGGTCAGTATATTTTCAACATTTTCACTTTCTGCCCAGCCAGAAAAACCTTGTTGAAAATCATCTATTAAGGTAGCCATTACGATAGGACTTTGATTAAAGAGGTTGCGTAGATCATCCACAGGTATTGAACCAAAACCGGTTTCATCAACCAAATTAGCTGCAATTCGTAATACATGATAATCTTCGGTGGGTACAGAGCGTAGTCCACCTTGAGTTAATGCCTTAAAGAATACTTTTCCTAGATTGGTATCATTATATTGATAAACCAATTTGCTACCACTACTGAGTCGATATTCGATAATGTTATATTTATCCCATTTATGTAATATCTTAAGTTTTCCAGGGCGGAAATCTAATTGTGGAAGTTGGGTAACTTTTACCTTATTTTGCTGCCAACGAGGTTGAGATGTTTTTATCGCTTGCTCCCAATTTAAAGATAATGTGTCTTTATTCATAAGAGGAACTGCATTTTTACTCGTTTGCGTTGCTAAAACTAAGCGCGAATGCGCATCAATGATACGTGAAAATGCATCATTAATTTCTGCTAATGAAAGTTGTTCAAGTAATGATTTATTAAGCTGGTATTTATCCTGTTTACCTATTAGCCATTGCTGGCTAGCAGCGCTAACCATAACATCTGCTGCTAAATCAATACTATATGTAGCCTTTTTGCTGTTTTTTTCATTCAGTTGTGCTAACCGCTTAACCTCTTCATCAAATTCAGCCTGACTAAAACCATTTTGTTTTATTTCGGCTAAAAAATTGAACAATGCTAACGTCGCCTGATCAAAATCATCATGGTTTAGTTGCAGAGAAAATACAGATTGTGTTGTCTGACGCCCTATATTTGATGAAAAATAGTTAGCCGTGTTAATTGCATGCTCATTCTCTTTTTCAAAACGCTGTAGACGGATATTCAGTAAACGAGTTGCGATCTGATTAGCAAAATCTTGACGATAGCGCTCTATACTATTATCTTCTTGATAATTATTAAAAAAACTCACTTCAACGGCGGGAGTTACTCTATCCGCCTCATAAACAGAGGCACTGCGCCATTCTGCGACTAAAGGGATCGTGTAATCAATTTCAGTTAATTTTGTTGTAGCGATTGGCTGAGAACCTAATTTATTTTCCAACATTGTCAGGATCTTTTGTTTGTCAATATCACCAATGACAATGACAGACATATTATCAGGGCGATACCATTGGTGATAAAAATCGGCTACACGTTGCGCACTGACTGTTTTTATTGTGTCTACATCGCCAATCGGATCGCGTTTTATATAGCGTGAACCCGCCATTTCTATTGCGCTTTTTTTATCGCCAAGACGTAATGTCGGCCCTAACCGTGAACGCCATTCTTCAAGAACAATACCCCTCTCAGCATCTAAATCATCTTTAAATATCGTTACGTGCCTTGCCCAATCGGCAACAATATCTAAAGCTAATTCAATGGATTTCTTATTATTGGCAGGCAAGTTAAGCGTATAAACTGTATTTTCAAAATCAGTAAACGCATTGATATCAACCCCAAACTTTAAACCCGCTTTTTCTAATTCAGTAATCAATTGATTACCGGGAAAATGTTTAGTGCCATTAAAAGCCATGTGTTCAACAAGGTGCGCGACACCGCGTTGATCATCATCCTCATTCATTGAGCCAGCATTAACGACTAAACGAATATAAACTCTGTCTTTAGGCGTTGTATTTTCTGCCAAATAATAACGAAATCCGTTATTAAGTTTTCCTGTTTGTATTTCAGGTGCATATCTTAATGAAATAAGCGATGAAGTTGGATCTAATGATGCCGTTGTCTGACAGCTTATCATCCATAATAAACCCGTTAATATAAGTGTGATCTTTTTCATAATGTGAATTGCATTTGATTAAATTGTTGCCCTGAACGATGGGAAATTTCAATAATGTGGCTATTCGCTAATTTTGTTCTGAGCAGTTGGCTCAATGCGATATAACTTTGATGATCCAGTGCAGATAGCGCTTCATCCAGGAATAACCATTCTGGTTTTTGTACCAAACACCGGGCTATCATCAGCTTTTGTATCTCTCCGCCAGACAATTTATGTTGCCAATTGTCAATAACATCTAATTTATCAATAAGTTGTTTAAGACTGACATCATTCAAAGCCTGTTTTAATACCCAATCATCATAATGGCAATCTATGTTTGGATAGCTCAAAATTTCTCTTAATGAGGCTTTTGGTAAGTATGTTTTTTGCGGGATAAACATACAACTATCATCACAAGGCATTGATAATTGTCCTTTATAATGAGGCCACAATCCGGCAATAGTGCGTAAGAATGAACTTTTGCCACAACCTGACGGTCCGCAGATGGTACTGTTTTGGATAAATGACCCGGTCATATTGCTTTGTATCACCTTATTATCAGGCAGCATAATGTCTAAACCAGACCATGATGGCTGAGTTGTGCGATGAATTCTTTCCGTAGGGGAAATGGATTCGAGTTGAGTATAAAAGGTGATTAAACGCTCTGTTACTGCTCGCCAATTTGCAACAGATTCATAAGAATCCACAAACCAGCTGAATGCTTCCTGAACGCGGTAAAAACCGGTCGCTGTTTGCATCATATCGCCAAGTTGTAGACCTCCCGTCATGAGCCGAGGTGATGCAACAAGATAAGGAAAAATACGAGCCACTTCATTATATCCACTGGTAAAAGCCCCATATTTAACCTTCATTCCAGTAAGATGCTGCCAGTTCTTCCAAATTTTAGAAAACAATTTTTTAGAGCGTGCTAACTCTGCTTTTTCCCCACGAAGAAAAACGATAGATTCAGCATATTCTTTTATTCTCATTAAATGAAAACGAAAATCAGCCTCACATTTTTCTTGTTCAAATGTTAACGGGATCAAACGCTTAGTTATTTTGTGTGTTAGCCATGTTCCGATGACTGAATATAGAATGGCAACCCATAACATATAACCAGGAATAACCCATGAGATACCGGCAAACTCAAAATGCAAAGTTCCAGAAAGTTCCCATAAAATAACAGTAAAGGAAATTAGACTGGTTATCGTGCGTAATAAACCGAATCCGAGATAAAGTGTTTGATCACAAAACTCTTTTACATCTTGAGATATTCGCTGATCTGGATTATCACTATTACTGTATAATAATTGATGGCGATATAACCGCTTATGACTCAACCATTGATTCAGAAAAACATTTGTTAACCAATTACGCCAACGAATTCTTAAAGTCCGACGAAAATATTCTTCAGCAAGATCAATCAGAGAGTATATCGCCATAATTAAAATAAACTGCCCTAACATTGGCCAGAAATTATGCCACTCTTTATTTTGCATTAAATTGAAGAAATCACGGTTCCAATCACTGTATTTCACCGCAACTTCAACAATAAAATAATTAAGCGCAATAACGAGAGTTAATAAAAACCATGCAATTCTTTTTTCTTCACTTCGCCAATAAGGTGCAGTCAGAGAGTAGATTTGCTGCAAAAATCGTTTGTTACTCAGATTTAATTGATTTTTCATCTTGTATTTATATTCGCTAAACTTCAAGTTGCAATCCGCAAGACGACGCGAGGCCTTATATTTAAGTTGGATTGGTATACAATAATCACACCAACCAGACTAATTTTCTGGTTGGTGACTGATAAAAAGAGAATTTAATTAACTTTATTAAAATTCATACCCTACTTCCAACCATAATTGGCGGCCTGGAGTATATATTCCGTACTCATTAGAGCTATATCCGCCTGTTTCAAGTTTGCGTACTTGATTGAGTACATTAAGCAGTTCTGCCTGGAAATATATTTGATGTGAACCGAGTAATTGTGGTTGCCAACGAATACGAGTATCCCATTGAACATGGGTGCCAAAATCAATGCTTTTATAGAGAGTTAATTGTTCCGTATTATTGGTTTCTATATAGCTATGGATGGGTGCCTTAACATACACTTTATTTGACCAAGTTATATTGTACTGCGGCATTTTCATGTCTAAACCTAATCGGATTGTCCACTCTTCTTCATTGCTATTAACTTCTTTTTCCATTTGGGCGCGAGTCATTAATTTGCCATCTAAACTGACCATTTCATCAGCGTCAAGTGCACGATCTAAATTTGCTCTTCCCGTATTAAGCCAATCCGCACCTAATGTGGCATTCCATTCTGTTGCACCTAATACCCATGGTGTTTTGTTACTTATCTGCAAGGTATAAATATGGGCATTGAAATCATCACCATTAATAAATGAATCATTTTTTTTATCACCAATTTCATTACGTTTAACGACAATACGTTGTTTGTAATTTCTGAAGGTATAATTGGCTGAAATAAGCCAATTGCTCCACCCTTGATTAACGCCAAAGCTAAGTTCATTTGAATAAGGCGTTTTTAAATTTTCGATAGAGCTATAATCACGAACATGATCATCGCTCAGTTTTAATATTTCACCTGAAAGTTTCATTTCTGCAAATGAGCGACCGTAATAACGATTCAAGCCAAAATTAACTTTAGTCTGTGGCAATGCTTGCCAATTAACCATAAATCGTGGCGCAATATTTGTATTATTAAGATAGTTATCTCGCTCAATACGAACACCGGGGCGAATAGTAAAATCACCCCATTTAACCGTATCCTGAGTATAAATAGCATAATCCTGATGCTCTGTATTTATCTGCCCTTCGTGCGCAACCAATATGTCAACAGGTGGGGTCTTGCTTCCATCAAATATGGTATAAATAGCAGAAGTTACATCTTGATCACGATTAAATTCATATTGAGTTCGACGATAATCTGCTCCCAGATTAAAGACATGCTGACTATTTCCTAGCGTCATGCTGTCCATAGCATAATCTAAATTTAAATGAATATTTTTCTGAGTTAACTGACTATCTCCATAACCACCTAGCTCAAAATCTAATCCACTACCAAAATCATTAATCACTTCAGCTTGTGCGCTATTTGAATCACGCTTATCGGTAAATTTATCGTAGGCCGCTGTTGTGGTTAATGTTCCGTTATTTACATTTTTTATCCATCGTACTGTTGAGCCATAAGCTTGATGTGTATCGGATACATTACCATCAATATTTGTCGCGTAAAATTTTCCTTCACGATAATCTGAATAACGCAATCCGATTTCTAACGTTTGATCAACATCAGGAGTCCAATTAAAATTAGCAAGAATATTATCTGAACGGCGAGTGTGATTACGCTTATCCGTTTCACCTTCTGGATTAAGCATCCGTGTTTGTTGGATATTAGAATCTCTACGACTAAAACCCAAAACAACGCCAACATCATCAGTCAGGCCATACTCAGCGACCATATTGAAGAAGTCTTTTTTATAAACAGGCTGAAATTCTGCGTTAAAACCGTTTGGAATGGCATTGTCCATCGCTTGTTTTGCATTTTCATCAACTCGTAGCGATGACCAACCAGAACGTGTAGTTCTATAACTCGTTGAAAAGTGATTTTCACCACTATATTGCCGCGTTTTTGCTACAACAGCGCCGCCAGTAAATCCGCCTAAATTAGCAGGCACATTGTTGTTATATACCGTAATCCCCGCAAGCATATTGGCGTCAAAAAAGTATGCTTGCTCTGCACTTTTATTAGGATTAACGCCCATTGTTCCATCAAAAAATGAAGATGTGGGATCGATATCATTATTAATATTAACCCCATCAATCATATATGCAGTTTGTTCTGATGGAGCGCCATTAATAGAAATTGGCAATGGTTTTATTTCACCATTATTAAGACCATTTTGAACGCTATTATCAACACGAACGCTAGGAACGGTTTGCAGATAATCATTCAAATTACCATTATTGGCAGGTGTGTCTTTTATCTCATTAGCCCCTATAGTCTGCTTTGACAAAACATCCGCAGAACCCTCCTCTTCTGCTTTTACTGTTATTGTCACAGATTCTTTACTAAGATTTTTTTCTGCATGTACATAAAAACTGGCAAAAAAACTACTAATAACAGCAGCTAACATCGTTTTATTTGTGTGTGTCATCTCATCATCCATATGCAAATAGTAATGATAATCATTTACATTATCATTAATAACAAGATGTTAGCATGTGAAATAAAGAAATCGCAAATAATATCTTCCCTAGTTAAGTAAAATATAACGACGATAGCAATCACGCTATAAGACTGTCACACAGACCTTTAATTAACCTGGCGAATCAAAAAAGCTCAATAACTTGATGGATATCGGCAATCAATCATCAACATATCGATTAAATTATCTTCAAAAAACACGTTGTTTACTGATGCGCTGATACCGCGCGGGCAATTCACTGGGGTCACCAATGCCATTAAAAAAATCCAGGATAAATAACAATTTTTCTTGAATAATAAATGTGATAATGATTATCATTATTAGTAAACTATTTGCACTATAACAGCGAGGTATCAAAATGCGTATCGGGATGAGTGTCATGGCAACGTTACTGGGAGTGGTATCAACATCGGCTATGGCATTGGAATACCCTCTTGGGCAACCGGTTATCAAAAATGGACTGGAAATTCAAGGGGTTTACTTGCAACCGATCACCATGTCATTGGAAGGCAAACATAAAATGCATCATCTGGCGGCGGAAAAATCCGATATTCATCTGGAAGCGGATATTCACGCCGTCGAAGAGAATCCAAATGGTTTTGCCGAAGGGGATTGGATCCCATACCTGAAAGTCGATTATAAGGTTACTAAGTTAGATGAGCCGGAAAAAACACAATCCGGCACATTTATGGCCATGGTCGCCAGCGATGGTCCTCACTATGGTGAAAATTTGAAACTGAATGGTTATGGAAAATACCGTGTGGAATATCGTATTTCCCCGCCGAGTATGAATGATGAGGTTACATTCGGGCGTCATATCGATAAAGAAACTGGCGTAGCGGCCTGGTTTGAACCCATTGATGTTTCGTGGGACTTCGATTACGCCGGAACGGGCCGCAAAGGCAGATATTAATTCATTGAAAACAGCGAGCAATAATAAAGCGCTCGCTGTTATTAGACATTGGACGTCCCGCTCTCATCGAGGTTTATCTTGAAATCGTTCATTTTCACTCTGTGTATCGTGGTCATATCGTTGATTTATACGCCCATGACGATTGCCGCTGAAAAATTTACTGTTGAACTTGAAATGAATAACGGTGAGTTAACGCCACCGGTGTTAAATGTGCCAGCGAAAACCCCCGTTCGGATCAAAATTCGCAATACCGGTACGGAGCCTGTTGAATTTGAAAGCACGCAATTGCGTAAAGAAAAAGTCCTGGCACCCGGTGCAAGATCAGTGGTAGTCATCGCACCGCTTAAACCGGGAAAATATACATTTTTTGATGATTTTCATCTCGCGCACCCCGCCGGTGAGATAATAGTTAAATAATCATTTGTTTGTAGGATACGGAATGGGACAAGTTCTTTTTGTGGTATGGCGCGAAAGCTTTGAGGCGCTACTCGTGGTCGGCATTATTTATGCGTGGATCAAACAACACCCTGATGCAGAGGCAGGACGCCGTTATTTATGGGGTGGTGTCGCGCTTGGGAGTGCCTTATCCCTCTTTTTAGCTCTGTTAATTTACGGCGTATTTCATGTGCTCGATGACAGCGGACAAACCTATTTTATGATTGGGATGTCGCTCTTTGCCTGTATCCTTATCGTACAAATGGTGTACTGGATGAACCAGCACAACGCCTCACTCAAATCGGGTATTGAACACGAAATGGTTCGTGGCGCACAACATCACTCTTGGTGGGGCGCATTGGTTATCGTCGCAATTGCGATTGCACGTGAAGGCAGTGAAATCGTTGTGTTTCTCTCCAGTATCGTAATGGGGCTAACGCGAGATTCCATGTGGTCATTTGCGGGAGAAGTGATATTAGGGATCGTGATAGCCGCACTGACGTTGTATCTGTTCTCACTTAGCTATCGAAAAATTGCGTGGAAATGGTTTTTCCGTATTACCGGTATCGTGCTGCTTTTCTTAGCCTGTTCATTGCTTCTTAAAGGCGTGGAAGAGATTTCCAATGTGCTGTTAGAACACGATATTGAGCTGAATGATTTTCTCATCTACCCAGTATGGGATACCAGCAATGGGTTAGATGACTCCGGGTTAATCGGGAATTTTATGGCTACCTTATTTGGGTATCGGGCGCAACCTATTGGGATAAGTGTGCTGGCGTTTGCTGTTTATTGGATCGTTGTGATTGCATTATTCCGTCGTCAGGGGCGTCGTCATGCAGCGTAATACGTTGAGAATGACGGTTTCGCTAATGCTGTTATTGAGTTTAGCTGCGGGGGCGGAAAAGTATCGTGCGGGGCGTCCAGACATAGGCAATGAAGTCGTTATTGCCAAAGGAGATATTCCTACGCCGACGCAATATCAACCGATAATTGCGGTCTATATGAAAACGATGGGCGTACAAGTGGCGGCCATCGAAGCGCAGTTAATCACATTGCAACGTGCATTAAACGCAGGAAATTGGCAAGCCGCACAGCAAGCGTATATTCAGGCTCATTATGATTATGAGACGATCCGCGCGGTGGTGGTTGTTTTTGGTCATGCCGATCGTGTGATTAACCCCCATGCCCGTTATTTTCTTGAACAGGAGCGCGATCCGAAATTTATCGGTTTTCATTGTGTTGAATACGCCCTGTTTTCAACGAACGATAAATCGGATGCTTTGGCAGCAACGCAAGCGCTACTGCATAATGTACAAGATTTAAAACAGCGTGTGGCGGTGGAAACGCTTCCGATAGCAAAATTAGTGCAATCCGCAGATGATGGCATTGAGCTTATTTTAGAGACAAAACTCGGCGGTGATGAAAACCGCTACAGTCGCAGTGACTTAGCGGATATTGCGGCAAATTTGCAGGGTGCTCGCTGGATAGTTGACGGGTTGGCACCCTTTTTATCCCCTGAAATAGTGACATCACTCAATACGCAATTTGATGCACTTGATTCCGTCATGGCGAATTATCGCTCTGCACAAGGGCAATACTTCCGTTATGAGCAACTCTCTCGTCGGGATAAACATAAGCTTTACGCCCAACTGACACAGTTAGCGCAGACGTTGTCTGGACTGCGGGCGGCATTGAAGATAGATGTGTATTATAAATACCGGAACGAACCATGAAGCACGAAAAAAACACGATCCCCAGTGAGAATGAGTCGATTTCGCTGAGTAAACGCATGACATTAAAATGGCTGGGAGCAGGCAGTGTTCTGTTATCCAGTAAGGCGCTGAGTTTACCGACAATGGCGACACCGGAAACGAAAGCATGTGACAACCTCAGCCGCACACACGCCATTCCCTATTTAGGAAAACATCAGGCTGGCGTGATTACACCAGAACAAAAAGAAGCGATTTTTTTGTCGCTGAATTTAACCGTTTCCACGCTTGATGAGGTTGAAGACATTTTTAAGCGCTTAACGCAATGTATTGCTCGATTAACGCAAAACCGTCAGGCGGAAAAAAACACGAATGACCGGATGCCACCAGCAGAATCTGGGATCCTCGGGCGTTATTTAGCGGCGGATGATTTAACCATAACGGTTTCACTCGGTCATTCGCTCTTTGATAACCGTTTCGGGTTAACCTCGCTAAAGCCGAAAAAATTTGTTGCGATGACCGCGTTCCCAAATGATCGCTTAGAAGCATCGTGGTGTGGGGGGGATCTCTTACTGCAATTGTGTGCCAATAGCCGAGAAACTGTGATTTATGCATTACGTGACGTTTTACGTCAATTATCGGGAAAGGTTGCACCGCTTTGGAAGATAGATGGTTTTTTACCTGCTCGCGATATTGAATGTAAAACAACGCCCATTAATTTGTTTGGCTTTAAAGATGGCACCGGCAATGCCGATGCGAAAGACAATGACTTAATGGACTCTCTCGTCTGGATTACGCAAAAAGAACCCGCGTGGATAGAAAATGGCAGTTATCAAGCCGTTCGTCTCATCCGCTTTGCCCTGGAGTTTTGGGATAGAACACCGCTTGAAGATCAAGAAAATGATTTTGGACGACATAAAGCTAGCGGGGCACCGATGGGAAAACAGCATGAGCACGACGAACCCGAATTTAATCGTGATCCGCATGGCGATCGGGTATTATTTGACTCCCACATGCGTCGGGCCGAGCCTCGAACAACCGAACGACATGTTTCCAAATTACGTCGGCGCAGTTATAGTTACTCACTTGGATTAACATCAACAGGCCAACTCGATATGGGGCTGATTTTTGTTTCATTCCAAAATGACCTGAAAAAAGGCTTTATTGATACCCAAAAACGGTTAAATGGTGAACCCTTAGAGCGTTACATTAAACCTTTCGGTGGGGGTTACTATCTGGTTTTACCGGGTATATCATCCACATATGACTATCTTGGTGAGAGTCTGATCCGAGCCGCTCGTGCCCTCACTTAATTTACGACAGGTACGCATGGGCAATAACGATTCGATACCTTTTTTGGTAAACACCGTTTTGCCCAATGCACATTGACAGCTCACTCATACTCCCCGATGCTCCGCTCCCTGTTTGGGTTTGTTGCAAAAAAACAGGTCACGACGCATATTGTGCATGGCCACTACAAAAGCATGTGGCACATATTCCCCAATTCTTTCATTGCCAAGGCCTGTGTTTCATTCCAGGCAAATGAAGTATTCAAGCGGAAGGCATGATCAAACTGGGTACTCGTGGAAAACATGCTACCTGGTGCGATACTGATATTCTTTGCCAATGCCAGTTGATAGAGTCGGTTGGCATTAAAAGGGGGGTCAAACTCCAGCCAGAGAAAATAACCACCACGTGCACTGTTTACTTTCACAGATTGGGGAAAGTATTCACTGATTGCCCATAACATCCGATTTTGCCTCTGCTCCAACTGCCGCCTCAATCGACGCAGATGATTGTCATATCCTCCCTGCGACAGATAGTCTGCAATCGCCAACTGGGTTGGCGTGCTGGCAGATACCGTACTCATCATCTGTAATTGCTGAATTTTCTTCGCATGTTTGCCTGCTGCAACCCAACCTACCCGATAACCGGGCGCAAGACATTTTGAAAATGATGAACAGTGCATGAAATTATTTTCGCTATCCCATGCTTTGATTGGTGCCGGTGGTTCCTGCTCAAAATACAATTCACCATATACATCATCTTCAATCAGGGCGATCTGGTTTTGGTTCAAAATCTCTACCAATCGCTGTTTATTTTCAGGGGGCATTGTGCTGCACAGTGGGTTTTGAAAACGTGACATCAGCCAGCACGCTTTTATTGAATATTTCTGCACGACGTCTTTCAAAGTATCCAAATCAATGCCTGTGTGGGGATCTGTCTTAATAGCAATAGCTTTCAATCGTAACCGCTCTATTGCCTGCAACGCGCTATAAAAAGCTGGCGATTCAATCACCACCCAATCCCCTGGCGAAGTGACAGATTGCAAACTGAAACTTAATGATTCCATTGCTCCGGCAGTAATCACAATTTCATCTGGGGAAACATGGATACCGTGAGAAGCATAGCGCCGAGAAATATTACGCCGTAACTTTTCATTGCCTGGCGGCAAATTTGCCAGCGAACTGTGTGGCACGAAACGGCGAGCGACTGAAGCCAGCATTTTTGATAATTTGGGTTCGACTAATAAAGAAGGATCGGGAAATGCCGAACCGAAAGGAATAATTTGCGGATCTTTACATGCCTGTAATACATCAAATATGGACGCACTGATCTCCACATTTTCACTTAAGTTGAGTCCCTTCCCCCCTTTTGCCGCCGCAAAGGGTTTTAACCGAGTGGCAACATAATACCCTGATTGTGGACGTGCCACGATCCAACCCTGACTTTCCAGCAACTGGTAAGCTTGTAGCACTGTCATCAAACTCAAACCCGACGATTTCACCGATTCCCGCAATGATGGCAATCTATCACCCACTTGCCAAATATCGTCTTCTATTTGTTGGCGGATCACGCCAGCCAATTGTTCGTAACGCGTCATATACTTGGCCTTTGTCTAAACTGTTACAGGCATAAAGTGAAAATTTTCAATATATTCGCTCAATATCTGGAAGATCCTCAAGAAGTTTATTACATTAAATCGCCAAAGTCTTTTCTGCTGGAAAAACCTATCTGTGCGCAATGACAGCTTACTGGCGCACACAGGTCAACGCATCGGGGGAAATGATTTAGATATTAATCTAACCTTTAAACAACTCATGCATCCTTTTGGATTAGGCAGCAAAGTCTCTTCGGGTATTGACATGCCCCTGACGCAGTTCTGGAACCCGATTTCTATCAATGACATACAAGCTCAGAAAGCGTTTTACTCTCGCCAGAATTTAACGACATTAAAATCCTTGCACAGAGACGCCCAAGAACCCGAAAAACTCGCCCGTTTATTGAAAGTGCACCAAGAGACATTAGGATACAGCCTGGCACGCTGGGCAAAAATTTGTTTTGCATAATAGGCATAAGCAGACTCAGTATCATTGAGTCTGCTTTAATGCTACCGATAATTTTTTGCTCAGTCATATTCTGCCAGCTTAAATAATATGAATATCACTAAGCTATTTATTCTTAGGGTTAATTTTCACATCAAACAGTGCCATATTAATAAGCTTCACCGTGTTTTTCAAAGAGACAAATTAGTTCCATTATCGCTATACATTAATTGACTCTATAAAGTAGGGGGAGTATTGTAGCTTCTACTTCTAGTAGATAGCCTGTAGCCACCAAAGACAACGATGACCATCATCTCCAAGTTTTTATGCTGTCCTTAATTGCCCTACGGGAAAAATGAAGCGTAACATAATGACATGAAATCGAAATTTTTATTTATATAAATCAATCTTATTTTGTCTAGAATTAAGATGTGTTTTATAAACATATCATTTTTAGCCCCATAAATTCAGCCTGAAACGAGGGACGTGTTGAGTATTCTCTTTTAGAATGCATCTTCATCAATACATGATCATAATATAAAAGGGGAAATTATATGTATAAAAAAATTTTCAAATCATTAAAAGCATTTTCTTTATTCAGTTTTATTTTACTTATAGCAACGGTTCAGGTTCATGCTCAACCTCAACCTCAACCTCAACCTCAACCTTCTCATTTTGACCCATCTGATCCAGCCTATAATCATGTTGGCTTCATGTTTGAATATGAAACACTGCACACTAACCCTACGCCATATTCAGCAGTACACCATTATGGACCTTTTATGCATTATTACATAGATCCACAAATGACAATTCATTTTAATATAGAAGGTGGTGGGGGTGAAGATATTCGTTTGCAGCCTCTTGTTGATGAAGCGGCAACATATTGGAATGAAATTCTTAGGGATCGGGGCCTAGTTATAGAACCATTTGTATCAAGTCATGGTTTTCCAAATTTTGTCGTACGAACAGTTCCAAATTCTTATTTTTCAAACATGCAATCTTCTATGGCAATTACATATGAAGCAGGTTATCACGAATTAGTAAATCTTACTAGACGATATCCTTTTATTACATCGCCTGGAATATACCTTCGCCAAAGTGATGAAATAAGTAGCGAAGAGTTACAACAATTAGAAACTAACTTTGGAACCAACGATAGGAGGGTTTTACTAGAAAATTTCACTTATACACTTATTCTCCATGAATTTGGTCATGCGGTAGGGCTTACTCATCCAAGAACAAGAACAAATGCAATTGCGTTTTATCCACCACCAAGAGAAAGATGGCATCTTTATAGTGAACTGGGTGTTGCCTCTCTTGAAAATTTACAAGATAGGCCACAGCCAGGTCTTATGGAAAATTATCAATTTGAATTTTTGCAAGCCCTTTATCTTTATAATCAACCGCAATATCAACACCTTGCAAGACATATGATCCATTTATCCGATGGTGAGAGGCTTTGGGTCCGAAGCATGGTTTATTGCACCCGTAGGTATAATCCAATTCCTCCTCACTGATGAGGAAAAAAGAGAGCTAAATTCTAATATCAACAATCAAGCGTATTCAAAATTTGTTTTTCTCAATCGGAAATACACCCGTAGAACAGCTTAAAATGATACGATTTCTCAGTTTATTTATTATCAGATAACACATTAAATATCAATCTGACAGGCGATTATATCTGGCAAAGCAATCACACATCCGCTTCCGGTAAATCCCCAAGCCTAAAATTGTAAAAGGTTTTTAATTTTGATACAAACATAAATAAATCACCCACCGCCTCGAGGCGGTGGGTGATTTATTAACGGACTGAAAGCCCAGAGCTGCCATATCTGTATCCATATTGCACCTCTCGTGTAATACGGTATCGCAGCTAAAGCTGACCAACTAAAGTCGGTTTTAACCTTTCATATGGAAAAATAAATAAATATTTATACACTTTTAAAATTAAAATGATGAAATCTGCTTTAATCATTAGTGTTTTAAATATTTCGGTAATTTGCGTTAATAAGAATCAGGTCCAACCGACAAATATTTAATATAATTATTGGTGTCACATTGAATAATAACTTTTTGTCCACTCGATGCAGCATAAATTGCCGTTGCAAGGGTGGCTTTCCCTGCCGGAGTATCAACTTGATAAGCTCCCCAATACCAAGCCCTGTCACCTTTTTCATTTTTAATTGTATAAGTTGCCCAGTTTGTATTACCACCATATCCTACAGATAAAGAAATAAGATAACCCTGTTTGATAGAAGAGCAGTCTTTTGCAGAATCCAGCATAATTATTGGGTCACCGATATTTAATTTGGCTTGTGTATTATTTGTAGTGTCTTTAGGTGTTGTAGCAACCGCTATGTTGCTAATTAAACTTAAAAACAAAGCAAGTATGGTAAATATTTTCATCTTATTTAACCTCTTTTTAACGTATTTATTCATATGTAGTATATTCAATTTTCCAACTGATTGTTTTAGCTTCGTTCCAACAATTCCACCACCTGATTCCATGATAGGCATTGCTCGTTTTTATATTAATAAGATAAAATGTGCCTGAATTAACATAAAATGAACTAGGGCCTGTGGAATGATAACAACTAGAAGTAATATATGAAATTTTTGCAGTACCACTGCCTTTATTTTCAAACATCATATTATTGATTGATTCTAGATTGATCGGACGGTGAGGTACATTACTTTTTTCTATGTTTTGAAGACGTTTAATAGACTCTTTTTTATGATTTTTTTCATCATCATATATAATTAATTTAAATTGATTTTTTGTGGAATAATCTCCAACAGAAGGGGAACACGAGTTTTCACTTCCATCACAAATTAACTTAAGTTTAATCTGACAATCTCCCTTAGTAATGAAAGTACTATACCATGAACTAAAAGCCCAAGTCTTTGTTGTGTTTAACTCAACTTCGCATGTTTTTATTTTAAGTTTATAATCAGCTAGCAGCAACATATTGGTAATGGGAATTAGACTTTTTGCTATGGGATAGACAACAGTAAAGTCATGATCAAAATCACTGCATTGTGAACTACTCAAAATTTTCTCTGTATGCGATAACGGAGGAGAATGGTCACGCCCACAATTAACCATAGATCGAGTCGGTTTTCGCTCATAATCAGATAAGCGGATCATGCTCCTGTCAATAAAAATATTAGCATAAGGATCATTAGCATTGCTGTATTCATGACTGTCTTGTAAGTATTTCATTTCATTAGCGCGCATCAGAATAAGTGGACTAAAGGAATCAGAAACTGAGTTTATCTGAGCGCCATTTTTTAGTATTCGATAACGAAAGGAGTGATTTGGATCAAATACGCCATAATTTATCTGCTCTCCGTAATTATATGGAGCAGAATAAAGAAAAGGTTGTCTTTGTGTACTTATATGGTTTTGTTGAATTAAAAATGCAGTACGGTTGTTAACTGGGTCATTTTCATTAAAGGTGGCGTAGCTTTGCACCGCTGAAGCAGACAGTGTAAAACTTAGAAGAAATATCATCTGTGATAGTCTAAAAAAAAATTTCATATATTTAATTTCCTTTTAGTTTTTGAAATATAATGTTTTTTACATTTGGCAGTTTACCTTGGGATTACAAATATTCATCTTCCGCGACTATCCTTTTTCAGCGCAAGCCTTGTTAACTTCATGATATGCATCCCTACATTACCAATATGTCTTGTCTAACCCATAAAGATTGTATGTTATAATGAGTTCCACGATTTCCTGCTACCTCCATATTCGATTGCAACAGAGCTAACACAACTGTGTTTTATCATTTTCCACATAAATGATATTTACAGTACTAATCGCTAATCGCTAGTTTTAAAATATTTTTTTATATTGACCTCTTATGTGATGGTTAATTTTCATAATATGATATTTAACTCGAATTCTGGATAAGACATTGACGAAAAATCTGTTCCGGGAGCAAAACTTTGATGAACGCCGAAAACAGCTCCGGGGCGGAACAGACTATGAATAACTTAGTTGAAATTTACTGCGATGTCGACGATTTTTGTCGTTTTTTCATTCCCTATTGAACGCAGTTTTTTCTTGATAACGGATACCGTCTACGCCGCCAGCAAGATCGTATGTATCACAGTGAAATCATGACCATTTTTATAAAATGAGATATAGCCCAATTAGTTATTAAGATCCTACTTCAATAAGGTTGTTTAGATTATTATTTTTTTTAAAATGTCAGTGAAATACTTTCAACACCCTCTGTATCTGTTTTTCAAACAGTACCCATTGCCCACAACACATCATATGACTGGTTTCCACTCAAAACTGTTATAGTCAATAAAAAAGAAACTGTCACTATTATACCTCAATTCCCTGTGTTCTACTTGTCTGCATCTTCTAACTTCGTTTCCCCATATACCCAAAGATTTCAATAAGAGGTCACTATGCCAGGGTTGAATGCCCTTGAACTCGCAAGGATACAATTTGCATTTACGGTTTCTTTTCACATTATCTTTCCTGCCATTACGATAGGCTTGGCGAGCTTTCTGGCGGTATTGGAAGGTCTATGGCTTAAAACACGTAATACGGACTACAAAACGTTATATCACTTCTGGTCAAAAATTTTCGCGGTTAATTTCGGTATGGGCGTGGTTTCCGGCTTGGTGATGGCCTATCAGTTCGGCACCAACTGGAGTTTCTTTTCTGATTTTGCCGGCTCTATTACCGGCCCGTTGTTGGTCTACGAAGTGCTGACCGCATTTTTCCTTGAGGCTGGGTTCCTCGGCGTCATGCTGTTTGGCTGGCATCGAGTCGGAGAGAAGCTACACTTTTTCTCAACCTGTATGGTGGCGCTCGGCACGGTTATTTCGACATTCTGGATATTGGCCTCTAATAGCTGGATGCAGACACCACAAGGCCATGAAATTATCAATAATCAGGTTGTTCCTGTTGATTGGTTCGCAGTGATTTTCAATCCCTCTTTCCCCTATCGTCTGCTGCATATGGGAACGGCGGCATTTCTGGCCTCAGCATTTTTCATTGCGGCTTCTGCTGCCTGGCATTTACTGAAAGGCAATGATTCATCCGCTATGCGGAAAATGTTGTCAATGGCGATGTGGATGATCCTGATTATTGCCCCGTTGCAAGCCATCATTGGCGATATGCACGGGTTGAATACATTAAAACATCAGCCGGCTAAAGTCGCTGCCATGGAAGGGCATTGGGAAAATCATCCTGGTGAAGCCACCCCATTGATTTTATTTGGTATACCCAACCAGGAAGCGGAAGAAACACGTTATGCAATCAAGATCCCCTATCTTGCCAGCCTGATTCTGACACACAGTCTGGATAAGCAAGTTCCAGCACTGAAAGAATTTCCCCCGGAAGATCGCCCAAATGCGTTTATGGTGTTTTGGTCATTTCGCATCATGGTGGGATTAGGCATTTTGATGATCCTTGCCGGCGTCTGGGGGTTATGGTTACGTCATAAAAAGCGCCTGTATGAAAACCCGCTCTTTCTCCGCTTTATGCTCTTGATGGCACCTTCTGGCCTTATTGCGATTCTGGCAGGTTGGTTTACCACAGAAATTGGCCGTCAACCGTGGGTCGTCTACGGCTTAATGCGCACCAAAGATGCGGTATCAGCACACGGGGAAATCCACATGAGCATCAGCCTGCTTATTTTCTTTGTCGTCTATGGAGCCGTATTCGGCGTGGGTTACGCCTATATGATGAAACTCATTCGTAAAGGCCTTCCACAAATAGTCCCAAATAAGGAGTCAGCAAATGGGTATTGATCTTCCTCTCATTTGGTTCCTGATCATTATATTTAGTACCATGATGTATATCGTGATGGATGGTTTTGATCTTGGCATCGGCATTTTATATCCAGCGATTAAAGCGCAATCCGATCGTGATTTGATGATGAATTCTGTTGCTCCCGTCTGGGATGGCAATGAAACCTGGCTGGTGCTGGGAGGCGCTGGATTATTTGGTGCGTTTCCACTGGCTTATGCAATCGTTTTAGATGCACTGGCAATTCCATTGACCATCATGTTATTAGGCCTGATATTTCGTGGCGTAGCCTTTGAATTTCGGTTCAGAGCTACACCAACGCACCAACACCTTTGGGATAAGGCATTTATTGCCGGTTCAATGCTCGCCACCTTTATGCAAGGTGTCGTCGTTGGCGCAGTTATTACCGGTTTTCCTGTCGAAAATCGTGTTTATATCGGTAGCTATTTTGATTGGCTGGCTCCTTTTCCTCTGTTTTGTGGCATTGGACTCGTCATCGCTTATGCTTTATTAGGATGTGGCTGGCTGATAATGAAAACAGAAGGTCATCTGCAACAACAGATGTACCGTGTCCTGCGCCCTTTGACATTGCTGATGCTGACCATTATTGCCATTATCAGTATTTGGACACCACTCGCTCACCCAGCAATTGCTGAACGTTGGCTCAGTTTGCCAAATCTATTTTTCTTCATGCCCGTACCATTATTGGTACTGTGGTCAAGCTGGCAGCTATTGAAATCTAACCCAAACTCAAGCCATTACACCCCGTTTTTAACAGCACTGTTATTGATTTTCATGGGCTTTACTGGATTGGGGATCAGCATTTGGCCGAACATTATCCCTCCCTCGATTAGCTATGAAGAGGCTGCCTCCCCTCCTCAATCATTGGGTTTTATGCTGGTTGGTGCTCTGTTCATTATTCCGATAATTTTGACTTATACCTTTTGGAGTTATTATGTCTTCCGAGGAAAAATCACCCATGAACAAGGCTACCATTAAACCAGTACCACGGCGTCCTTCATTGTGGAAGCGCTTGAGTTGGATGGTAGCAATTTGGTTTTGCAGTGTATTGGCTTTATACGCCGTATCTACGTTATTTCGTACTCTAATGACAATGGCGGGAATGAAAGTCAAGTGATAACTCACTTGTTTAATGGCTGAGGCGGTATCTGAATTAAGGTTTTGATCAGAGCAACAACAGAATGGTTTAACTGATTAAACCAATCCAACTTCAAAATGCGTGTTATATTTCCCCGCTCAGCGGGGAAATATAAGGTCTCGCGTCGTCTTGCGGATTGCAACTTGAAGTTTATCGCGTATACACATGCATTACTTAAGTATACTATCAGATATTATACCCCGGCCACAAAAGCTCCCAAGTTAAATTTTACTGAAACATTGTTTGATTTTTATTAGCCATGCATTGAGAGCTATTTTTTACAATTACCTGCCAAGCGATATCCCGCTTTTTTAGCTTCTGCTTCTGAGCGGAAGTAAATTACGTTTTTATCTGCCACCGTTTTATAGCCAGCACAGTGTGCAAAATGATAAATCTGACTATTTTTATTCCCCTTAATTATCTCATTTGACGCCGTTTTTGATGTCATCCTTTGGGTTGATATCTGACTGTTTTCTGCATGTAAATGACTTGGCTTTGGCGCACGGCTCTGTACTTCTCCTCCTTTTTGCGCCATCAATCCTTGCTGCGATATTAAACCCTGGCCTGAATTTTTATGTCCCAATTCCCACTTTTTGCTGCCAGTCACAAATGGGTTATGGTGCCCCATAATCCGGGCGATTCGGTTATCTCTTTCACGCTCCCAGGCATCCACTGGATACTGGCGATCCCATGCCATCATCAGTTGTTGCTGTTGGCGTGACATAGTCAGATTATAGCGGTCATGCATATAGAAATAGACTCTGGCAACCATACCTTTTACTCTATCGCGTGGTTCAAACACATGTGATTTAAAATCCACCTTGCTGCTACATGAACCATACATATTAGGTGTGTTTCTGGCGAGCATTCCGTAACCAAAATTACTGCGATCACCATTAACTTCACCGATTGATGGCGCCAGGTTATGTATGTCTGATTCGATTATGCGAAATACAGGATCGGTTGCAACGCAGTTTTTCCGCCCCCCATTCTGCCAACATTGACGCTGATGCCCAAATACCCAGGCGGGCACCATATGTTCCCATTCAATGCGTGCAGCCCTTGTTTGCTGTGATCTGACGTGATAACCGCAAGAAGCCAGATCAATGCGCCCACCACTTTTGCCAACCCATTGCCAATCACACCCACAATACAGTGTGCCTATGCCTGATTTTGTTTGTCCATTATAAACATTTTTTCTTGATTCAACTTTAGCTTGTTCGAAGCTGGTCGGTGCACTCCATGCATGAAAAGAGAGGGTTAACCCAAAAACCAAAAGATAGCGTGCCAACTGGCCTATTTTACTATTCAAAATAATACCTATTTACTTATTGTGCATAACATCCATCTATTATCCTGCCTGACAAGGCACTAAAATGGCAAATATTATTCGTCGATTTCCCTTTAACAATGAGGAAAACGTCAATGCATTATTTGAATTAATTGATAGTAATATGATTTAAGTTACTAAAAAAACAACCGTGCTATATTCAGGCACGGTTTTTATAAATAATAATAATTAACTTTACCCAGATGCGGTCAGTTATCTCACAACCAAAACAGAGATATTGGCATATCCTACAATGCCCGACGCATTTGAACCCAACAAGTGAGTTGAGATATCGGGCCGACGAGATCCGACAATAATCAAATCTGCATTAATCTCACGTGCTGTAGACAACACCTTATCCCGTGGAGAGCCGAAGGCAACAGAGAATGATACCCTCTCTTTAGGTACATCAATTCGTTCTACGATTTTTTTCAGTTCCTCTTCAGAATTCTCGATGGCTTTTTTAGCAAAAGCACTCAATAAATCATAGTGGTAACTATAATTCACGGAAAATCGGGAAATATCTGGCACAGAGTGAAAAAGATGAACCTTTGCATTAGATATTTTTGCTAAATACTCAGCATGCTTGATTGCATTATCAGTTAATATATCTTCCGCAATATCAATTGGAACTAAAATCGTGTTATACATACATACTCCCCCTGTAATCGGATATAACCGCGCACTATTGAGCATCAGTTAAAAGCAGAAAAATCAACAAATTAACATTATCATCACCAGTACTTATCGCACTACTAATACAGATATTTTTGCATATCTGACAACTCCGGCTGAGTTGGAACCCAACAGATGCGTCGTAATATTAGGTCGTCTTGAACCGATAACAATCAAATCAGCACCAATTTCATCCGCTGTCGCAGTAATTTCGTCTCTTGGTGAACCAAATGCAATCGAATAGGAGATTTGACGATTGGGTAATTCAATGGAATCAACCAGCTTTTTCAAGTCCCGCTCTGCCTTGATAGTCGCCTTGTCCTTAATTTCCATATAGCCTAGTGCATAAGCATTAATAATCGCCGATGAAATGGGTAATACATGTAAAAAATGTAGTTCAGCCCCGGTTTCCCTAGCAATTTTAAGCGCACAGTCAACTGCCTTGTTGGTTAGCGCTTCTTCTGAAATATCGACTGGTACTAAAATAGTTTTGTACATATGCACGCTCCTACTTTTCGAAATACCAAGTTATCCTGATTTCTTTTAGTTTATTGAAATGGGGATAACTTACTGTGAGTTATCTAACACCTAAACCATGTTAGCGCCTATTCAGATTCATGGATAGGAATTAGTCCGATAATTTCAGGTGTTCAACGTGTTGTTTATCGTACTTTCATCGAAAGAAGATATGATGTTTAAGGTCAATCAACCCTTTGAATATACTACCTTTATCTCATAACGAAGTTTTGAGGTTCTCATTAAATGTTTCTCCCTTAAAATTTTATCAATTTCCAGAAAAACCAGAAAAATGATCCACGATTATGGAAACCAGGCTTGTACTGAATCGAATTGCGGGTCTTTATATGAACCAGAACCCCATTTGTTACATCGAAATCCAATATCATCATCCATAAGTTCTACCTTCTGTCCGTTTGCCTGGGCCGCCAGAAGCGTCAATATCAGGGCACGATCACAAATTGCGAATATTTTTTTGATCAAAAAAAGGTGCTGAAATAACAGCACCAAAATAGTGACACCCCAAAATCGAAGTTACTCTTTTTTATCTAACGGAAAAGGGACAGGGTGTTTCGTGTTGTAGTTAAAGGTATACATTGCTGTTATGACCATCATAACAACAAGTGTCCATACCACTTCTTGTGCTCCGGTTCCCAAAACTGCCCAGATGCAATAAATAAAGGCAATAAACGTAATGATGATATATCGCGTTTTCTCCTGCCCAAGATGACCATGACCAATTAACAGCAAAGCTGCACAGGTATACAGGTAAGGTATCAAGGTAAAAATCACGGAGACGGAAGAAACCAAGCCAAATTCTTTCGCGGCATTTGGCGAAATACTACTGAGTTGGAAAAGCGTCATTAAAACACCCAATATCAACAAACCCGCAACTGGCGTTCCGGCTTTGTTCACTTTGGCAAAGATTGAAGGAAACAGCCCATCATCTGCGGCAGCTTTGGCAGTTTGCCCTGCGAGCAATGTCCAGCCACCCAATGATCCCAAACAGCCGGCCGCTGCACAAAAGGCAACTACGGCTCCTGCGGTATCGCCCAACGCCAATCGGGCAGCATCGCCAAAAGGTGAAGAGGAGATTTTCAACGCCGCGTTAGGGATCATGCCCATAATCACGCTGCTGGACAGAACATAACTGACGGCAGCAATCAGCACACCACCAATCGTCGCGATCGGCACATTACGCTTAGGATTTTTGACCACACCAGCCGCAACAGAAGCACTTTCAACGCCAATAAAAGACCATAATGTGACGTTTAAAATACTCTGAATCGCGCCAAAAGTATTCAAGCCACTGACGTTCCACGCATCCATATAGGTCTTGCCGTTGAACCAGAACCAACCCAATACGGCGGTTGCTACAATCGGAATCAATGCTAAGGTTGTCGCTACCGCTTGCACTCGGGTAATAACATGCGGCCCGATAATGTTCAAAATGACAAATATCCACAGTATGACTGTACAAGAGAGGGTTAAAATAATGGGATCTTTCAGGACAGGGAAAAAATAACTCAGGTAACCCACGCCAATTACAACCATAGCGATATTACCGATCCAACACGCCAGCCAATATAAAATATTCGTCTGATAGCCTAAAAAAGGGCCAAAAGCCCGCCGTGCATAAGCATAAGATCCCCCCGGACTGTCATCCAGTGAGGAGATTTTCGCATAGACGATTGATAACCCCACAGCACCAATGATAGTCACCAACCAGCCAAGGATCGCAATACCACCGGTTGATGCCAGGCTGGCAGGCAGCAAAAAAACGCCCGATCCCATGATGTTACCCGCAACCATCAGAGTAACGGGGATCAATCCGACTTTTTTTGCCTCTGAAACATTTGCCTCTGAAACAATAGCCATAATTTATCTTCCCGTTTTCACTTTTTTATACACATCACGTGATAAATGCCGTTGATAATCTCTGTGCCTTCCGTTTCATGCTCAAAACCAGGAAATTCATGATCCCACTTTTGTAACGCATGCAAATATCCAATTTGGGGACTGGTTTTATCACCAAAGTTTTCGCCTGAAAGCAGCATGGGAATACCGGGCGGATAGGGGATGATAGAGTTTGCCGCAATGCGATAAGGTAAATCGTCCAGGGCCACCATTTCCACATTATTGGTCACAATGGCCTGATAAGCGGCTCGCGGGATCATTTCCATTTTGGGTAAACCGGCATATGCCCGATTCAGTTTTTCTCCCGGATTATTCTGCCGCAAATAATCGAACATTTTATCGCCTAACTCTTTCAGTCCTAATTGCTCATACACTTCTGGGTGCTGCTCTACCCAATCTGGCAACACCTTATTCAAGGGCGTATTAGCATCATAATGATGTTTGAAAGATAACAGGGTGTTAAGCAATGTTCCCCATTTTCCTTTGGTGATCCCCATCGAAAACAGGAACATAATTTGGAAATCTGTCGTGCGGGTCGGTACGATACCGTGCTGGCTTAACCAGGCAGTGACTAATGCTGCCGGCACGCCCTGTTTTTTCAACTTACCATTATCTCCCATGCCCGGAGCCAATATGCTGACTTTAATCGGATCAAGCATACTCCAGTTAGCCGGCAAATCTTCAAAACCGTGCCAACTGTCTCCCGGATTCATGAGCCAGCAACTTTGTTCCTTCGCCAGTAATTCCTTTGGCACATCTTCAAAAGCCATTTTCTTACCGGTTGCAGGATCGGTTACTTTTTCCTGATTCCAGGGTTTAAAGAACCAACCCCCCTTCTTATTGAAATCACGATGCAAGCGTGCTAATGCCTGACGAAAATCAATGGCTTCCTCAATGACTTCCTGAGTTAATGAGTAGCCGCTGTTGCCATCCATCATCGAAACTGCAATATCGTTTGAAGCGCAAATCGCATACAGCGGAGACGTTGTTGCATGCATCATGTAGGCTTGATTAAACCTTGAAAAATCCACCGGGTTGCGTCCGTCCCGTACGTGGATAAAAGAGGCTTGAGATAGTGCGTTCAACAACTTGTGAGATGAATGGGTAGCAAAGACTGTCGGCCCGGAGTGGTTTTTGGGATCTCCACGCATGGCAAAATGATCGTGATAGATTGGGTTAAACCGCGCATAGCCATACCATGCTTCATCAAAATGTATTCTATCGACGCTTTTATCCAATAACGCCTGTACCTGCTTGGCGTTATAACAGACACCATCATAGGTACAGTTTGTCACTACGCTATAAACGGGTTTCTGGCTCGCTATGCCCTGAATCAGGGGATTTTGTTTCAGTTTTTTCTGTAATGTTTTTGCCTGCATTTCTTGTGGATAGATAGGCCCGATGATGCCATAGCGGTTACGGCTCGGCAGCATATAAACCGGTTTGGCACCTGTCAGTATCAGCCCTTGCTCAATGGATTTATGGCAATTTCGGTCAATGATCACCACGTCATCTTCGGTCATGCACGCCTGCATAATCGTGCGGTTAGAGCCTGATGTTCCCACCACGACAGAATAAGAATGGTCTGCGCCGAACACTCTGGCGGCGTTTTTTTCACTTTCACCAAATGCACCGGAATGATCTAATAGCGAACCCAATGAGGCTCGTTCAATTCCCATATCGGTACGGAAAAGATTTTCCCCATAATAGTCATGATAAAAGCGGCCAACCGGTGTTTTATTAAATCCGACTCCCCCCTGATGCCCAGGTGCCGCCCAGGAGTATTCATAGGTTCGGCTGTATTTCATCAACGCTGACATTAAAGGAGGAAATAATTGTTGACGATAACGCTGCATAGCAGCAATAGCACGACCCGCGATAAAAGCCGCTGAATCTTCTAATATCCAGGCAAATTCAGTTAACTGCTCCAATAATTCATGATTTAGCAAAAATACCGTTTTTTCCCGATCACTTAACAAAAAGACCGGAACATTTTCCTGTCGTTCAAATAATTTATTTAATATTCTCTGTACTTGAAGATATAAATCATCATCCATGAGTGCACAACTTATCATTAAACAATCAAACGGCTCATTGGCAGAAATTATTGTATAGCTATCATCAAAAGACTCAGCAATAACAACATCAACCTCTTTCTCGATTAATTTATCTGCCAACCTATGCACGGCATTTTCAACATAGTGACTATGATATCGTGTACCCACTTCATTTTTTGCTATCAATACTTTCATGACATTATTCCTTACTCTATCTCTACTTGAACCGACAGGATAAATTCAGCGTTATTTGGCGATGACCATCGAATAGTTGATACAATCAAGGAAATTTAGTGATGCTAAAATGAGCTACAGAAAAGATTATCAACAATACAATTATTTAAGTTAACTATTTGTTAAAATATAATTTTATGATTAAAAATCACATTGATTAATATAGTGTCTATTTGAATTTGTGCAATTCATTTGCTTTTTGTCTATCTCTAAAATTTGGCGTTTATGGGTTTAGTAAGAGCCAGAGCACAATAGCGTATCCATGTGGATTTTCTTTACCCGCGTTACTATGAAAAGGTACGGGACGTCATTCACTCAGTCAGTGTTGATGATGATGCCCATCACCAAATTATGGGAACAATAATGAAAGAACATCCTGATTTATGGGCCGATTTATTAAACGGTCTAAGAAACGCTTGGCCGCAAATTTCTGGTTCTATTTTGGCCGTTATGATCTGTTACGGCCGGCTTATTTATGACGGTGTGGAGCGGAAAAATCGCTGGGTCGAGCCGCTACTGTGTGGAGCGCTGTCGTGGGGATTTTCCAGTGGACTGGAACTATTTGGTATTCCAAACAGCATTTCACCTGCCCTCGGCGGAGCCGTTGGTTTTATTGGCGTAGAGAAAATCCGAGAGTTTTCCATTCGTGCCATCAATAAACGTTTAGGAGATAACAATGACAAGAGGAATTCGTAACCACAATCCCGGCAATATCCGTCATAGAGACAAATGGCAAGGTTTGCGTGATATCCAGACAGACAAATCATTTTGTCAATTTGTGGCGCCGGAATATGGCATACGGGCGATGCTAAAAATTCTGCGCAACTACGAACGCAGATACGGGGACAATACGATTCGCCAGTTTATTTCCCGCTGGGCACCACCGAATGAAAATAATACCGAGAGTTATATCGCTTATGTATCTAAATCAGTTGGCATAGCTAGCAGTGCCGTAGTGGATGTAGAAAATGTCACCACAATGAGCCGACTGGTTAAAGCGATCATTCAAATGGAAAACGGCCAACAACCTTATTCCGATGCGGTGATTAAGCGAGCATTTGAATTGTTATAAGTTCTAATCACCGCCAGCTGGCGGTGATTTTCAACAATATCGTCTCCTTCTTACCCGCAATTATACAAATCCGCTAAAATATTACTTGCTTAATATCCCAGGTCATGCGTTAATAGCGGCGTCGGTTTGAAAGACAGACCTCATACAAAGCAGTTTATTAAAGCAGTTCTCATCCTCAGGCGTTATCCCAGATATCCCTTCTTGTTGAGTCTCTACGTTAAGCGCTAAGTAGTTTCTGTAAAACAAGCCATATTCGCCTAAAAAGGCTCAATTAAAGGAAATATCATATGTCTAATAAAATGACTGGTTTAGTAAAATGGTTTAATGCGGATAAAGGTTTTGGTTTTATCTCCCCTTCTGATGGAAGCAAAGACGTGTTCGTACACTTCTCTGCAATTCAGAGTAACGACTACCGTACTCTGTTCGAAGGCCAGAAGGTCGAGTTCTCCATCGAGAAAGGCGCCAAAGGCCCGGCAGCCGCAAACGTTGTGCCTACAGCGTAAGATATTCCCTGAATCCCTTCCTCTGCGATAACGAAGACGGCCTCAGGCCTGAGTGGACAGAGTGACGGAGGTCAGAATATTTTTAGTTGCCGGTCTGGATAAAACCAGACCGGTTTCTGAAACATCCCTCCCGCGTTCCCGCGCTGGTTAATCCCTTTCTTGGTGAGGGGATATTTATACCAGATGCTTTCAATAATACCGCCCAAAAGATTATATAAGAACAAAACATTATATAGGAATTTTAAAGATCTGAATTCTTAAGAACTCGTATATGATAGCCCCACAGGCACACCATCAGCATTTTCAAACATTCTCTATCTCTATCTCTATCTCTATCTCTATCTCTATCTCTATCTCTATCTCTATCTCTATCTTTCTGATCCTATTCAAAAATTCCCCAAATGATACCTATATCAGTATTTTTTATACAAATAATCAAAAAATACACAAACTTCTTCTCTTATAACAAAAATCAAAAAAACAAAGCATCCGTTTATGAAAGCGTTAGTTAGCCAATCATATTCTAGCGTGCAGCACTGTTACATAACTCAAATTTAATTTATTAGCATGACTAATTGTTATCACGAGCAGGAGTTAAGCGATGCCTATGCCACGCAATAGTAACAATAATATTAAATTCCCACTCAGCTCTCCCCAGCAAGTCGTCTGGCTCGACCAGATCCTCCGTCCTTATAGCACCTGCTATAACTTAGGTTCCGTGATCCTTGTTGAGGGAAAGTTGGATGATGCGCTGTTAGTTCGCGCTGTTGAGACCGTTGTTCATCGTCATGATGCATTGCGTTTACGACTCGTTAAAACTCAGGAATTACCACAGCAAGCGCTCACCGACGCCTTGCCTGTATCCGTAACAATCCACGATTTCTCAGGTTATGCTGACGCTGAAGAACAAGCAGAACACTATATCCGTACTGCCTTCATACGTCCGTTTGATTTGTACAATGAATTATGGCGTTTTGCACTGTTACGAGTAAGTGATAACCGTTGGTACTGCCAGTTTTGCTGTCATCATCTTATTGGCGATACGACGACTTTAAGACTTATTTCCGAAGAGATAGCCAATACATATACTCGGTTAAGCAAAGGAAAGAAATCGACAAAAGCGGCTCCCTCTTATCTCGACTTGATTAATGAAGATCATGCCTATTTAAACTCACAGCGCTATCGACAAGACCAGCAATTCTGGTCAGAGCGCTATAAAAACTTACCACCTGCTTTAATTCAGCCATCAAATTCAGGGAAAACAACAGATAACGAACATACCGAACCTTTAATTTGGCCACTGGATAAAACGCTCTTCCAGCGACTCGAAGAGACTGTCGCTGCACATGGATTGTCTGTTCTGCATTTTATGTATGCCGCGCTGGCTTGCTATTTTTCACGTACTGCTTACTCGCTGACAAACCGTACCGAAGATGAAGATATTGTTATTGGTATTCCCGTAGATAACCGTAAAAACAGCAAACAAAAACGCACGGTGGGGATGTTTTCATCGGTGATTCCGGTTGGTATCACCGTTTCGCCCCATGATACTTTCCTTGATGTGATGGGCAAAACTGCAACAGAATTGCGGCGTTGCTACAAACATCAGCGTCTTCCCCTCGCAGAAATCAATCGGCTCACACAAATCCAGCAGCAGACCGGACGCACCCGGTTATTCGATATCATGCTGTCATTTGAGCGAACAGAAGTGAACGCCGATATCCCCGACGCCACACTCAAATACGCCAAAATACAACGTGGTGCATCGTTTCCTCTTGTTATCGCTGTCCATCAATATGCCTTTGCTGACAGTGAGGATGCCCAGAAACCGGTCACCCTTGAGTTTAATTTTTCGCCCAATTACCTGAGTCGTGCTGAAGCGACAGCACTCCAGTCCCGCCTCATGGTGTTGATAGACGCTGCCCTGACGTCTCCTGAAACCCCGATCCGATGCTTACCCCTATTACCACTCACAGAGCAGCAACAATTACGGGTGGATTTCAATGCCACACAGATGGACTTCCCACAAGAGACCCTGATCCATCAATTGTTCGAAGCACAAACGGCAAAAACACCCAATGCAACAGCCGTCGTGTTTGCCGGGCAGTCCCTGAGCTATGACGAGCTTAACCGCAGCGCCAACCAACTAGCCCATTACCTGATTGAGCTGGGCGTGCGGCCGGATGATCGGGTCGCTATCTGCGTCGAACGCAGTCTGGAGATGATAGTCGGCTTTCTGGCTATCCTCAAAGCTGGCGGGGCTTATGTGCCGCTTGATCCCACTTACCCCGCCGAACGACGGGTCTATATGCTGGAAGATGCCGCCCCGGTGGCTTTACTGACCCAAACTGCACTGGCCCGGTCAGAGTGGCTCGCTCAGTTTAACGCTTTGCCAACGGTCTTGCTGGATAACCACGAACCGTCTCTGGCAACACAACCTGCTGATAACCCAGCGCCTCAAGCCTTAGGGTTGACATCCCGCCATCTGGCCTATGTCATTTATACTTCCGGTTCGACCGGTCAACCGAAAGGGGTAATGGTCGAACATCATAGCCTGTGCAACCTGGTAACCACCCAGCAACATGCTCTGACACTCACTGCCGACAGTCGCGTCTTACAGTTCGCCTCCAACAGCTTCGATGCCAGTATCTGGGAATGTAGCATGGCTTTAATGGCAGGCGCTCGTCTCTATCTGGCCAAACGAACCCATTTATTGCCCGGCGCCACACTGTCCGGCTACTTAGCCGATCAGGCCATCAGCCATGTTCTCTTGTCACCGACCGCGTTAGCCGCGATGGATTCCCTGCCCGATACCGTGCAAACCCTGTTGGTGGGGGGAGAGTCCTGTCCATCAACCTTAGTCAAACGCTGGTCACCAGGCCGGCAGATGATCAATGCGTATGGGCCGACGGAGATCACGGTCTGTGCCACACTCTATCCCTGTACTTCCTTCGCAGAGGATAATCCGCCCCCGATTGGCCGCCCGATCGCCAATACCCGGATTTATATTCTGGATGCACACGGCCAGCTTGTTCCTCGCGGTGTGGCGGGAGAAATTTATATTGCGGGTGTCGGCGTGGCCCGCGGTTACCTGAATCGCCCTGAGCTGACCGCCGAACGTTTCCTCGCTGACCCGTTCTCTTCCACCCCCAATGCGCGGATGTACAAGACCGGCGACCTCGGCCGCTGGCGGCCCGATGGCAATATCGACTACCTCGGGCGCAATGATTTTCAGGTTAAACTACGTGGCTTCCGCATTGAATTGGGGGAAATCGAAGCCCGCCTCAGCCAATGTCACGGCGTGCGCGAAGCGGTGGTGCTGGCCCGCGAAGATGAACCCGGGCAGAAACGGCTGGTCGCTTACCTGCTGCCACAGGAAGGGGTTGAATTGGTGCCCGCTGCACTGCGCCAGCAACTTGCCCGACACCTCGCTGAATATATGTTGCCCAGTGCGTTTGTCACGCTGGAGTCCTTCCCGTTGACTCCTAATGGCAAGCTAGACAACAAAGCCTTGCCTGCCCCCGATTTATCGGCCGTGGTAGTGAGAGATTATGCCGCCCCCGTGGGCGAAATAGAAATCACCCTGGCCCAAATTTGGCAAGCGTTGTTAGGTTTGGAACAAGTAGGTCGTCACGATCATTTCTTCGAACTCGGGGGGCATTCCCTGCTTGCTACCCAACTGGTAGCAAGAGTCCGCCAGCGATTAGCGCGGGAATTGCCATTACAGCAACTCTTTGAGCAACCGGTTTTGATGCATTTGGCCCAAACGCTCACCAGTGCTTCCACAATGGCTCAGATAGTGATCCCTGTCGCTGACCGCAGCCAGTCGTTACCCCTGTCCTTTGCTCAACAAAGACTGTGGTTCCTGGGGCAACTCGACCCGGCGGCCAGCCTGGCTTATCATATTCCTGTGGCATTGCGCCTGACAGGACAGCTTAACCGCCCTGCCCTGAACCGTGCATTCGACCATCTGGTCGCCCGTCATGAAAGTTTGCGTACCCGCTTTGTACTGGTTTCCGGCCAGCCTTGCCAGCACATCGATTCGGCTGATATCCGTTTTGCCCTGCCCTACCAGGATCTGCGTGCATTAACGCCAGACGCCCGTAACAACCGTATTACCGAAGTCACGGCACTTGACGCGCAGACGCCTTTTGACTTTACCCAGGGTCCGCTACTGCGTGCTCACTTACTGCAACTGACAGACGAAGAGCATGTCTTGCTGCTCACTCAGCATCATATTATTACTGATGGCTGGTCCGTCGGTGTGCTGATGCATGAACTCAGTGTTTTTTACCGCGCCATCCTTGATGGTCAAGATACGCCTTTACCGCCTCTGCCGATTCAGTATGCCGACTATGCCGTCTGGCAGCGCCACTGGCTGCAAGAGGAAAAGGCTGCACTCACAGCACAACGTGATTTCTGGTGCACCCAGCTTACCGGGGCACCGGCCTTACTGACGCTCCCGACTGACCGACCGCGCCCGGCTGTACAATCCTTTGTTGGCAGCCGCGTCCCTGTGCACATTGATGCCGATTTATTGGACTCACTGAAAAACCTGGGATTGTGCCATCACACCACCTTGTTTATGACGGTGCTCAGTGCCTGGAGTCTGGTACTGGCCCGACTTAGCGGGCAGGATGATATTGTTATCGGCACCCCTGTCGCTAACCGTCCCCATCATGAACTGGAAGAGTTAGTCGGTTTCTTTGTTAACACACTGGCTTTACGTATTACCTTCAATGATGATCTCAGTGTGGCCGATTTGTTAGCCCAGGTTCGGGAGCGGGCACTGGCCGCTTATGCCCATCAAGATTTACCCTTTGAACAGGTGGTAGAAGCACTCCAGCCCGAACGCAATCTCAGTTACAGCCCAATCTTTCAGGTGATGCTGGCTTTAGATAATACCCCCGCCCAGACACTGGCATTTCCTGATGTCCAATCCACGCCCATTGAGCAAATGCACACCAGTGCGCATTTTGATTTGACCTTGTCACTGAGCGAAACCGAGACCGGTCTGGTCGGTGAACTGGAATATGCCACCGATTTATTCGACACCACCACCGTTGAGCGGATAGCCGGTTATTTCAATAATGTGCTGACCGCCATGGTAGCAGATGAAACCCAGCGGATTGCCACTTTGCCGATGCTACCCGTCTCAGAACAGCAACAACTGCTGGTGGATTTCAATACCACTCAGGCCGATTTCCCGCAAGACATGTTGATCCACCAACTGTTTGAGGCGCAGGCCGCTCAGCATCCCGATAGCCTTGCTGTCGTCTATGAAGACCAGACACTGAGCTATGGTGAATTAAACCACCGCGCTAACCAGCTGGCCCATTACCTGATTGCGCTGGGGGTACGTCCGGATGATCGGGTCGCCCTCTGTGCCGAACGCAGTCTGGAGATGGTGGTCGGCTTACTGGCTGTCCTTAAAGCCGGCGGGGCTTATGTCCCGCTTGATCCGTCCTATCCGGCCGAACGACTGGCCTATATGCTGGAAGATGCCGTTCCGGTGGCTTTACTGACCCAAACTACACTGGCCCGGTCAGAGTGGCTCGCTCAATTTGACACCTTGCCAACGGTCTTACTGGATAACCACGAACCGTCTCTGGCAACACAACCCCCTGATAACCCAGCGCCTCAAGCCCTGGGATTGACGCACCGCCATCTGGCCTATGTCATTTATACGTCCGGTTCGACCGGTCAACCCAAAGGGGTAATGATCGAACATCATGGCCTGTGCAACTTGATAGCCACCCAGCAACATGTCCTGGCACTCACCGCCGACAGTCGTGTCTTACAATTCGCCTCCAACAGTTTCGATGCCAGTATTTTGGAATATTGCATGGCCTTAATGACGGGGGGGCGTCTCTATCTCGCCCAACGAGCCAGCCTGTTGCCCGGTGCCATACTGTCCGGCTACTTAGCCGATCAGGCCATCAGCCACCTTATCTTGTCACCCACCGCGTTGGCCGCCATGAATTCCCTGCCCGATACCCTGCAAATCTTGCTGGTGGCGGGCGAAGCGTGTCCACCGTCCCTGGTCAGACGCTGGGCACAAGGCCGGCAGATGATCAATGCCTATGGGCCGACGGAGATCACGGTCTGGGCCACACGCTATTCCTGTACTTCCTCCGCAGAAGATAGTTCAGCCGATAATCCGCCCCCGATCGGCCGCCCGATCGCCAATACCCGGATTTATATTCTGGATGCACAGGGTCAGCTCGTTCCTCGCGGTGTAACGGGGGAAATTTATATTGCCGGGGCGGGTGTGGCTCGCGGTTACCTGAATCGGCCTGAACTGACCGCCGAGCGTTTCCTGCCTGATCCGTTCTCGTCAGAACCCGATGCGCGGATGTACAAAACCGGTGATCTCGGTCGCTGGCGGCCCGATGGCAATATCGACTATCTTGGCCGCAATGACTTTCAGGTTAAATTGCGTGGCTTCCGCATTGAACTGGGGGAAATCGAAGCCCGCCTCAGCCAATGTGACGGCGTACGTGAGGCGGTGGTCATTGCCCGCGAAGATGAACCCGGGCAGAAACGGCTGGCCGCTTACCTGCTGCCACAGGAAGGGGTTGAACTGGTGCCCGCTGCACTGCGCCAGCAACTGGCCCAGCACCTCGCTGATTATATGTTGCCCAGTGCCTTTGTCACGCTGGACGCCCTCCCTCTCACGCCAAACGGCAAACTCGACCGTCAGGCCCTGCCGACCCCCGATTTATCGGCGGTCGTGGCCCGCAACTATGAAGCCCCCATCGGTGAGACAGAAACCGCGCTGGCGCAGACTTGGCAAAAATTATTGAACCTGAGACAAGTCAGTCGCCATGACCATTTCTTCGAACTCGGTGGCCATTCGCTGATGATTATCAGCCTGATCGAAGAGTTACGCAATCTGGGCTGGCAACTCCATGCCCGCAGTGTATTCGCCGCCCCCATTCTGACCGATATGGCCCAGGCTATCCAGCGTGATACCCATACCTTTATAGTGCCTCCCAACCTTATTCCTGAGAACTGTGCGGCCATTACCGCCGATATGCTGCCACTGGTTTCGCTGTCCCAATCCGAAATTGATGCCATCATTGATACCGTTTCCGGCGGGGTAAGTAATGTACAGGATATCTATCCACTGGCCCCGTTGCAGGAAGGCATCCTGTTCCATCATCTGTTACAGACACAAGGTGATGCCTATTTATCACGGATCGTATTTGCCTGTGACACCCGCGAACATCTTGATGCCTTTCTGGCTGCATTACAGCAAGTTATTGATCGTCATGACATCCTGCGCACAGCGGTTTATTGGCAAGGACTGGCGCAACCGGTGCAGGTGGTCTGGCGTCAGGCATCGTTGACTGTCTGTGAATTCACCCCTGCCCAGACGGACGATATTCCGGCGCAGTTACTGGCTCACACTGATCCGGGTCAGCATCGTATTAATTTGAATCGGGCGCCCCTCTTTGCCGCTGATATCGCTCATGATCCCGCCCAAAATGAGTGGTTGCTGGTGCTGCGCTTCCATCATCTGGTCAATGACCATATGACCTCAGATCTGATTTTCGCCGAGATTGCCCAGATACGACAGGGCAATGCCAAAACATTGCCCCCCATGCTGCCCTACCGCAATTTTATTGCCCAGACATTAAGTGTGCCCGTGGCAGAGCATGAAACCTATTTCCGTAGCCGACTGGCGGATATTGATGAACCCACCGCCCCCTTTGGGATACTCAGCGTCCCCGCCGATAATAGTGCTATCCACGAAAATAGCCTTCTGCTTGACCCCACGTTGGCACAGGCAATCCGCACTCAGGCGCGCCGTTTCGGTGTCAGCCCGAGTGTCTTGTTCCATGTGGCCTGGGCACAGGTACTGGCCCGAACCAGCGGCCGCGATGATGTGGTGTTTGGCTCTGTGCTACTGGGCCGTTTGCAAGGTGGGGCAGGGGCTGATCGCATATTGGGGATGTTTATCAATACGCTCCCCCTGCGTCTTTCTCTGGATGGGCGCACGGTACAGGAAATCGTGCAGGAGACCTATCACAATTTAAGTACCTTGCTGGAGCATGAGCAAGCCCCATTGGCACTGGCACAACGGGGCAGTCGCGTGACCCCACCGCTACCGCTGTTCAGTACCCTGCTCAATTATCGCCATAGTCAGGCTGAAAAGGATAAGTCCATTGATACCATATGGACAGAAATGCGCCTGGTGGTGGCTGAGGAACAGACCAATTATCCCATTACCCTGTCTGTGGATGACTTTGGAGACGATTTCCAGCTGACGGCCCTGACTGTCACCGACATTGCGCCCGAACGCATCAATACCTATCTGACGACGGCCATCAGCGGTTTGATCGATGCCCTGATTCACAATCCGCAACAAACAATCCGGGCTATTCCCGTCTTACCGGCGGCAGAGCGGCAACAACTGCTGGTGGATTTCAATGCTACTCAGGCCGATTTCCCGCAAGAGGCGTTGATCCACCAACTGTTTGAAGCACAGGTTGCCCAGCATCCCGCTAACATTGCTGTCGTCTATGAAGACCAGACACTGAGCTATGGTGAATTAAACCGCCGCGCCAATCAATTGGCGCACCATCTGCTGGCACTGGGCGTACAACCCGATGACCGGGTCGCCATTTGTGTTGAACGCAGCCCGGAGATGGTGGTGGGATTATTGGGTATCCTCAAGACGGGTGCTGCTTATGTACCACTCGACCCGGCTTATCCACCCGAACGACTGGCTTATATGCTGGACGATGCGGCACCGGTAGTATTACTGACCCAGACGTCACTCATTGACAAGACCGGCACCCACCTGCCTGTCGTGCTACTTGATGCCCCTGTTTTCGACAATCACGCGGAAAATAACCCTGACGCCCAAGCCCTGGGGCTGACCTCACATCATCTGGCGTATGTCATCTATACCTCTGGCTCGACCGGCCAGCCCAAAGGGGTGATGGTTGAACATCGTAATGTCGTTAGCCTGATCATCAATAATGGCTTTGCCGATATGGGACCTGACGATTGTATTGCCCATTGCGCCAATGTCTCATTTGATGCCGCCACCTGGGAAGTGTGGGCTGGTCTGGTTCATGGTGCGCGCATTCTGCTCATCCCGGAAAAGACTCTGTTACACCCCACCCTTTTTGGTCAGTGCCTGTCATCGGAAGGGGTCAGTGCCCTCTTCCTGACCACGGCCCTGTTTAACCAGTATGCAAACCTGATTGGATCCTCCTTATCCGGTTTACGGTATGTTCTTTTTGGCGGCGAGCAGGCGGATACTCGTCCGGCCATTCGCCTCAGCACCGAATCCCCTCCCAAACATTTACTGCATGTGTATGGGCCAACGGAGACCACCACGTTTGCCACCGCCTATGAAATCCCGGCTATGGCAGGTCAGGAAGTTGACGGCAAAATCCCTATCGGCCACCCAATCGCTAATACCCGGATTTATATTCTGGACGCACAGGGGCAGCCCGTTCCTTGCGGCGTTGCCGGTGAAATCCATATCGCCGGTGACGGTGTGGCCCGTGGCTACCTGAACCGGCCTGAACTCACCGCTGAACGCTTCCTGCCCGATCCGTTCTCTTCGAAACCCGATGCGCGGATGTATAAAACCGGCGACCTCGGCCGCTGGCTGCCCGATGGCAATATCGACTACCTCGGGCGCAATGACTTTCAGGTCAAGTTGCGCGGTTTCCGGATCGAACTGGGGGAAATCGAAGCCCGGCTCAGCCAATGTGACGGCGTACGTGAGGCGGTGGTGCTGGCCCGCGAAGACGAACCCGGCGAAAAACGGCTGGTCGCTTACCTGCTGCCACAGGAAGGGATTGAACTGGTGCCGGCAGAACTGCGCCGCCAACTTGTTCAGCATCTCGCTGACTATATGCTGCCCAGCGCCTTTGTCACGCTGGACGCCTTCCCGCTCACGCCTAACGGCAAGCTGGATCGTCGGGCTTTGCCTGCGCCGGAGGTATCGGCCGTGGTGGCTCAGAAATATGCCGCTCCCGTAGGCGAAATCGAAATCACGCTGGCCGAGATTTGGCAAGACCTGCTCGGCTTAGAACAGGTGGGTCGTCATGATAACTTCTTCGAACTCGGGGGCCATTCCCTGCTGGCTGTCCAGTTGGCGGCCCGCATTCGTCAACAACTGGCCCGCGAGTTGCCATTACAGCAACTTTTTGACCAGCCACTTTTGAGCGATCTGGCCCACGCGCTGACGGATACGACAACCACCTCTCTGGTAGACATCCCCGTGGCTGACCGCAACCAGCCGTTGCCCCTGTCCTTTGCTCAACAGCGTTTATGGTTCCTCGCTCAGCTCGATCCGGCGGCCAGCCTGGCCTATCATATCCCGATGGCGTTGCGCCTGACCGGTCAGCTTCATCGCCCGGCCCTGACCCGCGCGCTTGACCATCTGGTCGCCCGCCATGAAAGCTTGCGTACCCGTTTTGTGCTGATTTCCGGCCAGCCTTGTCAATATATCGATCCGGCCGATATCGGCTTTGCCCTGTCTTACCAGGATCTGCGGGCATTAACGCCAGACGCCCGTAACAACCGTATTACCGAAGTCACAGCACTTGACGAGCAGACGCCATTTGACCTGGCCCAAGGTCCGTTGCTGCGGGGTCACCTGCTGCAACTGACCGATGATGAGCATCTCCTGCTGCTTACCCAACATCATATTATCTCGGATGGCTGGTCCATCGGTGTACTGCTGCATGAACTCAGTACCCTTTACCGCGCCATCCTTGACGGGCAAGAGACGCCTTTACCGCCATTACCCATTCAGTATGCCGACTATACCGTCTGGCAGCGAACATGGTTACAAGACGCCGTTATTGCTGAACAACGTGATTTCTGGCGCAACCGGCTGGCCGGCGCACCGGCCCTACTGACATTACCCACCGACCGGCCCCGTCCCGCAGTACAAACTTATGCGGGCAGCCAGATCCCAGTCCACATTGATGCAGCCTTACTGGCTTCGCTTAAAGAACTGGGACAGCGCCATCACGCTACCTTATTTATGACGATACTCAGTGCCTGGAGCATCGTCCTCGCCCGGCTCAGTGGTCAGGAGGATATGGTTATCGGTACACCGGTAGCTAACCGCCCGCATCATGAACTGGAAGGATTAATCGGGTTCTTCGTCAATACGCTGGCTTTACGTATCACGCTGGATGACACCACCCGTGTCGCTGACTTGTTCGCCCAAGTGCGGGAACACGCTTTCGCGGCCTACGCCCATCAGGATCTGCCCTTTGAACAGGTGGTGGAACTCCTCCAGCCTGAACGCAGTCTGGGTTACAGCCCAATCTTCCAGGTGATGCTGGCCTTAAACAACACGCCACAGCACTTATCACTCCAAACGGCCGCGTTACCTGATCTGCAACTCTCACTCGTTGAGCAGGAACACCATAGTGCGCACTTTGATTTAACCTTCTCCCTGACCGAAACCGAAGACGGTCTGGTCGGTGAACTGGCTTATACCGTGGATTTATTCGACGCCACAACCATTGAGCGCATGGTCGGTTATTTAACGAATGTGCTGACTGCAATGGTAGCCGATGAAACCCAACTGATTACCGCCCTGCCCATGCTGACGGTATCGGAGCGGCAACAGCTGCTGGTGGATTTTAATGCCACTCAAGTGGATTTCCCGCAAGAGGCGTTGATCCACCAACTGTTTGAGGCACAGGCCGCCCGGCATCCCGCTAGCATTGCAGTCGTCTATGAAGACCAGACACTGAGTTATGGTGAATTAAACCACCGCGCTAACCAGTTGGCTCATCATCTGATTGCGCTGGGCGTCCAACCCGATGATCGGATTGCCATTTGTGTTGAACGCTGTCCAGAGATGGTGGTGGGCTTACTGGCTATCCTCAAGGCAGGAGCCGCCTATGTACCGCTTGATCCGGCCTACCCTGCCGAACGGCTGGCCTATATGCTGGAAGATGCCGATCCGGTGGCTTTACTGACCCAAACCCCATTATGTGACAAACTGAACAGTCCCTTACCTGCGGTCTTGCTGGATAGCCCGGAACCGAGCCTGGCAGCCCGGCCGACGGATAATCCCGATGTACACGCGCGGGGCCTGACATCCCGTCATCTGGCCTACGTGATTTACACGTCAGGTTCGACCGGTCAGCCGAAAGGGGTGATGGTCGAACACGCCAATGTCACCCGCCTGTTAGCCGCCACGCAAGCCCGTTTCCAGTTTGATGATCAGGATGTCTGGACGCTCTTCCACTCGTTTGCTTTCGATTTCTCCGTCTGGGAATTGTGGGGGGCGCTGGCTTACGGTGGCCGACTGGTCATTATCTCAGCAGAAAATGCCCGTTCACCGCACCGGTTCTATTCACTCCTGTGCCATGAACACGTCACGATCCTAAACCAGACCCCCAGTGCTTTCCGTCCTCTGATTGCCGCCCAGGATGCGACTGCGCATTCCCTGCGGTGCATCATTTTTGGCGGCGAAGCCCTGGAATTACATACCCTCGCGCCGTGGGTAGAACGCAACCCGACGGCGCAAACCCGTCTGGTCAATATGTACGGCATCACCGAAATCACCGTTCATGCTACCTACCGTGAACTCACCGAAGCCGATATCCACTCAGGGCGGGGCAGTCTGATTGGTCAGCCCTTGGCGGATCTGCGGATTTATATCCTCGATACCCACGGCCAACCGGCACCACTCGGTGTGGCGGGAGAAATCTATATCGCCGGTGACGGAGTCGCGCGCGGCTACCTGAACCGGCCTGAACTGACGGCCGATCGCTTCCTGACCGATCCGTTCTTCCCAGACACGGCGGCCCGCCTGTACAAGACCGGTGACTTGGGACGCTGGCTACCCGATGGGTCGATTGAATACCTCGGCCGCAATGATTTTCAGGTCAAGTTGCGGGGATTCCGCATCGAGCTGGGAGAAATCGAAGCCCGACTCAGCCAATGTGACGGGGTGCGTGAGGCTGTGGTACTGGCACGCGAAGATGAGCCGGGACAGAAACGGTTGGTCGCCTATCTGCGGCCACGGGAGGGCGTTGAGCTGGTGCCGGCTGAACTGCGCCAGCAACTCGCCCTGCACCTTGCCGAATATATGTTACCCAGCGCTTTTGTGACATTGGACACTTTCCCGCTCACCCCTAACGGTAAACTCAACCGTCAGGCTCTGCCTGCACCTGATTTATCCGCAGTAGTCACGCGCAGCTATGAGGCCCCCATCGGTGAGACAGAAATCGCCCTGGCTCAAATCTGGCAAAAACTCCTGAAGTTGAAACAGGTCAGCCGCCATGACCACTTCTTTGAGCTTGGCGGTCATTCGCTGATGATTGTCAGTCTGATCGAAGAGCTGCGCAATCTGGGCTGGCAGCTCGAGGTGCGCAGCGTGTTTGTCGCGCCGGTTCTCATTGATATGGCCCGGGCAATACGGCGTGAGGGCAGCACTTTTGTCGTGCCCCCCAACCGTATTCCCGAAGATTGCCCCAATATTACGCCCGATATGCTGCCTTTGGTTGCCCTGTCCCAAACTGAAATTGATGCCATCGCCACCACTGTGCCGGGCGGCGTCACCAATGTGCAGGATATCTATCCGCTCGCTCCATTACAGGAAGGTATCCTGTTCCATCACCTGTTACAGGCACAGGGGGATAATTATCTGCTGCAAAGCCTGCTCGCGTTCGATACCCGTGAACACCTCGATGCCTTTTTAGCGGCACTGCAACAGGTTATCAACCGCCATGATATCCTGCGCACCGCCATTTGCTGGCAGGCACTGACACAACCGGTGCAAGTGGTCTGGCGTCAGGCACTGCTGACGGTTAACATTTTCAACCCGGCTCCAACGGGTGACGTTGTCACTCAACTCAGGCATCATACCGATCCACGCCAGCATCGTATCAATTTAAATCAGGCCCCCCTCTTTGCCACCGATATCGCCTATGATCCGGCACAAGATGAATGGTTGCTGGCGCTGCGCTTCCATCATCTGGTCAGTGATCATATGACACTGGAGCTGATTCTGGCGGAAATCGCGCTGATCCTGCAAGACAGGACGGAGAGACTGCCAGCGGTACTGCCTTATCGCAACTTTATTGCCCAAACATTAAGTGTCCCCGTGGCAGAACATGAAGCCTATTTCCGTAGCCGACTGGCGGATATTGATGAACCCACGGTTCCCTTTGGGGTGCTCAAAGTACACCCAGACAACGACTGCGTGACTGAGTCCCGTCTCCCTGTCGCCCCTAATCTGGCCAAAGCCATCCGCACTCAGGCGCGTCGTTTAGGGGTCAGTCCGAGTGTCCTGTTCCATGTCGCCTGGGCACAGGTGCTGGCACACACCAGCGGGCGCGATGACGTCATCTTTGGCTCTGTGCTATCGGGACGTCTGCAAGGTGGCGCGGGGGCTAATCAAATACTGGGCATGTTTATTAACACGCTGCCCCTGCGGATCTCCCTGAGCGGACACACGGTACAAGATATCGTGCAGGAGACCTATCACAACCTGACCACGTTACTGGAGCATGAACAAGCCCCGTTAGTGCTGGCACAACGGTGTAGTGGTGTAGAGCAACCCATGCCGCTGTTCAGTAGCTTGCTGAATTATCGTCACAGCGCGTCGAATGGAACGGAAATAGGGGAAACCGGGGCGCTTGATACCCTCTGGGCGGGCATCCGTATTTTGACCGCAGAGGAGCGCACTAACTATCCTATCTCCTTATCAGTCGACGATTTAGGGGATGACTTCCTGCTCACTACTCTGACCGTCACCGACATTGCGCCCGAACGCATCAACGCCTATCTGGCGACGGCCATCAGCGGTTTGATCGATGCCCTGGTTCACCACCCTCAACAAGCGATCCGGGCTATCCCCATCTTACCGGCAACAGAGCGGCAACAGCTGCTGACCGATTTCAATGCCACTCAGGCCGACTTCCCGCAAGACATGTTGATCCACCAACTGTTTGAGGCACAGGCCGCCCGGCATCCCGATACCCTTGCTGTCGTCTATGAAGACCAGACACTGAGCTATGGTGAATTAAACCACCACGCTAATCAGTTGGCCCATTATCTGATTGCGCTGGGGGTGCGGCCTGATGACCGGGTCGCCATTTGTGTTGAACGCAGCCCGGAGATGGTGGTCGGTTTACTGGCTATCCTCAAGGCGGGGGGGGCTTATGTCCCGCTTGATCCGTCCTACCCGCCCGAACGGTTGAGCTATATGCTGGAAGATGCTACCCCCGTGGCTTTACTGACTCAATCGGAACTGGCCCAATCAGAGTGGCTCGCTCAATTTGACACCTTGCCAACGGTCTTACTGGATAACCACGAACCGTCTCTGGCAACACAACCCGCTGATAACCCAGCCTCCCAAGCACTGGGATTGGCATCCCGCCATCTGGCCTATGTCATTTATACTTCTGGTTCAACAGGGCAACCGAAAGGCGTGATGATTGAACATCAGAACCTGTGCAATTTAATCACCACCCAGCAACATGCTCTGGCACTCACCAGCAACAGCCGCGTCTTACAGTTCGCCTCAAACAGCTTCGATGCCAGTATCTGGGAATGTTGCATGGCCTTAATGGCAGGCGGTTGCCTCTATCTGGCCAAACGGGCTAATCTCTTGCCCGGAACCACACTGTCCGGCTACTTAGCCGATCAGGCCATCAGCCATGTTCTCTTGTCACCGACCGCGTTAGCCGCGATGGATTCCCTGCCCGATACCGTGCAAACCCTGTTGGTGGGGGGCGAGTCCTGTCCACCAACCTTAGTCAAACGCTGGTCATCAGGCCGGCAGATGATCAATGCGTATGGGCCGACGGAGATCACAGTCTGTGCCACACTCTATTCCTGTACTTCCTTCGCGGAGGATAATCCGCCCCCGATTGGCCGCCCGATCGCCAATACCCGAATTTATATTCTGGATGCACAGGGTCAACCCGTTCCTTGTGGTGTGACGGGGGAAATTTATATTGCCGGGACGGGTGTGGCTCGTGGTTACCTGAATCGGCCTGAACTGACCGCTGAACGCTTCCTGTCCGATCCGTTCTCGTCAGAATCCGATGCGCGGATGTACAAAACCGGTGACCTCGGTCGCTGGCGGCCCGATGGCAATATCGACTACCTCGGCCGCAATGATTTTCAGGTCAAGCTGCGGGGTTTCCGCATTGAACTGGGGGAAATCGAAACCCGACTCAGCCAATGTGACGGCGTACGTGAGGCGGTGGTCATTGCCCGCGAAGACGAACCCGGTGAAAAACGACTGGTCGCCTACCTGCTGCCACAGGAAGGGGTTGAATTGATGCCCGCCAAACTGCGCCAGCAACTGACCCGGCACCTCGCTGACTATATGTTGCCCAGCGCCTTTATTACGCTGGACGCCTTCCCGCTCACGCCTAACGGCAAGCTGGATCGGCGGGCCTTGCCTGCGCCAGATATATCGTCCGTGGTGGTTCAGGAATATGCCGCCCCCGTAGGCGAAATAGAAATCGCCTTAGCCCAGATTTGGCAAGACTTGCTCGGCTTAGAACAGGTGGGTCGTCACGATAATTTCTTTGAACTCGGGGGCCATTCCCTGCTGGCTGTCCAACTCGTCGCACATGTACATCAAAAGTTGGCACGGGATTTGTCACTACAGAAACTCTTTGACCAACCGGTTTTGATGCATCTGGCACAGACGCTCACAGGTGCTTCGACAATAGCTCAGATAGTGATCCCGGTGACTGACCGCAACCAGCCGTTGCCCCTCTCCTTCGCCCAACAGCGTTTATGGTTCCTCGCTCAACTCGATCCGGCGGCCAGCCTGGCCTATCATATCCCTGTGGCATTGCGCCTGACGGGTCAGCTTCATCGCCCTGCCTTAACCCGCGCTCTTGACCATCTGGTTGCCCGCCATGAAAGCTTGCGTACCCGCTTTGTGCTGGTTTCCGATCAACCTTGCCAGCACATTGAGTCGGCTGATATTGGCTTTGCTCTGTCTTATCAGGATCTGCGCTCATTACCATCTGAGACACATCGCCACCGTATTGTGGAATTAACGGCACTCGAAGCACAAACGCCTTTTGACTTGACTCAAGGCCCGCTGCTCCGCGGCCACTTGCTGCAACTGGCAGACGAAGAGCATGTCTTATTATTGACACTACACCATATTATCTCGGATGGCTGGTCCACGGGGGTAATGCTACATGAACTCACTGTTCTTTATCGCGCCACCCTTGATGGTCAAGATACGCCTTTACCGCCACTGCCCATTCAGTATGCCGACTATGCCGTCTGGCAGCGTCACTGGTTACAGGAGGACGCACTTACGGCCCAACGTGATTTCTGGTGCACTCAGCTTACCGGAGCACCGGCCTTACTGACGCTCCCGACCGACCGGCCGCGCCCGGCAGTACAATCCTTTGTTGGCAACCGCGTCCCGGTGCACATTGATGCCGGCTTATTGGACTCACTGAAAAAGCTGGGACTGCGCCATCACACCACCTTGTTTATGACGGTGCTCAGTGCCTGGAGTCTCGTACTGGCCCGGCTTAGCGGGCAGGAGGATATCGTTATCGGTACGCCGGTGGCTAACCGCCCGCATCATGAACTGGAAGGGTTAATCGGTTTCTTTGTTAACACGCTGGCTTTACGCATTACCTTCAATGATGATCTCAGTGTGGCCGATCTGCTGGCCCGGGTTCGGGAGCGGGCACTGGCCGCTTATGCCCATCAGGATTTACCCTTTGAGCAGGTGGTAGAAGCGCTCCAGCCCGAACGCAATCTCAGTTACAGCCCAATTTTTCAGGTGATGCTGGCTTTAGATAATACTCCCGCACAGGCGCTGGCATTTCCCAATATTCAATGTTCACCTATTGAGCAAACGTATCCCGGTGCCCACTTTGATTTAACTTTGTCATTGGCCGAAACCGAGGCGGGTTTGGTCGGTGAACTGGAATATGTCACTGCTCTATTCGATACCGCTACCGTTGAGCGAATAGCGGGTTATTTCAACAATGTGTTGGCCGCTATGGTGGCGGATGAAACCCAGCGGATTGCCACTTTGCCGATGTTACCCGCCTCAGAGCGGCAACAACTGCTGGTGGACTTCAATACCACTCAAGCCGATTTCCCGCAGGACGCGTTGATCCACCAACGGTTTGAAGCACAGGCTGCGCAGCATCCCGATAGCATGGCGGTCGTCTATGAAGACCAGACACTGAGCTATGGTGAATTAAACCGCCGCGCCAATCAGGTAGCCCATTACCTGATTGCGCTGGGGGTGCGGCCTGATGATCGGGTCGCCCTCTGTGTCGAACGCAGTCTGGAACTGGTGGTAGGATTACTGGCTATCCTCAAAGCAGGTGCCGCCTATGTGCCGCTCGATCCGGCTTATCCGGCCGAACGGCTGGCCTATATGCTGGATGATGCCGCCCCGGTGGCATTACTTACCCAAGAATCGTTAGTTGAAACACTGAGCAGCGACCAACCTACCGTACTGCTGGACACCGTGGATCTTGATACCTGCGCAATACATAATCCCGATGCTTATGCACTGGGGTTAACGTCACACCATCTGGCCTATGTGATCTACACCTCTGGTTCCACGGGTCAGCCCAAAGGGGTGATGGTTGAGCATCGTGGCCTATATAATCTCACTCAGGCACAGATTGAAGCATTCCATATCACAGCTAACACCCGCCTATTGCAATTTGCTTCTTTCAGCTTTGATGCCTGCATCTCTGAAATTGCCACTACGCTGTGCCAAGGGGCCAGCCTTGTCCTGGCCCCCCGTGAAGCGCTATTACCCGGCGAAGCTCTGATTAATACCTTGAAAACGCAGGCGATCACTCATGTAACCCTACCGCCCGTTGCCGCCAGCGCCTTAACACCGGATGCTGAATTACCCGACCTGACCATTCTGGTGCTGGCCGGTGAAGCCTGCTCATCGTCGTTGATCAAACGTTGGGCAACAGACCAACGGATCATCATCAATGCTTACGGGCCAACGGAAGCCACTGTTTGTGCAACGCTCACCCCCTGTGATACCCGGGATGAAAGAGTGCCACCGATAGGCCGGCCTATTGCGAATACGCAAATTTATATTCTGGATCCACAAGGTCAACCCGTTCCTCTTGGTGTGGCGGGGGAAATTTATATTGGCGGAGTGGGTGTCGCCCGTGGTTACCTGAACCGCCCTGAACTCACCGCTGAACGCTTCCTGCCCGATCCGTTCTCTTCGCAGCCAGACGCCCGGATGTATAAAACCGGCGACCTCGGCCGCTGGCTGCCCGATGGCAATATCGACTACCTGGGTCGCAATGATTTTCAGGTCAAACTGCGGGGCTTCCGTATTGAACTGGGGGAAATCGAGACCCGACTCAGTCAATGTGACGGGGTACAGGAGGCGATAGTACTGGCCCGCGAAGATGAGCCGGGACAGAAACGGCTGGTGGCCTATCTGCGGCCGGTGGCGGGAATTGAACCGGTGCCGGCTGAACTGCGCCAGCAACTCGCCCAACACCTCGCTGACTATATGCTGCCCAGCGCCTTTGTCACTTTAGAGACTTTCCCGCTCACCCCTAACGGCAAACTCGACCGTCAGGCCCTGCCTGCCCCCGATTTATCGGCGGTGGTCACGCGCAGCTACCAAGCCCCCGTCGGTGAGACAGAAATCGCCCTGGCGCAGATTTGGCAAAAACGCCTGAGACTCAAACAGGTCAGTCGCCATGACCATTTCTTTGAACTCGGCGGCCATTCACTGTTGATTGTCAGTCTGATCGAAGATCTGCACAATCTGGGTTGGCAACTTGATGTTCGCAGCGTATTTGTTGCGCCGGTTCTCATTGATATGGCTCAGGCTATCCAACGTGAAGTCTGTACCTTTGTCGTGCCCCCTAACCGTATCCCCGAAGATTGTACGGCTATCACGCCCGATATGCTGCCTTTAGCTTCTCTCTCTCAGACTGAGATTGATACCCTGGTTGAGCAGATCCCGGGCGGTGCAAGTCATGTACAGGATATCTATTCACTGGCCCCGTTGCAGGAAGGTATCCTGTTCCATCATCTGTTACAGACCCAGGGGGATAATTATCTGCAACAAAGCTTACTCGCTTTCGATACCCGTGATCGTCTCGATAGCTTCCTGAATGCCTTGCAACAGGTTATCAATCGCCATGATATTCTGCGCACCGCCATTTATTGGCAGGGACTGACACAGCCGGTGCAGGTGGTCTGGCGTCAGGCAACGCTGACTGTCCATGAATTCACGCCGGCCATAACAGACGATATTCCGGCGCAGTTACTGGCTCACACTGATCCGCGTCAGCACCGAATCAATCTGAACCGTGCTCCCCTCTTTGCCACCGATATCGCCTATGATCCGGCACAAGATGAATGGTTGCTGGCGCTGCGCTTCCATCATCTGGTCAGTGACCATCTGACACTGGAGCTGATTTTTACAGAAATGGCGCTCATCTTGCAGGCAAAAACGGAGAGGCTGCCTGCGGTATTGCCCTACCGCAACTTTATCGCTCAAACCCTGAATACATCAACCGCCGAGCATGAAGCCTATTTCCGCGCCCAATTAGCGGACATTGACGAACCCACCGCGCCATTTGGGTTACTTAATGTACAAACTGACAACAGCCTTGTCACTAAAGCCCATCTCCCTATCGCACCTGATCTGGCCAAAGCCATCCGCACTCAGGCGCGTCGTTTCGGTGTCAGCCCAAGTGTCCTGTTCCATGTGGCCTGGGCACAGGTACTGGCACTCACCAGCGGCCGCGATGATGTGGTGTTTGGCTCCGTGCTACTGGGCCGTTTGCAAGGCGGCGCGGGGGCGGATCAAATACTGGGCATGTTTATTAACACGCTGCCCCTGCGCATCTCTCTGGATGGGCGCGCGGTACAGGAAATCGTGCAGGAGACCTATCACAACCTGACCACTTTGCTGGAACATGAACAGGCCCCGTTAGTGCTGGCACAACGGTGCAGTGGAGTAGAGCAACCCCTGCCACTGTTCAGCACCTTGTTCAATTATCGGCACAGCGCTTCGAATGAAACGGAAGGGGAAGAAACGGAGGCGGTTGATGCCTCCTGGACCGGTATACGTGTGCTGGCCGCCGAAGAGCGTACTAACTACCCCATCACCTTGTCAGTCGATGACTCAGGAGACCGTTTCCAATTAACGGCTCTGACTGTCAGCGACATTGCACCGGAACGCATCAACACCTATCTGGCGACAGCCATCAGCGGCTTGATCGATGCCCTGACTCACAATCCGCAACAAGCGATCCGGGATATCCCCATCTTACCGGCGGCAGAGCGGCAACAACTGCTGGTGGATTTCAATGCCACTCAAGTGGATTACCCGCAGGAGGCGTTGATCCACCAACTGTTTGAGGCACAGGTTGCCCAGCATCCCGATAGCCTTGCTGTCGTCTTTGAGGAGCAAACCCTCAGCTATGGCGAGCTTAATCGCCGGGCCAATCAGTTAGCCCATTACCTGATTGCGCTGGGGGTGCGGCCTGATGATCGGGTGGCGATTTGTGCTGAACGCAGTCTGGACACCATCGTGGGCTTGCTTGGCATCCTCAAGGCGGGGGGGGCTTATGTCCCGCTTGACCCGTCCTACCCGCCCGAACGGTTGAGCTATATGCTGGAAGATGCCGCCCCCGTGGTGGTGCTCACCCAGACGGCACAAGTCCACCCGCTGCCCAATACCGTGCCGACCGTTTTACTTGACCGTTTATTTGACAATCAAGAACCGACGTTGGCATCACAGCCAACGAATAACCCCGACATACCGGCACTGGGACTGACATCACGTCATTTGGCCTATGTCATTTACACGTCAGGATCGACGGGGCAACCGAAGGGAGTGATGGTCGAACACCGCAATGTCCTTCGTCTTATCGTGAATAGCGGGTTTGCTGATATTGCGCCGAATGACTGTGTCGCCCATTGTGCCAATATCGCTTTTGATGCCTCGACCTGGGAAATTTGGTCTGCCCTGCTCAATGGGGCACGCCTGCAGGTGGTTCCACAATCGGTACTGCTGGATCCGGTGAGTTTCTTCAATGTACTGGTAAAAGGACAGGTCACGGCACTTTGGTTAACGGCCGGCTTATTTAACGAATATCTGGATCATCTTATTCCCCTGTTTGGGCAGTTACGTTACCTGCTTGTCGGCGGGGATGTCCTTGACCCGAGAAAGATACAACAGGTGCAGTTGGCGCTGTCCCAGCCCGCGCATCTGATAAATGGGTATGGTCCAACAGAAACCACCACCTTTGCCACCACCTATGCGATGACTTCTCCGGTTGATGTCACCCGTGCCATTCCTGTCGGCCGTCCGATTGCTAATACCCGAATTTATATTCTGGACACGCAGGGTCAACCGGTTCCCGTCGGCGTTGCCGGTGAAATCCATATCGCGGGTGACGGTGTGGCCCGTGGTTACCTGAATCGCCCTGAACTGACCGCTGAACGCTTCCTGCCCGATCCGTTCTCGTCAGAACCCGATGCACGGATGTACAAAACCGGCGATCTCGGCCGCTGGCTGCCCGATGGCAATATCGACTACCTCGGCCGCAATGACTTTCAGGTCAAACTGCGTGGTTTCCGTATCGAGCTGGGAGAAATCGAAGCCAGACTGACCCAATGTGACGGCGTGCGCGAAGCCGTGGTACTGGCCCGCGAAGATGAACCCGGCGAAAAACGGCTGGTCGCTTACCTGCTGCCACAGGAAGGGGTTGAACTGGTGCCGGCAGAACTGCGCCAGCAACTTGCCCAACACCTTGCTGACTATATGCTGCCCAGTGCCTTTGTCACGCTGACATCCTTCCCGCTCACGCCTAACGGCAAGCTGGATCGCCGGGCCTTGCCTGCGCCGGATCAGGCTGCCGTGGTGACTCAGGGTTATGAGCCGCCACAAGGCAGGATAGAAACCGCGTTGGCGCAAATCTGGCAGGATCTATTAGGACTGGAGCGTATCAGTCGCCACGACCACTTCTTTGAACTCGGCGGCCACTCGCTGATGGTCGTCAGACTGATAACCCGCATACAAGACAAATTCCTGGTCAGCATCCCTCTGACGTCGTTATTTGCCTCGCCCACATTGACAGAGCAGGCCACTGTCATTCTCTCAGCCCAAATGAGTGTAGTAGGGGAAAACGAACTTGAGTCAATCCGGGACGATCTTGACTCACTGTCAGCAGAAGAATTGATGGCTATTTTAGGCGGGAAAGACCCCCGCGGAGGCAGTAGATAATGACAAAGATCAATATGAATATCGATGACTTGAAACGTGCGGTGCTGGAGAAAAGACTTGCAGAACAGCTGAAAGCCCGCGGGGAACAACAGCAACCGGCATTGATTAAACCCGCAGACAGACATCAATCTCTGCCCCTTTCTTTTGCCCAGCAGCGGTTATGGTTTATCAACCAGCTCGATCCGGCGGCCAGTCAGGCTTATCATCTGCCAGTAACTTTACGCCTCACAGGCCAGCTCAACGCCCATGCGCTGAAAACATCACTTGACCGCCTGATTGCCCGTCATGAAAGTCTGCGTACCCGCTTTATCCTGGTAGAAGGCCAACCCTGCCAGCATATCGATCCGGCTGATATCGGTTTTGCTCTGTCCTGTCACGACCTGCGCCCGCTTGATACGGCCTTGCGTACCCAGCGTGTCACCGAACTCGCTGATATCGAGGCGCAGGCACCCTTCGATTTTGCCCTGGGACCGCTGATCCGTGGACAATTGCTGCAACTGGCAGACGAAGAGCATGTGCTGTTACTGACTCTGCATCACATTATCACTGATGGCTGGTCCATCGGTGTGCTGGTGCAAGAGTTAGGCACCTTTTACCGTGCGGCCCTTGACGGTCATCATGATGACCCTTTGCCTCCCCTGCCCATTCAGTATGCTGATTATACGGTCTGGCAGCAGGCGCAGTTACAAGGCACGTTCTTCACTGAACAACGTGATTTCTGGTGTGCCCAGCTTGCTGACGCCCCTGCCTTACTCACTCTCCCAACCGACCGGCCACGCCCGGCGGTACAAACCTATGCGGGCAACCAAGTGCCTGTGCACATTGACGCAGACTTATTGGCTTCACTAAAGGAACTGGGACAGCGCCATCACACCACCTTATTTATGACGGTGCTCAGTGCCTGGAGTCTCGTACTGACCCGGCTCAGTGGACAGGAGGATATCGTTATCGGCACCCCGGTTGCCAACCGCCCACACCGTGAACTGGAAGGGTTAATCGGTTTCTTTGTTAATACGCTGGCCTTGCGCATCTCCTGCCATGATGAACTCTGTGTGGCGGATTTGCTGGCCCAGGTTCGGGAGCGGGCACTGGCCGCCTATACCCGTCAGGATCTGCCCTTCGAACAGGTGGTAGAAGCACTCCAGCCTGAACGTAGCTTAAGCTACAACCCCCTCTTTCAGGTGATGCTGGCCTTAAATAACACCCCAGCCCAAGCGTTGACCCTGCCGGGTTTGCAACTGACTACGATTGACCAGGAACATCGTAGTGCTCATTTTGATTTGACTTTGTCACTGAGTGAAAGCGAAGCCGGTCTGGTCGGTGAGCTGGAATATGCCACCGATTTATTCGACACCACCACCGTTGAGCGGATAGCCGGTTATTTCAACAATGTGCTGACCGCCATGGTCGCGGATGAAACCCAACAAATTGCCACTTTGCCGTTGCTGCCTGCCTCAGAGCGGCAACAACTGCTGGTGGATTTCAATGCCACTCAAGTGGATTACCCGCAGGAGGCGTTGATCCATCAACTGTTTGAGGTACAGGTTGCCCAGCATCCCGATAGCCTTGCTGTCGTCTATGAAGACCAGACACTGAGCTATGGCGAGCTTAATCGCCGGGCCAATCAGTTAGCCCATTACCTGATTGCGCTGGGGGTGCGGCCTGATGACCGGGTCGCCATTTGTGTTGAACGCAGTCTGGAGATGGTGGTCGGCTTACTGGCTGTCCTCAAGGCGGGGGGGGCTTATGTCCCGCTTGACCCGTCCTACCCGCCCGAACGGTTGAGCTATATGCTGGAAGATGCCGCCCCCGTGGTGGTGCTCACCCAGACGGCACAAGTCCACCCGCTGCCCAACACCGTGCCGACCGTTTTACTTGACCGTTTATTTGACAATCAAGAACCGACGTTGGCATCACAGCCAACGGATAACCCCGACATACCGGCACGGGGGCTGACATCACGTCATTTGGCCTATGTCATTTACACGTCAGGATCGACGGGGCAACCGAAGGGAGTGATGGTCGAACACCGCAATGTCCTTCGTCTTATCATAAATAGCGGGTTTGCTGATATTGCGCCGAATGACTGTGTCGCCCATTGTGCCAATATCGCTTTTGATGCCTCGACCTGGGAAATTTGGTCTGCCCTGCTCAATGGGGCACGCCTGCAGGTGGTTCCACAATCGGTACTGCTGGATCCGGTGAGTTTCTTCAATGTACTGGTAAAAGGACAGGTCACGGCACTTTGGTTAACGGCCGGCTTATTTAACGAATATCTGGATCATCTTATTCCCCTGTTTGGGCAGTTACGTTACCTGCTTGTCGGCGGGGATGTCCTTGACCCGAGAAAGATACAACAGGTGCAGTTGGCGCTGTCCCAGCCCGCGCATCTGATAAATGGGTATGGTCCAACAGAAACCACCACCTTTGCCACCACCTATGCGATGACTTCTCCGGTTGATGTCACCCGTGCCATTCCTGTCGGCCGTCCGATTGCCAATACCCGGATTTATATTCTGGACACGCAGGGTCAACCCGTTCCCGTCGGGGTTGCCGGTGAAATCCATATCGCCGGTGACGGTGTGGCCCGTGGTTACCTGAATCGCCCTGAACTGACCGCTGAACGCTTCCTGCCCGATCCGTTCTCTTCGCAGCCAGACGCACGGATGTACAAAACCGGCGACCTCGGCCGCTGGCTGCCCGATGGCAATATCGACTACCTCGGCCGCAATGATTTTCAGGTCAAACTGCGCGGTTTCCGTATCGAGCTGGGAGAAATCGAAGCCAGACTGACCCAATGTGACGGCGTGCGCGAAGCCGTGGTACTGGCCCGCGAAGATGAGCCGGGGCAGAAACGACTGGTGGCCTATTTACGTCCGTCAGAGGGCGCTGAATTGGTGCTGGCTGAATTACGTCAGCAACTGACTGAGCATCTTGCCGACTATATGCTGCCCAGCGCCTTTGTCATCTTAGAGACTTTCCCGCTCACGCCTAATGGTAAACTTGACCGTCAGGCCCTGCCTGCCCCCGATTTATCGGCGGTTGTCACGCGCAGCTATCAAGCCCCTGTCGGTGAGGCAGAAATCGCGCTGGCGCAGATTTGGCAAAAACTCCTGGGACTCGAACAAGTCAGTCGCCATGACCATTTTTTTGAACTCGGCGGCCATTCACTGATGATCGTCAGTCTGGTGGAAGAACTGCGCAATTTAGGCTGGCAGCTCGAGGTTCGCAGTGTGTTCGCCTCACCGGTCCTTGCCGATATGGCTCAGGCTACCCAGCATGGGGTCGGCACCTTTGTCGTCCCTCCCAACCGTATCCCCGAAGATTGTACGGCTATCACGCCCGATATGTTGCCACTGGTTTCGCTTTCCCAATCTGAGATTGATGCTATCGTTGAGCTGATCCCGGGCGGAGCAGGTAATGTACAGGATATCTATCCACTGGCCCCGTTGCAGGAAGGTATCCTGTTCCATCATCTGTTACAGACTCAGGGGGATAATTATCTGCTGCAAAGTCTGCTCGCTTTCGATACCCGTGATCGTCTCGATAGCTTCCTGAATGCCTTGCAACAGGTTATCAACCGCCATGATATCCTGCGTACAGCGGTTTATTGGCAAAAACTGGAACAGCCGGTGCAGGTGGTCTGGCGTCAGGCAACGCTGGCTATCCATGAATTCATCCCGGCCACGACAGGCGATATTCCGGCGCAGTTACAGGCTCACACTGATCCGCGTCAGCACCGGATCAATCTGAACCGCGCCCCTCTCTTTGCTGCCGATATCGCCCACGATCCGCGACAGAATGAATGGCTGCTGGCTTTACGTTTCCACCATCTGGTCAGTGACCATCTGACACTGGAGCTGATTTTAGCGGAAATTGCCCAGATACTACGGGGCAATGCCAAAACACTGCCCACGATGTTGCCCTACCGCAACTTTATTGCCCAGACATTAAGTGTGCCCGTGGCAGAACATGAAGCCTATTTCCGTAGCCAACTGGCGGATATTGATGAACCCACCGCCCCTTTCGGGATACTCAGCGTACCCGCCGATAATAGTGTTATCAACGAACACCGTCTTCCACTTGACTCTACGTTGGCGAAGGCCATTCGCTCTCAGGCGCGTCGGCTGGGCGTCAGTCCCGGCGTCCTGTTCCATGTGGCCTGGGCGCAGGTACTGGCCCAAACCAGCGGCCGCGATGATGTGGTGTTTGGCTCCGTGCTGCTGGGTCGTTTGCAAGGCGGTGCGGGGGCTAATCGCATACTGGGTATGTTTATCAACACCCTGCCCCTGCGTATCTCTCTGAGCGGACGCACGGTACAGGAAATCGTGCAGGACACGTATCGCAATCTGACCACCTTGCTGGAGCATGAGCAGGCACCGTTAGTGCTGGCACAACGATGCAGTAGCGTGGAACAACCCATGCCGCTGTTCAGCACTTTGCTCAATTATCGCCATAGCGCTTCTGGTGAAACGGAAGTGGTTGATACCCTTTGGGCAGGCATACGGACTTTATCCGCAGAGGAGCGCACTAGCTATCCCATCACTCTGTCAGTGGATGATTTAGGGAACGGCTTCCAGCTAACAGCCCTGACTGTCACCGAAATCGACTCCGAACGCATCAACACCTATCTGGTGACAGCTATCAGCGGTTTGGTTGATGCCTTAGTTCACAATCCGCAACAAACGATCCGGGCTATCACCATCTTACCGGCGGCAGAGCGGCAACACGTGCTGACCGATTTTAACGCCACTCAAGTGGATTTCCCACAAGCGGCACTGATCCATCAATTAATCGAAGCACAAGCGGCAAAAACGCCCAATGCAACCGCCGTCATTTGTGGCGCTCACGCTCTCAGCTATAAGGAGTTGAATCGTCATGCTAATCGTCTGGCACATCACCTGATTGCGCGGGGAGTTCACCCTGACGATCGGATCGCAATTTGTGTCGAACGCAGTCTGGAGATGGTCGTGGGGCTGCTTGCCATTCTTAAAGCAGGTGGTGCTTATGTCCCGCTCGACCCGGCCTACCCCACCGAACGGTTGGCCTATATGCTGGAAGATGCGGCACCGGTGGTTTTACTGACGCAAACCTCGTTACGCGACAAACTTGACAGCACTTTGCCTGCGGTCTTGCTGGATAAGATCTTTGATAGCCATGAATCGTTTCTGACAGCACAACCGACTGACAATCCAGACGCCCAGGCGCTGGGGCTGACATCGCGTCATCTGGCCTACGTCCTCTACACCTCTGGCTCCACCGGATTACCCAAAGGCGTGATGAATGAGCACCGTGGTGTGGTTAACCGTTTGCTCTGGGCACAGGCGACTTATCAATTAACCCCGCAAGATCGCGTCTTACAAAAAACGCCGTTCAGTTTTGATGTCTCCGTTTGGGAATTCTTCCTTCCCCTGATGGTTGGTGCCCAATTAGTGATGGCTCGCCCCGGCGGTCACAAAGAACCGCACTATTTATTGGAAGAGATAGAAAAACGTCAAATCACGACGATCCACTTTGTGCCTTCCATGTTGCAAATTTTCCTCCATTTCCTTCCGGCGGGACGCTGCCTTTCTCTGCGCCAGATTTTATGCAGTGGGGAAGCGCTGCCCTATGCCTTGCAACAACACTGTCTGTCCCATTTACCTCACAGTGAACTGCATAATTTATACGGTCCCACAGAGGCGGCCATTGATGTCACGGCCTGGCAGTGTGTTCCGGGTCGCTATATCGGGCAAGTGCCGATTGGGCATCCTATTGCCAATATTCAAATCTATATTCTTGATGCTCACGGTGAAGTCGTTCCCATTGGTGTGGCGGGGGAAATTTATATTGGCGGAGTAGGTGTCGCCCGCGGCTATCTGAATCGCCCTGAACTCACGTCCGAGCGCTTCCTGCCCGATCCTTTTTCTTCAGCCCCCGATGCACGCCTGTATAAAACCGGCGACCTCGGCCGCTGGCTGCCCGATGGTAATATCGAATACCTCGGCCGCAATGATTTTCAGGTCAAGTTGCGCGGTTTCCGTATTGAACTGGGGGAAATCGAAGCCCGGCTCACCCAATGTGACGGCGTACGCGAAGCCGTGGTACTGGCCCGCGAAGATGAGCCGGGACAGAAACGACTGGTGGCCTATTTGCGTCCGTCAGAGGGCGCTGAATTGGTGCTGGCTGAATTGCGTCAGCAACTGACTGAGCATCTTGCCGACTATATGCTGCCCAGCGCCTTTGTCATTTTAGAGACTTTCCCGCTCACCCCTAATGGTAAACTTGACCGTCAGGCTCTGCCGCCCCCCGATTTATCGGCGGTTGTCGCTCGTGGCTATGAAGCCCCCGTCGGTGAGACAGAAATCGCGCTGGCGCAGATTTGGCAAAAACTCCTGAGACTCAAACAGGTCAGTCGCCATGATCACTTCTTTGAACTCGGCGGCCATTCGCTGATGATTGTCAGTCTGGTCGAAGAGCTACGTAATCTGGGCCGCCAGCTCGAGGTTCGCAGTGTATTCGCCTCACCGGTCCTCAGCGATATGGCCCGGGCTACCCAGCATGGGGTCAGCACCTTTGTTGTGCCCCCCAACCGTATCCCCGAAGATTGTACGGTTATCACGCCCGATATGTTGCCACTGGTTTCGCTTTCCCAATCTGAGATTGATGCTATCGTTGAGCTGATCCCCGGCGGGGCAGGTAATGTACAGGATATCTATCCACTGGCCCCGTTACAGGAAGGCATCCTGTTCCATCATCTGTTACAGACTCAGGGGGATAATTATCTGCAACAAAGCTTACTCGCTTTCGATACCCGTGATCGTCTCGATAGCTTCCTGAATGCCTTGCAACAGGTTATCAACCGCCATGATATCCTGCGCACTGCCGCTTACTGGCAGGGACTGACACAACCGGTTCAGGTGGTCTGGCGTCAGGCAACGCTGACTGTCCGTGAATTCACGCCTGCCATGACAGACGATATTCCGGCGCAGTTACTGGCTCACACTGATCCGCGTCAGCACCGTATCAATCTGAATCTCGCGCCCCTGTTTACCGCCGATATTGCCCCCAATCCGGCACAAGATGAATGGTTGCTGGCGCTGCGCTTCCATCATCTGGTCAGTGACCATATGACACTGGAGCTGGTTTTTACAGAAATTGCGCTCATCTTGCAGGCAAAGACGGAGAAGCTGCCAACGGTATTGCCCTATCGCAACTTTATCGCCCAAACCCTGAATACATCAACCGCCGAGCATGAAGCCTATTTCCGCGCCCAATTAGCGGACATTGACGAACCCACCGCGCCATTTGGGGTATTTAACGTAAAAATTGGCAACGACCTTGTTACTGAGGCCCATCTCGCTATCGCGCCTGATCTGGCCAAAGCCATCCGCACTCAGGCGCGTCGTTTCGGTGTCAGCCCGGGTGTTCTGTTCCATGTGGCATGGTCACTGGTTCTGGCCCACACCAGCAGCCGCAATGATGTGGTGTTTGGCTCCGTACTCCTGGGCCGTTTGCAAGGCGGGGCGGGGGCGGATCAAATACTGGGCATGTTTATTAACACGCTGCCCCTGCGCATCTCTCTGAACGGACGCACGGTACAGGAAATCGTGCAGGAGACCTATCACAACCTGATCACGTTACTGGAGCATGAACAAGCTCCATTAGTGCTGGCACAACGGTGCAGTGCCGTGGAGCAACCCCTGCCGTTGTTCAGCACTTTGTTCAATTATCGTCATAGCCCTTCGAATGAAACGGAAATGGGTGAAACTGAGTCCGTTGACACCCCCTGGGCGGGCATCCGTATTTTGACCGCAGAAGAGCGTACTAACTACCCCATCACCTTGTCAGTCGATGACTTAGGCGACGGTTTCCAATTAACGGCTCTGACCGTCAGCGACATTGCACCGGAACGCATCAATACCTATCTGGCGACAGCCATCAGCGGCTTGATCGATGCCCTGATCCACAATCCGCAACAAGCGATCCGGGCTATCCCTATCTTACCGGCGGCAGAACAGCAACAACTGCTGGTGGATTTCAATACTACTCAGGCCGATTTCCCGCAAGACATGTTGATCCACCAACTGTTTGAGGCACAGGCCGCCCGGCATCCCGATACCCTTGCTGTCGTCTATGAAGACCAGACACTGAGCTATGGTGAATTAAACCACCACGCTAATCAGTTGGCCCATTATCTGATTGCGCTGGGGGTGCGGCCTGATGACCGGGTCGCCATTTGTGTTGAGCGCAGCCCGGAGATGGTGGTCGGCTTGCTGGCTATCCTCAAGGCGGGGGGGGCTTATGTCCCGCTTGACCCGTCCTACCCGCCCGAACGGTTGGTTTATATGCTGGAAGATGCCGCCCCCGTGGCTTTACTGACTCAATCGGAACTGGCCCAATCAGAGTGGCTCGCTCAATTTGACACCTTGCCAACGGTCTTACTGGATAACCACGAACCGTCTCTGGCAACACAACCCGCTGATAACCCAGCCTCCCAAGCACTGGGATTGGCATCCCGCCATCTGGCCTATGTCATTTATACTTCTGGTTCAACAGGGCAACCGAAAGGCGTGATGATTGAACATCAGAACCTGTGCAATTTAATCACCACCCAGCAACATGCCCTGGCTCTCACCAGCAACAGCCGCGTCTTACAATTCGCCTCAAACAGCTTCGATGCCAGTATCTGGGAATGTTGTATGGCCTTAATGGCAGGCGGTTGCCTCTATCTGGCCAAACGGGCTAATCTCTTGCCCGGCGCCATACTGTCCGGCTATTTAGCCGATCAGGCCATCAGCCATGTTCTCTTGTCACCGACCGCGTTATCCGCGCTGGATACCCTGCCCGATACCGTGCAAACCCTGTTGGTGGGGGGCGAGTCCTGTCCGCCAACCTTAGTCAAACGCTGGTCACCCGGACGGCAAATGCTTAATGCCTATGGACCAACAGAAATCACAGTCTGTGCCACACTCTATTCCTGCGCTTCCTCCGCAGAGGATAATCCGCCCCCGATTGGCCGTCCGATTGCCAATACCCGGATTTATATTCTGGATGCACAGGGGCAACCCGTTCCTTGTGGTGTGACGGGGGAAATTTATATTGCCGGGGCGGGTGTGGCTCGCGGTTACCTGAATCGGCCTGAACTGACCGCTGAACGCTTCCTGCCTGATCCGTTCTCGTCAGAACCCGATGCGCGGATGTACAAAACCGGTGACCTCGGCCGCTGGCGGCCCGATGGCAATATCGACTACCTTGGTCGCAATGATTTTCAGGTCAAGCTGCGGGGTTTCCGCATTGAACTGGGGGAAATCGAAACCCGACTCAGCCAATGTGACGGCGTACGTGAGGCGGTGGTGATTGCCCGCGAAGATGAACCCGGCGAAAAACGACTGGTCGCTTACCTGCTGCCACAGGAAGGGGGTGAACTGGTGCCCGCTGCACTGCGCCAGCAACTGGCCCAGCACCTCGCTGATTATATGTTGCCCAGTGCCTTTGTTACGTTAGACACTTTCCCGTTGACCCCTAATGGTAAACTCGACCGTCAGGCCCTGCCGCCCCCCGATTTATCGGCGGTTGTGGCCCGCAACTATGAAGCCCCCGTCGGTGAGGCAGAAACCGCGCTGGCGCAGATTTGGCAAAAACTCCTGGGACTCAAACAGGTCAGTCGTCACGATCACTTCTTTGAACTCGGCGGTCATTCACTGATGATTGTCAGTCTGGTGGAAGAACTGCGTAATTTAGGCTGGCAGCTCGAGGTTCGTAGTGTGTTCGCCTCACCTGTGCTCACCGATATGGCTCAGGCCACCCAGCATGGGATCAGCGCCTTTGTCGTCCCCCCTAACCGTATCCCCGAAGGTTGTACGGTTATCACGCCCGATATGCTGCCTTTAGTTTCTCTCTGCCAGGCCGAAATTGATGCCATCGTTGAGCAGTTGCCGGACGGAGCAGGTAATATACAGGATATCTATCCACTGACCCCGTTGCAGGAAGGTATCCTGTTCCATCATCTGTTACAGTCACAGGGAGATAATTATCTGCTGCGAAGCTTACTCGCTTTCGATACCCGTGATCGTCTCGATAGCTTTTTGGATGCCTTGCAACAGGTTATCAATCGCCATGATATCCTGCGCACCGCCATTTATTGGCAAGGACTGGAACAGCCGGTGCAGGTGGTCTGGCGTCAGGCACCGCTGACTGTCCGTGAATTCATCCCGGCCACGACAGGTGATATTCCGGGGCAGTTACAGGCTCACACTGATCCACGCCAGCATAAAATCAATTTGAACCTGGCCCCCCTCTTTGCCGTCGATACCGCCCATGATCCGCAACAAAATGAATGGCTGCTGGCTTTGCGTTTCCACCATCTGGTCAGTGATCATATGACACTGGAGCTGATTTTTGCGGAAATTGCCCAGATATTGCTGGGCAATGCCAAAACACTGCCCCCCATGCTGCCCTACCGCAACTTTATTGCCCAGACATTAAGTGTGCCCGTGGCAGAACATGAAGCCTATTTCCGTAGCCAACTGGCGGATATTGATGAACCCACCGCCCCCTTCGGGATACTCAGCGTCCCCGGCGATAATAGTGTTATCAATGAACACCGTCTTCTGCTTGACCCCGCTTTAGCGAAGACAATCCGCTCTCAGGCGCGTCAGCTGGGCGTTAGTTCCAGTGTGCTGTTTCATGTGGCCTGGGCGCAAGTGTTGGCACAAATCAGTGGCCGCGATGATGTCGTATTTGGTTCCGTGCTGCTGGGCCGTCTGCAAGGCGGCGCGGGGGCTGATCGTATACTGGGGATGTTTATCAACACCCTGCCCTTGCGTGTCGCTCTGGGCGGGCGTACGGTACAAGAAATTGTGCAGGATACCTACCATAACCTGACCACTTTATTGGAGCATGAACAAGCTCCGTTGGCACTGGCACAACGGTGCAGCGGTGTAGCACAGCCAATGCCGCTGTTCAGTGCCTTACTGAATTATCGCCATAACCGACCAGATACAAATGAGACTGTCTGGCGTGGCATACGCCTGTTGCTTTCTGAGGAGCGAACTAACTACCCGTTGACCCTCTCAGTGGATGACTCAGGGGAAGCGTTCAGCATATCAGTCAAGGCCGTCGCCACAATTGATTCTCCCCGGGTAGCTGATTATTTGGTCACTGCCATTAGCAGCCTGACCGAAGCCCTAATGAACGAACCTCGGCGACCGGTTTTGGATCTGTCAATCCTGCCTGCCACGGAACGCCAACAGTTACTGGCCGGGTTCAACACCACAGGGATTGACTTCCCGCCAAACGTTCTGATCCATGAATTGTTTGAGCAACAAGCCGCCCGCACACCTGACGTCACCGCCGTCGTCTTCGGCGATCTGTCTTTCAGCTACGGTGAACTGAACCGGCGGGCCAATTGCCTGGCGCATCATCTGATTGCCATAGGGGTACGTCCTGATGATCGTGTGGCTATCTGTGTTGAACGTAGCCTTGAGATGATGGTGGGACTGCTGGCTATCCTCAAAGCCGGTGGGTCCTATGTCCCACTGGACCCGGCCTATCCGGCCGAACGACTGACTTACATGATAGAAGATGCTGCACCGGTAGCCCTGCTTACCCAATCTGCGTTCGTCGACATGCTGGACTGCACCCTGCCCAGCATTTTACTCGATACTCAGTCACGCTCTCTCTTTGCGCAGGGATCTGAAAACAATCCCGATGCTCAAACGCTGGGACTCACACCACATCATCTGGCCTACGTGATTTACACCTCCGGTTCTACGGGACAGCCCAAAGGAGTGATGGTGACACACAGGAATGTCATCAATCTTCATACCGGTTTGAATGCCGCGCTCGACCTCAGCCCACCGTGCCGCGTAGCGATGAATGCCAGTATTGTGTTTGATGCTTCGGTGAAAATCTGGCTTCAGTTACTTTCCGGTCATACATTGATCATCGTGCCTGAAGAGATCCGTGCCGACAGCCAGCAACTCTGGCGCTATTTTGCACGCCACCTTGTGGACATGTTCGACTGTACGCCAGTGCAATTACAATGGCTGTTAGAGTCCGGGCTGGGAACCCGTGTCGGTTATCAACCCAGATTGGCGCTGGTGGGTGGTGACAGTATTCCTCCTTCAATGTGGTCCAGACTGCAAGAAATAGAAACAACCCGCTTTATCAATGTTTACGGACCAACAGAATGTACGGTAGACGCCACCCTCTGTCCGGTTGATTTAACATTGTCACAGCCCAGCATCGGCCGGCCAATTGCTAATACCCAGATCTATATTCTGGATGCCCAAGGCCAGTTGCTGCCTCTTGGTGTTGCTGGTGAGATTTATATTGGTGGCACCAGTGTGGCCCGAGGCTATCTCAACCGCCCTGAGTTGACAGCGGAACGCTTTGTTCCCGATCCATTCTCAGCCACACCTGATGCCCGCATGTACAAAACCGGTGACCTCGGCCGCTGGCTGCCCGATGGCAATATCGACTACCTGGGTCGCAATGATTTTCAGGTTAAGCTGCGGGGTTTCCGCATTGAACTGGGGGAAATCGAAGCCAGACTCTGCCAATGTGACGGCGTGCGTGAAGCGGCAGTGATTGCCCGCGAAGATGAACCCGGCCAGAAACGACTGGTCGCCTACCTGTTACCGCAGGAAGGGGTTGAATTGGTGCCCGCCAAACTGCGCCAGCAACTTGTCCAGCACCTTGCCGACTATATGCTGCCCAGTGCCTTTGTCACGTTAGCGACTTTCCCGTTAACCCCTAACGGCAAACTCGACCGGCAGGCGTTACCTGTCCCCGATCTGTCCGCTTTCGTGGTGCGGGGCTATGAATCTCCCATCGATAAAACAGAAACCACGCTGGCTCGGATCTGGCAAGATTTACTGGGACTGGAAAGGATTAGCCGCCATGACCATTTCTTTGAACTTGGCGGACACTCGCTGCTCGCGGTACAGTTGTTGAATCATATGCGCGAACAAAATATGCCGGTTTCACTAGCCACTCTGTTCACCCATCCAACCTTATGTGATCTGGCCCTGGCGGTTAAGGAACAGTTCGTCATCCCCGTATCCCCATTTGACGAAAATCCTGTACCGCTTAGTCCGGCAGGCACTTTACTGCCTTTGTTTTTGATCCACGAAACATCGGGCGATCCTCTGGTGTATTCTCCCCTGACTACCCTGGTGCCCCCTGAACTTCCGGTCTATGCCTTGCAGGCGCTTGGTATTCATACACTGACGCATCCTCCGGGGTCGATTGAAGCACTTGCCGCCTGCCATATTCAGGCTATTCGCCGTATCCAACCACAAGGGCCTTATCGCCTGATGGGCTGGTCGATTGGGGGGGTAATTGCCTACGAGATAGCCCAACAATTAACCAGTGATGGTGAGACAGTCGAGTTTATTGGTATGATTGATTCTTATTATCATGCCCATAAAGATAATAGTAACGCCTTAACAACTGCCGCCCCCTCTGTCAGCGAAGAAGCAAGACGAATTGGATTCGTCATTAACGCACTGCGTGCCCAAAAAATTCTTGATGATCAAAAGGATTTGGCGGAACTGTACCACCTCAGTAATGTGGAACAGGTACTTAATCACTGTATCGAACGCCAGTGGTTGCCGGCGGGGATCACACGCGAAGATATTCTCCTGCGTGTCTATACCGCCGAGATGATTTCACAGCTTGGTCAAGAGTACACCGCGCAAAAATCCGCTTTACCGGTCCACCTCTATACTACGGAAGAGTTAGTCAACGGCGACAGCTGGCACGGTTGGCATGACATTGTCGGTCCCGATTCGGTGCTCTATCCTATCGGCGGGACACATTTCTCCATTATGCAGCCTCCTCTGCTAAACCAAATCGTGGATTCAATCACTGAAAACCTACGGGATGTGCCTTCCTTTAACCCACTGGTTATTATTCAGCAAGGCTCTCCGGCCGTATCGCCGCTATTTTGTCTGCCGGGTGCCGGTGCCAGCCCGTCCAGTCTGCTCGAACTGGCACTATCGTTCCCACAGCAACTTCCGATATACGCTTTACAGGCACGTGGGTTCACGATTGAGCATCATTCCCCTTACAGCAGTGTTGAAGGGGCCGCTCGTGCCTATATCCAGAGTATCCGCCAGATCCAACCGCATGGCCCTTATCACCTGCTCGGTCACTCTTTTGGGGGCTGGATTGCCTTTGAAATAGCCCTGCAATTGCAGGCCGATGGAGAACAGGTATCCGATCTTATTCTTATTGATACCGATGAACCGGATCAGCAAGGGAGTGCCCTCAAGTCAGTCAACCGTATTGAAACAATCATGGAGTTGATCGATATCTATAATATGCTACTAAACCAGCCTCTTCCGCTCACCAGACAAGATTTTGCTGACCTGGCTGCGGATGAACAAATCCAGCATCTGCACAGTGCTCTGGTTAGGGTCGGGCTTTTCCCGGCAAAAACACCCATATCACTGTTGCAAGGGATTGTTCGCGTTATGCAGGCTAATCTGAACACCCGTTATATACCGCGTACCCGTTATGAGGGACTTGTTCATTTGGTTAATGCCGGGGAAGGCGATAAAAAAGAGGCAAGGAGAACTCGAGAAACCCAATGGCGTCTTCACGCGGCTGAACTCAATACGATAGTTGTGCCCGGCAATCACATGACTATGCTGTCCTCACCCCATGTCGGACAATGGGTAACCAGCCTATGGCAGAATATCGGGACATTTAGTCAATTGAGTGGATGACCTAATATCCCAGGGCAACCGCATGAATGATCAAATAACATTCAGGTTAGAAAATCCTGCTTGTAATACCTGTTCTAAAAACTGAATTCTCATCCAGGCGCGTTTACGTTTCATCCTTATACTTAATTTAGTTTTTTCCTGTTTCAACATATTTAAGGCGATTCGTCTGAGTATTGCGATATTTTCTGCTGCATTTTCCCGATAAATCTGACAATCATCTTCATGAAAAATCGCATCCAACACCCAATGGAGATTATTTTCAATGCGCCAGTGACTGCGTACTGCCTGAGCCAATTTTTCTTCTGTCAGTTCTGCTGAACTGATGTAATATAGCTAAATCATACCAATATGGCATAATATCCCAATCCAATATGACAAGGCATAAAGTG
>NZ_LDNM01000130.1 GCF_001028135.1 Xenorhabdus griffiniae
GCAACAGCTTGAGCGCATAGGCGGCCTGCCGTACCCCTTCTTCTTCCGCTATCGCTAAAATCTTGTGCTGGAGATGGGTTTCGCCCAGATAGAACAGACTTTGCCCGGTCATGGCGCTGTACTGGGTACGCTCTTCTTCCGGCATCAGGTTCAGTACGGCCTCCATCAATGAGGATTTTCCGGCGGCGCTGCTGCTTTGGATCAGGACGGCTAAGGGGTTGGGCAGTTTACGGCTCACGGCAGCCAAAAAGCCGGCCAGTAAGTTAGTGGACTCACCAACCACGCCACAGGCGGCTAAGTCAGCGGTAATACGGGCAGTCAGATAGGGATCTTGCAGCAAGGCCAGCGCTGCCTTTTGTTCGGCGTCACTCATTGTCGGCACATTGACCACTGATACCTTGCCGCCTTGCTGTTGCCATTGTTCAGCAGCCAGCAACACCTGCCCCAGCGCCCGCCGCAGATCCGCTTCGCCCAGTCCCAGCTCAGTGGCGGCCATGCGGGAGTAACTGTTACGTGAACGGCCGCTCATCAGATCAACCCCGTCGGCGAACAACACCCCGCTTTGCCTGTCCAGCACCTGCGCATTGAGTTTCATCGCAGCGGAACCTGCCTTAACTGATCCCATGCCGCGCAGACACCATTGCAGTGTGCCGACTGACACGAGCAGCTCGCCATGCTCACCCGACTCACAGACCACATTCGGCGTCACGCGGGGCGCCGGTTCGGCGGCTAAAGGGGAAGCGGGTTCGGGTGCTGTGTCTGGCTCAGGTGTCTGGCGCTCTAGAGCCACCATATCCGCCGCCTCCTGCATCGGTACAGCACGCTCAATCAGCAGAGCAAAGGCGGTTTCGGGTTCCGCCATCTGACACAGATATTCATTGGCATCCCTGCCCGGCGGGAACACCACGCGCAGCGGTGTGATCCCTTTGGCAACCAGTGCTGACGCCAGTTTCACCGCCGCCTCATTGCCTGCGGTATCGTTATCAAAGGCGATCAGCACCTGCTTAATGT
>NZ_LDNM01000131.1 GCF_001028135.1 Xenorhabdus griffiniae
CAGTCGGTGTGCTGCGGGAGAACGGGCGGGAGCATCTGCGCGGTTCGCTGGTTGTGCCGGTGAGGGGAACACAGGGGCAAATCCATGAACTGTACGGGCGCATGATCAGTGATGATCTGCGGGCGTCGGTTATCCGTCATCTGTACCTGCCGGGGGCCCATCACGGCGTCTGGAATGAAGCGGCGCTGGGTGCGTCCAGGACGCTTATCCTGTGTGAATCACTCATTGATGCGATGTCGTTCTGGGTCGCAGGGCAGCGCCATGTCACGGCGGCCTATGGTGTACATGGTGTCACCGCTGATCACTGGCAGGTCTTTGAACAGCACAACATTAAGCAGGTGCTGATCGCCTTTGATAACGATACCGCAGGCAATGAGGCGGCGGTGAAACTGGCGTCAGCACTGGTTGCCAAAGGGATCACACCGCTGCGCGTGGTGTTCCCGCCGGGCAGGGATGCCAATGAATATCTGTGTCAGATGGCGGAACCCGAAACCGCCTTTGCTCTGCTGATTGAGCGTGCTGTACCGATGCAGGAGGCGGCGGATATGGTGGCTCTAGAGCGCCAGACACCTGAGCCAGACACAGCACCC
>NZ_LDNM01000132.1 GCF_001028135.1 Xenorhabdus griffiniae
GCGCTGGATACCCTGCCCGATACCGTGCAAACCCTGTTGGTGGGGGGCGAGTCCTGTCCGCCAACCTTAGTCAAACGCTGGTCACCCGGACGGCAAATGCTTAATGCCTATGGACCAACAGAAATCACAGTCTGTGCCACACTCTATTCCTGCGCTTCCTCCGCAGAGGATAATCCGCCCCCGATTGGCCGTCCGATTGCCAATACCCGGATTTATATTCTGGATGCACAGGGGCAACCCGTTCCTTGTGGTGTGACGGGGGAAATTTATATTGCCGGGGCGGGTGTGGCTCGCGGTTACCTGAATCGGCCTGAACTGACCGCTGAACGCTTCCTGCCTGATCCGTTCTCGTCAGAACCCGATGCGCGGATGTACAAAACCGGTGACCTCGGCCGCTGGCGGCCCGATGGCAATATCGACTACCTTGGTCGCAATGATTTTCAGGTCAAGCTGCGGGGTTTCCGCATTGAACTGGGGGAAATCGAAACCC
>NZ_LDNM01000133.1 GCF_001028135.1 Xenorhabdus griffiniae
TGAGTTTATCTTTCAGCGGCATTTCACCGGAAATAGCTATCAGCTCATCAGGATCGTAAAAACGCCCCTCACTCACTGCCCTGTGGGTTTTCTGAAAGCGGGTGCGCAGCGCCCACCATGTCTGCGCTTTCGCGTTGGCGAAAAAATCTTTATTTAGTCGGGGTTCGCTGAATGCATCCCCCGGCACAGCTTCGCCATCAGGATCAAACACGGCACCACTCCCCCGAAACGGTGTCGCGGTTACCGCGCTCATTCGCAGGGATTTACGTTGTTCGTTGATAATACGGGCATCGCCCCGTACACCCGCGCCCAGTCCGTCAGAGTCAAATCGAAACGAATCTAGATTATTCTGCTCACACCAACCGAAGACATTTTCAACGGAACCAAAAATATCACTGCCTTTGCCAGACCATTCTTTGATTCCCCCCAACAAGACGCCGTGCCGCCATGAAAACGCGTTTTTATCTTTACCCTCGTCGGCTGCGTCCATCGCCCCCATGCGAATACCTGTTGGTTGAATACCGAGTTTGATATTCGCATCGATGGAGGATTGCACCCATTCAGACGGTATCAATATTCCCTCTACCGACGCCTGATAGTTGATATCAACCTCCTGCGCCAGCGTGACCGGGTCAAGTTTTTCCACCTGTTTTTTGTACCAGGCATCGTCTTTCCGTGGGTCATCTCGCCAGTGGAATGTGAAAATTTTGATGTTGCCACTGTGCCTGCGCTGGGCGAATGAGTTCGCCATACCGTTTGGTGTCGAAACATCCTGTCGGCAGTTGGTTGTGGCCGACAACGACGCATCCACCAGCGCTGGACGTTCGAGGAACGCGGCCTCATCCACAAAATAGAAGCTGGCACGGTCACCCCGCCCGATGCCATCGCCTGCCTCACCTGTAATAACTGAGTCAGTATCAGGGAACAGAATACGCATGTGGGGGGCGTGCTTGCGAATATCCCACGTGCCTCTGAATTCGGCGGGCAACAAGTTGATGAAATTTCGTGCCTTATCAAACAACGACTTGGGTGAACCCAGCTTATCGACATATTCCTCTTTGCGAGAACCGAAACCCGCAGCAACCCCCCGATTGAACAGACATATTGAGCTGGCCGTGGCGATGGTCAGCCAACTAATCCCCATGTCGCGGGTTTTTTCAGTGATCCCCGGCTCCTGAGTACGCCAGCATTCCATAAACCATTCAATCCATTCCTCCTGACGGGGGAACAGAATAAAGGGGATACGGGCAGGTAAACCCCGCTCAACGTTGCGGGGGTCTACCGTCATGCCCCAGTCAATAATAAATTGCCCTGGATTATCGCGGTAAAATGTCCGCATCGCAGGTAATAGCGTGGGGTTCTGGCGAATGCGTTGTAACCGCTCCATCCGCCATTCGAATATCGCGTTATAATCGGGTTTACGAAAATCAAACGGAAACGGCACAGGCATTGCATCACCCCATCATTTTCTTGTAGGCAGCCTCTGCCTGTTCGGGTGTCAGTTTAGCCACCGCTATCGGGCCGTCATTCGCTCCCGTCAGTTCGTTTTTCACATTCTCACGGAATGCCTGAACAGAGACGTGTTTACCCAGCAATTCGAGATTTTTTACTTTGTCCGGCCATTTGATTTTTTTGAGTATGCCGACCATATCGCGGTCGTCGCCTCTGCCCTCGAACATCTCAGCCAGATTGAACCCACTGAGATAACGACGCCACGATTCCGGCCATTTTGACAACGGTTTGATACTAAGATCCTCCTCCAGAATGTCAGCCACATCCATCTGGTCGATTTCAACGAGGCGCATCAGTACATAGTTAGCATCAATCCCCAGTTGTTTGTTGCGCGTCTGTTTCAGCTCATCGATCAGCGCGATAACAAACGGTTTTTGCATCAATTGATAGCTAATTTCACTGGCACGTTTCGGGCTGTACCCTGCTCGGATTGCTGCCTGCGTTGCGTTTAAATCGACCAGGTATTCACGACAAAACGTTTTTTGTTTTGTCGTCATTTTTGTACTGGTCATTTTCTGAGTTCCTAAAAAGAAAAAAGCCATCCGTTAACGCGGGTGGCAGTAAAGGTTATGTAGATCACTTTTTAATCACTTTGGTTGGATATAATCGCAAAGCGATTACAGAGAGAAACTATCCCACTGACACCGCCCTCTAACATAGTCCTGCCCCACTCAGGGAATGGACACCGAAATATTTCATTTAGTTTCAGAGAGTAACTAATTGTTAAGTATTATTCGCTTGTTATTGTGTGGAAATGGGTTTACTGGTCTTTGTTGTAGTCAGCAAAATAGGGTGAATAAAATGAAAAAATATCTTCTTCTTTGCCTGTTGGCGGGTTCGGCTATGCTACCACTGCAAACTTACGCCAATATTTCCAGCAATTGCCCAGATGATTCAGGTAATTGTATAGATCTTGATCCTATTTGCGTGTTATTACCAATGTTGCCACAGTGCGCCTCTAATATTTCAATAACCCCGTCAAATTCACTAACGTGAACAGACTAATAAATCAAGCAAGGACGGTAGCATTCCTGCCGTCCTCTCGTCATGACACGGTATTTACTCCCACCACCTCAGTATCATTTGCTCTGAGGTGGTGAGGCGTTATTCCACACAGATACAGCAGTGACCGATGACTCCTCCTCTGACCCACATGCACCACAGTCAGTACATTGCACAAAAAACCACGTGTCATCCGAATATGAGTTTATTTCCGTATCCCCACTACCGCAAAACAGGCACGGTTTGAGTTTGTCTGCCATTACTTTTTTCTCCCACATTCAGTATTCGCCCAATCCCTCAGTCCGAGGAACTGGGCTTCGAGGGTTTCAAGTTCTCCGAGGAGACGTACATAATCCTGTTCAGCGTCTTTCGCCAGTCTGGCGGGTCTTGAACCATCCACGCCGGAGGGGGCAGCGGTTTCAGACACGGGGCACTCGGCTTTGACGTACACGCGCTTAACGTTAGTGCGGAGAGTATCGTTAAGCTCATCAAGTTTAGATTTGGCATTGGCGAGTTTCTGTAATTGCTTGGTGTCCCGTTCTGCAAGATGCTGAATCCGCTCTTGCTGGTTGGTGTTGATGGCGACCTGCTCGTCATACTGTAGCTTTAATCTACGGTACTCCTTGGCCTTGTCCTGATACTCACTGTAATAGAACCAGAACAGGCCAGAGACGACAGCAAAAGCACCGAGGGTGAAGTACTGACTATTGAGTTTCATCGCTGTATTCTCTTGCCTATCCACGCCATCACCGGCACTGCCATTGAATTACCGATTGCCCGATAACGATGTCCATCAGGACAATTTGCAGCGGGTTTACCATTCCATGGTATTTGGGTGTGATTATCGGGAAATCCCTGTAAACGTTCGCATTCGACAGGAGTTAAACGACGCACAGCATAGCCATAATTCACGCCATGAACGTCTGATGCCGTCAATGTATAGGAAATTTCTGGGTGATAACCAAGACCATTACCGCCATTTTTGGCGTTCCGATTGATTATATTTCCGGCTAGTGAAATTGCCACTAAATCCGCTGCGCTCTTAGCATCCCGAGCTTTCAGAGTAGATGCTATATTGTCAGCTTTATATTCACCAAACGAAAGCAGCCTATATGTTGATACCAGCCCGCTGCCACGCTGGGAAAATATTTCCTGATTACTCATGCCGATACTGTGGCTCTGGTTTAAGGTGGGATGCGGGTTTAGCCCTGAGTCCCAGTGACTGCCGATAACAGCGCGGCTTCTAGCGTTGGCGGTAATTTCTGCCCTCTCCGTTGAGCGCGCTTCAGTATCCCGGCACACGCTCTTGGACTCAAAAAGTACCGTGGCAGGACAGATGTCTTTTCGAGCACTTGCGACAACAAACACACGACGGCGTCGTTGGGCCACTCCGAAATATTGAGCGTCGAGCACTCGCCAGGCGACAGCGCGTTGGGGACCAGACACATAACCAGAGTTTGTCCATCTCGTCCCTGGCGGCTGCAACGGTTCATTTTCTCCGGCAAGCCCTGCAAGAAAACAACCGAAGGCATTATCCCGGCTGGATAATACGCCGGGCACGTTTTCCCAGACGATGATAGATGGCTGTTTTCCGTTTGCTGCCCTGACTGAATCAATAACATTAGCTAACTCCACGAATGATAGTGTTAATTGTCCCCGTTCATCGCCCAACCCATTACGCAGACCTGCAATACTGAATGCCTGACAGGGTGTTCCGCCGACCAAAATATCCGGTGCATACGCCTGATTTTCGGCAATCAGGGCGGGGATTTGGGTCATATCCCCCAGATTGCGGACATGCGGCCAATGGTATTGCAATACTGCGCTGGGAAATTTTTCAATTTCACTGAACCATGCCGGGGGCATCCCCAGTGGTTCCCATGCCACGCTGGCCGCCTCAATACCGGAGCAGACCGAGCCGAAACGCATCATTTCGCTATTCATAGCATCTCAAATGCCCGTGTGAAGATGTCATCGGAATAAGGTTGTTTGCCGTTCTCGTACCGGATGAAGGACTTAGCCAGCGCAATCAGCGTGGGTTTATTGATGTCCAGAACCTGATTCGGATCGACATTCAGTGCCTTAGCAACACCCTTGATATAGGCTGAGGTGTTGTTTTCGTTATTTGGAGCATAGCAATTAATCATCTTGGCCACACTCTGATAACCGTTCTTGTGGTAATTGGTCAGCAACTTCATGAGTGCCCGGATACCATATTCCGGTGATTCAAACAGACAGAACCGAGGATTTTTTACCCCTGTTTCGATTCCAATTTGACCTTGCCACTTATTAGCGGGATTGTGGTCGATATTGCCCGGGTTGTTATTGCGAATGCCTCTGCTCACTGTTTACCCCCCAGCCGTTTATTGATGGCACGAACAGCAAACTCGCGTATTTTCTCAACGCCAATAAATCCAACAGTGCCACCGATAGCCGGTGCAAAACTGATAGGAATGCCAAACATCTCTAGCCCGCTGGATACACTCCATGACAAAGCACCACAGAGCAGCGCCTCTACCCAGCGGTTCTTCCGTTCCACGCCGTCGTAAATCAGGCGTCCGTAACAAATTACGATAGCTAAAGCAGAGCCGGATATTTGCGGCCACGAGTTTTTCAGGCCATTTAACATGTCAGCCCATAAATCAGGATTTTCTTTCATCTTCATATTCCACCCCATTTGAACAATGGGCGTC
>NZ_LDNM01000134.1 GCF_001028135.1 Xenorhabdus griffiniae
ATTAACGAATTGCGTGCTATGTTGAAACGCGACCGCCAATCAGCCATTCGTTTTCGTGATGATGATTGGTTGCGTAAACATTGCATTCAACGGGCGTTATTCAAGCGGGCTACCATTCGCGAACTTACGGCTAGCCATGGTTGTTAACTAATTACAGCTCATTTCCGAGTGGGCTGTGGTGAGTTGATAATTGGGGGATAATATGTCTAATAGCAACAAAACATTAGATACTCTGAGTATTAGAGTATCCATTTTATCGAATAAAGCGTTTTTGGGTAAATTGAGACAGATTAAAGGGACTAACAATGTAAGTATCATGTCAGGAGGTAAGCGGGATATTACTAATCTGGTATTGGATACTGCATCACTAATTGTTAGTAATAATAACAAATCAAACGTACCAACAATAGTTAAAGTTGGTGAAACTGAATATCAGTTAGAGTTAATTGAATTAGTGGAAGAAAAATAACAGCCTCGCCAATGCGGGGCTTTTTATTACCTGAATATAGGAAAATAATAATGGAGAGATACTTAGTTAAATGCTACGTAAAAGAAGATAATGGTAAATATAACCTCCGTGAGGAGGCTACATTCGATAGCATGAAAGAAGTTAGAGAATATATAAAAACAGAGCAACTGTGTGAATTATATGACAGTGTTGAGGTTGAGCGAGTAAGGGGTAATAACCATGCCTAAACATATACACGCCGATTTAATATCTGAGTACGCAAGGTTGTCTCATATTACTGATAAGCCGTGGGAGTATTTCCAGTACAGATTTGCAGATGGACATGATTGGTTGGATGCCACCTTCGCCATTGCTTTTCATCACAACACTTCTTTTAGATTAAAACCCCGTACTATCAAGATCGGGGATATCGAAGTTCCAGAGCCAGTGAGGGAGGCGTTGATGGATGGAGCTGATTACTATTACCCTAATATCAGTTACGGCTGTTTTAACTGTAATTATCGCACCTGGAGTGGGAGCATATGTGACAAAGATATATTATCCAGCGGTCTAATCCACCTCGACCGCGAATCCGCCGAACTGCACGCC
>NZ_LDNM01000135.1 GCF_001028135.1 Xenorhabdus griffiniae
CCGGTTGCCAACGCTCTTTAACAAATTAATCAGACAATCTGTGTGGGCACTCACAAGACACTATCTGACGCCGAAAGGCGAAAAAGATTAAAACAGTCTTGAAGAGTGACTGAACAGTTAATTCATTATGAACGGACAGTCAGAATTCTTTGAGCATCAAACACTTTAATTGAAGAGTTTGATCATGGCTCAGATTGAACGCTGGCGGCAGGCCTAACACATGCAAGTCGGGCGGCAGCGGGAAGAAGCTTGCTTCTTTGCCGGCGAGCGGCGGACGGGTGAGTAATGTCTGGGGATCTGCCCGATGGAGGGGGATAACCACTGGAAACGGTGGCTAATACCGCATAACCTCGAGAGAGCAAAGTGGGGGACCTTCGGGCCTCACACCATCGGATGAACCCAGATGGGATTAGCTAGTAGGTGGGGTAATGGCTCACCTAGGCGACGATCCCTAGCTGGTCTGAGAGGATGACCAGCCACACTGGGACTGAGACACGGCCCAGACTCCTACGGGAGGCAGCAGTGGGGAATATTG
>NZ_LDNM01000136.1 GCF_001028135.1 Xenorhabdus griffiniae
GACCATTAGATTTTGCTAATGGCGGGAATACTTTAACTGATTGTTTTAGCTTACTCAATAACTGAACGGCTAAGTTTAACGGCTATAAACCCTTTCAACATAACGCCCGCGGCCATCGCCATGACCCAAATCCATTGAAACCAGTGCCCTTGCTTCCTGACGACTAAAACCATTCTGTTGGTAAAAAGCCAACGCATCCTGCGCCCACGCATAGCGCAAACTATGGGGAGAATGGCAGCCTGTTAAACCAATTCTTGTGGTCTGTGTCCGCCAGTAGTTCATGGCCTGCTTGAGATCCGGCTTATCAATCAACCTGCCGCCTCGTTGTTCTGCAATGGCAATAGCCTGCCCGACAGCTTCTTTCACCGCCGCAACATTCAAGATACGGGTTTGCCTTGGCCGACCGCCCTTTGTACCGAAAACAACATGCAGTTTTGGCTCTGGTTGTTCTAACTGTTTGCGCCAGCTTTTTAATGAAGCACTGCATTGCACCGCTTCCTGAGAACGAAGCTCCAGCAATCGGGCGAGTTTCAGTGTGACGGCAAATCCGGCATCACGTTCAAGTGCTGTCTGATAAACAACCTGAAACGTGGCATCAGGGATCGCCTGTTTCGTTCCGGCGCGGCTGGTTCCACTTAATCCCAATGCCTGATTACTCAAGCGCGGCGAGGTTTCGAGCTTCTCCCGGCCTGCCATGCGAAAAATATTACGCAGTGCGGCCATTTCATTTTGCACCGTTCGCTTGGCAATCCCCTGAGATAAACGGGCACTAACATACTGTTCTACATGTTTGGCTTTCAAATTATTAAGGTTTTTAACCTGAATATTCAGACTCAATAACAACGCGCCCAAACGTCCTGCGATCCGAATACGGTCATGGCAGGTCTTATGACTGCCACCACCTTGCCGGGCAAAAAATTTTAATTCTTTAATCAATCGACTCATTGGCTTCCCCTTGCTGATACCTGACAACATGCGATCTCTGGCGCGCGACAGTGTGGCAAAACAGGCAATGCCTGCTTTACCTTTGACGGATATCTGTGCGCCAGAGTGAACGCAGGTTGAGGTATTGCGGGGTATCGGTTGAGTACACGGTACTGCCGCCTGCGTGTGCAGGTCATCCCCACCGGCAAAAAGCCAGCCTCGATATCGTCAAGTTCTCCTTTTTCAATCTAAAAATGCAGTGTCAGATTCACTGAGTGGTTAAGCAGGCGTGAGCCTGTCAGGGTTCGATTGTTCTTTGGCTGCGGCGTCACTTTCAGCGGTAAACCGGCAAAAAGTGACGCCTTGAGTTCCGCGAACGGTCAGCAAAAGTCGTACAAGCGCTGAAATGCCCACAGGCACAGCAAAACGCCGCAAGGTTCAGTGTCAAACGGTAGCAATGAGTTAATTGTTTAGGTGTAGAAAGTTTATCTGCTGAATAATTCAAGCAGAGATAGCGAGAAGTATGAATCGGATGCGCGAAAGCCATCCTGTTGTTCATTGAAGATAAAGGAAAATAGGCTTTATGTTGATATAAAGGATAAGTGCATGACTTAATGTTCATTACACTTGACTGGCAATATAAAAACACCTTTTGGGTGTATTTTTCAGTTTAAGAAACCTTCATCGCCAGACAAGGGGTTTATGTCTGACAATATCTGCTTCCAAAGGTGCGCAGATGTACCGCAATACTTGCTCTCCCTTTCAGGCTACGGGAGTTAATGAGATGGTCT
>NZ_LDNM01000137.1 GCF_001028135.1 Xenorhabdus griffiniae
GCTATGAAGCCCCCGTCGGTGAGACAGAAATCGCGCTGGCGCAGATTTGGCAAAAACTCCTGAGACTCAAACAGGTCAGTCGCCATGATCACTTCTTTGAACTCGGCGGCCATTCGCTGATGATTGTCAGTCTGGTCGAAGAGCTACGTAATCTGGGCCGCCAGCTCGAGGTTCGCAGTGTATTCGCCTCACCGGTCCTCAGCGATATGGCCCGGGCTACCCAGCATGGGGTCAGCACCTTTGTTGTGCCCCCCAACCGTATCCCCGAAGATTGTACGGTTATCACGCCCGATATGTTGCCACTGGTTTCGCTTTCCCAATCTGAGATTGATGCTATCGTTGAGCTGATCCCCGGCGGGGCAGGTAATGTACAGGATATCTATCCACTGGCCCCGTTACAGGAAGGCATCCTGTTCCATCATCTGTTACAGACTCAGGGGGATAATTATCTGCAACAAAGCTTACTCGCTTTCGATACCCGTGATCGTCTCGATAGC
>NZ_LDNM01000138.1 GCF_001028135.1 Xenorhabdus griffiniae
ATAATCCAGTATTTCGAGAGCGAGATTTTCTTCCCCCGTGGGGGTAAGGGGGATCTTTTCTTTATTATCTTTAATAGTATCTTTTGTGTTTAGCTGAATTGGCTTATTTTCTTTAGCTGTTTTAGCTAACCTTTTATTAGCTGTTTTAGCTAAAGGTTTGCTGTTTTGGCTAACCTCCATAATCCACTCAGATGTATTTACGTTTACCCCTATCATACTGTCCTGTTTAATCAGTATTTTTCTTTGTACTAACCCCTTAATTTCAGTACTGACATGAGTGTGATGCAGGCTGATCATTTCAGCTATCTGAGTGTTGGTTAGTCGGTCAAATCGTTTATGCCAACCAAACGTTTTTTCAATAATGGCATCCATGATTCGGTATTGTCTGTATGTGATGCCGTCATTGCTATGCTTCCTCATCATCTGCTTTACTTCACGAGGAGTTTTAATGAATTCAATATCATCATTCACATTTTCCTCTTTTATTTTTGTTATTGGCTGCCGGTAATCAGCCATTCTTGCAACGTTACTCATGGCGTTTCCCTCCGGTCAGCTCCTCGCTATGTTCCAGACGTAACTTCGCATCTTCCAGAGCATCACGTAGCTTTTTCGCTCCATCCTCGGTAACGGAACGAGCAACCTGATCACGCCGGTTATTTTTATGCACAGCACTGTGATTAAATTTATTTTTCATGTATAATTAACCTCGCTTATTGAATTCATTCCAAATGATTCAACTAGAACAATTAGCCTCACTAGCGACCACTGGTGAGGCGCCTTTCCGTAATATTCATCATTTCCAATCTAATTCCTGCTAATTTAACCAATACGGGCGTTTACGTGTTCCATACGTAACATTCCTAATGTTTAGTTTCGTTTAATAAAAATACAGAATCGTCAGCTATCCTGAGATAGATGATGGTTGGCACGACTGTCTCTTGGTGAGTGAGCCTTTACGGGATATACCCGATTGCCTGAGTGACTACCCGGCGCTATTTCAGTTTGCTAGGGTTCACCAGTAGCTTGTCGTGAGGGCAGATTGTTAAAGAACATGAATAACCTAAGCAGAATGTTCACGACGATGAGCGGGGAATGGCTTTAATTCTTCCGCCTCCACTCTCCCATCATGGTGAACGATGACCGTAATTCTTCGCCCAATAGCGATCGCCTTACTAATCGCGCTTTGGTTAATTCCAAATAGGGAGGCCGTTTCCTCCTGCCCTATTTGGGATACAAAATCTGATAATGGAATTCGTTCCATGTCATCCTCCTGTTGGTGTCGACATGAGTATTACTCATAGTAATAAAATAGTCAACACTAACGGTAATTGGTAATTATGACTTTAAGTTATAGAATCGTGTAATGAAGAAGATTCCATTGAGCGACGAGCAAATCGCCTCCGCAAACCGCCTTAAAGCAATATATGAGGCAAAGAAAAAAACATTGGGATTGTCCCAAGAGGTACTGGCTGAAAAGCTGGGTATGGGGCAGAGTGCTGTTGCGCAGCTATTAAATGCGAAGAACGCTATTGGTGTATCTCATGCAGCTAAATTTGCTGAAATTCTGGAGATTACAGTAGATGATTTTAGTCCATCGTTAGCGGCAGAAATTGCCGGAATGGCACAATACATTCGTGCATTGTGCGAACATATTGAAACAGTGAGACCAGCCAATAACCAGTTAACAAAACAGCAGAAAGAACTACTAGATCTGTTCGATAGTTTACCCTCAGAGGAAGCAGAGCGTTTCTTGCGCGAATTAAAGGCAAAATCGACGCATTTTAATGCAATTTTTGCCGAAATGATGGCGAAACGAGGCATTAAAGCAAGTTAACAGAAAAATTTTCATCTGTAAATCATAACGTTATGAAATGTTATGCTGATCATATTTTTTAATATAGGCTGCGAGGTGCGGTCTCCTGTCTCAATAAAGGAATGAAAATGAGTGATAAAAAAACCAAAAAGAGAGAAGTTAACGATCTCTTTCCTTACGTAGATGTAGATAACTCGATATCAGTTAAGGATTTTTTTGATTATTTAGAAGACAAGGAGGTAAGAAATATCTGTTCAGCATGTGGCAAGCCCCGCATGACTGGAGTCATTTCCCTTGATAGAGGTCAGTCATTAACATTAAATGTAATGTCTAAGGATATATCAAAAATTCTGGCTCATGAATGCGTTGGAAGGATTTGCCTATCATGTGGAAATGTCCAATTATTTTGGACGACTTCTATAAGAGCCTGGATGAAAGATAAAAATCATAAAGATAATGATTAAGGCGCCATCATAGTGAATAATAATCAATCGTCTAATGTGTATAGTATTGTGGATGCAAGGCCAATGATATTTAACCATCCATCCGGTTTCAAACTTGCTGATCAAGAGAAAAATGTTATCATCAAGAATAACGATGGTTTTAATGACAGAGAGGTAGATATGGATGCTCGCATAGATAAGTTAGAAAAACGAGCTGACTCTATAGAGTCTACCTTGTCTCGTCTCAATGAAACGATGCTTAAGTTGGATAGTAAGATTGACTTGCAAACTGCTAAATTAGAATCAGCTATAGCTTTGCAGTCGAGTAAACTTGAAGTAGGAATGGCCTTGCAGTCGAGTAAGCTTGAATCTATGATTTCCTTACAAGGGGCTGAACTAAAAGCATCCATCGAGAACCAAAAAACAGAGTTTGATGGAAAGCTAAAAGACATGCGCTTAAGTATAATTCTATGGATTTTAGGCCTACCTAGTTTGTTTTTTGCAATTTATAAGATTTACGAAATACTCAATATCAAACACTAATAGCCCTCCCCGCGAGGGCTTTTTTGTGCCTGCCCACCCCTCCATTTGGTCGATTAGTGACCATAATCACAATATCCAGCCTCAATAAAAATTTATTTCATTAAAAATCAATAGTATTACTAATGGTGATAAAATATTATTACCATTAGTGTTGACTAATATATTACTAGGAGTGATACTAAATACATCAACGGCACGGAGCCAAAAGTAAAAGGAAGTTTCGCTCTTTAACAATCTAACCCCAAAACAGCGTATAGCTCTGTTACACCCCTACGCACAAATGCGATGTATCGCTGGCAGTTATGAAGTATGTCAGTGAGAAGATTAGCCTCGAAAGAGCGCGAACGGGCATCACTGACAGAGAGAGCGTTGT
>NZ_LDNM01000139.1 GCF_001028135.1 Xenorhabdus griffiniae
AGATGCCTACTATAGCAACTGACCGCCTTTTTCAGAAATTGCACTTATCATGCGAATCCAAGAAATAAAATTAATATATTGAAAGTCTTTAACTACATTCCCTAATAAACTTTTCCTAACAACAAGTTTGAGTAAAAAGCAAACAATATACCACCTTGTAGGTATTCCGTTATGATTACTCGCTTTGCGAGGCAGAATGAGAGCATACTTTGATTTATTTTTATCAAAAAAGTACTCAAGTACTCGCGTGATAAGCATCATTCCCTCGTCGAATTGTTGCATTCATGTGGCAAAACTTGAACGAATCAGTCAGGTATTGGATAATCCCGGCTAACATGATCAGAAAGCCTAAAATAACTTTCCGAGAATTTTTACCGGAAAACCGGACTGGAGTAAAAGTATGAGCGATGATGCTGCATTGCCTTTGCAGTTTACTGATGCCGCAGCCAATAAAGTCAAAGTACTGGTTGCTGATGAAGATAACCCGAACCTGCGCTTGCGGGTTTACATTACAGGTGGTGGTTGTAGCGGTTTCCAGTATGGTTTCACTTTCGATGACCAAATTAACGAAGGTGATATGACGATCCAGAAACAAGGGGTTGAATTGGTTGTTGACCCAATGAGCTTGCAATACCTGATAGGCGCTTGTGTGGATTATACAGAAGGGTTGGAAGGCTCCCGTTTTATTGTTGCCAATCCGAATGCAAAAACCACGTGTGGTTGCGGCTCTTCTTTCAGTGTCTAATGGGAAAATTCACTATTGCAATAAATGGCCTCTTATTTAGCAGGCCATTTTGCAAGAGACTGTCATTTTTCTGCTGTATGGGGTTATTTTTTAATTAATTATGCGGATAGTGAATAAGGTTATGGATAACGACGGTCTTATCGCTTGAATTGGCATAAGCATGGTGACAATCGGCATGAAAACGCATGGATTCACCCGCTGAAATTTTATGCCAGGTGTCATTAAGACGCAGATCGAGTTCCCCGCTGAGTACGATAACATGCTCTATTACCCCGAATTCATGTGGAGAAGATTCACTTGAAGCACCAGGGACTAATTCTATTTTGAACAAATCAATGAAGAGTTCATCATCAAAAGGGGTGAGCGGCGTGACACGCATACCTGAGTTGTTTTGCTCAAAGATCGGTAATTGATTAAATCGATGTAATTCAGGCTGAGATTGGGGGGCCGCCCCCTCTAAGAAGGTTGAGAAGGCAATATTAAAGCCTGTGGCGATTTTCCACAGTGTCGAAATTGTCGGGCTTGATTGGCCGCGTTCAATTTGCCCAAGCATCGCCTTACTGACTCCCGTCAGTTTAGCCGCCTGACTGAGGCTTAGCCCGCGGGAAGCTCTTAATGATTTAAATTTTTCAGCAATTTTCGATGTGATATCACTCATTGGTGCTTTCTCAAAAAATGGGTACATTATTGAACGTTATAACGGACGATGATATTCTGACCATCGTCCGTTATAACGTCCGGTAAGGTAATGTCATATGTCTAAGCTATCATTTTTCAGGGATTTTTCACCAGCAACACTTATCACTGGGTTTGTTGCGGTATTAGTGGGTTATGCGAGTTCAGTGGCGATAATTCTCCAGGCAGTGGCGGCTATCGGCGTTGAGCCAGCACAAATAGGGGCCTGGCTCAGTATGCTCGGCGTGGGAATGGGGATCACGACAATGGGGTTGTCCCTCTATTATCGCACTCCTATTTTAACGGCCTGGTCAACACCGGGAATTGCATTACTGGCGACAAATTTGCCGAATACCTCCGTTAACGAAGCTATCGGCATTTTTATCTTCGCTTCGGCATTAATGTTGATATGCGGTGTCACCGGACTGTTTGCCAGATTAATGAATTACATCCCACACACTATCGCGGCGGCGATGCTTGCCGGCATATTGCTTCATTTCGGTTTGGACGCGTTTGCAATGCTACAAGTCAACTTTTGGCTTTGTGGTGCCATGTTACTCGTCTACTTAATTTTCCGCCGCTATTTTCCGTTATACGCCATAATCTCGACGCTGGCGGCTGGATTGGTTATTTGTATTCTTAGCGGCGACTTAACGTTGGCGGGTGAAAATGTAATGTTTTCCATGCCTGAATTTGTGATGCCACAATTTAGCGCAACCACACTGATTGGCGTGGGCATTCCATTTTTTATCGTCACGATGGCGTCACAAAATGCCCCCGGGATCGCAACCTTACAGGCGGCGGGATATCCTCCCCGTGCCTCCAAATTACTTATCTGGACGTCATTGATGGCAATGATCCTGGCGCCTTTTGGGGGATTTAGTATTTGTATTGCTGCAATTACAGCAGCTATTTGTATGGGAAGCGATGTCCATCCCGATCCCAATAAGCGATATGTTGCCGCTGTCAGTGCCGGTTTTTTCTATTTGTTGGCTGGCATTTTTGGCGGGGCAATTTTCTATCTGTTTAGCGCATTTCCAGCCCCGTTAATAAAAATTTTGGCCGGATTGGCACTTCTTGGCACTTTTACCAATAGCCTGAATCAAGCGATCAGGGATGATCACACCAGAGATGCGGCAATTATCTGCTTCCTTGTCACCGCTTCGGGCGCCAATGTACTGGGTATCAGTTCAGCATTTTGGGGATTGATTGGCGGGATCATGGCTCACAGTGTGCTAAAAAAACGCACCAAGATAAAAAAATAAACCAGTTAACTGGGACGATTTAACTGCTTACAAAGTTGTTCTGCCGCCCAAATAATCCTGGGTCCCGCACGGCTAAACCAGTCATCATTCAGGGCGATAATAGTGACATTCATTTGTGGTCGCCAAAAATCGGCCACCCGCTGTTTTTGCCCTTCCATTCCACCGATGACAATGACTTCCGGTTTGCGGGTAAGTACTTGCTCACGGTTAACCTGTGGCCACGGAACGGGGCTGTCAGCGAAAATATTTTTACCGCCACAGACGGAGACAATTTCGCTTTGGATAGTATGGCTTGAGGAAGTAAAAATCGGGTGCAGGCCAAATTGCAAGAACACAGGTTTAGGGTTCAGGTCGGCATACTTTTGTTTTAATTGGCTGAACTGATCGCGCATATCTGTGGCTGATTTCTTGGCTATATCAGGATGTGGGCTATAGGCAGCCAGTCGTTCCAGTTCTGATGCAATATCTTCGACTTTTTTTACATCCGAATAAAAAATGGGGATACCTAAAGCAGCGAGTTGTTCCAGAGGACGTTGGGGATTACCGCCACGCCATGCCAGAATCAGGTCAGGTTTCAGGGCGATGATCCGTTCAACATTGATGCCTTGCCAATCAGCAACCTGTTCTAACTTTTTAGCGGCTTCGGGATAATCGGAGTAAGCGCTAACTGCGACAAGCTGGTCGCCCAGCCCCGCAGCATATGCCAGTTCTGTCGTTGATGGGGCAAGGCTAATAACACGGAAAGCTGCCGCATAAAGTGGAGCACTGAAACCACACCAAAAGCTGTACAGAAGGAATAAGAATGCCAGCCAAATGGATCGGTGGGAAATTATTTTCAACCATGATTTCATTATCGATGCTCCACTGTAAAGACGCTTTATTGTTTGCTGAGTTCGGTCAGCATCGCATTGACCATCCGCGTTGATTCACGCGCTGCGACAACTAAAAACTCATCAAAACTGATATGGGACTCTTGATCGGCAACGTCAGAAATAGCCCGAACGACAACAAAGGGAATGTGATATTGATGGCAAACATGACCAATGGCTGCCGCTTCCATTTCAACCGCAGCAACTTGCGGGAAGGTAGCCCGAATGCGTGCCAATGGTTCAGAACCATTGATAAAGGCATCACCGCTGCAAACCAGACCACGGACGGCATTCAGGTTGAGGGATTGGATACATTTTTCTGCCAGGGTGATCAATTTATCGTCAGCAATAAAGGCGGCCGGGCATTGCGCCATTTGTCCCGGTTCATAGCCGAAAGCGGTAAGATCGGCATCATGGTAGCGAACTTCTTCGGAAACCACGATATCTCCGACTTTCAGATTAGGATCAAGGCCACCGGCTGAACCCGTGTTAATCACGATATCGGGCTGGCAATGCTCAATCAACAAGGTGGTGCCAAGTGCGGAGGAAACTTTACCAATACCCGATTTCAATAAGGCAATATCAACGCCATTCAGTTTACCGGTATAAATTTCGCATCCACCTCGTGACAATGTTTGCAGATCTTCAATCTGGTCACGCAATAAAGTCACTTCTTGTTCCATCGCCCCTATTACACCTATTTTCATTGTGTCATACTCGCTTATTATTAATGGATTGATGCCTTATTAACAGGCCGATTTAATCGGCAAGTGTATCATTGAATGGCTATTTACCGCAGATTCCAATTCTGAATAATCGTTATATTTGGCATGGGGGGATTAATGTCTAAGATTGATTTCAAGCAGAAGTTGAATTACCAACGCAAGTTCAGTAAATCTTCCATTCAACCCGATGATGAAGAGCAAGTGAATCGCCAATTTGAAAGTGATCGTGGGCGGATCATCAACTCAGCCGCTATCCGGCGGTTGCAACAGAAAACTCAGGTATTTCCACTGGAACGTAATGCGGCGGTACGTAGTCGGCTGACGCATTCGCTCGAAGTACAGCAAATAGGGCGCTATATATCAAAAACGATTATTGCCGAGCTGTCAAAGCAGGGCTTGTTGGAAAAATATGGGTTGAGTGATCGCTTGCTGGCTTTTGAAAGTCTGGTTGAGATGGCTTGTTTGATGCACGATATTGGCAATCCCCCATTTGGTCATTTTGGCGAGGCTGCCATTAAAGATTGGTTCTCCCGCCGATTAGATCCTGACTATTCTCTCCATTCGCCGAAAACGGAGGATCGGCAGGATGCCTGTCAGGTTGCGGCATTGCGCCTGACGGGAGAAGAAAAGAAAGATCTATTCCGTCGGCAATTGCGCAGAGATTTATGTCAGTTTGAAGGGAATGCTCAGGCTATCCGTCTGGCACATAATCTGTTGCGTTTAAACCTCACGTATGCCCAGATTGGCTGCATATTGAAATATACCTGTCCGGCCTATCGTCTGGAAGAGATACCGACTGAATTCAGTTACCTGATGAAGAAAATAGGTTACTACTGGTCAGAAGAGAGCTTTATCCGTGAACTGAAAAAAGAACTGGAAATGGGCGATTTTTGTCGCTTCCCGCTGACCTACATTATGGAAGCCGCCGATGATATCTCATATTGCATTGCGGATTTGGATGATGCGGTAGAAAAGGATATTTTTAATGTTGAGCAGTTGGTGGAATACCTGAAAAAAGAGTGGGAAGAAAATGGGGGACACCAGAAAGGTGACCTGTTCGAATCTACCGTGATACAAGCCTATAAGAAAACCACCAATAACGAAGTCCGTCGTAATATCCACGAACAGTTTTTCATGTACTTACGGGTATTTATCACCGGAAAATTGGTGCCTTATACCGCTAAATTGTTTATTGAACATCTGTCTGAAATCTATACAGGGACATTTAATCACGCCCTGCTGGAAGGAAATGGGGAAGAACACCGTTTATTGAAGACGTTGAAAAATGTCACCCGTAAACGGGTTCTCAATCACCCTGAAGTGGAAGAGCTGGAATTACAAGGATACCAGATTATTACTGGATTGCTGGATGTCTATAAACCTTTGCTGGCACTGCCTCGTCAGGATTTTATGGAATTGAACCAGAATAATTTTCACAAAAAATACTTTATTGAAACGCGCCTGCTGCACAAACTTTCGACCAAGCATCGTTTGGCTTATGGTGAAGCGGTGGAGGGCATTGTTGCCACTGATGAGGCTGAAAAAGATGTGATCGAGTTTTATTATCGGGCACGTCTTATTCAGGACTATATCAGTGGCATGACGGATAATTACGCTTACGAAGAATATCGTAAGTTTATGGTCACAAAGTAACGGGGTAGAGTGGTACGGTATCCGCTTCCCAAAGTGCGAGATGTACCGCACTGCTTGCTTTTCCTTGCAAGCTACGGGAGTTTAGGTTCGCCACCCGAAGGTGATCCTGACAGGCGAGGGATCGTTTTGTAGAAAAAGATATTAACGGTCAGGCAAGAGAGAGCCAAACCGTTAACGATTCCTGCCAGCCTGATTTTTGCCTGAATGACCGTGCATATTCTGATAATCCCCCTATATTCTGCCAAAACCCGCCCAAAATTGGATTTAATTCATTAATTAATTTGATTGATTAATGTGTAGAATAAATGTGCTTTGCTGTTCAATTGCGCATTTTATCTCGCTGATATTCAGCCTAATACCGATCCCTGATTGATAAAACATAAGTTAAATTCAATGAAAAACAACAAGGAATTGCTGTACCTGCAAGAACGCGCTTACCTGCGAGAGCTGGCTGAGCACATCGCAAAAGCGTCGCCGCATCTGGCTGAATTTCTGGTTTCCTCTCATGACCCCGATATTGTCCGTGTTTTCGACGCCTTTGCGTTTTTGATTGCCAATCTGCGGGACAAGCTGGAGGATGATTTTCCCGAAATTGTTCACGGCATGCTCTCCCGTATCTGGCCGTTAGCCCTGTCGCCTATTCCACCCACGACGATAGTCCAGTTTACGCCTGCGGATGACGAGCATCAGGGCACGGCCGAGATCCCGATCGGTACATCGGTGTCTGCCAGCCTTAACGGGCAGTGGCTCGGCTTTAAAACCTGCCGTCCTTTGCATATTGAACCGTTGATTGTGCAGGAGCGCACCGTCAGAAAAACGGGCACCCACAGTGAAATTATCCTGACACTAGGCCAAACCGGTTCGGCATCGTCTTTCTGGCAAAGTGGTCCGCTGACGTTCTTCCTCGGCACCGACACAGCGCGTGCCGCCCAGCTCAGCCTGTGGCTGGATCAACATATCTGTGATGTCAGCCTGAACACACAGGGCGGGCGGCGAACCATTAAAAGTTTTCCTTATGGCTGGTATGGCCTGCTGGACGAGCCGTTGCTGCCCACCGCCAAAAGTCCCTATTCCGGCCTGCAACCGTTGCTGGAATACTATGCGGTGCCGGCGCTTTATAACTTTGTCACGCTGGATATCAGTAGTCGCTGTGCGCAAGTGCCGCTCAATGACGATGGCACGTTTGAGCTGATTTTGCGGTTCGAGGGCGAATTGCCGCTGGATGATGTCGAGGGGGCATTTTTGTTGGGTTGTGTTCCGGCGATTCATCTGGAAAACCAGACCAGCCCGCCGGTGATGTTATTTGCCACTGACAGCCTGAAACAGTTTCTCCGCCTGTTTGACCCGCACCGCGAGACAAACCGTCCGCTGAGTCGCCAGTTCCAGCAACACATTGACGGCATTGTGCAGGTTAAAGAGCGCCTGACCGACCGCTTAAGGCGTGGGCAACCGATTCGTGGGTCTGTGTTGTCGCTCACGCTGGCTCCCGGTTGTTACCGCACGCTCGGTGAGATGTACCGCTTCAGCCGGTTAGTCAATCAGGCGATGGCCTGCTTTATCAGCCAGTCCACGTTCGTCATGCTGGAAATTTTCACCCCGGACAACCCTGAAGTACTGTGGCAGTTCTGGCACGTCGATGGATTACGCCCCGCCATGTAAGGCATTCATGTCATAAACGAGAAGGAATAAGGAATAAACATGAAAAGTGGATTACGTTTTACCTGCCGTATCGCGGGTGTGCCGGAAGACACCTTTGCGGTTGGCGATTTTTCTTTGCAAGAGGGATTATCGGAACTGTTTACCCTGAACCTGACGCTGGTCAGGGCCGGTAACGCGAACCCGTTAGGCCACAGACTGAGATTGATTTGGCTTCACTGCTAATGCAGGAAGCGGTGTTGCAGGTTTTTTATGGTGAAACGGTGCAGTGCAAAATCACCGGGATTGTCTCTCAGGCTAATTGGGTGGGCACTGACGGTAACAAGACGCACTATACCGTCACCGTCCGCCCTGCCTGCTGGCGGTTGACGCTCAATCAGGACAGCCGGATTTATCATCGGCAAAATGCCCCCGCCATCTTAAACAGCCTGCTGAAAAAACACCGGGTAAAAGCCGATTCAAAACGCTACGATACGCATCAGGATCGGGAATATGTGACCCAGAAGCGCGAATCCGATTATGATTTTTTCAGCCGGTTAGCGGCGGAAGAGGGATTCAGTTTCTGGTTTGAGGATGAAACGCTGTTTTTCAGTGACAGCCATCTGGGCATGACCGCAGGCTTGCCGCTGCAATACCAGCCCCAGCCGGAAACCGCCCACGGAACAGACACTATCTATCAGATGCAACTGGGCGTCGGGATGAGTCCACAGCGCAGCCTGCATAAAGATTTCAACCCGGAAAAACCGCGCTATCACCTCTCCCATATGCACAGCAGCGAAGGTTTCCGCGATTTCGGCAGCCAGACCCCTTACACCGTGTTTGAGAGTTACGGGCGGTTCCAGAAAGATGCGGCCGCCAAACCGTTTTTAAAATACCGGCAGGAAGCGCTGGATAACCAGAAACAAACCGGCAGTGGCCACAGTAACTGTATCAAACTGATGCCGGGTAAAATCTTCGAGATAAAAAATCACCCCCATAAGCCTCTGAATGTTCGCTGGCAGGTGGTCAGTATCAGCCACCACGGGCGTTGCCCGCAGGCTATGGGCGATAACAGCGGAGAAGGCACCACACTTTCCAACCATTTCAGTTTTATCGATGGCCTTGCCGACTACCGCCCGCCGTTCCACTACAAACCGTTAGCCGATGGGGATGAAACCGCCATCGTGGTCGGGCCGGAGGGCGAAGAAATCTTCGTCAATAAAGACGGGGCGATTAAAGTGCATTTTCACTGGAACCGCTATGACCAACCGGATGATGGCGCTTCGTGCTGGTGCCGGCTTTTACGCCCAGCGACTGGTCACTGATGTTGTCGCCTGTCACAGAACTGATGATAGACAGGCCGCAACCGATGCGGTTTTGCCAGCCAGATGAATGTACAGAGGGAAACAGTGAAATCCCCTTTACGTTGGGCGAACACCTGCTGTCCGTCTGGCTGCAATCTCCTTATGGTCTGAAAGTGTTAACCAGTTCACTTTATAATGATTTATGGGAAAACCACGGAGAGATAGCGAGGCAATTGGATCAGTCTGAAGGCAGTTTGGAACAACAGATTGAACAATGGTTGCGGAAAAAAATTGAGGCAGGGCATCATGCTGAAAAAATATCCTGTCAGGATTATCTATTGGCTATGGAACAAGAAAAATAACAGGTGCACCTATTTATGAGTAATGCTAATTCGGTTTATTGTCCTAATTGTCCGGGAATGTTAAAGAACAAAATAGAAATTCAGCTTGTTGATGAACATAATAAACCTATAACCAACATACCTTATACATTAAAAAACAGCAAAACTACACGTACAGGGAAAACTGATGGGAATGGAATGATCAAGGAAGAGCAATTATTGGCTTCTCCTTTACGCTTATTTCTTAGTGGGCAAGAACTTGCAGATGAAATGGAAAAACGCCCATTGAGAGTCAAGCGTAACGGCGAATACAAATATGCACGCTCTAAGGATTCTATGTCCAAAATTTCAACCGTTTTTGCAGAAAGTCAAAAATTGGGCTGTCAATATTATTATGCAACGATTGGAGAACTGGTTGATAAAATGCCTGTTATTAAAGGATGGAAAAAAGAGATACCTCTTCCTAGTTGCCACTTTCCCAACAATGAACCAGTAGGTCTTGAAGTCATACCTTCCGCTTTCGATACTTATCGCTATGTGATTGAGGTTTGCCCATTCAGGGCATGGTCTTTATTATTGCATCACCAAAAAGATTATTCACTGGTTAACGCCTATAATTTTTCATTGATGAGCATATTAACTTATAGTGATGACAATAAGTACGCCACTGGCTCTATTGTGAATGTTTTTAATAACCAGATGCTTGATATTTCAAAACTTCCCTATAAGTTTAATGACCAATCTTTTACCCCGGTTGTTTATGATGTCCCATTCAGTGATCGTTATACTGAGGTCGTCTATATTGACTCAAATAAACAAGATATCCCTCAGGGACATACTCAGCTTTTTTACGTGGCAAACAAGAAAGAAGTTATTGTTGGATGGCGCGGCACTGAAATGACGGAAACAAAGGATATTCTCACAGATGGAATATTCCAGCCGCTAGAATTAAGCTGTACACCTAAAGGTGTATGTAGCGGTTTTAGCGAAAAAGGAAAAGTTCATAAAGGTTTTTGGGAAGCTTTTCATCTTGTCAAAGATATCCAAGTTCCTGATATAGAAAAAAGGGAAACAGTATTCGAACATGTTTTGGGATTAGCAAAAGTAAGAAAACTATTCGTCTGCGGTCATAGTTTGGGGGGGGCCCTCGCCTTGTTACATAGTGCACAACTCAAATCCTATAATCCTTGCCTCTATACCTACGGTATGCCACGTTTATTCACCCAAAGCGCAGTGCAGGAACTCACTGAAATTACTCATTATCGTCATGTTAATGAAGATGATTTTGTTCCATCTGTACCGTTTAACAAAGATATGGATAATATAGCTCTTCAAGCAGATTATAAATTTGTAGGATACGCAATCGAAGTATTTGATACTGCTATTGGAACATCATTAAGTACAGCTGGTGCTCTCACTGCAAAAAGTATTAAGTCACTCAGCCGTGATAACGAGCCCTTTTTACACCATGGTAAATTAGTTTACTTTTATGTTCTCCCTGATGCAGAATCAAAACTTTATTTACTTCCGGAGTTAAATGAAAAAACCAGAAAAGAGACTAAAGAATTTATTGAACAACAGACCAAAGTAGATAAATATAGAGAGCAAGAGATACGTTCATTTTTTCAGGGTGACGAAAATCCTACAAGTAAGCGTGGGACAGGTCTTCTTGACCATAGTAGCGCCTTATATGCTGAATATATTGATAAGAGATTACGAGAGCTGTGCACTCTTTCACCGGATGAAAAATTGCAAAGTAAGCAGGAAGATTTATCATTTCTTGAAAGTGAACCGCATTCGATTCGTGCAATATTTCAAAGAAAAAAAATCAGAGAATATTATTTCTTAAGAGAAATAGATAATCAATTGGCCACTACGTTGGACGTAACCCGAAAAGATGAAAGAGGCTTTGTTGCCTTACAACGTTATTCTAAATAAAGATAGGAATCGTAGAGAGTATGATAAAGTTGATGCCATTTATATTATTACCACTCACTTTGTGCCTAACAGGGTGTGATTTTTTATCTAATGCCATTTCGGACACTTGGCAAACTTATAAAGATAATTCTGAACCATTTTCACCTCCTGAAAAAAATCAATGGATCACAGTTGAAGGCAGGGCGCGAGCATACTTTGATTAATCCTCAGCCAAAGAAAACCTGTGCACGATAATCATC
>NZ_LDNM01000014.1 GCF_001028135.1 Xenorhabdus griffiniae
AAGATGCCTACTATAGCAACTGACCGCCTTTTTCAGAAATTGCACTTATCATGCGAATCCAAGCTATTAAATAATTTCAATTGTATCCAAAAGATATAAATTTATCTTGAAAATAGACATAATTTGGCAACATAATTTATTTTTAAGGGGGCTCGATTTCCATTGGAAAACGGGCTTTTTGCGGAAAGGTTATTTTACCTAAGTATAGGTCTTAAACATCAGATAGTGACATCGGGTATGAGTAAAACGTTAATATCTCAATCCAAGTTACAAGACAATCCCTGTATTAATTGCGGAGCTTGCTGTGCGTATTTTCGTGTTTCATTTTATTGGGCTGAAGCTGAGGATGGTGGCGGCACAGTTCCCGTATCTATGACCGAAAAATTAAATGATTTCAGACGCTGTATGAAAGGCACCAATGAACCTCACCCTCGATGTATCAATTTATGTGGTGAAATTGGTAAGTCGGTTTCCTGTTCTATTTATGATAAAAGGCCCTCCCCTTGCAGAGAATTTCCCCAAGCCTGGGAAACGGGAGATTATAATGAAAGTTGTGATCGTGCCAGAGCTGCTTATGACCTTCCCCCTTTGCCAAAACCTCAAACATAGTTGATACTCGTTTGATTTACGTCATCCACGCATGAAAAATACCGGCATTATGAATGTTCCCCGTAAATAAACTTAAGGTGACGAGGGTTTTTTCGAGAATAGCCCCAATGACGTTAATACGGCCTTTAGCGTGCCAGTCGTGTGAACCAAAACAGCGCAGTCGTTTCAGGGCGTAATACATAGCCGACTGCGAGACACCCAAGCGTTTTGCGCTTTTCCATTGATAATCATCGGGAAAATTTTGGATATCCGCGATGAGTACTGGGTCAGGAATTTTCGTGGCGGGTTTGGCGGGTTTATCGTGTAGTGCCTGATAGGAGACGAAGTGGTGGGCGATACCAGATTCGAACTGATGACCCCCTCCTTGTAAGGGAGATGCTCTACCAACTGAGCTAATCGCCCACTTCATATCCTGCTACCTAAATGGTGGGTCGTGCAGGATTCGAACCTGCGACCAATTGATTAAAAGTCAACTGCTCTACCGACTGAGCTAACGACCCAATTAGGTAATTCTGATTTTGATATCTAAATGGTGGGTCGTGCAGGATTCGAACCTGCGACCAATTGATTAAAAGTCAACTGCTCTACCGACTGAGCTAACGACCCAATTAGATAATTTTGATTTTGATATTTGAATGGTGGGTCGTGCAGGATTCGAACCTGCGACCAATTGATTAAAAGTCAACTGCTCTACCGACTGAGCTAACGACCCATTCTAAATATCAATGTGATACTGGAGACGAAACAACCCGATGAAGTGGTGGGCGATACCAGATTCGAACTGATGACCCCCTCCTTGTAAGGGAGATGCTCTACCAACTGAGCTAATCGCCCACTTCACGATGACTATTAACGACATCAATACCACTGATTTATGATTGGTGGGCGATACCAGATTCGAACTGATGACCCCCTCCTTGTAAGGGAGATGCTCTACCAACTGAGCTAATCGCCCAATCATAAAATCATTTTTATCACTACGAGAAATATGGTGGGCGATACCAGATTCGAACTGATGACCCCCTCCTTGTAAGGGAGATGCTCTACCAACTGAGCTAATCGCCCGTCGTGATGGAGTCGCATTATAGGGATAGTTCGAAGTGAGTCAACGCTTTTTATCACTAAAACAATCGTTCGTCGTAAAATTAAACAGAATGAAATAATTGTAATCACGTTATGGTATCATTCAGATGGGTTATTTTAGCTTTTCTCAATAACCTGCCGTTAACGCCATTGAGGAATTGAAGTGCAGTGATAAAATAACCCCCACTGTTGTTACTTCAATCATCCAACACGCTCTCTAATAAAGAGAAACGTAATTAAGGCAATTCCTGATGAGTAAAATTAAAACCCGTTTTGCACCAAGTCCTACTGGCTATCTGCATGTTGGTGGTGCGCGTACTGCTCTTTATTCCTGGTTATACAGTCGCCACAATAAAGGGGAATTTGTTCTTCGCATCGAAGATACCGATCTGGAACGTTCTACCCAAGAAGCCATCGATGCAATTATGGACGGGATGAACTGGTTAAATCTGAATTGGGATGAAGGCCCTTATTACCAGACCAAACGTTTCGACCGTTATAACCAGGTTATTGACGAAATGTTAGAGCAAGGGACTGCTTACCGCTGCTATTGCTCTAAAGAGCGTTTGGAACAATTGCGTGAAACTCAGATGGCTAATGGTGAAAAACCACGTTATGACGGAAAATGCTGTGATAGCGAGTGCCAGCACAGTCACGATGAGCCACATGTTGTGCGTTTCCGCAACCCACAAGAAGGTTCTGTCGTTTTTAATGACAGCATTCGTGGCCCGATTGAATTCAATAACCAGGAACTGGACGATTTGATCATTCGCCGTACCGACGGCTCACCAACTTATAACTTCTGTGTGGTCATTGATGATTGGGATATGGAAATTACCCATGTTATTCGTGGTGAAGATCATATCAACAATACCCCACGTCAGATCAATATCCTGAAAGCGCTTGGCGCACCTGTCCCGGAATATGCCCATGTTTCTATGATCCTCGGCGACGATGGTAAAAAACTGTCCAAACGCCACGGTGCAGTCAGCGTAATGCAATACCGTGATGATGGTTACCTGCCAGAAGCCCTGTTGAACTATCTGGTTCGTCTGGGCTGGTCACATGGCGATCAGGAAATTTTCAGCGTTGAAGAGATGACTGCACTGTTCAGCCTTGATGCCATCAGTAAATCTGCCAGTGCATTCAATACGGAAAAACTGCAATGGTTGAACCATCACTACATCAATACCCTGCCAGCAGAAAAAGTTGCTGTACATTTAGCCTGGCATATTGAACAGCAAGGTATTGATACTCGCACGGGTCCAGAACTGGTTGATTTGATCAAACTGCTAGGCGAACGCTGCAAAACACTGAAAGAGATGGCTGAATCTTGCCGTTATTTCTATGAAGAATTTGCCGAATTTGATGCAGATGCGGCGAAAAAACATCTGCGCCCGGTTGCTCGCCAGCCATTAGACGTTGCCCGGGCGAAACTGGCCGCTATTACCGAATGGACCCCTGAGAATATCCATCACGCTATTCAGGCGACGGCTGACGAACTGGACGTTGGCATGGGTAAAGTCGGTATGCCACTGCGTGTTGCTGTTACAGGTGCGGGTCAGTCTCCAAGCGTTGATGTAACAATCCATGCAGTTAACCAGGCACGTTCATTAGCTCGTATTGATCAGGCTCTGGCTTATATTGCCCAGCGTGAAGCGCAATAAAATAAATAATCATTTACCGATGTTACGTCATAACGTAGCGTGAATAATCAAGGCACTCAACTTATTACAGTGCCTTGACTTTTTGTCCTCAAAACGGGTCATTGACGGCTTTTTCAGCGCTTACACGGAGAAGATTAATGAATTCATTGACAGAGTTCTCCGGTTTTCATATGATTCGCCCCGTTCTACAGGATTTTGATTTGGGGCTATAGCTCAGCTGGGAGAGCGCTTGCATGGCATGCAAGAGGTCAGCGGTTCGATCCCGCTTAGCTCCACCAAATACTTATCTTACATACTCATCAGAGTAATCGGCATCTGGTATTCAAAACCTGAACCCTATTTGTGGGGCTATAGCTCAGCTGGGAGAGCGCTTGCATGGCATGCAAGAGGTCAGCGGTTCGATCCCGCTTAGCTCCACCAAAATTCTCAATCCCTGAAGACGTAAGTTTTCAGGGATTTTTGTATATAAAAAAGTGGCATCTGCCAGGATGCCACTTTCGATTGTTTTTTATCAAATCCAATGAAACAGATTAGACGCTCAAAATCAGTCCGGTAATTGCTGCGGACAGGAAACTCACCAGCGTTGAACCAAACAGCAATTTCAAGCCAAAACGCGCAACAGCATTACCTTGTTGTTCATCCAGCCCTTTCACAGCGCCAGAAATAATCCCAATGGAACTGAAGTTAGCGAAAGAAACCAAAAATACGGACAGAATACCTTTCGAATGTTCACTTAGTTGAGCAGACATCCCTTGCAGGCTCTGCATCGCCACAAATTCGTTAGAAACTAACTTGGTTGCCATGATACTGCCGACTTTCAGCGCTTCATCACTTGGAATACCAATGATCCATGCAAACGGATAAAACACATATCCCATACACTCCTGGAAAGTAATACCAAATACCAGATGGAAAATTGCATTAATGCCTGCAATCAAGGCAATAAAACCGATCAACATCGCAGTGACAATCAAAGCAACTTTGAAACCCGCCAGAATATAATCGCCCAGCATTTCAAAGAAACTTTGCCCTTCGTGGAGGTGGCTCATATGGATATCTTCTTCATTCTCAACAGAGTAAGGATTGATGAGAGATAAGATGATAAAAGTGCTGAACATATTGAGGATCAGTGCCGCAACCACATATTTTGCATCCAGCATCGTCATGTAAGCACCGACGATAGCCATAGATACGGTAGACATTGCCGTTGCCGCCATCGTATACATCCGGCGCTCAGACATTTTGCCCAGCACATTTTTATAAGCAATAAAATTCTCTGATTGCCCCAGAATCAATGAACTGACCGCATTAAATGATTCCAGTTTACCCATGCCGTTAATTTTAGACAGCACTGTACCTATTACACGAATGACAATGGGTAGTACTTTGATGTGTTGCAAAATACCAATCAGGGCGGAGATAAAAATGATAGGACACAATACATTCAGGAAGAAAAAAGCCAGATTCGCTTCTATCATGCCACCAAAAACAAAACTGGTCCCTTTCTCTGCATAAGACAATAGATGGACAAATAAATCGTCAAATCCTTTAACAACTTTCAAACCGACGTTAGAATTCAGGAAGAACCAGGCCAGAAAGAGTTCGATTATCAGCAACTGAATAATATAACGAATCTTAATATTCTTCCGGTTATTACTTGCCAAAACTGCCAGGCCGCCAATGACCACTAATGCGAGTAAAAAATGTAAAACATGAGATATAGCCATAAAGAAGAACTCCAAACACGATTCTGTGCAAATTTACATCTGTATTTTATGCAACACATGATAGTAAATTTTGATTACTGTCGCACCAATTTACTATTTAGGTGGTTACATATCTCTATTTAGCTAACCCGATCACACTTTAATAATCGCCTCCCTAAATAGAAGACATATTATTCACCTAATAAACGGAGCATTTCCTCTTCATCAATAACGTAAATTCCCAGCCCATTAGCCTTAGCTAATTTGGAACCCGCAGCTTCACCTGCAATAACCAGATCTGTTTTCTTAGACACGCTTCCTGTCACTTTTGCGCCTAATGCTGTCAGCTTATCTTTAGCTTCGTCTCGGGATAAACGACTCAATGAACCCGTCAATACGACTGTTTTACCAGCAAATGGACTGTCTATTTCATCAAGGTTCAGGCTTTCAGTCGATTCCCAATGAATACCAATATTGTTAACCAGATCATCAATCACCACCTGATTGTGTGGCTCATTAAAGAAATTCACAACATGGCGGGCAACAACACTTCCCACATCTTGCACCGCAATCAGTGCCTCCATGTCCGCTGCACGTAATTTTTCTAACGTGCCAAAATGGGCAACCAGGTTGGCGGCTGTCGCTTCGCCAACTTCACGAATACCCAAAGAGTAAATAAAGCGTGCAAAAGTGGTTTTCTTCGCTTTCTCCAAGGCATTAATGATATTTTGCGCAGATTTAGGTCCCATTCGCTCAAGACCTGTTAGTTTCCCGGCTGTCAGTCGGAAAAGTTCAGCTGGCGTTTTGACATACTCTTTATCCACAAGCTGCTCAATAATTTTTTCGCCCATGCCATCAACATCCATAGCACGACGGGAAACAAAATGTTTCAGTGCCTCTTTGCGCTGCGCTGCGCAGAACAAGCCTCCTGTACAACGAGCGACTGCTTCACCTTCGACACGCTCTATATCGGAGCCACAAACCGGACAATGTGCGGGAAAAATCACTTCCTGAGTTTCTGCTGGCCTGTTTTCATAAACAACGCCCACGACTTGCGGGATAACATCTCCGGCACGACGAATAATCACCGTATCACCAATACGCAGTCCCAGACGTTCAATTTCATCTGCATTATGCAGCGTGGCATTACTCACCGTAACACCTGCCACCAATACAGGCTCCAGACGAGCAACCGGCGTAATGGCGCCAGTACGCCCTACCTGAAACTCGACATCACGGATGACAGTCATCTGCTCTTGAGCCGGAAACTTGAAAGCCGTCGCCCAACGTGGCGCTCGGGCAACAAAGCCCAACCTTTCCTGTAATTCGAGGGAGTCAACCTTGACGACAATTCCATCAATATCAAAGCCTAGTGTCGGCCGCTTCTGCTCAATGTCACGGTAAAAATCCATCACCCGTTGAGTGCCCTGGCATAACTTCACGTTGTCATTGACAGGCAGTCCCCACCGCTTGAATTGCATCAGGCGTTCATAGTGACTTGCTGGTAACTCTCCGCCTTCCAGCACACCAACCCCATAGCAATAGAAAGTCAGTGGACGCCTGGCAGTAATGCGGGGGTCGAGCTGGCGCAATGATCCAGCCGCCGCATTGCGGGGATTGGCGAAGACTTTATTTCCTGTACGACGCGCTTCTTCGTTGAATCTTTCAAACCCGGCTTGTTTCATAAAGACTTCACCACGGATTTCGATGCGGGCGGGAATATTATCCCCTTTCAAACGCAAAGGAATGGCACAAATAGTACGGACGTTGGCGGTAATATTCTCCCCCGTTGTCCCATCGCCACGAGTCGCAGCTTGTACCAATTCCCCATTTTCATACAGCAAACTGACCGCCAAACCATCAAGTTTTAGCTCACAACAAAATACCAAATCCCGGCCATCTTTCAGACGATCACGAACGCGTTTGTCAAATGCCAGGTAGCTCTCTTCATCAAATACGTTGTCCAGAGACAACATAGGGATCTCATGGCGTACCTGCTCAAACGCCGTTAACGGTGCTGCGCCCACTCGCTGGGTAGGAGAATCCGCAGTCACCTGTTCTGGATGCTGCTCTTCCAGCGCTTTTAATTCTCTCATCAGACGATCATATTCTGCATCAGGGATCTCTGGCGCATCCATAACATGATACAAATATTCGTGATGACGTAATGTTGTTTTTAATTCATTGATTTTTTGGATAATATTTTCCATGACTTACCACCAGAGATGAAAAACCCCCGACTAGCGGGGGCTTGATACTAAAAAAGAGGGGTTATTCACTGACATTGAGCGTATCACGGATACGCGCCTTATAGAGTTCGATCATCTGTGGTGTCAGCAATTTGCGTTCACCATCCAGAACTATACCTCCCACATCAGCAGCGATGCGCTGTGCCGCCTGTAACATCAGTTTAAAATTCTGATGGGAATCACCATATGAAGGCACAAGCATAAATATGGAAACGCCAGGAGTAGTGAAATCGACCATTTGGTCTGGGTCAAACGAACCAGGTTTTACCATGTTAGCTAAACTGAATAACACAGCACCGCTACCCGATGGGTTTAGATGGCGATGAAAAATATTCATCTCACCAAACCGGAAGCCTGCCTGTAAAACGCTTTGGAACAGTACTTCACCATTCAGCTCCTGCCCATGATGAGCGGCCACATGCAACACCAACACGGTCTCTTTTTTAGTCTGTTCAGATTTAGACTGTGCTTCATTTTTCGCTGCTTTTGGCTGCCCTTCCACAACATCAGAGTCTGCTACCCTGGCCTCTTTCGATGCAACGGGTTCAATCGGATCAAACAAGCCAAGTTGTGGTTCTTCCTGTTGATCATCGACATCTTTCACCTTGACTGTAGAAGCATCAGATTGATGCCTGGCAAGTAAAGGATCAGTACCATCATCAGGCACTATGGCCGACGATTCTGACGCATGACGTTCGATAACCGGCTCTACACGATGTTCAGTCTGCGGTTTGGCCGACTCCTGAACATTCGATTTTGGCATATTATCAAACTGTTCATCGCCATCATCATCCTTTTGCTCTTCCTGCTGCCCCTGTTTATGACGTTTAACTGGGCGATCACGAAAGAGTGATGAACGCTCTTTACGGCTGGTCCACAACCCATGTAATAGCAAAGCTATTATGGCTATCGCACCAACAACGATTAATATCAGACGCAAATCCTGCATCATTGCTATCTCTGTTGTTTAAATTAATTGCCATCACGGCGGAATATTCTTTAGATAAGAGTATTTGTCAAATAGGACAAGTGCAAGTCTCTACATACTTTTCTTACCATAATGAGAGAATTTCTCTGTTTTTTTGGATGTTTTTTACTCATAAAACGACTGGTCAGTAGAAAATCCTGCCTATATCATACCGTCTCAATCATCTAAGAGAGAATAAGAAAATATGACGAATTCGACAAAATTGCCAAAACATGCGAGTGGATTTCACTATATTGCCCAAGGTTGGCAACTAATAACCCGTCCTGGCATTAAGAGATTCGTTTTATTACCTTTATTGGCTAACATCTTATTGCTGGGGGGTTCATTTTGGTGGCTATACCATAAACTGGGTGACTGGATACAATGGACTCTCGATAAAATACCAGACTGGATGCAATGGTTAAGCTATTTAATTTGGCCAATTGCAGTTATCTCTATCCTGCTGTTTTTTACTTATTTTTTCAGTACATTGGCGAATTTTATCGCTTCACCATTCAACGGCTTGCTGGCAGAAAAACTGGAGGCTGACTTAACAGGCATTCCGACACCTGATACTGGCGTTATTGACTTACTCAAAGACACGCCCCGTATTTTGAAACGCGAAGGCGTGAAAATTCTTTACTATATTCCGCGTGCATTTATCCTACTGTTACTTTACTTCATTCCAGGAATAGGCCAAACCGTCGCTCCCCTCCTTTGGTTTATTTTCAGTGCCTGGATGCTGACAATCCAATATTGTGATTATCCGTTTGATAACCATAAAGTCAGTTTTACCACCATGCGTAATACGTTACGCCAAAATAAAATAAAGAACCTGCAATTCGGCGCAGCAGTCAGCATTCTGACTATGATCCCGCTTGTGAACCTGTTTATCATGCCCGTTGCGGTTTGTGGAGCTACTGCGATGTGGGTTGATCGCTACCATGCTCAACATGCCCTGAATCACACATCAGCAAACTAATTTAGCCGCCTGTTGACTACTTTTCTGCCTACTACATCAAACAAAGCCCCTGACAAATTATAAGCATATCAGAGGGCTTTGTTTAAAAATTCATGCCAATCTTAAATAATCAGAAGAATATAAAATGACCATCAATTATTCTTTTATATAATAAGAATAGACTGAAACCTTATTTCCATAAATAGGATGTTAGCGTATGGTTAATCAGTATTTACGGTATGTTAGGGGCAATCGAACAATGAGCAAAATTTATGAAGATAATTCGTTGACTATTGGTCACACTCCGCTAGTACGTTTAAAAAATTTCGCAAATGGCCGCATTTTGGCAAAAGTAGAATCCCGTAACCCCAGTTTTAGTGTCAAATGCCGCATTGGTGCCAATATGATTTGGGATGCTGAAAAACGTGGCATTCTGACCAAAGATAAAGAACTTATCGAGCCAACCAGTGGTAATACAGGGATTGCACTTGCCTATGTTGCCGCGGCTCGTGGTTATAAGCTGACACTGACCATGCCTGAAACAATGAGCCTTGAACGGCGTAAATTGCTGAAAGTACTCGGCGCAAATTTGGTGCTGACCGAAGGTGCAAAAGGCATGAAAGGCGCGATTGAGAAAGCCAACGAAATCCGTGACAGCAATCCTGACCATTATATCCTTCTGCAACAATTCAGTAATCCTGCCAACCCGGAAATTCATGAAAAAACCACTGGCCCTGAAATTTGGGAAGATACCGATGGTAATGTAGACGTTTTTGTTGCTGGCGTAGGAACTGGCGGCACAATCACGGGGGTTGCCCGTTACTTAAAAAATACGCAGGGCAAACACGTTACTATCGTTGCGGTAGAACCCGAAAGTTCACCTGTTATCAGCCAAAAATTGGCGGGTGAAGAACTTAAACCAGGCCCACATAAAATTCAGGGAATTGGTGCTGGTTTCATTCCTGATAACTTAGATTTAACATTAGTTGACCGTGTATTTAAAATCAGCAATGAAGAAGCGATGCAAGTTGCACAAGAAGTTACTGAAAAAGAAGGAATTCTTGCCGGTATTTCTTCAGGGGCCGCTGTTGCAGCGGCTGTCAAAATAGCGCAAGAAGAAGCCTACAAAGACAAAAACATCGTGGTGATTTTGCCTTCATCAGCTGAACGTTATCTCAGTACAGCCCTGTTTGCTGACTTACTCAGTGAGTAAAAATTATACTTAGAATTTTTCACTACATTGACAAAAAGGCACCTCCAGGGTGCTTTTTTGTGCATCAGATCAAAGTTTAAAACTTTCCTAGATGATTTATTCAGGTAGCTTTAGTATTTAACCAGTAATTATTTTGATGCACGAAATTAATCGCCAACCAGACGTTATTCAATTAAAGCATTCTTCGAATAGCGTGTATTAACACCAAATCAACAATTGAGTACATCAAGTATGTTAATTTTTTGATAATGATTATTATAATCCCACTAAATTTCAAGTTAAAATTAACCACGCAATAACTTGAAAAGCGAAGGGAATACGCTTTACTTCATTATCATTTTAACGGTCGTATAAGCCACAGAGAATTCAGCTATATCCAATGGAATTCTCTGTGGCTTATCAACGAATATTTAAGTTATTGAGGAAATACTATGTTCCAGCAAGAAGTTACTATTACTGCACCCAATGGCCTCCACACTCGCCCTGCGGCACAATTTGTCAAAGAAGCAAAAGGCTTTGCTTCGGACATTACTCTGACTTCTGGAGGCAAGTCTGCCAGCGCAAAAAGCCTGTTCAAATTACAAACGCTGGGATTGACTCAAGGTACAGTCGTAACGATTTCTGCTGAAGGCGAAGATGAACAACAGGCTGTTGAACATTTAGTTAAATTAATGGGTGAATTGGAATAATCGTCCGTTCAATTAAGCCAATCTACTCCATTCAGTTTATCCCCAGGCCAATAAAATCTGGGGATATTTAGGGTCTTCCCTAAGTCTTAATGAAAGGTAATCACCCGCAGTCAAGGTCATATAATATGATTTCAGGTATTTTAGTATCACCAGGCATTGCTTTCGGTAAAGCGTTATTACTGAAAGAAGATCCCATCATTATCAATCATAAAAAAATTATTCCTGAACAAGTTGAACAAGAAATTTCCCGCTTTAAGCAAGGCCGTGACAAATCCTCCGCACAATTAGAGATCATTAGAGAAACAGCCGAAAAAAATCTGGGTGCAGAAAAGGCTGAAATCTTCGAAGGCCATATTATGTTGCTGGAAGATGAAGAGCTAGAGCAGGAAATTATCACACTGATTAAAAAAAATCTGTTAACAGCAGATGCAGCCGTTCATTCCGTTATTGAAGATCAGGCCAATGCGCTGGAAGAACTGGATGATGAATATTTGAAAGAGCGAGCCGCCGATGTCCGTGATATTGGTAAGCGCTTACTGAGAAATATTCTGGATATGCCAATTATCGACTTAGGTTCCATTGAAGAAGAAGTCATCTTGGTTGCCAGTGACCTGACCCCGTCAGAAACCGCACAACTTAATCTGGACAAGGTATTAGGTTTCATCACTGACCTTGGTGGCAGAACGTCTCACACTTCCATTATGGCCCGCTCTCTGGAATTACCGGCGATTGTTGGTACAACCAATGCGACCAAGCAAATCCAAAATGACAACTACCTGATTCTGGATGCCGTCAATAATCACATTTATGTGAACCCATCTGATACTGAAATCGAGAAACTGAAAACGGCGAAAAGTGAGTATCTGACAGAAAAAACCGAACTGGCGAAGCTGAAAGACTTACCTGCCATCACATTGGATGGTCACCAAGTTGAGGTTTGCGCCAATATCGGTACGGTGCGTGACATTGCTGGCGCTGAACGCAATGGTGCCGAAGGTATTGGTTTATACCGTACTGAATTTCTGTTTATGGATCGTGATTCTTTGCCAACCGAAAACGAACAGTTTGAAGCTTATAAAGCAGTTGCAGAAGCTGTTGGTAATCAAGCCGTCATTATTCGTACAATGGATATTGGTGGCGATAAAGACTTACCTTACATGAATCTGCCAAAAGAAGAGAACCCATTCCTTGGCTGGCGCGCGATCCGTATTTGCCTTGACCGTAAAGAGATCTTACATTCTCAATTACGTGCTATCCTGAGAGCTTCTGCATTTGGTAAACTGCGCATTATGTTCCCAATGATTATTTCAGTTGAAGAAATTCGGGAATTGAAAGTTGAGCTTACGTTACTCAAAGAGCAATTACGCAATGAAAACAAAGCATTTGATGAATCGATTGCAGTAGGCATCATGGTGGAAACGCCTGCTGCTGCAACCATGGCCCATCATCTTGCAAAAGAGGTTGACTTTTTTAGTATTGGGACAAACGATCTAACTCAGTATACTCTTGCGGTAGACCGTGGTAACGAGCTGATTTCTCATCTCTACAACCCAATGTCACCAGCTGTGCTGAGCTTAATCAAGCAGGTTATTGATGCCTCACACGCCGAAGGTAAATGGACAGGCATGTGTGGAGAGCTTGCCGGTGATGAACGCGCCACGCTGTTGCTCCTGGGCATGGGGTTGGATGAGTTCAGCATGAGTGCAATATCAATTCCACGCATTAAAAAGATCATCCGTAATACTAATTATGATGATGCAAAAGCACTGGCAGAGCAGGCCTTGACTCAGCCAACAGCAAAGGAATTGATGGATTTGGTTGACACCTTTACCAGAGAAAAAACACTCTGCTAAAAATTAGCCAGAATACGGTCCCATTAAACAATTAGGAGAAGATTCATGGGTCTGCTTGATAAATTGAAATCTCTGGTTTCAGACGATAAAAAGAATAGTGGCAGTATTGAAATTATCGCGCCATTGTCAGGTGAAATAGTCAACATCGAAGATGTTCCAGATGTTGTTTTTGCCGAAAAAATCGTCGGTGATGGTATCGCGATTAAACCAACCGGCAATAAAATTGTCGCTCCTGTTGATGGCACCATTGGTAAGATCTTCGAAACTAATCATGCTTTTTCTATCGAATCTGATAGTGGCATTGAGCTGTTCGTCCATTTTGGCATTGATACCGTTGAACTAAAAGGTGAAGGTTTTAAACGCATTGCCGAAGAAGGTCAACGGGTACAAAAAGGGGATTTGGTTTTAGAGTTTGATCTGGCATTTCTGGAAGAAAGAGCTAAATCAACCTTAACTCCTGTGGTTATTTCTAACATGGATGAAATTAAAGAGTTAACGAAAGTCAATGGCTCCGTAGTCGTAGGTGAGTCAGTCATCATGCGAATCAAAAAGTAACAGAAAAATCATTGCGGGATATGTGCCTCTTTTTCTGTTAACCGATTCGTTTTAATTGATGAACTGTTCGTAAATCGTCACTGCTTTATCAGGCTAGTCAGTTCAGGGTGTCTGATAAAACAGGACGATTTTTTACGGATGATAAAAGGTTAATTAAATACCCCTGTAGACAAGTACCTGTCACCACGATCACAAATAATCGCAACAATGACGGCACCAGGGTTTTCGGCAGCAATACGTAATGCCCCAGAGACTGCCCCACCAGAACTGACACCACAGAAAATACCTTCCTTTTGCGCCAACAAACGCATAGTCTCTTCCGCTTCCGTTTGGGTGATATCCAGGACCTGATCCACCAGCGCTTTCTGGTAAATTCCGGGCATATACGCTGGAGTCCAACGACGAATACCAGGAATATGACTCTCTTCCGCAGGTTGTAATCCGGTCACTTTCACTCTGTCAGACTGAGATTTCAAATAGCGGCTTACCCCCGTAATCGTGCCTGTCGTTCCCATACTGGAAACAAAGTGCGTGATCCGCCCCTGTGTTTGCTGCCAAATTTCCGGGCCAGTCGTATTAAAATGAGCCAGTGAATTATCCGTATTATTAAATTGGTCCAGAACTTTTCCTTCCCCATTTTTCTCCATTTCTTGCGCCAAATCCCGCGCACCTTCCATTCCCAATTCTTTACTGACTAAAATTAACTCAGCACCGTAAGCCCGCATTGATGCCTGTCTCTCAACGCTCATATTTTCAGGCATCAATAATTTTAGGCGATATCCTTTTACCGCCGCGATCATCGCCAGTGCAATACCGGTATTACCACTCGTTGCTTCAATCAAAACATCACCCGGGACGATTTCCCCACGCAATTCCGCTTGCAGGATCATCGAAAGCGCAGCCCTGTCTTTTACGGAACCTGCCGGGTTATTACCTTCCAGCTTCACCCAAATCTCAGCGTCAATGCCTTCTGTCATTCGCTGTAATTTTACCAGCGGTGTATTACCTATAAATTCTTCCAAGCTTGCCACAGCATTACCTAGTTCGTATGAGAATGGATAAGCAAATAATCATATTAAGGAAACTGTAGCAAGACATTAAGCAAAAAATCCCTACTTCCTTGCATGACGGAAAATAGGGATTCAATATAAAGGTAAATTAAATCAGGCTGATTCAGCAAATCTCAACACTTTTAAGGGTAAATTCCCCGCATACAAGCGGGCACCCGTGCCCCCAATAAAATAGTGATTTCCTCTAACGGGTATGGATGAATTATCCTGCCAAATCACCGACAGGTATTCATCCCCCCACCCTATCGGCTGCACTGATAACAGGAAAAAATGACCGCGAGGGCTGACTTCCACGATTTGTACCGGCAAAGGGCAAGCCGGTGTTTGCCTGGCACTCAGCATCATATCCCAGGGTCGGAAAAAAACATCAACACGTCCTTGATGCAGCGGTGTGATATTCAATGGAAAAATTTTCCCGCCAATACGGAGTTGGGAACCTTTAATTTCACCATTCAGTTTGTTTATTTCCCCCATAAATTCAAGCACGAATCGGCTCTCTGGTTCATGCCATACTTGTTGGGGAGTACCAACCTGCTCAATGCGCCCTTGATTCATAAGTACCACCCTGTCAGCCACCTCCATTGCCTCTTCCTGATCATGGGTGACAAATACGCTGGTAAACTTCAATTCTTCATGCAGCTGGCGCAACCAACGACGTAACTCCATGCGAACCTGAGCATCTAATGCACCAAAAGGCTCATCCAATAAGAGGATCTGTGGCTCAACCGCCAATGCCCTTGCTAATGCTACACGCTGTTTTTGTCCACCAGAAAGTTGCGACGGATAACGTTCTGCCAAATGGGCAAGTTGCACCATATCCAGCAATGCCATGACCTTACTACGCAACGCCTCAGCACCGGGACGCTGACGACGAGCAAGAACCGTCAGGCCAAAAGCCACGTTATCAAATACCGTCATATGGCGAAATAAGGCATAGTGCTGGAATACAAACCCAACACGCCGATCTTTTGCATGTAGTCGGCTGACATCCTGGCCGTGGAATTTCAATTGGCCCGCACTCTGCTGCTCCAGCCCTGCGATGATCCTCAACAATGTCGTCTTGCCAGAACCCGATGGACCAAGCAGGGCGACCATCTCCCCAGATTCGATATCCAGTGAAATGTCATTCAGTATCTGAGATAGACCAAAAGATTTACTGATTTGATTGATTTCAATACTCATATCCCGCTCCTAACCTACCCGTGCTGGCGGCTTAAACGCCATTGCAATGCACTTTTGACAATCAGAGTAATAATCGCCATCACCGCTAATAAGGCCGCAGCCGTAAATGCGCCAACCGTGTTGTAATCTTGATACAACAGCTCAACCTGCAAAGGCAGCGTATAGGTTTCACCGCGAATTGCCCCCGATACCACAGACACAGCCCCAAACTCCCCAATCGCCCGCGCATTGGTCAAAACGACGCCATATAACAATGCCCAACGAATATTTGGCAAGGTCACGCGCCAGAACATCTTCCAGCCAGAGGCACCCAACAATATGGCAGCTTCATCCTCCTGATTACCCTGACTCAACATCACCGGCACCAATTCACGGACAACAAACGGACATGTCACAAACACGGTCACCAATACCATACCAGGCCATGAAAACATCAATTGGATGTCATAATTCCCAAGCCAGCTTCCTAACCAGCCATTCGCACCATAAAACAGCAGATAAAGTAATCCAGCCACAACCGGCGAAATCGCAAACGGAATATCAATTAATGTCAGCAATAATTGCCTGCCGGGGAATTGGAAACGAGTCACTAACCACGCCGTCATCACACCAAAAACTAAATTAAGGGGGACGGTGATAAGCGCAATCATCACTGTTAACCAGATAGCGTGCAGCATATCGGGATCGAAAAGATTCTGGGCAACTATGTCGATTCCTTTGGAAAAGGCGGTCAAGAAAATCCATGCTATCGGTATGACCAACAGCAGAAGGGAAAAAAGTACACCAGTGCCGATCAGTAACCATTTTCCCCAATTTATAGCGGGGCGTTGTGCCACTGTGTATGCGGAAAATTCAGTCATTAATGTCCCCCTATCCGTTTACCAAAACGGCTTTGCAAGATATTAACGCTAAACAGCAGTAATAACGACGCTGCGAGGATGACTGAAGCGATCGCACTAGCCGCCGGATAATCAAATTCTTGCAGGCGGACAAAGATCATCAGGGAGGCAACTTCGGTCTGCCAGGCAATATTGCCTGCAATGAAAATCACGGCACCAAATTCTCCCAGGCTACGCGTAAAAGAGAGCACAGTTCCGGCGATCAATGCAGGTGAAACCTCTGGTAATATAACCCGCCGAAAAGTCTGCCAACGGCTTGCTCCCAATGTCTGTGCTGCTTCCTCATATTCAGGGCCTAATTCTTCAAGCACAGGCTGAACAGTACGCACAACAAACGGCAGGCTAGTGAATGCCATTGCGAGCGCAATCCCCAGCCAGGTATTGGCGACTTTGATATCGAAATGACCAAGCCAGGCCCCATACCACCCTGTTGCAGAAAAGAGTGTCGCTAGCGTTAAACCCGCAACTGCCGTCGGTAAAGCAAACGGCAAATCCATCAAACCATCTAATAAACTACGTCCGGGAAATTGATAGCGCGTTAATATCCAGGCCATCAACATGCCAAAAACCATATTGAATAAACTGGCAACCGCTGCGGCCAACAGTGTCACCTGATAAGCGGCAACAACCTGCGGGTTAGCGATGACTTGCCAATATTGTTCCCATGTCATACTGGAAAGCTGTACGACCAATGCGCTTAATGGCAATAGCAGGATAAGGCAGACATAAAACAGACTACAGCCTAAACTCAGCCCAAATCCGGGCAAGACACGTTTGCTAAATACCCACATTATTTGCGCCCTTCTTTCAATAACTGATCAAGCGTACCGCCAGTATTAAAGTGAGTTTTCATCACTTGAGACCAGCTACCGAATTGTTCTTCGAGGCGAAACAGTTTGGTGACAGGAAAACGGGATTGCTGGGCTTTCATCACATTTTGATCAATCACACGATAACTAAAACTGGCTATGATTTGCTGGGCTGACGGACTATACAGATAATTTAAATACGCTTTGGCAACCGCTTCCGTACCTTTTTTCTGCACACTCTTATCCACCCAGGTCACCGGGAATTCAGCCAAAATATTGACCGGCGGTACAATGACCCGGTAATTATCTTCTCCATACTGTTTACGAATGTTATTGACCTCAGATTCGAAGCTAATCAGTACGTCCCCTATACCCCGTTCAATAAAGGAAGCTGTTGCCCCACGGCCTCCGGTATCAAACACCGCTACATTCTGTAAAAAGTGCTGCATCAGTTGGCGCACTTTAGCAGGATCATGCGGATTTTTTTGCTGAAAAGCGTCCCATGCAGCCAAATAGGTATAGCGTCCATTACCTGACGTTTTTGGATTGGGGAAAACTAATTTCACATCATTTCGCACCAAGTCTTCCCAAGATTGGATATGTTTGGGGTTACCTTTATGTACCAGAAACGCCATAGTGGAATAATATGGAGAACTGTTATTCGGCAAACGCTGCTGCCAATTGACGGGAATAAGATTGCCGCGATCGTGCAAGATCTGAATATCTGTGACTTGGTTATAAGTGACGACATCCGCCCGCAATCCATGCAAAATAGCCAATGCTTGTTTAGATGAACCGGCATGGGACTGCTTAATGGTCAACTTATCCTGCGGGTTCTGTTCATTCCATTGTTTTTCAAATTTCGGATTCAAGCTCAAGAATAATTCTCGCCCGATATCGTAAGAACTATTCAGCAACTCAACAGCCAAGGCGCTAGAGCTATAAACGTTGAGACAGGCAAAAAACAACAAGCTAGTCACTCCGTTTAATAATTTATTTTTTATTGCCACTATTTTCATCCAACACCTTACTCAGCACGCTATTTGACAACAATTTCTCTACTGTATCCAGAATCTTTATAACAGGGTAGTTTACTGGCTACTGTTTTATATACCGAATTTTTATGAGAAATGATGAAAAACGATAAGATGTAGAAAATATCAGGTTACAGGTGCCAGCCGCTTTTCAAGTAACTAAAACAGTTTGAACTCTGGCACACTGCCCTCATCATGCAAGTGGATTAAAAGATTTTTGACTTGATATAACGCTATTTATAGGTGTTTATCAGGATTTCCAAATAATACGCGAAACTTTCCAGCCCTTCAAAACATCATCAGAAGGCATTAATCCTTCAGGGCCTTCCCAAATTCCGGTAAAAACATAGCTGACATGCTGACTTTGTGGAGCGGTACAAATGACTGTAGGCGGCACAGTGAGATCATGGGCGCGCTGACATTTTCCAAATGCCTGGTTATAGAGACTGGAGAAAGGTGTGCCTATTTTCGTTCCCCAGACTGTTTTAACTTCATCATCCAACACGTCAATACGATTAACTTTACCATTGACCAGACCGTGAAATTCCAGTTTTACCTGACCTTCTTCCATACCCTGAATCACACTCACTAACTTGCCATCTTGCATCTCCATACCACTACGCAGACGATATTTTCCCTCCAACCCGTTTTCGATCACAGATTGAGACATATCCGTCTGTTTATTGATTTTTCCTAGACCCTGCTCAGAAACGCTTAGGGAACTGCCAAACCAATTAAGCGGTGATAAAGCAGGCCATGACATTCTTAAAGTTCCGGCACAAGCCGTCAACAAAAATGAGCATCCGACTAAACTGCTGGCTACCATAACCCTCTTCTGTTTAGAACAGAAATTAAATGCAAAAAATTTATCCATCGCTGTTTTCTTACCTTTGGCTCTATGGAATTGTCATTTGATATCTATCAGACCACATTCTAAAAAAAACATTCAATTGCAAATATACAAACCATTCATCAACAGAAACATCAAAATCATGTTTAAAAGATGTTATTTATCAAATATTACATATCCATTTATAAAGTAAACTGTATTATCAAATTAACATAATAAACTTTTATCCTTATCTGCCTGCCAATGCTTATTTTCATATACCCCTGCTATGGCTCATTGGTCAGGTGATATAACTCAGGAAAGAAATGATGAATATCCCTTATCAATATCATGTTAATTGTCAACAACCTTCTGGCTGGATCGTATTAAAAGGAAAGTCTCTGTACTCTATACCTGAACATTATTTTCTATCTAAGGATAAAAATGGGAATATTAAAGTGATGCTTTACATTGACAATGAAAAGCCGGCAATGTCAAAAGATATTCTTGTTATAAAAAACAAATATATGAGAAGATGGGTACACTCTATTCATGCTTCATCAAAAAAGTAGTGGTTGAAAAAGATAATAGCTAAATCAGAGTATATATTCTCGATAAACCTCAGGTTGCAATCCGCAAAACAACACAAGACCTTATACCTCCCCAGGGCAAGATCACGAATGTTTTTTAGTCAAAAATAAACAGGTTGCTTCGAGTAAAGAGC
>NZ_LDNM01000140.1 GCF_001028135.1 Xenorhabdus griffiniae
TTTTTAAAGGAATAACGATATGGCTCGCATTCCCGACTCAGAATTACAGCACCTGAAATCCGCCGTCTCTTTAGTGGCTATTATTGAGCAGCAAGGACGGCAGTTGTTTAAGCGCGGCAAGGATATGACAGTGCTGTGCCCGTTCCATGAGGAAAAAACGCCCTCAATGGTGATCACACCATCAAAAAATCTTTATCACTGCTTTGGCTGCGATGCGGGCGGTTCGGTGATCGACTGGGTAATGAAAACGGAGAATTTAAGCCTGCGTCATGCCGCCGAACGCTTAAAGGCCGTGCTGGGGCACAATCCGGCGGTTGAGCCGCTGGTGCAACCGGAAGAGCTGGCCAGTGATGCCATCGGGCCACAGGGGTTGCTGTCACGGGTGGTTGAGTTTTATCACCATACCTTGCTGACTGCGCCGGAGGCTCAGGCGTATCTGTCCAGACGGCGGCTCAATCATCCTGAGCTGGTCAGCCATTTTAAGCTGGGCTTTGCCAACCGAACGCTTGCTTACCGCCTGCCGCCCAGTAAATACAAGGCCGGAGCAGAGATCCGCCGCCGTCTGCAAGCAGTCGGTGTGCTGCGGGAGAACGGGCGGGAGCATCTGCGCGGTTCGCTGGTTGTGCCGGTGATGGGTACACAGGGGCAAATCCACGAACTGTACGGGCGCATGATCAGTGATGATCTGCGGGCGTCGGTTATCCGTCATCTGTACCTGCCGGGCGCATGATCAGTGATGATCTGCGGGCGTCGGTTATCCGTCATCTGTACCTGCCGGGCGCACATCAAGGCGTCTGGAATGAAGCCGCACTGGGTGCGTCCAGGACGCTTATCCTGTGTGAATCGCTCATTGATGCGATGTCGTTCTGGGTGACGGGGCAGCGCAATGTCACGGCGGCCTATGGGGTGCATGGTGTGACCGCTGACCACTGGCAGGTCTTTGAGCAGCACGGCACTAAGCAGGTGCTGATCGCCTTTGATAATGATACCGCAGGCAATGATGCCGCGGTGAAACTGGCGGCAGCGCTGGTTGCCAAAGGGATTACGCCCTTGCGCGTGGTGTTCCCACCGGGCAGGGATGCCAATGAATATCTGTGTCAGATGGCCGAACCCGAAACCGCCTTTGCTCTGCTGATTGAGAGTGCCGTGCCAATGCAGGAGGCGGCGGATATGGTGGCTCTAGAGCGCCAGACACCTGAGCCAGACACAGCACCCGAACCCGCTTCCCCTTTAGCCGCCGAACCGGCGCCCCGCGTGACGCCGAATGTGGTCTGTGAGTCGGGTGAGCATGGCGAGCTGCTCGTGTCAGTCGGCACACTGCAATGGTGTCTGCGCGGCATGGGATCAGTAAAGGCAGGTTCCGCTGCGATGAAACTCAATGCGCAGGTGCTGGACACGCAAAGCGGGGTGTTGTTCGCGGATGGCGTTGATCTGATGAGCGCCCGCTCACGTCAGAGTTATGCACGACTGGCCGCCACTGAGCTGGGACTGGGCGAAGCGGATCTGCGCCGTTCGCTGGCGCAGGTATTGCTGGCTGCTGAACAATGGCAACAGCAAGGCGGCAAGGTATCAGTGGTCAATGTGCCGACAATGAGCGACACCGAACAAAAGGCAGCGCTGGCCTTGCTGCAAGATCCTTACCTGACTGCCCGTATTACCGCTGACTTAGCCGCCTGTGGCGTGGTTGGCGAATCCACTAACTTACTGGCAGGCTTTTTGGCTGCCGTGAGCCGAAAGTTACCCAAACCGTTAGCCGTCCTGATCCAGAGCAGCAGCGCCGCAGGCAAGAGCAGCCTGATGGATGCCGTACTGAACCTGATGCCGGAAGAAGAGCGCACCCAGTACAGCGCCATGACCGGGCAAAGTCTGTTCTATCTGGGCGAAACCCATCTCCAGCACAAGATTTTAGCGATAGCGGAAGAAGAAGGCGTGCGGCAGGCGGCTTACGCACTCAAGCTGTTGCAGTCAGACGGCGAGCTGACCATGGCGAGTACAGGCAAGGATGAAGCGACCGGAAACCTCGTTACCAAAAGTTACACGGTGAAAGGCCCGGTGATGCTGATGTTAACGACGACCGCTATCGATGTGGACGAAGAACTGCTCAATCGCTGTCTGGTGCTGACGGTGAATGAATCCCGCGAACAGACCGAAGCCATCCATGCTTTACAGCGCCAGAAACAGACACTGGCAGGCTTGCTGGCTGAAAACGAGCGCGACTATCTGACACAGCTTCATCAGAACGCCCAGCGGCTGCTGAAACCCTTGAATGTGGTCAATCCGTATGCGTCGCAACTGACCTTTATGTCAGACAAAACCCGCACCCGCCGTGACCATATGAAATACCTGACGCTCATTCAAAGTATCGCGCTGTTGCACCAATACCAGCGGGACATCAAGACGGCAGAACATCGCGGCAAGACACTGGAATATATCGAAGTGACGAAAGATGATATCCGGCTGGCGAATCAGCTCGCCCATGAAATCTTAGGCCGGACATTGGACGAGATGCCGCCGCAGACACGCAAGCTGTTATTACTGATCCAGCAGATGGCGCACGGAATGGCATCGGACAGGCAGCAAACGCTGCGAGAAGTGCGTTTTACCCGGCGGAATATCCGCGACTTCACCCAATGGAGTGACAATCAGCTTAAAGTGCATTGTCAGCGACTGGCTGAGATGGAATACCTGCTGATCCACGGTGGCAGTCGCGGGCATCTGTTGCAATACGAACTGCTGTGGGATGGCGAGGGCGACAGCGCCCACTTAAGCGGTTTGATCGTGCCCGTATGATCACCGCAAGTTGGACTGAAAACAACGCAAGTTGCCCACAAGTTGGGTTCAAGTTGGTATCAAGTTGGGGCAGACAAAACCGCTATCAGACCACAGCCAGACAGGGCTGACAGCGCGCAAGTTGGACAAACTCAAAAATCACTGTTCCGGCAACACATTAACATCGTCCCGTCATACCGTACTGCCGGATAGCTTCCACAACAAAAAGGACAATCCGCATGATAACTTCACACGACAACACCCTGATCACACTGCGCCAGCAGCTCGAAGCGTGGTGCGACACGCTGCTGGCACAAGGCCGGGCTGACCGCACGCGGGAAACATACCGTAGTTACCTGCTGCCCTTTATCGACTGGTGCGAACAGCGTACGGTTCGTTACCCCGCACAGGTCACACTGGTGCTACTGGAAAGCTGGCAGCGGTATCTGCGGGCTTTACCGTAAAGCCGATGGTCAGCCTTACGGCAATAACGGTCAGCGGGAACGGCTGATCGCCCTGCGGCTGTGGTTCCGCTGGTTGCTGCAACGCCATCACATCCTCTACAACCCGGCCGAGCAGATGGTGTTGCCGAAAGAAGAAAAGCGGCTGCCGGCGCAGATCCTGAGTGAACGGGAAACCACACAGGTGCTGGAGAGCCTTGACGATCAGAGTGTGTTGGGACTTCGCAACCGGGTGATGCTGGAAATCCTCTGGAGCAGCGGCATCCGGCGCATGGAGCTGCGCCAGCTTCAGCGGGGCGACATCGACTTCGAACGTGGTGCGGTAGTGGTAAATCAGGGCAAAGGGAATAAAGATCGGGTTGTGCCTGTCGGTGAGCGGGCGCTGGGCTGGCTGAAACGCTATCTGGTCAACGTCAGGCCACAAC
>NZ_LDNM01000141.1 GCF_001028135.1 Xenorhabdus griffiniae
TGTGTATAGTGGACAGGCGTACCCAGTACAGCGCCATGACCGGGCAAAGTCTGTTCTATCTGGGCGAAACCCATCTCCAGCACAAGATTTTAGCGATAGCGGAAGAAGAAGGGGTACGGCAGGCCGCCTATGCGCTCAAGCTGTTGCAGTCAGACGGCGAGCTGACCATGGCGAGCACGGGCAAGGATGAAGCGACCGGAAACCTCGTTACCAAAAGCTACACCGTCAAAGGCCCGGTGATGCTGATGCTGACCACGACCGCCATTGATGTGGATGAAGAACTGCTCAACCGCTGTCTGGTGCTGACGGTCAATGAATCCCGCGAACAGACCGAAGCCATCCATGCGTTGCAACGGCAGAAGCAGACGCTGGCAGGCTTGCTGGCTGAGAACGAGCGCGAGTACCTGACTCAGCTTCACCAGAACGCCCAGCGGCTGCTGAAACCCTTGAATGTGGTCAATCCGTATGCGTCGCAACTGACCTTTATGTCAGACAAAACCCGCACCCGCCGTGACCATATGAAATACCTGACGCTCATTCAGAGCATCGCCCTGCTGCACCAGTATCAGCGGGACATCAAAACGGCAGAACATCGCGGGAAGCGGCTTGAATATATCGAAGTGACCAAAGACGATATCAAACTGGCGAATCAGCTTGCCCACGAAATCTTAGGCCGGACATTGGACGAGATGCCGCCGCAGACGCGCAAGCTGTTATTACTGATCCAGCAGATGGCGCACGGGATGGCATCGGACAGGCAGCAAACGCTGCGAGAGGTGCGTTTTACCCGGCGGGATATCCGCGACTTCACCCAATGGAGTGACAATCAGCTTAAAGTGCATTGTCAGCGACTGGCTGAGATGGAATACCTGCTGATCCACGGTGGCAGTCGCGGGCATCTGTTGCAATACGAACTGCTGTGGGATGGCGAGGGCGACAGCGCCCACTTAAGCGGTTTGATCGTGCCCGTATGATCACCGCAAGTTGGACTGAAAACAACGCAAGTTGCCCACAAGTTGGGTTCAAGTTGGTATCAAGTTGAGGCAGACAAAACCGCTATCAGACCGCAGCCAGACAGGGCTGACAGCGCGCAAGTTGGACAAACTCAAAAATCACTGTTCCGGCAACACATTAACATCGTCCCGTCATACCGTACTGCCGGATAGCTTCCATCACAAAAAGGACAATCCGCATGATAACTTCACACGACAACACCCTGATCACACTGCGCCAGCAGCTTGAAGCGTGGTGCGACACGCTGCTGGCACAAGGCCGGGCTGACCGTACGCGGGAAACATACCGTAGTTACCTGCTGCCCTTTATCGACTGGTGCGAACAGCGTACGGTGCGTTACCCCGCACAGGTCACACTGGTGTTACTGGAAAGCTGGCAGCGGTATCTGCGGGCTTACCGCAAAGCCGATGGTCAGCCTTACGGCAATAACGGTCAGCGGGAACGGCTGATCGCCCTGCGGCTGTGGTTCCGCTGGTTGCTGCAACGCCATCACATCCTCTACAACCCGGCCGAGCAGATGGTGTTGCCGAAAGAAGAAAAGCGGCTGCCGGCGCAGATCCTGAGTGAACGGGAAACCACAC
>NZ_LDNM01000142.1 GCF_001028135.1 Xenorhabdus griffiniae
CAGGGCAAGATCACGAATGTTTTTTAGTCAAAAATAAACAGGTTGCTTCGAGTAAAGAGCTGTGATCTTATACTCTCTTTTGAGCATTGAAACCCAATATCATGTGCCTTGAAGACTTTAGCCTGCATTTTTCAGCGATCCAAGACCCGCGTCAGAGCGCAAAAATCGCCTATCCCTTATTTGATATCCTGTTTGCGTCGCTTTGCGCAATGATTGCTGGCGCAGAGGGTTGGAGCGATATTCAGGAATATACCGAAGGCTATCATGAGTGGTTTCTGCAACAAGGTCTGTTCAAAGAAGGCGTCCCTGTTGATGATACGTTTGCCCGGGTTATTTCGCGGATCAACCCAAAACAATTTAACCTTTGTTTTATCAATTGGATGAATTCAGTACATGAACTGACCCAAGGTGAGCTAGTGGCAATTGATGGTAAAGTATTACGCGGCTCTTACTCTCCCGAAGAACGCCTTTCAACACTCCATCTTGTCAGTGTTTACGCCACCACGAATAAACTCGTCATGGGGCAGGTTCGGACTCAGAAAAAATCCAACGAAATCACCGCCATCCCTGAGCTGATCCAATTATTAAATCTGAAAGGTACTCTGGTTTCCATCGATGCAATGGGATGCCAAACCCAAATAGCCCAGAAACTCATTGATGTCGGCGCGGATTACCTATTAAGTGTTAAAGATAACCAAAAACGTCTCCATCGGGCGGTTCAAAACGCGTTGAAAGCGCAATGTACCTCTCCCCTGACAAGAGAAAAAATCAATGTAGAACAAGGCCATGGCCGCACCGAAATCCGGGAAAGCCATGTTATCAGTGCTGATTTACTTAACGGTGATTTCCCAGAATGGCCGGAATTAAAAACACTTGGCGTAACAATAGGATACCGACAGGAAAAAGGTAAATTACCGAGCCTTGAGTATCGCTATTACATCAGTTCAGCAGAACTGACAGAAGAAAAATTGGCTCAGGCAGTACGCAGTCACTGGCGCATTGAAAATAATCTCCATTGGGTGTTGGATGCGATTTTTCATGAAGATGATTGTCAGATTTATCGGGAAAATGCAGCAGAAAATATCGCAATACTCAGACGAATCGCCTTAAATATGTTGAAACAGGAAAAAACTAAATTAAGTATAAGGATGAAACGTAAACGCGCCTGGATGAGAATTCAGTTTTTAGAACAGGTATTACAAGCAGGATTTTCTAACCTGAATGTTATTTGATCATTCATGCGGTTGCCCTG
>NZ_LDNM01000143.1 GCF_001028135.1 Xenorhabdus griffiniae
GACGCCCATTGTTCAAATGGGGTGGAATATGAAGATGAAAGAAAATCCTGATTTATGGGCTGATCTGTTAAATGGCCTAAAAAACTCATGGCCACAGATATCCGGCTCTGCTTTAGCTATCGTAATTTGTTACGGACGCCTGATTTACGACGGCGTGGAACGGAAGAACCGCTGGGTAGAGGCGCTGCTCTGTGGTGCTTTGTCATGGAGCGTATCCAGTGGGCTAGAGATGTTTGGCATTCCTATCAGTTTTGCACCCGCTATCGGTGGCGCTGTTGGATTTATTGGCGTTGAGAAAATACGCGAGTTTGCTATTCGTGCCATCAATAAACGGCTGGGGGGTAAACAGTGAGCAGAGGCATTCGCAATAACAACCCGGGCAATATTGACCACAATCCCGCTAATAAGTGGCAGGGTCAAATTGGAATCGAAACAGGGGTAAAAAATCCTCGGTTCTGTCTGTTTGAATCACCGGAATATGGTATCCGGGCACTCATGAAGTTGCTGACCAATTACCACAAGAACGGTTATCAGAGTGTGGCCAAGATGATTAATCGCTATGCACCAAATAACGAGAATAACACCTCAGCCTATATCAAGGGTGTTGCTAAGGCACTGAATGTAGACCCAAATCAGGTTTTGGACATCAATAAACCCACATTGATTGCGCTGGCTAAGTCCATCATCCGGCACGAGAACGGCAAGCAACCTTATTCC
>NZ_LDNM01000144.1 GCF_001028135.1 Xenorhabdus griffiniae
TCGACCGCTGGATTGTGCCCCAGCACCGCTTTTAAGCGTTCGGCGGCATGACGCAGGCTCAGCCCTTCCGTTTGCATGACCCAGTCCAGCACTGAACCGCCCGCCTCGCAGCCAAAGCAGTGATAGAGATTTTTCGCCGGTGTAATCACCATCGAGGGCGTTTTCTCCTCATGGAACGGGCACAACACCGTCATATCTTTGCCGCGCTTAAACAACTGCCGTCCCTGCTGCTCAATGATGGCAACTAAGGAGACAGCGGATTTCAGGTGCTGTAATTCTGCTTCGGGAATGCGAGCCATATCGTTATTCCTTTAAAAACCCGTCAAGATTCTTTACATGTATTATATTAGTATCTATAATGTAACTATTGTCAAGGGCACATTACCGGAGGACTTACATTATGGATTCTGTATTATCATGGAGTTCTGAGATGAGTTTCTCTGCCCGTTTAATTCAACTACGGAAGCAAAAAGGGTTAACCCAGCAAGGGTTAGCTGATGCTGCCAACATTCATGTTCAGCAGGTTAAACGCTATGAAGCCGGAACTTCTGAACCCTCCGCCGAAGCCCTACGCAAGTTAGCTAAAACGTTTTCTATTTCTGCTGACTGGTTACTTTTTGAAGAAGGGGAACGGACGCCACCTAATGAGTTTCTTTTTTTGTTCGAGGCGATTAATGAATTTCCCGAAGAAGAAAAAAACGTCATTAGAGAGATGCTGGAAGGGATGGTGATTAAGTATCAGGCGCGTAAGTGGTTGAAGAATTAAGGTAATAGAATGATTTAGCGCGATATCAGCAGGCGGCTACCAGCTGATATCGCTCACCACAAGCAACTAAACAGGAGTTGAATGATGGCTAAGGCGCATTCTAGGCAAAACCGTGCAGTAAATAAAGTGACAAAAACAGAACGTTATTACAC
>NZ_LDNM01000145.1 GCF_001028135.1 Xenorhabdus griffiniae
CGAGGCGATTAATGAATTTCCCGAAGAAGAAAAAAACGTCATTAGAGAGATGCTGGAAGGGATGGTGATTAAGTATCAGGCGCGTAAGTGGTTGAAGAATTAAGGTAATAGAATGATTTAGCGCGATATCAGCAGGCGGCTACCAGCTGATATCGCTCACCACAAGCAACTAAACAGGAGTTGAATGATGGCTAAGGCGCATTCTAGGCAAAACCGTGCAGTAAATAAAGTGACAAAAACAGAACGTTATTACACCGTGGGATACGTGCCGCAAAATGACAAGGCCAAATCCCCGCCCGCAATCCATCTTAAAGGGCAATGGCTTAAGGCCGCTGGCTTTGATAAAGGCTGTACCTTCACCGTTAAAATTATGGATGGCTGTCTGGTGCTTATTCCTGACAGTGACGAGACCCGCACCATTAAGCAACAGTACCAGCGCCAGCAAGACAAGCTCAGTGACATTAAGCTGAAAATGCGCGAACTGCTCGGCGCTTAAAAAGAATAAAGCCGGAAGATCACGGGGATCTCTTCCGGCTTTGTGTTTTATCCATACATTCTTTTTGTATCGGACACATATTCCCAAAAACGTTGGCATGCGTCTTCTTCTTTTTCAAATGATTCTACCCAACTACGCGCCCCTCTTTCTGCATGATAGACTAGCCAGTATCCATCTTCATAAGTAAGGCAAATTCTATCATCGGGAGTTCCTCCCTCAAGTGAGTAGTAAGATGATGAGATTTTATTTTCTTTTAAACGTGTTCTCAGTTCTTCTTTATTCATTGATATACCTAATTAATTTAAAATGGAATGGGTTTGCCTTTCACTGTCACTGAGATTTTTTCTAATGAACCATCAGCTATTAATTCATTAACTTTTTTAGGTAAATCGTACTGTATTCCTCGTCCCGGATAACCAAACCAAGGGGCGATCTCTCCTGCATCAGCAGTTATAGGCTTTTTAACTACAAAAACAGTATAAGGTCTTCCATCACTTCCTGGTTTTAATGCCCTGGAACTATATGGAATACCTTCAGGAGCCACAAAAGTACCCCAATCAGTACCATATCTATCTAATCTAGTGCCTGGTTGAAGTGTGTATTTCTCAAACTTACCTTCATAGAATCCCCTATTAGGCGGCCACTCTTTTTCCCACATATGTGTTTTGAAATTAGAGGATTCTCTAGCTGTCTTACTCGCAGCAATATTATCAAGAACATTTTGTTTAATATTGCCACAGTTGTCGCCTGCCAATCCAAAGGGGTCAACCCAAAATACCGGATTATGGACATAGGAATACGGATTAAAGCCCCCTGCAAGCCCAATGGGGTCTTAGGAGCGATTCCGGTGCGGTCGTACTTTTTTACGTGATTTTTTCTTTGAATAT
>NZ_LDNM01000146.1 GCF_001028135.1 Xenorhabdus griffiniae
TAAGCAAGCCAACCATACATCAAAATGAGTGTTGCAAAAACGGGGAAGACCATAGATTTGCTTCGCCACCCGAAGGCGATCTTTGCAGGCGATGAGATCATTAAGTTACAGGAAAGATGCTAACGGCTGAGCCGGATAAGGTCAATGGGTTGTAGAGCCTGTATTTTAAAATGTTGCTTAAACTCTGTATTTGAGACAAAAATCGAAATTTATTAATTAAATTAACGTATAATTCCGCGCGATAAGCAAGGAAACGAAATTTTCTTTATTATTCATAAAGATGTTCAATTAAATACCGATAAGTGAATAGTTTGAATGCCGCTGTATGGAAGAGAAACATGAAAAATCGGAAGGAATCGCTATACCTACAAGAACTGGCCTACCTGCGCGAAATGATGAAACTCGCCGCCGCCGAAAACCCGCATTTAGCCCAGTTTCTGGCGCATCCCAATGACCCGGATATTCAGCGTTTGCTGGAAGGTGTTGCGCTGCTGTCTTCAAATCTGCGCAGCACCATTGAAGACGACTTTCCGCAAATCACCCATGAAATGCTCGGACGCATCTGGCCTCATGCCCTGCGTCCCGTACCGCCGACGACGATCCCTTGATGCACACCGATTACGGCTGCTGAACGGGAGAAAAATTTACCGTTTCACACCTGCCGCCCCTTGCATATTGAGCCGTTTGTGGTGCGGGATAAACAGATCCAAAAGACACGGGAATACAGTGATCTTGTGCTGACGTTGCACCGGACAGGAAATACCTCGGCAGCCTGGTCAGGTGGAAAGCTGTATTTCTTTCTGGGCACCGATCCACACCGCGCGGCACAATTAAGTTTGTGGCTGGATATGCATATTGAGTACTGCTACTGGCGCACAGCAGGGGATGAAAAAAAGCTCAGGGGGAGTGATTTTCTGGGCTGGCCTGAAAATTTACAGCAGCCCCTGTTGCCCACGGAAAACCTGCCTTTTGCTCGTTTACAACAAATGACTGAGTATTACTGCCTGCCTCATGTGTTTAGTTTCATGATGTTAGCTATCAACGAACAACAGGATTTAGCATTAAACCCGGATGGCACCTGTAAACTGATTATCCGTCTGCAAGGCGAGCTGCCAATTGATGATTTGGGCGATGCCTTTCAGTTGGGTTGTGTCCCCGCCGTGCATCTGGTGCCGATGGTCAGCCCGCCTGTTTCACTCACGCCCGATAACCCGTGTTATCCGCTGCCGCTGGCAGAAACGGAGCGGCTTTTTCGTGTTAAAAGCATTCAAACAGCGAAACAACCGGGTGAGAAAAATGCTCAGGGAAGCGCACCGCGTGGCAAGCTTGGTCATTTCCTGCCCATTGACCGCTTTCAGCCCAAAAGTGACTGGTTGCTGGATGCCGGGGAACCCGATAACGTCTATTTTCAGTCGCTGATAACCGACGATTTACTGGGGCGTCTTCACAACCAGATACACTTTTTCGGGATAGATGGAAAAACGGCGAATACCCTGTCACCTCAGTCCGTATGTGCCCATCTCATCGGCTACCATGTGCAGGCCATGAAGCTGGGTATCGGTGATATTACACTCACACAGGAATCGGTGCCCGCGCATTCACCATTGCAGTGTCCCGACTGAGATAAGCAGCTCGCCATGATCACCGGATCCACAGACCACATTCGGTGTCACGCTGGGCGCAGGTTCAGCGGCTAAAGGGGAAGCGGGTTCTGGCACGGTGTCCGGCTCAGCCGTCTGGCGCTCAACCGCAACGATGCCGGCCACATCCTGCATCGGCATGGCACTCTCAAGCAGCAGGGCAAAGGCGGTTTCTGGCTCAGCCACCTGACACAGATACTCGTTGGCATCCCTGCCCGGCGGGAATACCACGCGCAGCGGCGTGATCCCTTTGGCAACCAGCGCCGCCGCCAGTTTCACGGCAGCATCATTGCCCGCGGTATCGTTATCAAAGGCGATCAGCACCTGCTTAATGCCGTGATGCTCAAAGACCTGCCAGTGATCCGCCGTGACGCCATGCACACCATAGGCCGCCGTAACATTGCGCTGCCCCGCCACCCAGAACGACAGCGCATCAATGAGCGATTCACACAGGATAAGCGTTTTGGACGTACCCAGCGCGGCTTCATTCCAGACGCCTTGATGTGCGCCCGGCAGATACAGATGGCGGATAACCGACGCCCGCAGATCATCACTGATCATGCGTCCGTACAGTTCGTGGATTTGCCCCTGTGTTCCCCTCACCGGCACAACCAGCGAACCGCGCAGATGCTCCCGTCCGTTCTCCCGCAGCACGCCAACCGCTTGCAGACGGCGGCGGATCTCCGCGCCGGCCTTTTGCTTACTGGGTGGCAGGCGGTAAGCGAGCGTTCGGTTGGCAAAGCCCAGCTTAAAATGGCTGACCAGTTCAGGATGATTGAGCCGCCGTTTGGACAGATACGCCTGTGCTTCTGTCGCATTCAGCAGCGTATGGTGATAAAACTCAACCACCCGTGACAGCAACACCTGTTGGCCGATCGCATCACTGGCCAGCTCTTCCGGCTGTACCAGCGGCTCAACCGCCGGATTGTGCCCCAGCATCGCCTTTAAGCGTTCGGCGGCATGGCGCAGGCTCAGATTTTCGGTTTTCATTACCCAGTCCAGCACCGAGCCGCCCGCACTGCAACCAAAACAGTGATAAAGATTCTTCGACGGCGTAATGACCATTGAGGGCGTTTTCTCCTCATGGAACGGGCACAGCACGAGCCGGTCTTTGCCGCGCTTAAAAAGCTGCCGCCCCTGCTGCTCAATGACGGCCACTAAGGAGACGGCGGATTTCAGGTGCTGTAATTCTGCGTCGGGAATGCGAGCCATATCTTTGTTCCCTCAAAACCTTGTCAAGACCATTTATATGTTTTATTATGGCACATATACATGTACCATAGTCAAGCGGTTATTTTTTTGGGAGTAGAATCATGAGTCATTCTATTTACTGGTGTTTACCTATGCCTTTATCTGAAAGACTCATTGCGTTACGTAAACAACGTAGCCTATCCCAACAGGCAATGGCGGATGCCATTGGCATTCATGCTAATAGCTGGAAGAAGTACGAGACAGGGCAGGCACAGCCTTCCCTTGAGGTATTGAAAAAGATTGCCACATCGCTGAATGTCAGCACGGATTTTTTGTTATTTGATACACATGACCGTGTGCCAACCGGTGAACTTTCATTGCAGTTTGAAGCTATCAGCCAGCTTCCTGAGGATGAACAAGGTATTGTGCGGGAAGTATTGGAAAGCCTGATTATCAAGTATCAGTCACGGCGCTGGGATTCAGCAAGGCAGGCCGCTAAGAAGAAAGAGTAGTCCATAACATGATCGCAGATTATCAGTGCGTCAACACTGACAATCTGCTAACCACAACCAACTGATCTGGAGTTGAATGATGGCTAAGGCGCATTCTAGGCAAAACCGTGCAGTAAATAAAGCCGCCAAAACAGAACGTTATTACACCGTGGGATACGTGCCGCAAAATAACAAGGCCACGGCCCCGCCTGCAATCCACCTTAAAGGCCAGTGGCTTAAGGCGGCGGGGTTTGATAAGGGCTGTACCCTGA
>NZ_LDNM01000147.1 GCF_001028135.1 Xenorhabdus griffiniae
CGTAATGATGGCGATTTCCTCAACGCTATTGAGTTTGGGGTGCGCGATTTTGAGGATCTGACCTCTACCGAAGTGGCTGAGCCTGCACCGTTGCCAGCGTTCAAACGTGATAAGTATGGGCAGATCGAAGCAACCATCGACAACGCATTCAAAGCGGTAACCCGTCCTGATTTTGTTGGGGTCGATATCCGCTTTGATCAGTTCCGAGATGAAATCATGTTCGCACCATCGGGCACATCTCAGTGGCAGACATTCAGTGATGCTGAATACTCGCGTTTGCGTATCACGTTGGAAAAGCGGGGCTTTAAAGCCGTCGGACGTGAGCTTGTTCGGGATGTGGTGTTATTGGTTGCGGATGAAAATCCCTTCGATTCGGCTATTGAATGGTTGAATAGCCTGAAATGGGATGGGATACCCCGCATTGAGCGGTTCTATCATACGCGAAGAAATGAGAATTTGTAATGTTTTGCAGGCGTGTAATTTTAAACGTGTTCAGCGGCGTGTGGGTGGGAAAGTCACGCGGATCTTCGAGTCAATCCACTAACTTTATATTAACTAGGTTGGTACGGTTGGTACAGGTGGGGTTGACGTACCAACCTGTACCAACCGAGGGAGTAGGGTTGGTACGCTTTCAGGCCAGAGAATATAAGGCGTGTACCTACGGTACCAACCGTACCAACCTAGTTATAACTACCCCATTATATATATAAGGCGTTCAAGGGAAAGGTTAAGAGATCGATGGTACAGGTTGCTACAGGTTGGTACACATATATATATAACAGCTAGTTAGCTCGACGCGACTAGCGTTCGCACCGGATAAAGCACACCGGCACGTAAGCACGACGGCAACTGGTAAAAGTTTTCACAGTACACGAAACTACAGGGCAAAATTCTATGCGCAATATTCAGCAAGTTTTAGTTCGATGGGGCGGGTGGTCGTCAAATCTAACCAATGTTGGCTGGTCGTCTGTTGCTGCGGGGTTCAGCGGCCTCCTGCCCGCGAACGGCGATACCCGGCTGACATGCAGCGACGAGGACGGATTGATCATTGATTTGTGCGTGGCACGACTCCAGGCAATAGGGCAGGGCGAGGAATTGGAATATATCCAACAGCATTACATACACGGGCGTTCTAAACGCGAGATTGCCCGCCAATACGAAACAAACGAGCGAGAGGTCAGGCACCGTATACAATGCGGTGAGCGTTTCGTAGCCGGGTGTCTAGATACACTGGGAATTCAATTAGATATGGATTTAATGGTTAAAAATCAACCAATCGAAACATGAAAACTAGTGCGACCCGCAAAAACTGTGCTATTGTGATAAGAGTGGTTTTTATACCCTGCGAAAAGGCGCCTAACATTGGGCGCCTTTTCTTTTGGGCGAAAAGTGGAAACTTGGGAAAACAACCGTTAGACATCGAGATTTACCTGAACCCTAATAGTGGCGATTTGTTAACAAAATGTTATATCGAGAAATGGCCTAAAATGAGCGAGAAGATTGTCGCTTTTACATGTTTGAGGTAGCGTTTTGATTGAGTTGAAAAGTCGGGGTTCGTGTAAGAACCATTATGTTAAATAGGGCCTGTTTTTAACAAATTATCTGTGCCATTCGTTGACCGCTCACAATCGTTTAAATCTCGCTATACGGGGGTATTTTGAGACGGCAACTGGGGTGAGCGGTCAACGAATGGCATATTTGGTCGCCAACTACCGAGACAGTGTTGGGTGCGTTGCGGAGTTACCTATTCCAGCCGACCGCAAACGCTCATATCGGCAGGATCACAATTTAACATCTAAAAACGGGCAGGCTAGGCCTGCTATAAGCGGCGCACATTGCGTATCTACGCCCTCAATTCTGAGGGCGGCATCTCCTATTAACTCAATCACAGGGGTAACCATCGTTCACCCCACGGACGCCCATTGTTCAAATGGGGTGGAATATGAAGATGAAAGAAAATCCTGATTTATGGGCTGA
>NZ_LDNM01000148.1 GCF_001028135.1 Xenorhabdus griffiniae
CTTAGTTTTAACCGTGAGTGTGCAGCCCTTATCAAAGCCAGCGGCCTTAAGCCACTGGCCTTTAAGATGGATGGCAGGCGGGGCTTTAGCCTTGTCATTTTGCGGCACGTACCCCACGGTGTAATAACGTTCTGTTTTTGTCGCTTTATTTACGGCACGGTTTTGCCTAGAATGCGCCTTAGCCATGTTCAACTCCTATTAGTTGCTTGTGGTTAGCAACTTCGGCGTGTTGCAAGCGCGCCGGAGCTGCGTTAAAAATGTGTTCTCTTTAGCTGCCTTTCTCCTGCTCAACCGGGCGCATCGCTGATTCAACCCGGCTCTTCATAATCACCGCATCAATCAGTTTAATCACGGTTTCCTGCTCTTCCAGCTGGCATTCTTCAAGGGCTTTAAGCCGCTCGATTAACCGCGTGTTACTCAGCGGTAATTGTTCGTCAGACGAACCTAATAACAAATAATCAATCGATGTAGTAAATAACTCAGCCAGTTGTATCAGCTTATCCGCAGGCGGAATGTGCATCCCGGATTCGTACTTGTTGTATTGCGAAAGCTGCAACCCAATCAGGCCAGCCACTTCTTTCTGTGTTCTCCGTTGCTGGTTACGCAATGCTTTCAGCCGTTGACCAAATGCCCGGCGCTGTTCTTCGGTCTGCATAATCTCTTCTGTCATATCAGCCATAAAGTGCTCCGAGTATAAGGGATGTTATTAAAACGACTTGCTTTACTATCGTATTGCGATTATATAATATATCGCATGGCGAATCAAAATAAATCTTGACAGGTTTTTAAAGGAATAACGATATGGCTCGCATTCCCGACTCAGAATTACAGCACCTGAAATCCGC
>NZ_LDNM01000149.1 GCF_001028135.1 Xenorhabdus griffiniae
AGGGTTAATAACGTGATCTAATTAGCCTTATTTCTCTTCTCATTGCTCGCCCATGACCCTGATTGAACATTTATCCGTTGTAAAAGAAACCCGCTCTGATATCAATCGTCAGTACGATCTGGTTGATGTGATTTTCCTCGTCATCAGTGCCATTATGGCCGGCGCCGAAGGCTGGCAAGATATTGAAACTTATGGTCGCGCCAAAGTGAAGTGGTTGAGAGAATATCGCCCGTTTCTCCATGGGATACCGCGCCGACACACCATTGCGAGGATCCTGCGTGCTATTGAGCTGGATTCTTTACTGGAAGCCTTACTGAACTGGGTCAATGAACAGCGTGAGCAAGGAGGAAAACCGGTTATCGCCTTTGACGGAAAAGTTCTGCGGCAGGCTTACCGGAATGAAAAGAAAAACGCACTCCAACTGGTCACTGCGTATGATACTGAGCGGGGATTAGTGCTGAGTCAGAAATCCACTGCCACGAAAAACGGTGAAATCAGTACGGTCCGTCAAATGCTGGATATTCTGAATCTGAAAGGCAGCATTGTGACCCTGGATGCCCTGCACTGTCAGCGGGAAACCCTGGAAAAAATCAGCGAAAAGAAAGCCCATGTCGTTGTTCAGGTGAAGAAAAACCAACCCCGCCTGTGGGAAAGCGTTCAGTCTCAGTTTCAGCGGGTGTTTGAGGCTGGGAAAGAAAAAATTATCACTGAAATTAAACAAGAAGCGCATGGCCGACGGGAAGAACGTTATGTGTTCCAACTCAAACCCCAATTTACCCCTGAAATGGTGGAGAAATGGCCGACAATCCGCAGCATTATTGCGGTTGAGCGGCACCGGACAGAAAAGGGTAAGGGCACGGTGGAGACATCTTACTATGTCAGTTCCCTTTCTCCCCGCCATAAATTATTGGGGTACTACATTCGCCAGCATTGGCGCATTGAAAATAGCCAGCACTATATTCTTGATGTGGTTTTTAAAGAGGACGATTCACGCATTGTACTGGACGGGGCGATTGAAAATTTGGCGTTATTCCGGCGTATCGTGTTGAGTATGGTGAAACAATGTGAT
>NZ_LDNM01000015.1 GCF_001028135.1 Xenorhabdus griffiniae
TCAGAGAGAAAAGCGGTCGGTATCGATTACCTACCGATGAGGAAGTGAATTTGTAATTGCTAAGTTATCGCAAGACGGTGATTTTACAAAATGCTGCAAACGTCATTCCCTGAGTGGCGTTGATAGAATTTTGTGGAGGTTTTTGGCTTCGGTGGTCTCGCCCGAAGAGGGGCTTATATCAGCCAGACCAGTTAATTATTCTGATTTATGGAGAAAGTAAATGGCACTCACCGACAAACAAGAAATGTTTTGTCGTGAGTACCTCGTAGATTTGAACGCCACTCAAGCGGCCATTCGTGCGGGGTACAGCGAGAAAACCGCAAACCGCACTGCGTCTGAAAACCTGTCAAAACCTGATATTCAGTCACGTATTGCCGAACTCAAGGCAGGCCGTAATGAAGAAGTCGGGATTAATGCGACTTATGTATTAAAGCGGTTAGTTGAAATTGACCAAATGGACGTCCTCGACATTCTCACTGATGGAGGCGAACTCAAGTCAGTTAAAGACTGGCCTAAAGTGTGGCGTACTACGCTATCAGGTCTGGAAGTGCTGGAAGTAGGTTCACAAGATACCGCCGCCTTACTCAAGAAGATCAAGTGGCCTGATAAGGTTAAAAATCTGGAATTGCTTGGGAAACATATCAGTGTTCAGGCATTTAAAGAGCAGATTGATCAAAAGGTGGTGGCTACCCATAACATTATGCCCGTACCTGCCTGCGATAACGTCGATGATTGGGAAAAAGCGGCACAGAAGCAACAGGGCGAGGTATTAGGCGGATGAATTACAATGTGGTCTGGAAGCCTCTTCCCGGGTCTCAGTCTCTGTCTTTAAGTTGCCCATGTAATGAAATTCTCTATGAGGGAACTCGTGGCCCCGGCAAAACAGCAGCGCAGTTAGCCAGATTCAGACGCAATGTGGGTATCGGTTACGGTTCATTCTGGAGGGGGGTGATATTTGATACTGAATACAAAAACCTTGCTGATATCATCACTCAGTCAAAGCGTATGTATCGTCTATTTAAAGATGGTGCGCGTTTTCTTGCTTCTGCCTCTGAGTTACGCTGGGTATGGCCTACGGGTGAGGAACTGTTATTCCGTTTCGGCAAAGAGGCGGATGATTATTGGGATTATCACGGGCAGGAATTCCCGTTCATCGGCTTCAACGAATTAACCAAGCAGAAATCAGCAGATTTTTATGAGGCCATGTTCTCTTGTCGGCGTTCGTCATTCAGGCCAGAAGATTACCCGCGTGAGGACGGTTCACTATTAAAATCTATTCCGCTTGAAACATTCAGCACAACTAACCCGTTTGGTATCGGGCATACCTGGGTGAAAAAACGGTTTATTGAACCTGCACCACGCGGAACGGTTATTCGTGAAACTCAAAAGGTGTTCAATCCTCAGACTGAAAAAGATGAGGACATAACACTAACTCGCGTCGCCATTCATGGTTCATTTAAAGAGAACCCCTACTTAGACCCACAATACATTGCTACCCTGATGAATATCAAAGACCCGAACCGTAGAAAAGCATGGGTTGAGGGTTCATGGGACGTTACCAGTGGTGGGCGGTTCGATCATCTGTGGAATGCGAACTATCACACCATTAAACCGTTTAAAATACCCGACAGTTGGACGGTTGACCGCTCTCATGACTGGGGAGAATCAAAACCGTTTGCCAATCTGTGGTGGGCTGAATCAGATGGGGCAGAGGCAACTTTATCGGATGGCCGAAAGTTCTGCCCTCCTGCGGGTTCGCTGATTCTGATTGGTGAATGGTACGGTTGCCCGCCTGATGAACTCAATAAAGGGCTGAATATGTCATCTACCAACGTGGCTAAGGGCGTACAGTGGATTGATCGGCGTCTGGCTGGCGAAGATGTTATAGAGCCTGATGAGATTAAACAGGACGGTAAAACGCAAGGACAATTGAATATCATGCCCGGTATCTGCAAGAAAGTAATTTCTGGCCCCGCTGATGGCTCCATCTTTAATACGGGCGATAACGAAGATTCCATAGCACAGAAGATGGCAAAACAGGGTGTGAAGTGGCTAGAAGCCAATAAAAAGCCCGGTTCTCGTATCAATGGCGCTTCTCTCTTCGCTGATATGCTGGAGGCTGTCATTGAAGGTAAGAAGTCCGAGTCAGGAATGCCAGAAAAGCCCGCGTTCTACGTGTTCGATTATTGCCGGGGCTGGATTAGCCGCATTCCGGTTTTGGTTCGTGATAGCAAAAACCCTGATGATGTTGATACCGAACAGGAAGATCACGACTGGGATGCCACGCGATATCGTGTCTTGCATAAGCCAAAGAAAATCGGCGCATTTTTCTTTTAAGGAGAGTCTTTCGTGAGTGAAAGCAAAACAATTCTTGTTAATAGTCTAGCTGACACTATCGCCAAACGGATGATTTATGCGTCGGGTGGCGTGAGTGGTAATACGAAACGCACCAATATCTATTCTGAGTTTGGGTATCCAGAGCGGCTAACATTTCGTGAGTATTACAACGCCTATGAGCGCAATGCTGTAGCGCATGCTGCTGTGCATCGTTTACTGGATGGTTGCTGGCAGGATAACCCGACCATTATTGATGGTGAGGAAAAGAGCGAGTCAGACGTCACCAGTTCATGGGAAACAAAAGTAACAAAGCTGTTAAAGCGATTCTGGCCGAAAGTCAAAGACGCTGATCGCCGTAATATGATTGGTCATTACTCGGCGCTGCTCATTCAGGTTCGGGATAGTCGGGCATGGAGTGAGCCTATTGATACGGTAGTGGTAGCACGATTAAAAGAAGACGCGTTAGTTAACCTGATCCCGGTCTGGGAAACTCAGCTTACCATTGCTGAGTGGGATACTGATATTAACTCAGACACCTACGGACAGCCAGCGATGTTCAACTTTGATGAGCGTCCGGTCGGTCAGGTTGAGATACAAGGGCCAGCCAAGCAGCTTGCTATTCATCCATCGCGGGTCATTGTTTTGTGCGAGGGGGCTGAGGATGGGAATATTTTTTCTGGAACGCCCCTGCTCAGGGCGGGGTATAACAAATTGCTGGACGTTGAAAAAGTCTCTGGCGGCAGTTCTGAGGGCTTTTTGAAAAATGCTTCCCGTCAGATTGGGGTGGAGTTTGATAAAGAAACTGATTTAAACAATATCACCACTGCGGCGGTTCAGGCAGGCTATCCAGATCTGGGGGCAGCACTGGAAGATAAAATCCATAAGCTAAACAGGGGGACGGACTCAGCCGCTGTTATGCAAGCAGGTAAGCTGAATGTGTTATCAGTCACGCCGGGTGACCCAACTCCAACATGGGAAGTCACTACGCGTGAGTTTTGCGCCTCTGTTCAAGTGCCGTTCACGATCCTGTTTGGTACTCAGACAGGGAAATTGGCTGGTGATAAAGATGATGCTACATGGAAGGTACGCCTGAACGGTCGCCGCTGGGGATTTCTGACGCAGTATGTCACTCAGCTAATAAAGAGACTGTGGGAGATTGGCATTATCGAACCGCCAACATCGGGTGAGGTCACCATTGCATGGTCTGACATGCTCGCAGCCAGTGAGCAAGAGAAGATCGACAACATGATTAAGATGGCTGAGGCAGCATTGAAAACTCAGCAGGCATTCGGCACACCAATATTTACACCGAATGAAATACGTACCGTGGGTGAGCTGGAACCATTGGAAGATGAACCCGAACCACAGGACATAACAGGAGATCCGCTAACCGATGACCCAGACCAGAATCGGAACCCCGATAATACCGAGGAATAAACACGACCCTACTCAATCATACCGTTCGGTTAATAAAATGTTCCGTGATATCGAGCAGCGGTATTACAGCATCAAGAAGGCTCTCAGGCAATTATTTGACAGTACTCTAATCGGACATCAACAAGATGGAAAGCCGGATTGGTTATTAGCTAAAAACGGGGTAGGACGGCCGGATTGCTTATTTCGTGTTAATAAAGAGGCTTTCATCTATGACATGTCAGCTACTGCTTTAGCGTTATTGCTGGAAAAAATCCAGGCAATTCTTGATGAGCATTTGCTGGATGGCGGGAAAACTCAGTTATGGGCGTTTGATTATGTGTCTGATGAATATAAACGCGGAACCCTAAACGCCCACACGAATCTGGCTATACAGTCAGAGATCTACGCACAGCAAACTACGCTATCAGCCTTGTTATCAATGCCAGCCTACCAAAATCAGATTGCTACGGCATTTGTAGCAACCTATAGCGACTGGACAGGGATCTCTGATGCAGCAAGGGCGGACTTATCGCATGTAATCGCTGAGGCTATCGCTCGTGGGGTTAACCCCAGAGAGACAGCGGCTATTGTCAGCAAACGCCTTGATGTGTCAATGAGTATGGCTCAAAACATCGCCCAGACGGAGCAGGTTGGCGCATTGCGAAATGCTAACTGGAATGAAATGGAGTGGGCTAAAGAACGGTTAGGCCTGAATACTAAACTGCTTTGGTTATCAGCCCTGAAACCCACCACCAGATCATGGCACGCTGCGAGGCACGGGAAGATCTACACTAAGCAGGAGGTTGAGGTGTTTTACTCTAAAAACGGGAATCGCTATCGCTGCTACTGCGCTCAACAACCTGTGGTGCTGGGCGATGACGATAAACTGTATAACACGGGTCTGACTGAGCGCCTGACGGAAGAGCGCAAGACGTGGGAGCCTGAACCATCTAAGTAACAATTCAAAGAGGTCAAAGCATGGGGCTATCTAGCGTTCATATTAAGTCACTGGCCCTAAATTCCTCCAATATCTCAACTGAAACTATCGATGGTGATGAGCATGTCGTCATTCGTGGCGTTGTGCCCGTTGTCGATGATGTTGTGATGAACGGGGGGTTATATCCAGCCAGTGAGATTAACAAGAGCTACAAATCAATGGAGGGGAAACAGGTTCCTTACGGACACCCCAAAATTGATGATCAGTATATATCTGCTGACACACCAAGAGCAGTCAATCAATTCCATATCGGCGCATGGGCTGAGAACGTCCGTAAGGATGGCGACAAAGTTGTTATGGATGTAAAAGTTAATCGTCGGTTCGCGGGTTCAACCAACAAGGGGGCGGAATTTTTATCCCGTATTGATGACATTATCGCGGGGAATAGCGCTGAATCAATCCATGTTTCAACCGGTCTGTTGTTGCAGAGAGAGCAGAACAAAGGAAAATCAAAGGGCAAAGCGTATACGTGGGTTGCCCGCAATATGCAGTTTGACCATATCGCTGTATTACCAGCCAACGAACCGGGTGCAGCTACACCAGAAGAAGGCGTGGGAATGTTTGTCAATGCCGAAGGTGAAAAGATAGTCGTCGAGCAAGTTAATCTGTCTGATGCGTCTAACTGCACCCAAGAAGGGTGGATAGGTAAGACCAAGTTCTTCTTCACTAATGCCTCTAACTTCTCATTCGACGATATTCACTCAGCACTCAGAGAGAAATTAAGAGCCACATATCCAGATGACGATTATCCATACGCCGAGAGCATCTGGCCTGACAAATTCATCTACTACCGATCCGGCAAAACCTACCAGCAAAAATATCTCATGAACGATGACGGCACCGCTGAACTCGTTGGAGAGCCTATTGAAGTGGTACGCAAGCCGACTGAATACGAAATTAAAACCAACGGAGCTAATAACCCGATGAAAGACATGATTGTTAACGCCCTGAAAGCGAAAGGTAAGCCGACTGACGGCAAGACCGAAGCTGAGCTGCTTGATGCATACAACCAGATGAATGCTGACGAAGCAAAAGACAAAGAAACGCCGGAAGAAAAGGCTGCGCGCGAGAAAAAAGAGAAAGAGGTCGCAACAAATACTGATGTGATCACCGCAGCAATAAATGCAGCCATGAAACCACTGACTGACAAAATCACCACGCTGGAATCTCAGTTGACCGCCAACGCAGACAAGGAGAAGAGCGACAAACGCGCCGCTGTCAAAGCCAAGTTTGGTCTGGATGACACCGCCGTTAACGCACTGGATGGCGCAGCGCTCGACGGCTTCTATGCGCAATGCCAGTCCTCAGCGGGGCTTAATTCTGCATTTACTAATAACAATTCTGAATCATTCACATCTATGCCGGAGTAATAGAAATGGCGAAAGACGGAAAACATGTAATTCATGCTGGCGGCGTGTTTATCAACCCTATGCTAAACCGAGAAGGTGCGGCGGCGGTCGATACTCAGCCCGGCACGATTGGGTATTTTGAGAAAGGCAAGTTTAAAGCCTCAGTAGATGGCAAGGAAGCGGCAATCCTTTATGTCGCCAATATCGATTATTTGCGTTGTCAGGTCGTGGATGATCCTATCACGGCGGGTGGTGTGGTTGTCGGCATTCACCCCATGGCGGGTATTTTCCTGAACGTCCGTGCGGCAGAGGGAACGTACAAGAAGGGCCAGCCAGTGACGGTCGCTAATGGTCAGATTAAAGCTGCCAGTGATGGGGCTGCATTTGCCTATATAGAAGAAGACAGCATCACCGTTAAAGCGGGTGAGTTGGTTCGCGTGGTTATTAAGTAAGGAGACATGAATGTTTGTATTTTCAAAATCTATCGGTGAAAAAACCGGTAATCTGGCAGTCAACCAAATGCAGTTCCGCAAGCTCGAAACGGCACGTAATGCTTCAGCGCAAGCGGTGGCTGATTTTTTGGCTCGCACTCGCTGGCAGGGAGAGGCGGATAACGCACCTATACTGAACGCGGTCAACGCTATTGACGATATTCGTCGTTTGTACCGTTCGTATGACCAAACGGTACTGGCAGAATTTGAGCCTAACACAGAGTTCACCTTATTGAATGACCTGATGCCGCTCTCTCGTTCTGTTCGTCTGGAAGAGTCCGTGTATGAGTACGCTCGTACAGGTGGCAAAGGCTGGGCGCATACGTCCATGAGCGGACAGATTGGTGCTGCACTGGATGCTCGCGCATACTCCTTCGATGGAACGATGGTGCCGATTCACGATTCTGGATTCAAATTCCAGTGGCGTGACCCGATTTTCAATAAAGGCTCAGCACTGGCTTCTCTGGCTGATGCGCAACGAGGTTCGGTTGACAGTGTTCGTCGTCAGTACATGGGTTACATTTTTAATGGATTCCGAGACAGTGAAGGCAACTATGTTCAGTTTGACGGCAAAACATGGAAAGGACTGAAAGCTGATGAGCGCGTTGGCATGGTGGATTTGGGCGCTGGTGGCCTGAATATCGACTTTACCCAATCAGACGCTAAAGCAACCCGCGAAGGAGCCATTGCACTCCGTGACACTCTGCGACTGAAAAACAACATGTACGCCGAACAGACGTGGTATGTCTCCGGTGACATTCTGTCTCACTGGGAGAAGATTTACTTCGATGTGAATTCAACCCGTACTGTGCTGGAAGAGGTTAAACGCCTGATCGGTATCAAAGCTATCAAAGAGGATTTCGAGCTGAAAGGTAACGAAATTCTGGTTGTGCCTTTGGGGGCGGGTGTTATTGCGCCTGTCGTTGGTCAAGCATTCGGTACGGTTGCCGATCCACGTCAGTACTACAACTCAGACTACGTGTGGCGCACATGGGGTGCGGCTGGCCTGATGGTCAAGACCGATATCAACAACAAACACGGCGTTCTGTTCGCTAAAGGATAAGGAAACGTTATGGCACTGGTGAAAGTGATTGCAGGTAATCTGTTTTCCGGTGCCAATCTCCAAAAACTGGAGGTTGGTGATTTTGCGGAAGTGGATCAGGCCACAGCGCAGCGATGGGCATTAATTGGGCTGGTGGAGTTAATCGAAGATAGTGTTTTCGAAGTAGCAACACCAACGCAAGATACTAATGAGCCTGAGCCTGAGCCTGAAAAACCACCCAGGGGCAAAGGCGGCAAGAAGGATAAATCAGATGGTGATAACGCTGAATGACATTAAGTCGATGATCGCCGAACTGGGTTTTACTTTGCCTGATTCAGTCTTGGAGTTGTTATTGAATCAGGTGAATGAAAAATCTGAGTGTATGGCGGCTCATGGTTATGATGAAAGTTTACAAAAATTGTTGCTTATTTATGCGGCGGTTCGTCTGGCGTCACTGTCCGGAGCAAGGAAAATTGCTTCGCAGGGTTCGCCATCTGGCGGTTCCCGCTCATTCAACTATGACTCTGCTGGCACGGATTATCTGCTTAAACAAATCAGAGTGTGGGATACATCCGGCTGCTTGTCTGGCTTACCGCTGGAGAGTAAATCTGTCGGCTTCTTTGATGTGGTGGGGTGAATATGAGCAGCGTGGCTAACTGGGCGTATACCGCCCCTTGTACATTCTGGAAGCGGCTGGGGAATAATGAGTATGGTAGTCCTCTTGGTTATAAAGAGCCGCAAATCATCATGTGTGATTATCAAGGTGGGCTGTCTAGCAAAATATCAGGTATTGGTACTGAGATTGTCGCTAAAAACACATTCTGGACTGAGTTTGCTGATGCATCTACAGGTGATTACATATTGATTGGCGAATCATCAAATCCGAACCCTATAGAGGAAGGAGCCGACGAAATCAAACACATAGCTCGTTATGCGGATACATTCGAACGTTTGGCAGATGATTATGCGCTAGTGACAGGAGTCTGATATGGGCGTCAAAGTCACAGGTATTCGTGAGGCCAAATCCCGGCTCAGTGTCTTAATCGGCGATATCCGGGGACGGAAAGTGGTTCGGGCTATGTATAAGGCTCTGTATATCGGCAGTGCTCAGGCCGCGCTTTATACCCCTATCGATACTTCCACACTGATTAATTCTCAGTTCCGCGATGTTCGTTTTGACGGGGTGCGACTGACAGGGAGGGTGGGCTATTCTGCGAATTATGCGGTTTACGTTCATGATCCGAAAATTAAGCAAAACTTCCGTAGAGCAACAGCGAAGAAGGCGTTCCTGAAACTGGGATTTGATGAGATGAGGCAACAGATCGACAAGGCCGTAACGGAGGAATTGAAATCACTATGAGTGTATTTGAACAATTCCGCCATTATCTGGCTAATGCCGGACTGACTGATGGATTCACAATCCAGATGCTCACTTGGATTGAGCAAAAAGGCGATGGTGGGAAGATGCAGTATATGGTTTTTCAGCCTGCTGGTGGAACTGCCCGGTTGGATGATTTAGGGGCTGATGACAATGTACAGGTAATTTTGGTCAGTGGACAAAATAACCCACAGCCAGTCATTCAACGGGCACAAGAAATTCTCGATTACGTCGCCTCTCACCCCGATGATGATTGCTTAACATCTGTTTTTAATCTTGGCGGCTTGACAACCCCTATCCCCACCCAAGAGAACCGGTACGTCATCCGGTTACTATTCCGTTGTACATCATAACAGGTCGCATAAAGCGGCCTTTTTAATATCTATTAATCGAGGTTATTCACATGGCAGATTGCCCGGTAGAAACCAATAAATTGATTGGTCGTAACGCTATTATTCGCATTGCGCAGGGTTGCCCTGATGCAGTGCCAGATCAATCTGCATTTTTTCGGATAGGTGCATTGACCACCAAATCATTTGACCTGTCACCCAACACACTGACATCTGAGGCTGATGATTCAAAAGGGCTGGTGGAAAGCGTCGTAACCAGTATGGACTTAACTATCTCGTTTGACGGTGAATACCGTAAGCGGGATAAAGCAGACGACTTCGGCCCACTGCGACTATTAAAGGAGATCCCCAAGGAAGTTCAAGCGGGCCGCCAGCCGGCGTATTGGGTACAAATGGATTTCACCGGCGAAGATACACTGGTACTACAGGCGTACATGGTGTTTACATCATGGTCATCTCAGTTTGGCTCTAGCGAGTTTGCTACATACTCTGGCGAACTGAAAGTCAGTGACGCTGATACGGTTGAATGGTTAATTGAAGAGGTTGCGGTGCAATCAGTTTCTGTTAACCCTCAGTCATTGACAGTAGCAGTAGGGAAAACTGGCTCATTCGTAGTTAATTTCAATCCTACTGATGCTACTGACAAAACCTATACCTCAGTATCAGACAAGCCCGGCATTGCGACAGTGAGCCAGATAGGTAACGTGGTAACAGTAAAAGGCATTACGGAAGGAACCGCCAATATCACAGTGAAAACACGGGACGGCAATAAATCCGCAAAATGTGCAGTGACCGTCACGGCATAACATTACAAAGGGTGCTTACGAGTGCCCTTGATAATGTTCAGGAGGAGGAGTTATGACGCCCATTATTGATATTGGTGAGATGATTATCTCTACTGATAAACGAGATTTTTTTCTACGACCATCCTTTGCAGCAATGACACGTATCGGTACACCTCACCAGATTGTGGCGACTTACACTTTTCTCAATGGGGCAGAAACTCAGGAGTTAATTAACCGAGCGCTGGCGGCTTACGGCACACTTCCCGATTGGCTGATTAAACTGATGCGCAAACCTGCATTTGGCCGCAATGTCCTGTCAACTGCCATGATAGTGATACAGGCGTGCTGTAACGATGACGCGGAAGAGCTAATCGGTGAATGGCGTCCGGGGCGAAAAGGAGTTGTGTATCGTCCGGGTGGTTTGCCAATTAATGACATCATTGTCATTGCTTGCGAACTGATAACGCATGGTGTTATCGGTCGGGTCAAAATCCGCAAACTCCAGCGACATGAAGGAACGGAAGCGTTTTCTGACCAGTTTAAGGCCATTGAATACATCAACGCAGCACGCACCCATTTCAATATGCCCCGCGAAGAAGCCGAGCAGTTAACGATGACTGAGTTTCAGATGATGCTGAAAGCCAAGTTCCCTGATGAAAAAGGCTTCACTCGTGAGGAATATGACGCCGTTATTGATGCTGATGATCAGCGTACTAATGACCTGATGAGCGGTAAGCGAAGGTTGGTGAGTATGAAGAAATAGACACCAATCTTTCAAATTTTGCTCACATATACGCCATTGACTTATGTTATAAATAAGCCTATTATTGTATCAATCATACACCATTGGCGCACTTAGATATGATATTTATCGAGACATCTATCTTTACCGAAGATTGCAAAGAGCTGTTAGGTGATGATGAATATCGTGAATTTCAGCAATACCTTGCAGACAATCCCACGGCGGGTGATGTTATCCAACACACAGGTGGACTACGTAAAGTCAGGTGGGCGTCCAGAGGTAAAGGCAAGCGTGGTGGTGTGCGTGTTATTTACTATTACAAAGTCGATGTCTCACATATCAGACTGTTGCTGATTTACAAAAAAGGCGTCAAAGACGACCTCAGTGAATCGGAAAAGAAAGTCCTGAGAGCATTAAATGAGAGGTGGTAACAATGGATAGCAAATTATTTGCCAGACTCACCGAAAGCATGGCACAAATGAATGAGATTATTGATGGCGAGCGTGCGCCTTCTCGTGAAACACTTGTTGAGGCGGTGAAGGTAAAAAGTATTCGTCAGGCGACTGGCTTAAGTCAGGCGGGTTTTGCTAAGTTAATTTCCGTTAATGTTGGAACTCTACGTAATTGGGAACAAGGAAGGAGAGAACCGACTGGCCCAGCAAAAGCCCTGTTGAAAGCGATAGAGAAAGATCCTGTCAATGTTCTGAAAGCGTTATCTATGTAAACAGCCCCTTACGGGGCTTTTTTGTTGAGTAGTTGCTGATATATAACCTAAGCCCAAATTCGGGCCTTGCTCTACCGATAAGTATTGATATGCAAAAATGCACATCGTTCACCAAGATAAACTATGCAAATCTGCATAATTAAAGCATAACCCATTGAAAGATAGTCACGTAAAAGTTTTACGCGACCTCATCAGTAGCGCAAAATTAAGCCACAAGCAGCCCTATAGGGCTTATTTTTTGTAGTTAGGTGGTAATGCGTCAATCAAAAGACCGACAGCTTTTTCAATGATTTCCGATTGCTGACTGATTTTCATGAACCTATCAGTCTCTGAAAGTTTTAGTGAACTACGTAGCTCGGCCTCTTCTTTTTTTAGTCTATTTATTTCTTCGTCTTTTTCTTCTGCGGATTTAGCTTTTCTCATTAGTTCTGCAATATAGTCATATATATCGCCTTTATATATATCACCTCTGTTTTTCTGAGTTGAGACAATAAGTGTCTCTATTTGTTGGTACTTTTCTAATCTGAAAAGAATTTCTTGCTGCAAGCTCCTTGCTGAGGATTGTGCTTCATTTTCTAAGTTACTCCTAACTTCGGGCGGCATTCTTAAAGGGTACGGCGCTATACGTGACATTATTTTGACTCCTTTAGACTCACTAATTGGCAGTGTAGGTATCAAATATCTGTTTGACAAGTGAATCATTATGATCCATCATTTGAATAAATTAAGATGCTTTGAAGGATAAAAAGGATTCATTATGAGTCATAAACAAAGAATACCCCCGTATCCATTAAGAATGCCGCCTGAATTAAGAGAGTGGTATGAAGAAGAATCCAACGAGAGCGGGCGCTCTCTAAATGCCGAGATTGTGAAAATTTTGAAGGACAGAATGAATAGAGTAATAGGGCAAAGGAAGAATGCAGCATAGAAACAGTGAAGCCCTAGCTGCGCGAACAGACTAGGGCTTCTGAGTGCTATTTACCGTGAGATAAACAACTTAGCCATTGTAACGAATGACAAATTAATTTTCCAGAACACTTGCAGGTGTTCTAAAAACAGAAAACCAGCAAATTGAAGTTGCTGGCATCCATAGGTATATCACTGGAGAGATATATGAATTCCATTATCAAACATTTCGAGTTTAAGTCAAGTAACGACCAATTAGTAACCATTTCTGGCCTGAAATATAAAGGCAAGCCAGTGTTTTTTGCTGTGAAGTTGGCTGAGGCGTTAGGCTATGCAAACCCATCGGATGCCTTAAGTAAGCATTGTAAGCCATTGATTAAACTTAATTATAGCGAATCGCGAGAATTAGGGTTGGGTGAAAATCCTCGTGGAATTATCCTTGCTGGACAATCAGATATGTTCAGATTGGTCATGCGCAGTAATTTACCTTCTGCTGAACGTTTTCAGGATTGGGTATTTGAATCTGTACTTCCGTCCATTATGGAAACGGGTAGCTATTCAATCAAGCAGAGCCAGTCAGGTTTACCAGAATACCGTCGTGCCAGAACGTTAAAGATGTCGGTTGATGCGATCTCCAACCTGTTTGACTTGATGCCAAATCTGAGCGATGAAGCAAAACAATGTGCAGCCGCTAATATCGTTAACCCCATAGTCGGCTTTGAAGCTGTTCCTCTTCCTGTGTTGGAAGAAAAATACTACACAGCAGGTGAAGTAGGAAAGATGCTGGATGTATCGGCAAACAAAATCGGGCGTGTTGCCAATGAGCACAACCTCAAAAATGAACAACACGGTAAATTCTTTCTGGACAAGTCAGCTCACTCAAGTAAGCAAGTGGAAGCATTCCGTTATAACGAGAACGGCATTAAGGCACTTAGACATTTAATTCACGGCGTTGAAGCAGCGTAAGGATTGAGCGCCAAGGATGGCGATCAAATACTGATCTATTCAACAGGATTAACCAATTTAACAGTGATTGCTAGGGTTAACAATACAAATTTACACGTATTTCGTGTGTAAATGGTTGAAAATACGAGGTGTCTCGCAATTCGAAATATATCACCTTTACAAAAAGTTACAATTACGTAATAAATAGTACCGCTCTGAAACGGCGAAGCCCCTAACTACTGCTAATAGTCAGGGGCCTCTAAATCGTCTAATACCATCTCAAGGAAAATAGACATGTCTATTATAGCAACTAAAGAAGTTAGTAAAACTATTAACGTTCCATTTTATGGCTCAGATCTCTATGTTGTTAATTATAATGGTGAGCCGTATGTACCAATGAAACCTATTGTTGAAGGTATGGGTTTAGCTTGGGGTGCTCAATTTGTTAAGTTAAAACAACGCTTTAGTAAAGGTGTTTCGGAAATCGAAATACCTACCAAAACAGGTAATCAAGATATGACTTGCCTCGCTCTCCGCAAACTCGCTGGCTGGTTAGCGACTATCAGCCCGAATAAAGTTAAAGCATCGATCAGGGATAAAGTTATCCGGTATCAGGAAGAGTGCGATGACGTTCTCTACGAGTACTGGACTACTGGTGAGGTTAAGGCGAAGAGAGCCACATGCAACCATATTAATTTGTCAACTGAGGTTGATAATGTTAACGCTGCATATAGGGAACTGGGTACGTTGATAGATGTTTGGGACAGACTTGACCCGCATTTATCTGTCCTAACTCCTGATATAGCCAAGGTGTTTAATACTGCACTTTCTAATATAGACGGCTCTTTATTTTCTCTCAAGACTGCAATTGAGCGGAACTCTAAGGTGTTGTTGAACTAACACTAACCCAAGGACGACCTTAATCAAATAACCATCACATAAATGCCACTTAACCGTGGCATTTTTCGTTGTTTTGCGCTAATTGGTTGGTATCATGAGCAAAATTTAACGATGAGGGATTGTGATGAGGAAAATATTAATAGTTGGAGTGGCCCTATCAACGTTGATGTTGTCTGGATGCTTGGCAACCCCCAATGAAGCCAGAAGCGAAACTCCACGGTTTGAAGGAAATAGTAATAAGACTGCAAAAGAGCTTGCAGGATGTATATATAACGGATGGACTAATACAAGAGTTTTGCTGGAAAGGGATAATACAACTCATACTGAATCTTTCGGTGACAAAATTACTATATTTACTGTCAATGATGTCATGTTTGCAGATGTAAAAAGCTCTGGGAATGGATCGAATGTGAAATTCTACAAAACAGTACTTGGTGCCATTCCTCTTGAATCAAATAGAAAAGAAATTGTAGAACAATGTCTTTAATGATTTTAGTGTGAGAAAAATTTAATTTTGGAGATGATTATGTCGGAAGTATTAATACCGGGTGAACCAAGAGATTACTACAAAATTTTCACGAAGAATGATGATAGCGAATGCTATCAGGCCAATAGGCGTACAATAAGAGAGTTAATGTCAGAGATAAATAAAGCCACTGGACAATATCAATATAATGGTGACCTTAATGCGGTAATGCTAACTCATCAAGATTATTATGACGCCTTTGATGCTTTTATTCTCAATGAACCTGACGATGCAAAGATGGCTATGCGTAATGTGTTGGCAGAAGAAATGAAAGCCAAAGAATGCGAGTTGAATGTTAATGATGTCTCTATGCTGAAAGGGATAGGCGTTATATTAGCACTCATTGGCATTTGTATTTGTTTTTATGCTATTACCATGAGTGTAACCATTAGTCGTTATGATGAGGTGATTAATGCTGGATTGATTGCAGATAGACAACTCTATATGACGGGTGGAGTATCAATAACTATCATTGGCTCGTTGGCAACTCTATTTTCTTTGCTTTTAAGTAAAATGGGAAAACGTTTTATAGCAAGATAATAAGATCATCAAACTGCCAGTTTGGTAATTGAAGCCCCTTATGGGGCTTTATTTGTTTGTTTTATCAGGATATCGGCAGGTATTCCGAACATGCCATGTAAATTGCGGATCATGGGCAGCGTTAGATTACGTTTTCTGCTCAGAACCTCATAGACACGATTAGACTTACCAATGGCTGGCTCTAAATCTTTTACAGTCAGGCCAGATTGTTCCATTCTGAATTTAATAGCTTCAATCGGATCTGGCGGGTCAATGGGGTAATGTTTTTCTTCATAGGCTTCAATCAGTAATACCATAACTTCCATATAATCAAACTCAGGTGTGCCAGTTTCGGGTTGGTTATCGAATAGTGGCGCAATGGCTTTCAGTGCGTCCTGATAATCCTGTTCTGTTCTGATAGGTTTAATATTCATTTTTACTCCATATCTACGGTATTAGCATCTATGGCATCGTACTGTTTGTGAGTACCGATAAATTTAACGTATACCCATCCAGCGGGGTAAAAGATGGAGACGATTAATCGATAATCATTTCCCTTAATGTTAAATACCACTCGATTATTTTTCAGAATGCTTGCGTTGCGGTATTGAGCCTTAATGTCAGCAGGTGTTTTCCAAGAGGCTTTTTTAGCCTCATCAAACCAAGCTCTTAGTGGCTGCTCTGCATCCGGGTACTTTTCCCAGAACGCTTTCAGTGATGCAACGGATATTATTTTCATAACTTTTACTCTAGTCCCATTTCGGGACTATGGCAAGAATTTATTGTTCAAAAATGAGTCGCTTTAGCGATTTTTTCAGGGGCTAGAAAATGGCAGAACATCAAGTAGGCAACATTGTTTATCAGGTATCAATGGATGTAGCGCAATTGCTGACAGCGCAACGGCAATTAGATTCGCGCTTGGGACAGGTGGAGCAACGTTTTAACCAAACAGGACAGGCGGTTAATGGAGCAGAAAAGGCGATATTGAGTCTATCAAGAGCTGCCACTGCGGTAACAGCAGCGTTATCTGTTGAGAAAATAGCTGGCTATGCTGATGCGTGGGTTACGGTAAATAACAAGCTGGTCAACGCCACGAAAGCAAATGAATCACTGGCAGAAGTATCTGAGCGCGTATTCACTATTGCTCAAAACTCCCGTGCCAGTCTGGATTCTACCGCCGCGTTGTATGGTCGCCTTGAAAGAGCTACCCGTGCTTATGGTACATCGGCTGATGATGTCGCAAAACTAACCGAAACTGTAGCAAAAGGTCTGGTCGTTTCAGGTGCAACTGCGGCGGAATCATCGAGCGTCATGATTCAGTTCTCGCAAGCTATGGCCTCTGGCGTTCTGCGTGGTGAAGAATTTAACTCCATGTCTGAGAACGGAAGTCGCTTAATTGCAGCATTAAGCGATCACCTTGGCGTGAATATTGGTCAGCTAAGGAAGATGGCGGCGGAGGGGAAACTGACGTCCACGGTCGTAGCTCAGGCTTTTCTAGCTCAGGCTGGAACTATCGCTAAAGAATTCGATAAAACCTCAGCGACTATGAGCCAGTCAATGGAAATGGCAGCTAACAATATGACTCGGTTCTTTGGTCAATCAACCACAGTTCAAACAGCGCTTAAAGCATTTAATAGCACTCTGGTTACTGTTAGTGAAAACATGGATCTTGTTGCGGGTGCTGCGACTGCTTTAGCCGTTGTGATGGGGTCGAGGATGGTTAGTGCGATGACATTAGCGGCGAGCCAAAAGATAACAAATGCTAGGGCTGCTATAGCATTAGCGCAAGCTAATAAAGCAGAAGCGCAAAGTGTACTCTATGCCGCCGAAATGACGTTGAGAAAAGCAGCGCTGGATAAGGAAGCTGCATTATCAGCCCTGCGTGTCGCTGAGGCTGAATATGCAGCAGCGAAGGGAACTGATGCAGCTACAGCAGCACTTGCCAGATTAACCGCCGCTCGCACCACAGCAACGACAGCAACAGTCGCATATGGAACCGCACAAAATGCAGTCACTGCCGCTCAAACAGGATTCGCAGCAGCCTCAAGAGGCGCAACTATTGCAGTGAATGGACTCAAAGCAGCCATGTCATTTTTAGGTGGGCCACTTGGTGTGGTTATGCTGGCAGCAGCAGCGCTTTATTATTTCCACCAGCGAGCAGAAGAAGCGAAGAACGAGGCCAAAGATCTATCTAATACGGTCGAGAGTCTGACCGGTAACTTAAAGGAGTTGAGTAAGGCCAAACTTGAATCGAATAAAGTCGAATTAGAAAGAAAACTAGACGAACAACGTGAACAGGTAAAAAAACAAAAAGTAAAAGTAAGTGGCATTCAATATGATGTTAATAAAAATGGCCGTTTTATATACTCAACAAAATCTGAAAAGGAAATGAAGAAGCTCAGAGAAGATTTGGCTCTAGCTAAAGGTGAGCTTGAGGATATGCAAACGGTCGAGAGTAATTATGAAAAAGCCATTGATCTAACCAGTAAAGCCATTGCTGAGAACACCGCGCTGACTAATGAGAACACTGATGCCATTAAGGATAAGAATAAAGAGTCTGATCAGGCGTCTGAAAAAGCGGCAGATTTTATCACCAAGCTCAAGCAAGAAAATGAATTACTCAGAACCAAAAAGGGGTTAGAACGAGACTTAAAAGCCGCAGAGTTCAAAGCTAACGAACTAGGGGCAAGCTCAGGGCAAAAAGAAGATTTAAAGGCCTCAGTCAAAGAAAATATACAGCTCAAAGAGGCTGAAAAACAACGAGAAGATGCCGCCAGAGAAGCGGAAAATGCAGCTAAAAAAGCCGCCGATGAAGCCAAACGGCGATCAGATGATATTACCGCAGCACTCAAACGTCAGCGTGACGAAATAGACCGTCTCAAAACAGGCTACGAGGAAGCTAGCCGTGAAATGGCTATGTACGATGCTGCTAAAGCCATGCCGGAAGGTTCTGGCGAGGAACAGATTGAAAAAGCCAGAAGAAATGCAGCAGAAAGATACGATCTGGAAAAGAATTACGAAGCCAGAAAGTGGGCGCTGGAACAAGATTCTTTAGCGAAATCCAAAAAGGCAATGGATGAAGAGCTTGAGCATTTGAGGCACGTCAAGGTTCAGGGCTTGATTGAAATAGAAGAGTTCAATAAGCGCGAGCAAGAGATAAGAGAGCGTTATAAGAATAAGCAAACGGAAGATGAAATTAACAAGAAAGTTGATTCATCGGTGGGCTTTAATGAAGAAATGTTGGGTAAAGTAGACCCTATCCAGCAACTCCAGAATGAATACGCTCAGAAAATGGCTATGCTGGATGCTTATAATGCCCATGATATTGGCGAGCATGAACGAATCTTGCAACTCAAATCTGAACTGACCCGTAAATTCAATGATGATATGACTACCGCTCAATGGGAGCAATGGAAAGGCCAGAATGAGATGTATCAATTTCTGGGCGATGCCGTTGAAGCATTGGGCCAGCGTTCAGCCAATGCTATCACAGGGCTGCTAACTGGCACTCAGACCGCCAATGAAGCTATGAGAAATCTGGCGCTTACTATCACGAATGAGGCGGTATCTGCACTGGTTCAGATGGGTATGCAGCAAATAAAGAACATGATTATCGGTAAGGCCGTGAATACTGCGGCGGCGGCATCGGCAGTTGCCACAGGCGCGACGATTACTACGGCAATGGCTCCTGCTGCTGCGGCTACCAGCGTAGCAACAATGGGAACAGCGGCTACAGTCGGTATGATGGCAATGGCAACTGCTGTACCTGCGATGATTGCGTTGCTCGGTGCTCGTAAAAACGGTGGCCCAGTCAGTCCGAACGGTGCTTACCGTATTGGTGAGAATAATAAGCCGGAGATATTCAAGGCTAATAATGGTCACCAGTACATGATACCGGGCGATAGAGGCAAGGTGATCAGTAATCGGGATATGGGGAGTGGCAATGGGAAGACCATTGTTCTCCAGCAAACAAATCAGATCACAATTACTACACAAGGCGGGGTTACGGAGCAAGATGCAAGAATGCTTTCAAATATCATTGATGCTAAAATGAACGAGTTTGTCGTGAACCAAATGAGAGATAATGGTCTTTTTGAGAAAGTCGGATATTAAAAGGAAAAATAATGAGATTTTTGATTACGCGAGTTACCTACCATTCAGAATACGATATAGAAAAAGGGCCTGTTTTTGGCGAGAAAACAATTGGAATGACGGTTGATGTTTACACAGATCAAAGCGAAAGATGTCAACTTGAAACATGGGTTGAATTACCATATAGCAAAGAGTTAACTCTTGAAGAGATGGAAAATAAGGCCATAGAAATGGCAAAAGAAAAACTCAAGACAGTATTAAGTCAAATTTAAAAATAACCCTCTTCGGAGGGTTTTTTAATGGAGTAAATATGACAAAACCAGAATTTAAATGGCGGCCACAGGGTAACTATGAGGTCAGTCATGAACCACGGGTCAAAGTGATTCGATTTGGCGATGGCTACGAGCAGCGCATCAAAGACGGCATTAACAATCAGCTCAAAAAGTACCAACTCAGCTTCGTTGAGAAGCTGAAAACGGGGCGAGCCATTGATGAGTTTCTGCGAGCCAGAGGTGCCGTCGAATCATTCGCATGGCTAACCAGTGATGATCACCAGTTACGTACTTTTGTGTGCCGTTCATGGACAGTGAATCGACAGCGGTTAATGTGGTCTATTAGTTGTGTCTTTGAAGAGGTGGTCGCGTGAGGGATATCCCAAAAGAGATGCGGATTGAGGTTACCGAACTGGCTCAGAATGCCATTCTCAATCTGTATGAGATAGATTTAACAGTCTTTGGTGGCGACATCTACCGTTTTCATGATGGAATGAACGGAAAGTTACAGCCGGTTATCTGGCAGGGTATGCGCTATGAGGCGTATCCGGTTGAAGTGACAGGGTTTGAGATGAGTGGCAAGGGGCCAAGTTCTCGCCCTAAAATGGTTTTTGCCAATATTAACGGGTTCATTACGGCAATCAATCAGGATTTCAATGATGCGCTAGGTGCAGTAGTGACGCGCCATCAAGTGCCTGAGATTTATCTGGATGCAGTGAATTTCCCGAATGGTAATCCACAGGCCGATCCAACACGAGAAGCCGTGAGCAAGTACCTGATAGAACAGAAACAAGATTCTAATGCGGACTTTGTGACCTATGTACTTGCTCTGCCCAGTGAAACTGACGGTGCGCTAATTCCTGCGAGAGTCATTCAGGCGGATATTTGTAGCTGGCAGTATCGTTCTGCTGATTGTGGCTATGACGGCCCTCCTGTGGCAGATGAGAAAGACCAGCCAATCACCAATCCACTCAAAGATCGGTGCTCGAAGAAATATAGCGGGTGTGTTAAACGCTTTCCGCGTCCTCAGCCCATGCCATTTGGCGGCTTTTTGGGTGCCAATAAACTAGGTTAATACCATGCTTGAACAAGACATTATCGCTCACGCGAAAGCGGAAGGGGTGAGGGAATCGTGCGGCCTGATTTCAGGTGGGCGCTATTTCCCATGCCGAAATATTGCGGTAGATCCTGAGAACTACTTTGAAATTAATCCTGATGACTGGATAACGGCAGAATGTTTTGCCGATATTGAGGCGATTGTTCACAGTCACCCAAATGGGCGACCTCGCCTGAGTACCGGAGACAGGGAACAACAAATCAGAACGAGCTTGCCATGGTGGTTAACCTGTGGTGATCGGGTGCATAAATTCCGCCCTGTTCCACGGTTATTAGGTCGGGAATTTATTCACGGTGTACAGGATTGCTATTCGCTCATCCGGGATGCTTATCATCTTGCCGGTATTGAATTAATAGATGCCGAGCGTGAGGATGAGTGGTGGAACAAAGGGCAGAATCTTTATATCGATAACAGCGCTGGTCAGGGGTTTGAGCAGGTTGATGAGATTCAGCCCGGCGACATCATTCTTATTTGCTTAGGTAGCCAGACACCCTGTCACGGGGCTATCTATATCGACAATCAGCAAATACTACACCATAGACCAGACCGTATCAGTAAACGTGATATCTACGACGGTTACTGGCTCAGATACACGCATTCAATATGGAGACATAGACAATGGTCAAGTTACAGCTGGGAGGCCATCTTAGAAGATTTGGCCGTCGCTACGAATTAGAAGTGCGTGATGCAGCAGAAGCGGTCAGATGCTTGTGTTACCAGTTAACCGGATTCCAGCAAGCGCTTTCTGGCGGGCATATACGCATTCGTATTGCCGGGCGGGACATGACAGAAAAGAGCATTCCCGGAGGCATGAATCACCCGCTCAATGATGGTGATACCGTTACTATTGTTCCGGTCGTTGGTGGTGCTGGTGGGAATGGCGTTGGCATGGTGATTTTGGGCGTTGTTGCCGTTGCTGCTGCATTCTACACGGGCGGCGCATCCATTGGGGCATGGGCGGGAATGTCTGGCACAGTAGCAACTGGGCTAGCCATTGCAGGGGTTGCATTAATCGGGGCTGGCTTGGCTTCTATGCTCACCAAAATGCCTAATGGCCCGGAGATGGGTTCCAGCAAAACGGAAGGCAATAAGTATTTCAATTCACTGGAAAACCGCATTGGTCAGGGGTATCCGGTTCCGATTGCATATGGTGAGCTGGTGGTGGGTTCAAATGTGATTTCGCAAGGTTTGGAGACGGAATAATGGGTAAGGGCGGAGGTGGTGGCAGTACGCCAACATTGGTTGATGATAACCTAAAAAACAAACAGTTTTTGAGAATTGTTGATCTGGTCGGCGAAGGACAAATAGAAGGGCCAGTAGGCGGGCTGCATGGATTCAGGATTAATGGAACTCCTATTGTTGATAAAAATGGCAATCCTAATATTAACGGCGTTACTGTGCAATGGCGTGCTGGCACTCAATCCCAAGAGCCACTCAGTGATTATCCATTCGTTGAGAGTGAAATTCCTGTCAGTGTTGAAGTGAAAAAAGACACGCCTATTCTCAGGTCTGTATCCAACCGTGATGTAGATAGAGTCAGGTTTACACTGGGTGTTAGTCAGCTCATTCAAACAGATAGTAAAGGCAATCAAAGCAATAGTTCGGTGCAAATGGCTATTGATGTGAATGATGGTTCTGGTTGGCAGCATGTTAAGACCGTTCAGATAGGGCCAGGGAAAATCAGTGGACAGTATTTAGAATCTCATACCATTGATGCACCCAAGAAAAAGCCATTCCAAATCAGAGTGAGCCGCTTAACAGATGACAGCAAGAACGACCAGCTCCGCAACGGTACAGTCTGGGCCAGTTATACCGAAATTACCGATACTTTGATGAGTTACCCCAATAGCGCTGTGGTCGGTATGCGTATTGACCGATCACAGTTTGCCGACACACCCAAACGCACCTATCACATCAAAGGGATGATTATTCAGGTTCCTGATAACTACAATCCAGAAACCCGTGAGTATAAAGGCGTCTGGACAGGACGATTTAAACCCGCCTACAGTAATAATCCGGCATGGATTTTCTACGATTTAGTGACCAATACCCGCTATGGCATTGGAAAATTAATGGGGTCATTTGGTTGTGATAAATTCGCTCTATATGCCATCGCGCAATATTGTGATAAGCCCGTTCCTGATGGATTTGGGGGGACTGAACCCCGCTTTACTTGCAATGCCTACATAGCCACTCAACGCAAAGCGCGGGATGTACTGGATGATTTGGCGTCCGTATTCCGTGGTATGCAGGTATGGGACGGTTTGAAACTGACTGCGTTTCAGGATAGGCCATCTGATCCAGTATGGACATTTACTAATGCCAACGTGATTGAGGGGAAATTTAACTACAGTTCTGCCGCAAAGAAAGCCAGACACACCATGATTGAGGTCACATGGACTAACCCCGATAATGGCTGGAAAGACGAGCGGGAAATTATTCAGGATGATGAACTGGTAGCTCGTTTGGGGATCAATGTCAAAAAAGTGACTGCCTTTGGCTGCACCAGTCGTGGACAGGCTCACCGTGTCGGTAAATGGATCATCGAAACCGAAAAGCTCGAAACCGATTCTGTGACGTTCAGCGCAGGTCGTGAGGGAATTAACTGCATACCGGGCGATATCGTTGAGATTGCCGATAACACATTTGCTGCTGCGCGTATTGGTGGACGCGTACTTTCATTTTCAGGTAAAACCGTTCGCATTGACGCCCCCGCAGAATTCTCAAAAGGGGAATCGGGTTATTTTTCCTACATGGGGAGTGAGGGTAAATTTGTTCGGGTTGATATTGAGTCCGTCAATAGTGATGTTGTCACACTGAAAGATGAGCCTAAAGGATTGCGTCAATGGGGTGTGTTCTCCATTTCCAAGCGATCACTCGTCACACGCCTATTCAGAGTCATGAGTATTGCCGAGGACAGCAAAGCGGGTAATTACAATTTTACCTGCATTCAGCATGAACCCCAAAAAGAGGCAATTGTTGATAGTGGAGCCGATTTTAAGGGTAATCCAGCTACGCAAAACGTGATCCGGATTCCCAACATTGAACGCCTGAGCATTGCTTATGTTCTGGATAGTTCACAGGTACAGGCACGGGCGATGTGGGCGACTACCACTGTTAGCCGCAATATCACCTTTGATGTGACGGTTTATCGTGACAATAAAGTGGTTTCCAGCGGCAATACGAAAGAGCTTGAGTATTACTTTAATGGGTTGGGAGCAGGAAACTACATGGTGGGCGTTCGCGCCCGTGATGACAGTGGAATGTTAGGCGATGAATCTAAGGTTCAGATGGTAATTGGTGCCCCTGCCGCTCCTTCCGCCGTTAACATTGAGCCAGGATTTTTTGAGTTAAAAGTTATCCCTCATATCAGCGCACCAAAGACACTGGATACTCAGTTTGAATTCTGGTTTTCAGAAAAACAGATTATCAATATCAACGAAATTGAGGCACAGGCCGATTTTCTGGGTATTGCGAAATTTTGGATAAAGGGCCAATTAAAAGCGGGAACGCCATATTGGTTTTATGTTCGCAGTGTAAATGAGTTTGGTAAGTCGCATTTCGTTGAAGCAGTTGGAGAACCCAATGACAACGCAAAGGAAATTCTGGATGAATTAGGTAACCAGTTCTTTTCTGCCGAAGCCGGAAAACGGCTGCAATCCCAGATTGATTATCAGGCCGAGGCTGCCCTTATCAACGGTGCGGCGATTCGGCAGAACAGCTTTGAATTGATGGCAAGAGATGGGGAAAATAAGGCTGAAATCAAACGTCTTGACCGTGTCTTTGCGAGCACAGAAGAGGTATGGGCGCAATCTTTCAGCGAAGTGAAAGCAGAGATAAACACTGTCGCCGGGGAAGTCAGAAACGAGATTAAAGCCAGCGTACAGGAAAACCAGAAAGCCATAGCGAAAACAGATCAGGTCGTGGCTGACAATGAACGACGCACTCAGGTTCAACTGGGTAAGCAATCCGCCATTATCAGCGAGAAAGCGACGGCAGTTTTCAATATCGACGGCAACGGCTATGCCATCAAGGATATCGGGGCAGGCGTGAACTACAGGGGACAATATTATGGCGCGGGAATGGTCATTGGGGCTGAGGTAAAGAATGGCAGGGTCGAAACGCATTTCGGCGTCAGGGCGAACCAGTTTACCGTGGTGAATCCGTCCAATGGGAAAATGGAGCCGGTGTTCGTGATTAAGAATGGTCAGGTTTTTATCAAGGAAGCCTTTCTTGGTACAGCGGTCATTGACGGGGCGAAAATTAAAGATGCCTCCATCACAATGATAAAAATCGCTGATGGGATGCGCTCAGATAACTGGCCTTCCGGTGGTTGGAATTTGCCAAAAAGTGGGGCGTTTGAAATGCGAAGCTCGGCAAGCGGGGCGCGGGTAGCATTAGATCATACCGGACTAACGGTTTGGGATAGCAGCGGAACAATGCGGGTTAAGGTAGGAAAAATATGAGCTGGGGCATGATGATACATCCCGGTGACGGGGGTAAACCGTACCATCTGGATTCAGATCGGGCGCAGACATTAAGCCTGATACAAACAGTGTCGGTGGCGTTATACGACGATTACCGTAAATACGGATGGCGGCAGACACGCCATATACCTGAGGCGCGGGATTTTAACATCGTCCTGATACCGACAAAAACTGTCATGGTCGGGCAGCGGGGAATGATTTCTGCCATTATTGATCTCAGGATTGAGAATATCAGAATGGAGGGAGAATACCTGCATTTTGAATACAGTGATATTCCTATCGGACATCAAACCGTACTGGGGGCCTTAATCGACGCGTTTATGCCTTATTCCGATGATGATGACAGACACTTCTATATTCAGGTTTGCGGCTACCCTAAGAATACAGGTTCATTTGGTATCCAACTGGCGGGCATGAATGGGATATCGACGATTGCAGACCAGAATCGGTTAGGCTATTGCGTCTATCGTGGGAAATTCACGCTGGGGAAAAACGGGCAGTGGCGGGTGCCGGATACTATTCCCAACAGGACGCAGTGTCTGGTATTTGCCCGGACAGATACTGCCGGGGCAGCGATAGGCATGACGCACGATAAAGTCATTGTAAATAATGATGTTGCCTGTGAGGTGCATGTCGTCATTTTCTCCAGCGGATTTCCGTTGCAACAGCCTGAATGGGGTGTCGCAATTTACAACGTATCAGGACAAATAACCTATTCCTCCTATTATGCCCCCTTTTTTACGGGTGAAATGATATCGGTGAGAAATGGGCGTGGTACAACTAAGACCATTGCAAAACCAATGGTACAGGTTAACCAGCTGGCGAAACTGGTCAAAAATGTCGGCGGGAACTCATGGCGATTTGCAGATTCGGGTTTTGTATTCTCAGGGAATGCAATTTCTATTAGTGAGGCTGGGCGTATGGAATTTAACTATGTTCAGGTGAATAACTTTAGCTACAAACCCATCGACTACGACATCTACGCGATTAACTTCGACGATTACTTCTAACCTCCCAGGAACACACTATGTACTATTCACAAGGCACAGTCTCAACTGTGTCCGGCTCGGCTATTGTCCGCGGTACGGGCACGAAATTTAAATCCAATATCAACGGCGTTGCACCCGGGCAGATGATGTTAATCCGGTCTGGCAACAACAACTTAATCCACCTGATTCAGGCGGTGAACTCCGATACCGAACTGGTACTGGCGGATAACGCCACGGTCACCCTGAATAACGCGAAATACCAGATTCAGACCACCCTCCCCGATTCCGTCTCGGATGGCGTCCGACATATTGTGGCCAACACCAGCTACATCACCCAGTTTCTCCAGAACATGGACAAATGGATGTCGCAGAATGGCGTGGTTGACGTGACATTGCCGAATGGACAGACGGTATCACTGCAATCGATACGGGCGTTACAGGCGGCATTAGAAGGAAAAGCAGATAAAACAGAGTTTCAACAGTCGGTACGGGCGTTGCAGGTGGCGATGGAGGGAAAACTGGATAAGAACCAGAACGGGGCAGATATCCCCAACAAACCGGCGTTTGTGAAAAACCTCGGTTTGTCAGAACTGGGCTATCGAACCATTGGTAACGGGCCAAACCAAATTCCTGATATGTCGTTTTTTAGCAGCACAGCAAATTCATTTCGTGTACCTAGTGGTTATATGATGGTGTTTGGAGATTTTCTGGCGACCGTTCCGTCGTCGGCTGACGGGCGTAGTGCGTCAAGAGAATCCGTCAAATTTTCTACGCCGTTTCCGCACTCGTGCGATTCTGTGACGGGCGTATTTGCAGTAGGCGTCGGGAACGGCCCTATTTTCTGCACCTGTGAAGCCGTATCCCGCGCGGGGTTCGTGTTACGGGCGGGCATTATGTCAAAATTGACTAGCTCCATTAAATTAAAATTCATGTATATCGCAGTGGGGAAATACTAATGCAGAACATAGTATGGAGTGCGAAAAATAACGCATTTTTTTACGAATTAGATTTAGTGTATTACGAGCGGGCTGGTTGGGATATATCAGATGTTATCCCGATATCTGAACAGGTTTTTCAACAGTTTACCAATCCACCTCCGCGAAAAATACGTGTAGTTGGCCCTAATGGTTTACCCGCGTGGGGGGATGCCCCACCGCCACCTCCTCCCACACCAGAGGAATTGCAGCAGCAGGCTGAGTATGAAAAACGGCAATTGCTGCGTCTGGTCAGGGAAAAAATTGATATTTATCAGGATGCCGTTGATTTTGGTATGGCAACAGGCGATGAAAAACGGTTATTAGACGCATGGAGGGAATACCGGATAATCCTCTATCGGGTGGATTGCTCTACCGCCCCCGATATCCAATGGCCGAAACAGCCGGAGTGATTAAAGGGGCTACGTGCCCCCGATGCCGAACCCTGCGACATTCCCGAAGGTTGTCGCTTAGATGTTCGTGTTCAGATGCCGGAAGATTCGGTGTGGAATGTGGGGCGGGGGGAGGTGAAGCGTAAAATAAACCCGCAGAAAGTTGCGGGTTGAAATTGCTTAGCTATCTCGCCAATTAAGCCAGAGCTATTACATCAAATGTAATCGAAATTAATATTTGAGTACAAAATTGAGTACATAAAAAATTAATTTTAAATAAATAACGTTTAAATACAGTAGATTAACATTTAGTTCTCATAATCATGAAAGTAGAAACTTTGGTTTTCTTTACTGGTATTCAAGGTTGTGTATTCTCCGTTATCGCCAATTTAATTACGACTAATCAATGAATTACATTTCCATTAGTGTCACATTTATCTCATTTTGTCGCTAGTTTGCACACCAAAAACGATCATTCTCGATGACGTTAAATGACGTGTTATAGATGGTAAACCATAATAAGATTTGAGCGAAGCAGTTCGTATGGCTATCCCAAACTCAGACTGACCGTGGCAGTGGCGGTTATTGTTCAAGATAGATGGGAAAAGAAATTTGATTAAGAAATGTATCTGAAAGGGAGTTTATATCAATAAATTGTCGAAACTGACTTGTCTATGCGCCACTTGAGATTGTATTGTGTCGTTAGCATAAGAAATTATCGGTCTGATTAAAAAGGTGTGAAAAATGGACAACACAAATAAACCAACATTCCAAAATGTACTGGAGTTTGTGCGTATATTTCGGCGCAAAAATAAATTACAGCGCGAAATTGTAGACAATGAGAAAAAGATCCGAGATAACCAAAAACGTGTACTCTTGCTTGATAACCTGAGTGACTATATAAAGCCAGGTATGTCGATTGAAGATATTCAAGGAATTATTGCCCATATGCGCAGTGATTATGAAGAACGCGTTGATGAATATATCATCAAAAATGCCGAACTATCTAAAGAACGCCGTGAGTTATCCAAAAAACTTAAGGCAGTGGATGGTGGAGTTAAGTAAGTTTTAGCTGTTTGAAAAGATGATTGTTTAGTACTTAACCACGCCTTATGGCGTGGTTGTTTTTTTAGTTTGAGTTCCAATAAGGTTTGAGTTCAGGATCAATTAAAGCATAGGTTTGATAGTAAGTTCGTTCATCTTCGGCCATTTGTGCTAATTGTTCGGCTACATCTTCTCGGTTTACCATGCCATGAACTTCCACTTGATAACGTTTGCAATGTCCAGTACCAGATTGATCGGTAAGACCACCGGGACGAATGATGGTAAAATTCAGTGTGCTGGTTTGTAGGTAACTTTCAGCCAGTGACTTGTGTCTGACAGATTGCCCGAATAATGATTTGGCCCGTGCTGATAATGTCTTCCAACTTTCACCGCATCCAATGGATGTCACTAATAACATACGGGTAATTTGAGCTTGTTCCAATGCATCTATGATTGCCATGTTCCCATGATGATCCGAATTTCCTCCGCCAATCGTTGAGAAGACAATAGGATTTTCTCCTGCCTGTGCAATTGCTTTTTCTATACTTTTTCTGTCACAAGCGTCACCGTGGATTACGTTAACTCCTGCTGCACTGAGTTCCGCAGCTTGTTGTGGATTACGAATTAAGGCTGTGACAGGACGGTTTTGTTGTAGGGCAATGGTGACCAAATGGCGTCCAACACCTTTTCCGGCACCAAAAATTAACCAAGGTTTCATTGATGGGAAGCTCTCCATAAAATTAACTAACTATTTTAAATGATAACCATTTATACTCGATAAATTTCAAGTTGCAATCCGCAAAACGACGTGAGGCCTTATATTTCCCCGCTCAGCGGGGGAAATATAACACCCATCTTGAAGTTGGATTGGTATAAATTTATTGGAATAGTTGATTGAAAGGAATGAAGGTAATTCGTTTTTGTTGTGGGTAAGGTAAAAAAATGGCCCCAATCCAGGGGAGGGAGCCATTTAATTCAAATCACAGTATCCGATTATTCGAATAGCGGTGGTTTAGACATAGCAGAAGTTGCAATACTTGTTGCAGAATGCCCGCCAGCACCGCCTTTACCTTTGAATGGATAAGCAGGGCGTTGCCATTCAGTGATAAGCACAGGCTTAGTCATCATATCTGGTGCTGGAGCCTTCGTCATTGGGGAGTAAGCGTGATGATTTTTTTCCACGATAATCGAAGACTTAACAACTGTTTTCTCTTCCGTTTTAACTTCCTCTGCCTGAGGGCGCATTTCCGTTGCAACAGTTGGCTGTTCTTCATGATGTTCCTGTTCAACAATCGACGTCCTAATGATGGACTCTGCCGTGTGGCACATTTTTTCAGCATCGAGTGATACTAGAATATGTGATTCTTCATCTGCTAAAATTTCTGACCAATGTTTTTCATCATGATTGATGACAGGTTCCACGTTAGCTGATTCTGAAACGTCAGGCTTTTCTAATTCCGGCTCTGCTGGTGTCACGATGGAAGCGTTATCAACAACAAATTTCACATTATCATCCTGAGTAATGCTGTCTTGTTGTTCTGCTATTTCGGCGTGAGGCACTGTTGTCGTTGGTGCTGATTCTGTGATTGCTGGCAGCAGAATAACTTTTTCCTGTTGTACAGGTATTGTTTTTTCTTCAAACGGTTCGCTAATCACATTAACAGAAGCAGGGATTTCAGGTTCAGTCATGGTTACAGGAGTAACCGGATAACGAACCCACACTTTGCCTGATGCCAGTTCTGGCGATACAACAGCCATTCTCAATGGTACTGGCGATTGAGTCAGATTGCGTTCATCACGGTAGCGGCGGCGGCGCTGACCGCTGACACGCAAGTGACGCGGGGAACGGCGGGAACGACGCGGCATTGTGTTGTCTTGCTGCTCATTATTTTGTGAAATAACAGCTTGTGATGCCGCGTTTTGTGAATCTGTATTTTGTGGCATTTCAGCTTGGTTAGCTGCTTCAACATGAGTATCAATAACGGCTGGTACAGACGTTTTTGTCTCTTTGTGAGCGTTTTCTGATACAGACACAGATTCAGGCATTACAGCGGGTAAGGCTACAATATTAGTTTCTTGTCTCAATTCGTCAGTGATACGAACTTTTTGATCAAGCTGACGGCGTTGACGGCGAGGCATGACTGGCTGACGCTCTTCAACGTCTTCTTCGACAATGTCAGGTCGATTGGTGGTCTGTTGAGCTTTAGCTTCCAGTTGCTGCTGCCGTTTTTCTTCTTGACGGCGACGTTGACGTTCAGCACGTTGTTCACGGCGTTGTTGCTGCTGTGCTTCACGAGCTTCGTTATCCGGCTCAGTGTTATCCTGGACATTGTTCGGCTGGGCATTACGGCTCTTGCGCTGTTCATCACGTTCACGGTTATTACGTGCTTCACTTTCGCGACGCTGATTCTGACGGCGTGGGTTGCGCCGCTCTGATGAGCGACGATTATCATTGCCCGCCGATTTTTTGTCCCTTTCTTGGGTTTGTTTTTCTTCTTCACCACCACTGAACATTTTTTTCAGGGCACTCAAGAATCGGCTAAACAAACCTGGTTTTTCTGTCTGTTTTTGGTTATTGGTGACGACTTTTTTCTCTTTTGTTTTTACTTTTGTTGTTGTCGGTGCGGCTTCTGCTGGCAGATCAAAAGTTGAAATGGCTGGTTGCTCTGGACGTTTGCGTTCATGCTGAATATCGTCCTGAGCATTTATCATTTCCGCTTCATGCAGTTGTGGAAGCAAATAGCTCAACGTTGAAATTTCTTCGCCTTTACGTACCCGTAAGACAGAGAAATGTGGCGTTTGCATTTGATCATTTGGAACAATGACAACACCAACATCACCCTGGCGGTGCTCAATGGCGCTGACTGCCTGACGTTTCTCATTCAGTAAGTAAGAAGCGATCTGCACAGGAACAATGGCATGAACCTGATGTGTGTTTTCTTTTAGCGCTTCTTCTTCGATTAAACGCAGAATTGACAGGGACAGTGATTCATTATCACGAATAGTGCCGGTGCCGCTACAACGCGGGCAGACATGGTGACTGGATTCACCCAAGGATGGGCTTAAACGCTGGCGTGACATCTCCAGTAAGCCAAAGCGGGAAATCCGGCCGATTTGAATACGGGCGCGATCTTGTCTTACAGAGTCACGTAACCGATTTTCAACTTCACGTTGATGACGCACGGGAGTCATGTCAATGAAATCGATAACAATCAGGCCACCGAGGTCACGCAGACGCAATTGGCGTGCAATTTCATCAGCAGCTTCCAGGTTGGTATTAAATGCCGTTTCTTCAATATCACCACCACGAGTTGAACGGGATGAGTTGATATCGATAGCCGTTAAAGCTTCAGTCGTATCAATGACGACAGAGCCGCCGGAAGGTAACCGAACTTCACGCTGGAAAGCCGATTCGATTTGCGATTCTATTTGATAATGGCTGAACAGGGGGACTTCACCACTGTACAGTTTGATTTTACTGGCAAAATCCGGGCGTCCCAGGGCAGTGATGTGTTGGCGTGCCAAATCAAGGATTTTAGGGTTGTCGATCAAGATTTCCCCAATATCTGGGCGCAGATAGTCACGGAATGCGCGTACGATCACATTACTTTCCTGGTGGATCAGGAAGGGCGCGGTGTGGCTGTCGGCAGCTTTTTTGATAGCTTCCCAATGTTTCAGGCGGAAGTTTAAATCTCCCTGCAAAGCTTCAGCTGATTTGCCGACACCTGCGGTACGAACGATAAGCCCCATGCCTTCTGGAACTTCAAGAGAAGAAAGCGCTTCTTTCAATTCGATGCGATCATCACCCTCAATGCGGCGAGAAATTCCGCCTGCTCTTGGGTTATTTGGCATCAGGACTAAATAGCTGCCAGCCAGACTAATAAAGGTTGTTAAAGCTGCCCCTTTGTTGCCTCGTTCTTCTTTATCAACCTGGACGATGACTTCCTGGCCTTCTTTAAGGATATCCTTAATATTAGGGCGACCATGAGAGTGATAATTACTTGGGAAATATTCGCGAGCAATTTCTTTTATGGGTAGGAAACCATGACGCTCCGCGCCGTAATCAACAAAAGCAGCTTCCAGGCTAGGTTCAATTCGAGTAATTTTCCCTTTATATATATTTGCCTTTTTCTGCTCGTGTCCAGGGCTTTCAATATCCAAATCATAAAGACGTTGCCCATCAACAAGGGCAACACGCAACTCTTCCTGCTGGGTTGCGTTGATTAACATTCTTTTCATTCTAACTTACTCATTATTTTTTACATGAATATAGAGCTGCGAGTAAAAAAGAGGCGAGCTACTAGTTACCGATGGCCTCGTGTCTTTTACAAAACCGTCAGCCTCACGGCTATCGTTTGTATAGAGGCGCCTATTTGTCGGCGAGTCTGAATTTCATTTGAACACAGTACTCTTTATTGGGGCACTGTAATAAATAGGTACAGATTTTACCCAATCCAGTAAGCTGCCACCCGCAGCCCATAAATTATTTGATCGAACATTACGTCTTATGCCATTGCTGCGTTTTTGCTCGATCAAACAGATAACAAACAATTTCAATCTTGCCATTCATAGTTTAGTAAACCGTGGCCAGAAAGCATTATTCCATTGCTATTGGGGTGATAGCAAGGTGACTTTGTCGCTTTACAGGTTTTTTATTAGGAAATAGTGATAAGTTGTTAATATTTAGTCTTTATCCTAAGTCACCTGAAACAATGAAGTAGGAAAAATGGCTGTTATTTAGACATAGTTAAAAATGAGTGGCGCTCTGTTTGTTGGATTATTAGAATCTCACCCATGAAAACAGATAATCCAATTGTACAGTTTGTCACGATTGATGACGAATATGCCGGTCAGCGAATTGATAACTTTTTGTTGGCCCGTTTAAAAGGCGTACCTAAGAGCATGATCTATCGGATCTTGCGTAAAGGTGAAGTTCGAGTCAACAAAGGAAGAATTAAGCCTGAATATAAATTGACAGCAGGTGATGTCATCAGGATCCCGCCGGTTAGAGTCGCAGAAAAACAAGAAACACCGATATCTGTCAAGCTGGATAAGGTTGCTGCTTTGGCGGAATGTATATTGTATGAAGATGACCATATTTTAGTCATAAACAAACCCTCAGGAACCGCAGTACATGGGGGCAGTGGCCTGAGTTTTGGCGTGATAGAAGGATTGCGGGCTTTGCGTCCTGAAGCCCGCTTTCTTGAACTGGTACATCGGCTTGACCGCGATACATCGGGTATTTTGTTGATTGCGAAAAAACGTTCTGCATTGCGGGCATTGCATGAACAATTACGCTTGAAACAGATGCAGAAAGACTACTTGGCGCTAGTGCGTGGGCAATGGCAATCCCATTGTAAAGTTGTAGAGGCCCCTTTATTGAAAAACACCCTGCAAAGTGGAGAAAGGGTGGTTAAAGTCAGTAAAGAAGGCAAACCGTCTGAAACACGGTTTAAAGTTGAAGAACGATATGCATTTGCAACATTGGTGCGGGCAAGCCCAGTGACAGGGCGAACTCACCAGATCCGAGTGCACTCTTTACATGCCGGTCATCCGATTGCGTTTGATGATCGCTATGGTGACAGAACATTTGATGCCCAACTTGCAGAAACAGGACTTAACCGATTGTTCTTACATGCCAACGCATTAAAGTTCACCCATCCATCCACCGGGGAAACGCTGCGTTTCGAAGCCCCAATGGATGACAGATTGCGGAAATGTTTAAGAATATTGCGGCATAATCATCATTGATAGCATACCGTCAGTGGGTTTATCCCCTGACGGATAAGCATTTCTGTCAACGTTATTAATGGTAAGCCGATAAGTGTGTTTGGATCTTTGCCGTCAAGTTTTTCGAATAATGTAATTCCTAAGCCTTCGCTTTTGAAACTACCCGCACAATTGAAGGGTTTTTCTTTGTTGAGATAATAAGTAATTTCTGTTTCTGTCAGATCTCTGAAATAGACATGGAATAGCTCGCAACGAGTATCAACCACTTCTGTTTTGCTATTGAATAAGGTAATGCCAGTATAAAAAGTGACACATTTTCCACTGGCTTTTTCCAATTGTAAGAAAGCATTCTCAAAATTATGGGGTTTGCCGGTGATCCTGTCATCCAAAACACAAACTTGATCTGACGCTATAATGAGGTGGCTAGAATACTCCCGCTGTAATGCGTGAGCTTTTGCCTGTGACAGCCGCGTTACCAACTGTTTTGGACTTTCGTTTTCCAGCGGGCTTTCATCAATATTGGGAGCAGCACAGGTAAAAGGTAATCCCAGCTTTTCTAGCAATTGGCGGCGATATTCGGAAGTTGACGATAAAATAATCGGAAGCATCTTTTTTTCCATAAAATACGTAGAGAAATATTTGCAGGCATTTTAAACTATACGCCGCTTAATAAGCGAATATTTGACGGAAAGGCGTAGATGTGTGGCCTTTTTCTTTGACTATGTCTCATTACAAAGATAATATGCGCGCCTTATGCAAAAGGTAAAATTACCCCTGACCATTGATGCACTTCGAGCAGCCCAGAAAAGATTGGATTACCATGGTAGTTACTCTGCTGAGCAAGTTTCTCGTCTTGCAGAAACTGTGGTCAGTGTGGATGGTGATGTAGATAACTCATTATCATTTGAAATTGATAATCAGCGTCTGGCAGTTGTAAAAGGGCATTCCGAAGTGGATGTTACGCTTGCCTGTCAGCGTTGTGGCAGTAATTTCAGTCATCATGTTCACACAACGTATTGTTTTAGCCCGGTTGTCAATGATGAACAGGCTGAGGCATTACCGGAAGAGTATGAGCCAATAAACGTTAACGAATTTGGCGAAATAGATTTGCTGGCAATGATTGAAGATGAAATAATTCTGTCTCTGCCGGTGGTTCCGGTACATGATTCTGAACACTGTGAAGTGTCCGACGCGGATATGGTGTTTGGTACGCTGCCTCCTGAAGCAGAAAAACCAAACCCGTTTGCCGTATTAGCCAGTTTAAAGAAAAGTACTTAAGGAGTAAGGTCAATGGCCGTACAACAGAATAAACCAACTCGTTCTAAGCGTGGTATGCGTCGTTCTCATGACGCACTGTCTGCAACACTTGTCTCTGTAGACAAAACTTCTGGTGAAACTCACCTGCGTCATCACGTGACTGCTGATGGCTACTACCGTGGCCGCAAGGTAATCAACAAGTAATTTCAGCTAATCATTAGCAAGTTGATATCTTGGTTAATCTAACCTTAGCGTTAGATGCTATGGGCGGGGACTTTGGTCCTCGCGTTACGGTGCCTGCTGCATTGCAGGCACTGGCATCTAATCCACAACTGAAGCTATTGTTGGTCGGCAATCCCGAAACCATCTTTCCTTTGCTTGCAAATCAAAATGCCGAGCTGTTTAGCCGCTTGCAAATTGTTCCTGCGGAACATATCGTTTCCAACGATGCAAGGCCATCTCAGGCCATCCGTTCCAGTCATGGTACTTCAATGCGTATAGCACTAGACTTAGTGAAGTCGGGCAAAGCTCAGGCTTGTGTCAGTGCGGGAAATACAGGGGCTTTGATGGGATTGGCTAAATTGATGCTGAAATCCATTGAAGGTATTGAACGGCCTGCATTGATGACGGTGATACCTAATCTAAAACAGCAGAAAACAGTTGTATTAGATTTAGGCGCTAATATTAATTGTAATAGCAGTATGTTAGTTCAGTTTGCGATTATGGGTTCCGTAATGGCGGAGTATGTTGCTGGTGTGGATAATCCACGTGTTGCGTTACTTAATATCGGAGAAGAGGAATCCAAAGGGCTAGATAATATCCGCGAAGCCGCTATAACCTTGCGTAATATCCCAACGATTAATTACATCGGGTATGTGGAAGGAAATGAGTTACTGACCGGAAAAACGGATGTACTCGTATGTGACGGCTTCGCAGGTAATGTTACGCTGAAAACGATGGAAGGTGCGATCAGAGTGATTTTAACTCTGATAAAGTCACCGGATGGTCAGCAGAAAAAATCATCTTGGTTGATGAAACTCTTCAAGATGAAGATAGTGAAAAGATGGTTACTGAGACAGATAACCAAACGGTTCGGCCATCTAAACCCTGACCAGTATAACGGAGCAACGTTATTAGGATTACGTGGTATCGTTATAAAAAGCCACGGTGCTGCCAATGAACGTGCTTTTAAGGCTGCTATTGATCAAGCCATTCAAGCTATAGAGAAGCAGGTTCCAGACAGAATCGCTGCCCGACTGGATGCAGTATTACCCAAGAGTGAATAAACATAACATGTATACAAAGATCTTAGGTACGGGCAGTTATTTGCCTGCGCAGGTGCGTACTAACGCAGATTTAGAAAAAATGGTAGATACGTCTGACGAATGGATTGTCACTCGGACGGGTATTCGTGAGCGCCGTATTGCGGCTGAAGATGAAAATGTTGCCATTTTGGGTTTCAAAGCGGCTGAAAAAGCCATTGAAATGGCGGGCATCGATAAAACACAAATTGACTTAATCGTTGTTGCCACAACAAGTTCAACTCATGCTTTCCCAAGTGCCGCTTGCCAAATCCAGCAGTTGTTGGGCATTCCAGGCGTTGCGGCTTTTGATGTTGCCGCAGCGTGTGCCGGCTTTACTTACGCGTTAAGTGTTGTCGATAAATTTATTAAAACAGGTGCGGCTAAACATGCACTGGTGATTGGCTCTGACATTATTTCAAGGGTCGTCGATCCTAAAGATCGCAGCACAGTTATTCTTTTCGGCGATGCAGCAGGAGCAATGGTTGTCGGGGCTTCAGAGGAACCCGGCATTTTGTCCACTCATCTTCATGCTGATGGCCGTTATGGTGACTTACTGTCATTGCCACATCAAAGCCGGGTGGAGTGTGATACTCCAGAATATGTGACTATGGCCGGCAATGAAGTCTTTAAAGTGGCGGTTCGTGAATTAGCGAATATTGTTGATGAAACATTGGAAGCCAACAACGTGCCTCACTCTCAGCTTGATTGGTTAGTACCTCACCAGGCGAATTTGCGTATTATTGCGGCAACTGCCAAGAAATTAGATATGACAATGGATAAAGTGGTCATCACTTTAGATCGTCATGGCAACACCTCGGCAGCATCTATTCCGACGGCATTCGATGAAGCGGTACGTGATGGAAGGATCCAACGCGGCCAACTTGTTTTACTTGAAGCATTTGGCGGTGGCTTTACCTGGGGCTCAGCGCTGGTACTTTTTTAATTTAACAGGAAAATAAACATGTCTGATTTTGCAATGGTGTTTCCCGGTCAAGGTTCTCAATCTCTGGGGATGTTGGCTGATTTAGCCGCAGAATTTCCACTGGTTGAGCAAACGTTCGCAGAGGCTTCTGCGGTTTTGGGATATGATTTATGGACGTTGGTTCAGCAAGGACCGATAGAAGAACTGAATAAAACCTGGAAAACTCAACCTGCATTGCTGGCAGCTTCAGTGGCGATTTGGCGTGTATGGCAGGAGAAAGGCGGTAAGGCACCGTCCATAATGGCAGGCCATAGCCTTGGCGAATATTCTGCACTGGTCTGTGCGGGCGTGATTGATTTCCAGCAAGCCATTAAACTTGTTGAATTGCGTGGGAAGTTGATGCAGGAAGCTGTACCAGAAGGGAAAGGAGCAATGTATGCCATTATCGGTTTAGATAATGAATCCATTGCAAAGGCATGTGAAGCGTCAGCACAAGGTCAGATTGTTTCGCCGGTTAATTTTAATTCACCTGGGCAGGTGGTTATCGCAGGTGAAAAAGAGGCTGTAGAGCGTGCGGGAGCGGCATGTAAGGCCGCAGGCGCAAAACGGGCATTGCCACTATCCGTTAGTGTGCCTTCGCACTGTGCATTGATGAAATCTGCTGCTGAACAACTGGCGGCGGCATTGCAAGACGTTGAGTTTAACCAGCCGCAATTCCCTGTCGTGAATAACGTCGATGTAAAAGTAGAAAAATCTGCTGATGCTATTCGGGACGCGTTGGTTTGTCAGTTGTATAATCCTGTACGTTGGACAGAATCAGTTGAATATATTGCAGGGCTTGGGGTTGAACAATTGTTAGAAATTGGGCCAGGTAAGGTACTCACTGGGTTAACGAAACGTATTGTTGATACTTTAAGTGCTGTAGCAGTAAATGATGTATCATCACTCACAGTTGCTCTGAACAAATGACTGGGGAAAAAATGGGCTTTGATGGAAAAATTGCGCTGGTCACTGGCGCGAGCCGTGGCATAGGTCGCGCGATTGCAGAATTATTGGTTGAACGTGGTGCATGTGTTATTGGTACCGCAACCAGTGAGAAGGGCGCTGAAGCAATCAGTGCCTTTCTTGGTGATAAAGGTAAAGGTTTTGTACTGGATGTCACAGATTCAGAATCCATTGAAAATGCACTCTCGAATATTCGTGCTGAATTTGGTGAAATAGACATTTTAGTTAATAATGCAGGCATCACTCGTGATAACTTGTTGATGCGCATGAAAGATGATGAGTGGCAAGATATTATTGACACTAATCTTTCTTCGATTTTTCGTCTGTCAAAAGCAGTAATGCGCTCTATGATGAAAAAACGTTATGGACGCATTATTTCTATTGGCTCTGTTGTTGGAACAATGGGAAATGCGGGACAGGCGAATTACGCGGCAGCGAAAGCAGGAGTTATTGGTTTCAGTAAATCATTGGCTCGTGAAGTCGCTTCCCGTGGCATCACGGTTAACGTTGTTGCACCTGGTTTTATCGAAACTGATATGACCAGAGCGTTGACAGACGAACAACGTGCAGGCATTGCTGCTGGAATACCTGCTAATCGTCTTGGTGATGCAAAGGAAATTGCCAGTGCTGTAGCGTTTCTTGCTTCTGACGAGGCCGCTTACATCACAGGTGAAACATTACATGTCAATGGTGGCATGTACATGATCTAAAAAATGAGCGAACCCACTGTTTTTGATATGTTTTTTGTACAAAAAAAGCAGATTGTGGTTCGACCAGCCGGGATTTGGTTGCATCTTTTCCTGTATTTTATAAACTACGAAAACCATCGCAAAAGCGAGTTTTGATAGGAAATTTAATAGTATGAGCACTATCGACGAACGCGTTAAGAAAATCATCGTTGAACAACTGGGTGTTAAAGAGGAAGAAGTTGTGAACACAGCTTCATTTGTTGATGACTTGGGCGCTGATTCTCTTGACACAGTTGAACTGGTAATGGCTCTGGAAGAAGAGTTCGATATCGAGATCCCAGACGAAGAAGCTGAAAAAATCACTACAGTTCAGGCTGCTATTGACTACGTTGAAAACGCAGGTAAATAAGCACACATACCTAGGCGGTCGTTCGACCGCCTATGTTTTTCGTCCTAATTTTTTTCCCTCCTTGGAGGATAACCGTGTCTAAGCGTCGAGTAGTCGTGACCGGACTAGGCATGTTATCTCCTGTCGGCAATACAGTAGAGTCTTCCTGGAATGCTGTTTGTGCCGGACAGAGTGGTATCGGCCTTATCGAACATTTTGATACCTGTAACCATGCAACTAAGTTTGCAGGTTTGGTGAAGAATTTTAATCATGAAGATTTCAATATTTCGCGCAAAGAAGCACGGAAAATGGATCTCTTCATTCAGTATGGTATTGCTGCTGGCAAGCAAGCTATTGACGATGCAGGAATCGAAGTAACAGAAGCCAATGCTGGCCGCTTTGGTGCGGCCATTGGTTCTGGTATTGGTGGGTTAGGGCTGATCGAAGAAAATCACAGCACACTGCTATCGTCAGGGCCTCGTAAGGTTAGCCCATTCTTTGTACCTTCAACCATCATTAATATGGTGGCGGGCCATTTGAGCATTCTGTATGGTCTTCGTGGCCCGAGCATTTCCATTGCAACTGCTTGTACTTCTGGCGTACATAATATTGGTCATGCGGCTCGCATCATTGCCTATAATGATGCTGACATTATGCTGGCGGGCGGTGCAGAAAAAGCGAGTACTGAGTTTGGAGTTGCTGGATTTGGTGCTGCACGTGCATTGTCAACCCGTAATGATGATCCTCAAAGGGCAAGCCGCCCTTGGGATAAAGATCGTGATGGCTTTGTGCTGGGTGATGGTGCAGGTGTCGTTGTGCTTGAAGAGTATGAGCATGCCAAAAAACGCGGTGCCAAAATCTATGCTGAAGTTGTTGGTTTTGGCATGAGCAGCGATGCTTATCATATGACATCGCCTCCTGAAGATGGCGCAGGTGCTGCTTTAGCAATGCAAAATGCCCTGAATGATGCGGGAATTTCACCAGAGCAGGTGAGTTACATCAATGCCCATGGTACATCTACGCAAGTGGGTGATCTTGCAGAAGCTCGTGCAGTGGAGGCTGTTTTTGGTGAAGGCACTAAAGTATTAGTGAGTTCTACCAAATCAATGACAGGCCATTTGTTGGGTGCCGCAGGCGCGATTGAATCTATTTTCACTGTTCTTTCTCTGTGTGATCAGATTGTTCCTCCAACCATTAACCTGGAGAATCAGGATGAGAACTGTCGTTTGGATTTAGTTCCGGGCGCAGCGCGTAGCGTTGAAGGAATGGAATACGCATTGTGTAACTCTTTTGGTTTCGGTGGCACCAACGGGTCATTGATTTTCCGCAAGATCTAAAATCACTTTGTGTTTATGAAAAGCCCCGACAAATGTTGGGGCTTTTTTATCAAAAATAAGAAGTTAACATGACGTATTGGATTAATGGTAATCAGTGTGATCATATACCTGTCAATGATCGTGCGGTGCAGTTTGGTGACGGCTGTTTTACCACAATAAAGGTTGAGCAAGGGATACCGGTTTTGCTACCTTTGCATATAAAACGGTTGCAGAAAGGTGTTGAAAAACTCTTTATGCCAGCACTGGATTGGTTCCAACTTGAGAACCATATTAAACAGGTAGTGAAAGGGTGTGATTCCGGTGTGTTGAAAATCATTCTTTCCAGAGGCACGGGAGGCCGTGGCTATAGTTTTGCTGACACGACTACGCCTACCCAGATCTTGTCTTTGAGTTCATATCCTGAACGATATATAACTCAGCGTCAAAAAGGTGTGTCATTGACTCTTAGCCCGATTCCAATGGGAATTAATCCCTATCTGGCTGGCATTAAGCACTTAAATCGTTTGGAGCAGGTTTTGATCAAACGGTTTATTGTACAATCAGGAGCAGATGAAGCCCTGGTACTTGATAGTGATGGCTTATTGGTTGAATGCGCTACTGCCAATATCTTCTGGCGAAAAGGCAAAAATGTTTATACACCTGATCTCAGCCAGTGTGGGGTAGCGGGGATTATGCGACAAAAGATCATCGAATTGTTGGCGAAAAGTGATTATCGCTTATCATGTATTATGCGCTATCCCGAAGCGCTGGCTTATGCAGACGAAGTGATTATCTGTAATTCCTTAATGCCAGTACTGCCAGTAAGCCAAATTCAAGCGCATGAAAATCAACCGGCGTGGAAATATCAATCAAGAGAGTTGCATGAATATTTATTACCTGAATGTTTAAAACCTTAGCGAATTAGTATTCAGAAGCACAAATAAAGTGATTACCGAATGAAACTAAAAAAGCCCATTTTCATTCTGCCCGGATTATTTATTGCGATCGCGGTGATCGTATTTTTTTCTTTTATGAAGAAAATAGAGAACTTTGCTGATCAAGGGATTAATCTTAGCCAGGAGCTTATATTTACTGTGCCGGTGGGAACTGGACGCACTGGCCTGCAAGCCTTACTGACCCAGTATAAATTGATTGAAGAGAGTCAATTATTGCCATGGCTGTTTCGCTTTAAACCAGAGCTGGCAAAGTTCAAGGCTGGAACTTACCGTTTGCAAAAAGGGATGTCTTTGAAGTCTGTCCTGCAACTGTTTGCCAGTGGCAAAGAAACTCAGTTTACCATTCGCTTTGTTGAAGGCAGCCGTTTATCTGATTGGTCAAAAATATTGCAGAATGCGCCATACTTAAAGCATGAAATAGAAAATAAGACGCCGAAAGAGCTGCTTGATGCTTTAGGCATGAAAGAAGGCGAGTCACTGGAAGGTTGGTTTTATCCTGATACCTATTTGTATACAGCAGGCACGAGTGACTTGGCGTTACTTAAACGCGCCCATAACAAAATGAAAACCGTCGTCGGGCAGGAATGGGAAAACAGGGAAAAAAACCTGCCATATAAAAGTGCCTATGAAATGTTGATCATGGCCTCTATTATTGAAAAAGAGACGGCAATTGAATCTGAACGAACCAAAGTTGCCTCTGTATTCGTGAATCGTCTACGGTTAAAGATGAAACTGCAAACTGATCCAACCGTGATTTATGGATTGGGAGATAAATATACGGGTACGATTTTTCGCAGTAATCTCAACACATTTACACCATACAATACGTATATGATTGATGGGTTGCCACCAACCCCTATTGCCATGCCAGGTCTGGCTTCAACGAAGGCCGCAGCACATCCTGCTGTCACGGAATATTTATATTTTGTGGCGAATGGCGATGGGGGGCACACATTCACCACCAATCTGGTAGCACATAATAAGGCAGTAAGTCTTTATCGCCAAAGGTTAAAGCAGGATAAATGAGTAGCAAATTTATTGTAATTGAAGGGCTTGAGGGTGCTGGAAAAACAACGGCAATCCAAACAGTGGTTGAAACCTTGAAGCAGCAAGGTATTTCTGATTTGGCGCTTACCCGTGAACCTGGCGGGACGCCGTTAGCAGAAAAATTACGTGAGCTGATTAAACAAGGGGTTGAAGGAGAATCACTGACAGATAAAGCAGAACTATTAATGCTATATGCTGCCAGAGTTCAATTGGTAGAAAATATTATCAAGCCAGCTTTGGTAAAGGGAACGTGGGTCATTGGTGATCGCCATGATCTCTCATCCCAGGCTTATCAGGGGGGAGGCCGAGGCATCGATCAGCACTTGATGGCGTCACTACGCAGTGCTGCATTGGGCGATTTCTCCCCAGATTTAACCCTTTATCTTGATGTACCACCCGAAGTGGGCTTACAACGTGCGCTTGAGCGCGGTGAATTGGATCGGATTGAAAAGGAGTCCTTAGATTTTTTCCACCGCACGCGTACAAAATATCTCGAACTTATGGCGAAAGATGACAGTATCAAAAAGATTGATGCAACCCAGCCACTGGAAAAAGTGCAGGATGATATTCGTCATACCTTACTTGATTGGTTAAAGAACCTTGACTAAAAGCACAGGCAATTCAGACAAGAACTGGTATCCGTGGCTCAATCATGCATACCGTCAGTTAGTTGAATTCCACCAGCAGGGGCGTGGACATCATGCTATTTTGCTTCATGCTCATGCAGGAATGGGGGATTATGCATTATTGTATGGTTTGAGTCGCTGGTTAATGTGTCAGAATAAACAGGGCATTAAAAGCTGTGGCAAATGCCACGGCTGTCATTTGATGTTGGCGGCAACACATTCTGACTGGCATGTTCTTGCTCCTGAGAAGGGAAAAAATGTCATTGGAGTAGACGCAGTACGTCGGCTCAGTGAGAAGCTCTATGAATATTCTCAGCAAGGGGGAGCCAAAATTGCCTGGATCACATCCGCAGAATCCCTGACTGATGCTGCTTCTAACGCCTTATTGAAAACGTTGGAAGAACCGCCACAAAACACCTACTTTTTGTTGCAATGTCAAAGCCCTGTAAATTTGCTGGCAACACTACGCAGCCGCTGTTTTTACTATTTTGTGCCAGCTCCTGAAGCCTCGGCGGGGCTTTATTGGCTGCAAAAACAGCTACCAGCGATATCTTCGTTGGATGCACAAACAGCATTGAAACTTTCTCAGGGAGCGCCATTGGCTGCGGAGCAACTACTCCAAACTGAAAAATGGCAGCAGAGGAATTCACTTTGCCAGGCGATTGAACAGGCATTACATAAATGTGATACCCTGACACTTTTACCCTTACTGAATCGTGATGATGTGCAGCAATCTTTGCATTGGCTGATCAGCTTATTATCCGATGCAGTAAAATGGCGGCAGCAGGCGCAGAATTACTGTATCAACCAAGATCAGCAGGTTTTGATTCATTATCTTGCTTCTCGCCAAAGTGTGGAAACATTATTAAATACAGTTGATGACTGGGTACATTGTCGTCATCAATTATTATCGGTGGTGGGAGTCAATCGGGAATTGTTGTTAACGGAACAATTACTCAATTGGGAAAGGCAATTTTGTCCCACACAGTAACTTAGTCAGATACGAGCCTATTATGTTTTTAGTTGATTCACATTGTCATCTCGATTGCCTTGATTATGAAACGCTGCACCAAAGTGTAGATGATGTTGTGGCGAAAGCGGCCGAACGGGATGTGAAGTATATGCTGGCGGTGGCAACCACGTTGCCGGGTTTCCGGCAAATGAAGGCATTGATTGGTAAGCGGGAAAATGTCGCGTATTCCTGTGGTATCCACCCATTGAATCTGGATGAAGGTTACGATTTCGAAGAGCTTGCCCGATTGGCTGCGGATGAAGACGTCGTTGCCATGGGGGAAACCGGCCTGGATTATTATTATCAGCAAGAAAATGCTGAACGTCAGAGAACTTCATTTCGTGAACATATTCGCATTGGCCGGGTATTAAATAAGCCAGTGATTGTGCATACCCGTGACGCAAGAGACGATACATTGATGGTTTTACGGGAAGAAAAAGTCCGGGATTGTGGTGGCGTGTTGCACTGTTTCACAGAAGATAAAGAAACGGCAAGGGCGTTGTTGGATTTGGGTTTTTATATCTCTTTTTCTGGTATTGTCACTTTCCGTAATGCCGAGCAGATCCGTGAAGCAGCAAGATTTGTGCCACTGGATCGCATTCTGGTGGAAACTGATTCACCTTATCTGGCACCGGTTCCTCATCGGGGTAAGCAAAATCAGCCAGCTTATGTACGTGATGTTGCTGAATATATGGCAGTATTGAAAGGTGTCAGTGTTGAAGAATTGGCGGCGGTGACGACCAGAAATTTTTGTGAACTGTTTCATATCGATATTAAAGAAAACTAAGTCAGCTGTGTCACACGGTGTTTTAGGCCTTATAACAAACAGGAGAAGTAAAATGGCAGAAGAAACTATTTTTAGTAAAATCATCCGTCGAGAAATTCCTTCTGATATTATTTATCAGGACGATTTGGTCACGGCATTTCGTGACATTTCCCCTCAGGCACCAACCCATGTTTTGATCGTACCTAATGTATTGATCCCAACGGTTAATGATGTCACTGCCGATCATGAACTGGCCTTAGGACGTCTGTTTACCGTGGCAGCGAAAATAGCAAAAGAGGAAGGCATTGCAGAAGATGGCTATCGCCTGATCATGAACTGTAATCGCCATTCTGGGCAGGAAGTTTTCCATATCCACATGCATTTAGTCGGTGGCCGTCCATTGGGACCGCTATTAGCAAAATAATAACCTAATTTATGTATACCAATTCAACTTCAAGATGCGTGTTATATTTCCCCACTCAGCGGGGAAATATAAGGCCTTGCGTCGTTCTGCGGATTGCAACTTGAAGTTTATCGAGTATATATCGGTACAAAGTAGTGATGTAACTGGAGTAGATGAATGAAAAGAATTCTCTTTGTTATGTTATCAGCAATGTTGCTGGCGAGTTGTGTCGCTCCAGAAACACAGCCGCCTGCTCCTGTTACACCGGTGGAGCCAGAGAAAAAACCGGAGTCGTCGGTAGGACCGTCAGAAAAAGTTCCCCAGCCGCCTAAAATCCAATCTATTAATTGGGATCGCATTGTTCAGCCGTTAGTTGATCAGATGGTTAATGCTAACGGTGTGGAAGCGGGAAAATTACTGTTGGTTGATTCTGTCAAGAACAACACGAATGGCTCATTGCGAACCCTGAAAGCCACAGATGCAATTACGAATGTCATCAGTAATAAACACACTTTTCAGGTTGTACCGAAATCCCAGGTCCATTCAGCCAGACAGGCGCTGGGGTTGTCATCGGAAGATAGCCTGGGGTTGCGCAGCAAGTCCATTGGATTGGCTCGTTATTTAAATGCCGATTATGTTCTCTATTCTGTTGTCTCCAATAATCATGGTCAGCGTGACCTGGAGATGCAGTTAATGCTGGTGAAAACTGGCGAAATACTCTGGTCAGGCCGCGGTGACGTTAACTAATGGCAACGTTTTGCTCAGGGTGTTGTGTCAGTTATGGCCTGATATTCCCGCCGACTCTTGGGAAATTAGGCCATTAACGGGTCTGACACAGGGAAGTTACTCTATTGCTAATACAGCTACAAATGAAGTGCATCAGATGGTTGGACGCGGGCAAACACCGCATAGTGAAATGCTCGGCGTGGATCGTCAACGAGAAAATCAGATCTTGCGGCGATTATCTTCCACCGGTATTGCGCCTGAAGTCGTGGCTATGCACGGAACCTGGCTGTTGCTTGAGTGGCTTATTGGAACAAAAGTAAAACCCGATACACTGGGCCAGCCAATTTTACAGCAACCATTAGCTCAAACGCTTGCTATTCTTCATAACCATTCTCCATTGGGTTACCCCTTTCAATTAAAAGAACAAATTGCATTCCAGTGGCAGCAGATTGACAGAAGACGCTTGTCGCCCCGTTGGTTACGTCTGCACAAATTTTTTATGGCAAGTAGAGTACCCACCGCATTAAAAATAGCTCCGGCTCATATGGATATTCACCCTGATAATCTATTAATGACTGAAAAAGGGTTAAAATTGATTGATTGGGAATATGCTGCGGATGTCGATATCGGCTTTTCACTGGCTGTATTATTCAAGGGAAATCAGTGGAATGAGGTGAAGCAAAAGACTTTTTTAGATTATTATTGTACTCAGGCATCAGGATATTCAGATATCCACTTATTGCAGCAACACATTAAGCGATGGGAGCCGTGGGTCAGTTATATGATGTTAATGTGGTATGAAGTGCGCTGGCAGCAGACAAGAGAACAACAATTTTTATCGCTGGCATATCCCTTACGCCAGACTTTTAAATTGTCGTAATGAATCTAATAACCAATATAAAGAGAAGTGAGGAAGGCTATGGGGCCAGTAATGTTAGATGTTGTTGGCTATGAATTGGATAATGAAGAGCGCGAAATTTTACAACATCCATTAGTGGGTGGCTTAATTTTGTTTACCCGCAATTTTCATGATACAGAACAATTACGTGAATTGGTTCGCCAAATCCGCGCAGCTTCCCGCCACCGTTTGGTGGTTGCTGTTGATCAGGAAGGAGGACGGGTTCAGCGTTTTCATGAGGGATTTACGCGTTTACCTGCGGCCCAATCTTTTGCTTGTGTACATGACATGCTTATAGGCGCACATCTGGCAAAAGAGTCTGGTTGGTTAATGGCATCAGAAATGATCGCAATGGATATCGATATCAGCTTTGCGCCAGTATTGGACTTGGGACATAAATGTACAGCAATTGGTGAACGTTCATTCCATGAAGAGCTTGAACCTGCGATGGTAATGGCGGAAAAATTTATCCAAGGAATGCATTCTGCGGGCATGAAATCGACGGGGAAACATTTTCCGGGACATGGCGCCGTGACGGCAGATTCCCATAAGGAAACACCAAGGGATAACCGTCCTATGGATGCCATTAGTTGCCATGATATGGTGATTTTCCGCGATTTTATCCAACGTCATCTGCTGGATGCAATTATGCCTGCTCACGTTATTTATCCTCAGATAGATCACCGACCTGCAAGTGGTTCACCTTATTGGTTGAAAACCATACTTCGTGAGCAATTAGGATTTAACGGCGTTATTTTTTCCGATGATTTGTCGATGGAAGGTGCCGCCGTGATGGGCAGTTATGCTGAACGGGCTAAAGCCTCATTAGATGCCGGTTGTGACATGATTTTAGTGTGTAACAATCGAGAGGGTGCGGTCAGTGTGCTGGATAACCTGCCGATAATTGAATCACCTAAAGTCAAACAGTTATACCATCAAGGCAAACAATTTAGTTTGGAAGAGTTACAAAAATCTGCACGTTGGCAAAAAGCTAACCAGACGTTACAGGGTTTGTGTGAACAATTTTTGTGATTGATGTCTAATTAATCAAAAGAATTTAGTTGTGACTGTTTTTGGTATGACCAACTGACCTGCCATGATATTCTGGTGATATTTGCACTATGAAATTTGTTTAGCTTGAAGTTATTTAAGGACGTTATTCAAGGTTTTTTACTCAAAGAGACGAACTGAGCGCCTTACATAACATTATGTTGTATTTTCAGTGGGGTATTCATGACAACGCCAAAGACAAGAATTGTCATCATTGGTGGGGGCGCTGGTGGTTTAGAGCTGGCAACGCGTTTGGGACACAAATTAGGGCGTAAGAAAAAAGCCGAAATTACTTTGGTGGATCGCAATAATAGCCATTTATGGAAACCACTATTGCATGAAGTTGCAACAGGGTCTCTTGATGATGGTGTTGATGCATTGAGTTATTTAGCTCATGCAAGCAACCATTATTTTAATTTCCAGCTAGGTACACTCACGAATATCAATCGTGAAGGGAAAAAAATTACTCTGGCTGGGATCAGTAATGAAGATGGTGATTTGTTGATACCAGAACGTGAACTGGCTTACGACATTCTTGTCATGGCATTGGGCAGCCAATCTAACGATTTTGGCACGGCGGGTGTGAAGGAAAATTGTATTTTCCTTGATAACCCGCAACAGGCACACCGTTTCCACAATGAAATGTTGAACCTGTTCCTGAAATATTCTGCAAATCACCGTGCAGAAGAAAAAGTGAATATAGCGATTGTTGGTGGTGGCGCGACGGGCGTAGAGCTTTCCGCAGAACTCTATAATGCGGTTAAGCAACTTAACAGTTATGGCTTTGAAAGCCTGAATTCAGATGCCCTGAACGTGACGTTGGTTGAGGCAGGGGAGCGTATCCTGCCTGCGTTGCCGACACGCATTTCCAGTGCAGCCCATCAAGAGCTGACTAAATTGGGTGTTAAGGTATTAACCAAGACAATGGTGACCAGTGCTGATGAGCATGGGTTGAATACCAAAGAGGGTGAGCAGATCAAAGCTTCCTTGATGGTTTGGGCTGCGGGAATTAAAGCACCTGACTTTATGAAGGATATCGGTGGATTGGAAACCAACCGTATCAACCAATTGGTTGTAAAACCAACTTTGCAAACCACCCGGGATGATCATATTTTTGCCATTGGGGATTGCGCATCATGCCCGAAAAAAGAGGGGGGTTTTGTTCCGCCTCGTGCGCAGTCTGCTCACCAGATGGCAAGCCGTTGTTATGCCAATATTCTGGCACAGTTGAATGAAAAACCATTGAAAGAGTATGTTTACAAAGATCATGGTTCATTGGTTTCATTATCCAAGTTCAGTACTGTTGGTAGCCTGATGGGGAACTTGATGCGTGGTTCAATGATGGTTGAAGGCCGCATTGCCCGTGTGGTTTATATCTCTTTGTATCGTATGCATCAGGTCGCTTTACATGGATATATTAAAACAGGGTTGATGATGCTGGTTGGAGGAATTAACCGCGTTATTCGTCCACGCCTGAAGTTGCATTAATTAGCCCAAAATGGCTCATCTTGACGTAATTCATTGAGATGGGTCATTTACCTGTTCATTATATTTATTATTATACATATCATAATTATTCTTCTCTAAAGTTAACCTGGTTATTTACTATACCAAGCCAACTTCAAGATGCGTGTTATATTTCCCCGCGCCGCAGGGAAATATAAGGCTTCGCGGCGTCTTGCGGATTGCAACTTGAAGTTTATCGCGTATATAATGAATGAAACTGTATTTGAATCAAATTTAGCTCTCATTTAAATTAATTCATTATTGTTATATGCGATAATTTTTTAAAATAATGCGCCATAATTATATTGATATGTTATACAAGATAGATTTAATTGACGTAGTTATGCATACCTACCTAATAGATAATCAAATAATTTATCAGCAGATTTAATTAATCGTTATAATAAAGCCTGTTTTAGTTAGGTTACCTTGGTATCACCATTTTACTACAGTCTGTAAGATCAGGTTGTTAGGGGGTATCATCTATTTTTTGTGTTGTCTGTACTTTTTATGTGGCAACTTTTTATATGATATGAAGAGAGAATGTCACATAAATTTTTATGTACTAACTCTTAATGAAATAGGTATGGAAGCTGTTTTTTTCGTAAAGTCAATACTGAAATTATTTACCATAATACATGACTACATGGATAAGTGACTAATGATTTTACTGACTTAATGGAATAGGATTTTTCTCAATAATGAACGTAGCGCACTTTTAGTTTATTTAAAAATAGTTGCGAAATATTCTTTTAATCAAATTGTGTGGAAAACTATTAATATATCAAGGTGCTATGTGGTTAAGCTAACGATAAGACAGTATGTAATGAGTGCTATAATGACTATTATTGCTATTGCCATCATTGGTATAGCTGCAACATTCTATTTTGAATCTCCACGCCCCAGTGTTGCGCATGTATTATCTTCGGAACCTATCAAATCAACGGTTGTTTTTCGTCAATCCTATTGTCATATTGCAGTATTTCCCATTCCTGTTACAGTAAAAGGGATTACGCATAACCATTTGATTAAATATGAGTATCGTATTTTAACTCTTATTAACCACTTGAAAATTAATAGAAAATATCCTGTTTTAACCCACTCGGCGTTAAAAAACTGTATAGACATTCATTTTAAGAAACCACGTGTTGTTGCCTATGACGTAAATTATGTGATTGGTGAGCAACCAGGAAAAGTCAGGATAGAGTACAAACCCAATGACTCTATCCCTTTAAATGAGAAAGGACAATTGATCCTGAAATCGTATTCTCCACAATGAATTTCTTTGACTTCTTAGCTGAAAATAAAAAGGATTGCACTTTTTCGCGCTTAGTTCACATTAAGTTATAAGTTTGTGAACTGGGCAAAATAGTGCAACCGTGACATTACTTTTTTATCGCGATCAAGTGGCTTGATTAGGCATCACTTTTGTGTAGATCGAAATTTTCTAATAATTGCTGGATAAACGATAAACGAGTAGCCCGCTCGGTTAATTCAGTCATAAATTTCAATTTATAGGAACCATCCAATCGGTAAATATTGGGCTGCGCTTGTAACAAACTAATTAGATAATTCGGGTCGACTTTATTATTACTACCAAATTCAATAAAACCTCCTTTTTCATGGGCTTCAATGCGTTTGATACCGAGTTGTTGAGCGGTCAGACGAATAGAAGCAGAGTGCAGCAGTTGGCGTCCTGAATCGGGTAGAATACCAAATCGGTCAATGAGTTCGACTTTCAGCTCATCCAATTCGAGATTATTTTGTGCGCTGGCAATCCGCTTATAGAAAGATAAGCGGATGTTGACATCTGGAATATAGTCATCAGGTAAAAGCACAGGCATACGCAATTCTATCTCAGTCTGGTTGTTGGTGAGATCTTCAAGCGAAGGCTCCCGCCCATTTTTAAGGGCATCAACAGCACTTTCCAATAATTCCATATAGAGGGTAAAGCCGATGCTGGTCATCTGCCCACTTTGGTCTTCACCCAACAATTCGCCGGCGCCCCTAATTTCCAAATCGTGAGTAGCCAATGCAAAACCCGCCCCCAGATCTTCGAGAGATGCAATGGCTTCAAGCCGTTTTTGTGCATCGCGGGTCATGGCTTTTGGATGTGGTGTCAGCAAATAAGCATAGGCCTGATGATGGGAGCGCCCGACACGCCCACGTAATTGGTGTAATTGGGCCAGGCCAAAATGATCGGCACGTTCAATGATAATGGTATTAGCACTGGGAATATCGATCCCCGTTTCGATGATAGTGGTACATACCAGAACATTAAAACGTTGACGATGGAAATCCGTCATAACGCGTTCCAGATCACGTTCACGCATTTGCCCATGTCCCACAACAATTCTGGCTTCGGGAACCAACTCTTCCAGCCGGTTTTTTGCCTTTTCGATATTTTCAACATCATTATATAAATAGTAAACCTGCCCACCGCGCAAAATTTCACGCAGGATAGATTCACGTATCACCAGGCTATCATATTCACGGACAAAGGTTTTGACCGCCAGCCGACGGGCAGGGGGAGTGGCAATAATGGAGAGATCGCGTATGCCACTCATTGCCATATTAAGCGTACGGGGGATCGGGGTGGCGGTGAGTGTCAGGATATCAACATCTGCCCGAATCGCTTTGATACGCTCTTTATGGCGAACGCCGAAACGATGCTCCTCATCAACGATCAACAAACCGAGATCTTTCCAGCACAAATCACTTTGCAGTAGTTTATGAGTACCAATAATGATATCTACTTTACCCTCCGCTGCCATATCAATGACTTGCTGTTGCTCTTTTGCACTACGAAAGCGTGACATCACTTCAATGTGCACAGGCCAATTGGCAAAGCGATCGCGGAAGTTATCATAATGCTGCTGTGCCAATAAGGTGGTTGGCACAAGAACGGCGACTTGCTTATTATTGATGACGGACAAGAACGCGGCACGCATTGCCACTTCTGTTTTGCCAAACCCGACATCACCACATACCAGCCTATCCATAGCAATAGGTTCGCACATATCATCAAGTACGGCATTGATGGCCTGTTCTTGATCTGATGTTGTGTCAAATGGAAAACTTTGGCAGAACAGTTGGTACTGTTCGCTATCGTTGTGGAAAGCGAAACCCGGTTTGACGGCCCGTTGTGCGTAAACATCCAGGAGTTCGGCAGCAACATCACGCACCTTTTCAGCCGCTTTCTGACGCGCCTTGTTCCATGCCTCTCCGCCCAATTTATGCAAGGGAGCGCTTTCCTCAGCACCACCCGCATAGCGACTGATGAGATGAAGGGAAGAAACAGGCACATACAATTTATCTTTTCCGGCATAAGTCAGGATAAGATACTCTGCCTTAATGCCACCCGCTTCTAATGTTATCAGCCCCTGATAGCGCCCAACGCCATGTTCAAGGTGAACAACCGGTTGTCCATGCCGTAATTCAGCGAGATTACGGATCAATGTATCGGTATTAATTGTGCGCCGATTATCCTGGCGACGACGGCTGATTCGTTCGCCAAGCATGTCACTTTCACAAATCAGAGTGAGATTGTTATCTTCATCAATAAAACCTTGCTCTGCGGCACCAACCATCAAATAATAGCCAGAAGTATTGGCATCGGTTAGCTGGTCTATTTTTTTCGGTTTGATTTTGATGCGGGATAATAATTCTTGTATGGATTCCCGGCGTCCTTCACTTTCCACTGAAAACACGATCTTGTCACTGAATTGCGCCATAAAACGGCGTAATTTATCCAATGGCTCTTTTTGCTGTGCTGCAACCGATAAATCAGGCAGAGGATGATAGGCTAAGTTGGTATTTCTGGCCTTTTGGGGAAGCGGTTCATTATCAACTTCAATATGAGGCCAATTTTTCAATCCTGAGAAGAGTGTATTGACAGGCAACCAGAGCTGTTCGGGAGCGAGTAACGGACGCATAGGATCAACGTTGCGGCTTTCAAAGCGTTGTTGCGTATCTTGCCAGAAACGTTCCGCAGCACTGACCAAATTCTGGGTAATCAATAGGGTATTGTCGGGCAGATATTCAAAGATGGCCGCTAAGGGATGTTCAAAGAACAACGGCTGCCAATATTCGATGCCAGCAGGTAGCACTTTTTTACTGACTTGCTGATAAATATGTTCAGCATCACGACGGACTTCGAACTGTTCGCGCCATTGGCTGCGAAACCGCTCAATCGCATTTTGATCGGTTGGGAATTCATGGGCTGGCAATAGATTGATCTTTTCCACTTCGGCCAGTGTGCGTTGGCTATCCACATCAAAAGTGCGTAGGCTATCTATCTCATCATCAAAAAAATCAATACGATAAGGATATTCACTCCCCATAGGGAACAGATCAAACAAGGCACCACGTGTAGCAAATTCGCCATGTTCAAGTACCTGTTCAACACTGCGATAACCCGCTTGTTCCAGTTCTGCCCGCAGTTTATCACGTGAAAGTCGTTGCCCCTTGTGCATGACCAATGCATGACCTTTGAGATAATCGTGGGGGCAGACACGTTGCATCAACGTGTTGACGGGAAGGATTAATGCCCCTTTCGTCATAAAGGGGAGGTGATAAAGCGTAGACAGGCGATTGGAGATAATTTCTTGGTGAGGCGAAAAACTATCGTAGGGCAAAGTTTCCCAATCTGACATCGTATTTATTGGTGCGTCGGTGAACTGTTGAATTTCATCACGCAATCGTAGGGCATTTTGCATATCTTTGGTCACCAGTAGTATTGGCCCTGGGTGACGTTCAATGATTTCGGCGCATTCAACGGCACAGGCTGCACCTGTCAAATGGCCCAAGCAGCGGGTATCGCCGCGGCTTTCAGGAAGTTGATAACGATATTTTGCTGACATAAGCGTTTGATGTGTTCCCTAAGATTCAGTCCATTCCCAACACATTTTTAACCCAGTAGCCTTACAATAAATACGCTGGCAGGTTGAGAGAAAGTAAAAAAAACCACAGAACCGGGATACGGGTGGTTCCATAAAGTATTGCTACCCTTTATTATCCTCGAACACTTTGCTTTGGCAACAGGGGCGTAACAGATTTCATGTTTCAATCTGTCTCATTATTTATAGGATTGCGCTATATGCGCGGGCGGGCGGTCGATAAATTTGGCCGTTTTGTTTCATGGTTGTCAGCGATTGGCATTACGTTAGGCGTAGCGGCCTTGATTACAGTATTGTCAGTCATGAACGGTTTTGAGCGTTCATTAGAAAGCAGCATCCTGGGCTTTATGCCGCAGGCTATCATTACATCGGAAAAAGGCTCTATCAACCCGGTTGAACATCCGAATAGCCAGCTTGCGGGATTAAAGGGGGTTAATCGCATGACCTCTATCGTACAAGGGGATGTGGTGCTACAGAGTCTCCACAATGTGGGTGTTGGTGTCATGTTAGGCATTAATCAGGATGAATATGCGCCATTGGCAGAACATCTTGTTAATGTTGATCGAAACCAGCTCCAACCCGGACGTTATTCTGTCATTCTGGGCGAAAAATTGGCGGCCAAATTAGGGGTAAAACGGGGTGATCAAATCCGTATTATCGTGCCGAGTGCCAGCCAGTTAACACCAATGGGCAGAATTCCCAGCCAGCGTTTATTCACGGTAGCGGGTACCTTTTTCGCCAACAGTGAAGCTGATGGTACGGAAATGTTGGTTAACCAACAGGATGCGGCCAGATTGTTGCGTTATCCCATAGGTCATATTACCGGCTGGCGCTTGTTCCTCAATGAGCCATTATCAGTCGATGAGTTAAGCCAGCAAACCTTGCCAAATGGGTTGATATGGAAAGATTGGCGCGAACGCAAAGGGGAATTCTTTCAGGCGGTTCGCATGGAGAAAAATATGATGGGGTTATTACTGAGCCTGATCATTGCTGTCGCGGCTTTTAACATTATTACCTCTCTTTCTCTGTTGGTGATGGAAAAACAGGGTGAAATCGCTATCTTGCAGACGCAAGGGCTGACCCGCCGTCAGGTGATGGCCATTTTTATGATCCAGGGAGCGGGAGCCGGCATTATTGGTGCTGTATTGGGAACGGGATTGGGAATATTGCTTTCCAGTCAGTTAAATAACCTCATGCCGATTATCGGCCTGCTGGCTGAGGGCATTCAGTTGCCTGTTGCGATTGACACTACGCAAGTGATACTGATCGCCATCAGTGCCATGCTGATCTCCTTAATCTCGACGCTGTACCCTTCCTGGCGCGCGGCTGCCACCCAACCTGCTGAGGCTTTACGTTATGAGTAATCACCCTTTATTACTGTGTCACCAACTGTGCAAAAAATATCAGGAAGGAAAAATTTCGACAGAAGTATTAAAGAATGTCACTTTTTCCCTGCAACAGGGGGAAATAATGGCCATTGTCGGGAGTTCTGGCTCTGGTAAAAGTACCCTTTTGCACTTGCTTGGTGGTTTGGATTCACCTACGACTGGTGAAGTTCGGTTCAAAGGGCAATCACTCAACCAAATGTCTTCGTCTGCGCGGGCAGAATTACGTAACAGTGAAATTGGTTTTATTTATCAGTTTCACCATTTATTGCCTGATTTTACTGCACTGGAAAATGTTGCGATGCCGCTCCTGATTGGTGGGCAAAAACGCCGTGCTCAACAAAAAGCGCGGGATATGCTGGCGGCGGTTGGGTTGGAAAATCGGGCACATCACCGGCCATCTGAGCTGTCAGGGGGAGAGCGCCAACGTGTTGCCATTGCGCGGGCACTGGTAAATGAACCGTCATTAGTGTTGGCGGATGAACCAACGGGTAACCTTGACCAACAAAATGCAGACAGTGTGTTTCAGCTCCTGCAAGAATTGAACCAACAGCAAGGCACTGCGTTTCTCATTGTCACTCACGATCTGAAATTAGCCAATCAACTGGCTCGTCAGCTAGAAATGCGTGATGGGTATTTACAGGATGAATTAACCCTGACGGCGGGGGAGAGGTCATGGTAAATCTGCCTCTTGCATTATTTACCGCATTACGGTTCAGTCGTGGCCGACGTCGTTCAGGAATGGTTTCCCTGATCTCTGTCATTTCGACGCTGGGTATCATGCTGGGTGTCGCGGTGCTGATTATTGGCCTGAGTGCCATGAACGGTTTTGAACGAGAGCTGAAAAACCGGATACTTTCCGTCGTGCCTCATGGACAAATTTATGCGGTGGAGCAGCCTTTTCAGGATTGGGAAACCGCCCTTAAGAGGGTAAGAGAAACGTCAGGGATTGCCGGAGCCTCTCCCTATATTGAATTTACTGGCCTGATGGAACGCGGTGAAAAACTTCATGCTATACAGGTACGGGGCGTCTCTCTGGATACCGAGATGAATGTGAGTACTTTACCCCAGTTTGTGCGTAATGGGGCATGGAAAACATTCAGGGCAGGAAAAAATCAGGTGATTTTAGGGCAGGGAGTGGCCCATGCACTGCGCGTGAAACAAGGTGATTGGGTGACTGTCATGATCCCCAATAATGATGCAAGCCTGAAACTTTTGCAGCCTAAACGTATCCGTTTACAAGTTGCGGGTATTTTCCAGTTAAGCGGCGTGTTAGATCACAGTTTAGCCCTTGTTCCTTTGCCTGATGCCCAGCGCTATCTGGATTACGGTCATGCAATAACAGGCATTGCCATTAAAGCAGATAATGTTTTTGCCGCAGAACAGCGTGTGTGGGATGCAGGTAACGCCACGGGGAAATATGTCTATATCAGCACGTGGATAAAAGATTATGGTTATATGTACAACGATATCCAGATGGTGCGTAGCATTATGTATTTGGCAATGATTCTGGTTATTGGTGTAGCTTGCTTTAATATCATTTCAACACTGATTATGGCTGTGAAGGATAAAAGCAGCGACATCGCCATCCTACGCACGCTGGGTGCCAGGGATAGCCATATCAGGGCAATTTTTTTATGGTATGGATTACTAACAGGCATGATAGGTAGCATAACTGGTGTTGTTGTCGGGGTTTTCACATCATTAAATTTGACGACTATCATTAAAGCACTGGAAACGCTGCTTGGGCATCAACTCCTTTCAGGAGATATCTATTTTATCGATTTTCTGCCGTCAGAATTGCATCTTATGGATGTGTTTTATGTTTTGTTAACGGCATTAGTATTAAGCTTGTTGGCGAGTTGGTATCCTGCTCGTCGGGCCAGTAAACTTGATCCAGCGCGAATTTTGAGTGGACAATAGTATATCGGGGTATCAACGCGTATCTAAGCACGCTATCGTATCTCGCTGAATCGGTAAAATGGATCGGCTGAAAGAACATACTAAAAACACATTAAGGAAATAATCTATGCGGGTTCTTCATCGGCACAGTAAATTTTACCGAGTCAGGCGATTACGGCGTCAGCGGTCATATAGACAAAACTTTTACAGGGATATCCGATTGGCAAATAAAATAGAAAAACCGTATGTGGTGGTTCTGACAGGAGCCGGCATTTCTGCTGAGTCAGGCATTCAGACATTTCGCTCTTCTGATGGCCTGTGGGAAGAACATCGTGTCGAGGATGTTGCGACTCCGGAAGGTTTCCTGCGTGATCCTGATCTGGTTCAGGCCTTTTACAATGCGCGCCGAAAGCAGCTCCAGCAACCTGACATCCGGCCTAATGCGGCACATTATGCTTTGGCGGAACTCGAACGTGAGTTTGGTGACCATTTTTTATTGGTGACACAGAATATTGATGATCTGCATGAACGGGCGGGAAGCCGTCGGGTTCTGCATATGCACGGTGAATTACGGAAAGTTCGGTGTTGTCAATCAGGGCAGGTAGTTGAATGGACGACTGATCTCACTATGGAAGATCGCTGCCATTGTTGCCAGTTCCCGTCCCCATTGCGCCCTCATGTGGTGTGGTTTGGGGAAATGCCGTTGGGGATGGAACAGATTTATTCTGCTTTAGCTGATGCTGATATCTTTATTGCTATCGGAACATCGGGTCACGTTTACCCGGCTGCGGGGTTTGTGCATGAGGCTAAATTGTCCGGGGCGCACACTGTTGAGTTGAATCTTGAACCTAGCCAGGTCGAGAATTTGTTTGATGAAAAACATTACGGGCATGCCAGTAAAATAGTTACGCAATATACCCAATCCTTAATTCAGCAGATAAAGGCAGATAAAAGCTGATTTGACGCAATACCAACGCTATCCATTTTTTCCATAATAAATTCATATGAATGAGGGAGGGAGAAGATGGATAGATTATTAGCGCGTTTTTTTCAATATATTGCCTTTAATACTCAAGCAAAACCATCTGCTAAAACCATTCCCAGTAGTAACGGTCAATTGGATCTTGCCAAAGTGTTATACGAGGAGCTGATCCCGCTTGGTTTTGCTGATGTGACTCTCAATGAGAGGGGGTGTGTTATGGCCACATTGCCCGCAAATGTTGCAACACCAGTGCCTGTCATTGGTTTTATTGCCCACCTCGATACCTCACCGGATTTTTCTGGTAAGCATGTTAATCCCCAGATTGTGGAAAATTATCGTGGCGGCGATATTGCATTAGGAATGGGAGATGAGGTGTTGTCGCCGGTCGTGTTCCCTGTGTTACATAGCTTGTTGGGAAAAACATTAATTACGACGGATGGGAAGACACTGTTGGGTGCTGATGATAAAGCCGGGATCGCTGAAATCATTACCGCACTGGTGCGCTTGAAACAGGGAAATACGCCCCATGGTGATATTCGGATAGCATTTACGCCGGATGAAGAAATTGGCAGGGGGACGCACTATTTTGATATAGAGGCTTTCGGCGCAGAATGGGCCTATACCGTTGATGGAGGCGGAGTAGGAGAATTGGCATTTGAAAATTTCAATGCTGCATCAGTGGCAATCAAGATTGTGGGTAATATGGCTCATCCGGGCAGTGCCAAAGGCGTCATGGTTAACGCATTGACATTAGCCATGAGCATTCATCATGCCTTGCCTGCTCAAGAAATCCCCGAACAGACGGAAGGCTATGAAGGTTTTTATCATTTGCAGAGTATGAAAGGCACAGTCGAACGTGCCGAGATGCACTACATCATTCGGGATTTTGACCGGGTTAATTTTGAACAGCGTAAAAAAAACCTCATTGCGATTGTGGAAAATGCTGGAGAAGGATTACCCCCAGACTGTTATATTGAGCTGGCGATAGATGATGATTATTACAACATGCATAGCGAGATGCTTAAATATCCCCATGTTATTGCCATTGCTAAACAAGCGATGCTGGATTGTCATATTGAGCCGATAATCCAGCCGATACGTGGGGGGACTGATGGTGCAGAGTTATCTTATCGAGGCCTCCCATGCCCGAATATATTCACAGGTGGCTATAATTGTCACAGCAAGCACGAATTTATTTCACTGGAGGGCATGGAGCAAGCAGTTAATGTGATTATGCGGATTGCTGAATTGACGGTAACTCACGGAAATCATGTCCCGCCTGAATAACACACCGTCATTCAGAAAATAAGGGGCAACCCATCTTGCCCCTTAGTTCGGATTAATCATTAAAATACCAATAACCGCTATTGACCAGGGCCGTAAGCAGGCTGACAAATCGGACATCATCGATAGCGTCACCCAGAAGTTCAGCGTTGACTTTGTCATATTGGCAAATGGCATCGGCGGCATGGAGATGAGGAGTATCCATCCATTCGCCATTGACGAAACATTGATCGCCAACCCGCAGGACGCGCAGGCCACTCAAGCGATTTAATTCCTCGCCTTGTTTTAGCAAATCATAAATCTCATCGCTTTCATAAGGAGGTTCAGGCGGTGCCAGATCTAATTCATGGCGCGATTGGGAGATAAATTCGCCAAACCAATGTTGGAAAGTTTCTGGTTGCTCCAACAATTCACGCATCATTGAACGCAGTGTGTCCAACTCGGTTGTCTGGATCTGGGCTGGGTTATTACGAAATGTCAGTCCAGGATCACTATAGCGATGGCTTCCCAGCTCGTTTGCCAGAATATAATCAGCAAATCCACTGAATAACTCACGGGCATTGGGGGCACGGAATCCCACTGAATAGTTCAGTGAATCCTCAATAGCATAGCCTTCGTGTGGGAAACCCGGTGGAATATAAAGTATATCGCCCGGTAACATCTCTTCATCAATGATTGCCTCAAAGGGTTCAACCTGCAACAAATCAGGATGAGGGCAATGCTGTTTCATGGAGACTTTTTCACCTACCCGCCAGCGTCTGCGCCCTTTTCCTTGAATGATAAAAACATCATATTGGTCAAGGTGGGGACCAACACCACCGCCGGGTGCGGAGAACGAGATCATCAAGTCATCCATGCGCCAGTCAGACAACACACGGAATGGTTTCATCAGTGCAGAAGAGGGGAGATGCCAATGGTCAACAGCTTGTACAAGCAAAGACCAGTTTTTTTCGCCTAAATGGTCGTAGGTTTCAAAGGGTCCGTGGGAAACGTCCCAGCGCCCATTTTTCTGACTAACCAAACGGCTATCGATTTCATTTTCCATCGCCAGACCCGCCAGCTCATCGGGGGAAAGGGGATCAATAAACTGATGGAAACCCTGTTTAATCAGCAATGGTCGTTTTTGCCAATGGTTTTGCAAAAACGCCTGCCAGTCCAGATTTAGCTGATAATCCATGGTGACATCCTGAAGTGAGGGGTGAATTTCGCGCTATTATAACGAATAGTCAATGACGATATCAGATTTGGTTGAAATATTTTGAGATTGTGCTGGTTCTGACATGCTGGTGGGAAGTTGCCTGTTGGCTGGATAGTTATTTATTGGATGCTAGTATCAACGGGAGTGATGGCTCCCGTTTTTCATTAACTTCGACATATATTAGGCGCTATGTGCTATCTTTTTCTATTTTTTCCACAATCTTATTGTATTCTTTCCAAACAACAGACATTGGTGAACTCAAACAGCAGATAGAGATTGAACCCCCTGTTGCAGGGTGATATTCATACTTCGATTTTCCTCTATAAACTCTCTTGGGCAGTATATTGTCTGCGGGGTTTTTTCTTTTTCGCTCTAACATCAATTATAACCTCACTTGCAGATTATCTGATGGCCAGATAGTGGATTATTAACATATTACTAACCTGTTATTGTTGTTTCCTATTGTAAAAATAACAACTGAAAATTTTAATATGCAATGGTGACTTTTTCCAACTATCACAGTATTAAAATTTAATAATCTCATCTTAAGTGAAATATCACTATATGTTTCCGAAAATTTTAGAAACTTAAAGATTAAACTTTGTAATTACCCCAATTTTTTTAATGAATTTGGTTATTACTACATTAATGATATAGCAGTGCGTGATTATCTAAATTTATTCTATGTATTTTGTTTGACATGACATCAATAACTTCCAGTTAACATAGGCTCTATACACGATAAACTTCAAGTTGCCATCCGCAAGACGACGCGAGGCCTTATATTTCCCCGCGCAGCGGGGAAATATAACACGCATCCTGAAGTTGGATGGGTATATATGCTGTGGGCATTGGAATAGGTATTAGATTGACGCTGGTTTTGATAGGTTGTATTTTAGTTGCCAACTGGTTTCTTATTTTAAGTCCAATTGTTAATTCATTTATGTTTCTTGCTTATATATGGGAAGAAAATTACTGCGTGTTTTTTGCGCTAAAAATATAATTAGGTGGCTTGAAATAAGAAATGAAGCGTTTATGGATATCAAAATAAATGTTCAATAACGCTAAAGTAAATGTAAAAATTTCATTAAAAGTTACCCATTGAAATAAATATTGTGTTACATTCTTTTCGCTTTAATGGCTAGTATCTCTGTGTTTTTCGTATACAGAATTATGTTACTTGTTAATTATAAAAGGAATGAAGCACAATAAAATTTCGCCGAATACGGCGCTATGGTCAGCTAATGTTTGCTAATTAGTAAGGGGAAAATATCTTGACGGATCTGATTAACTTCATTAACAACATTCTTTGGGACTATGTACTGATATACCTTCTCCTTGGGGTTGGTCTTTACTTCACACTGCGTTCTGGTTTTATACAACTTCGCCACTTTGGCCACATGTTTTCAATTCTGAGAAATAGTAATAAGTCGGATGATTCGGGCATTTCATCTTTTCAGGCCTTGTGTACCAGCCTTGCTGCCCGTGTAGGAACCGGTAACTTAGCCGGCGTTGCTATTGCAATTACTGCCGGTGGACCAGGGGCTATTTTTTGGATGTGGGTAGTGGCATTTATTGGTATGGCGACTGCCTTTGTGGAAAGCACGCTTGCCCAGTTGTACAAGACGAAAGACGATCAAGGAAATTATCGCGGTGGCCCGGCTTACTACATGGAAAGAGGGTTGAAGAAGCGATGGATGGGAATTCTATTTTCATTCTTCCTTATTATCGCGTTTGGTCTTGTATTTAATGCTGTTCAGGCAAACTCAATTGCGGAAGCGGCTGCCTTTGCTTTTAATATAAAACCAATTTATGTCGGTATCGTATTAGTCATTATCAGTGGTGTAATTATTTTCGGCGGGCTGCGTTCTATCGCCCGGGTCGCGGAATTGGTTGTACCATTTATGGCAATTTCCTATTTTATCCTGGCACTTTGGGTTGTTGGTCACAACATTGAACGTATCCCAGCGGTATTTGCACTGGTTATCAAGAGTGCCTTTGGCATTCAGGAAGCGATAGCGGGAACATTAGGCTATGGCATCTCCCAGGCAATGCTTCAGGGGGTTCAACGCGGATTATTCTCGAATGAAGCGGGGATGGGTTCTGCACCCAATGCGGCAGCATCAGCTTCTCCCTATCCACCACATCCGGCCTCTCAGGGTTATGTGCAGATGTTGGGGGTATTTATGGATACCATCGTTATCTGTAGTGCGACGGCGATGATCATCCTCTCTTCTGGTGTTCTTAACGAAAACGTTACCGCGATCAGCGGGATTGAATTAACTCAGCGAGCATTATCATCCGCTGTTGGACATTGGGGAACGATGTTCGTTGCGATTGCAATTTTCTTCTTTGCCTTTACGTCGATTATTGCCAATTATGCTTATGCTGAAAGCAATATGATATTTCTGGAGCGTAACCACACTGCTGGTTTATTTATCCTGCGGTTGGCTGCGTTGGGTATGGTGATGTTTGGTACATTGGCAGACGTCCCTCTGGTTTGGAATATGGCTAACCTATCAATGGCGTGTATGGCTATTGTTAACTTGATTGCCATACTCATGTTGTCAGGTATCGCGATGAAACTGGCGAAAGATTATAACCAGCAGAGAAAATCAGGCAAATTACCGACATTCAATATTAATAGCTACCCAGAGATCCAACAGCAAGTTGAAAAAGGTATTTGGGATCATGATGCACCGCATAACGGTGAGAAGAGTAATTGCTGATACTGAAATGTCCATAGGATATCAGTAACACAAGACGACTCGTATCAAGTCACTTTATTAGCCAGCTATTCGCTCGTTCCGCGAATAGCTGGCTTTTATTTGTTCTTAAAAACATGCGGATAAGTAAAAGAACACCACATCTCTTTTTGTCTCATCTAATATATAATCATTATAATGTTATCTTTTTCTGTAAAATAGCTGACCGATCATGATAAAACGATTAATAATATGCCTATTTATCACATTGTTGATTGGTTGTTCTTATTCCCCTGAGCTAAAAGATAGAAATGGTTATATTGTTGACTATTCCTATCCTTATTCGACCAAGCAACGTATTGACTCAATTAGGTTTCTTGTCCTTCACTATACCGCGTTAGATGATAAAAGATCTTTACGGGAATTAACGGGAGGCCGCGTTAGTATTCATTACCTTATTCCTTCGCAACCGAGATATCAGGATAAAGAGCCGATTATTTTCCAACTGGTTTCAGAAAAGGAAAGGGCATGGCATGCGGGAAAGAGTGAGTGGAATGGATACCAAAGCTTGAACCTCTATTCTATTGGTATAGAAATTGTTAATTGCGGCTTTAAACAAGCGTTTATTAAAAAAGAATGGTGTTCATATCACCCATCACAAATTGACGCAATTATCAGATTGGCAAAAGATATTATGCACAGGCATAAGATCCAGGCTGTGAATGTTGTGGGTCATAGCGATATTGCCCCACTGAGAAAAGACGATCCTGGGCCTGTTTTTCCGTGGCGCGAACTTTATGAACAGGGGATTGGGGCCTGGCCCGATCATGCAACAGTGAATAAATATTTGGCGGGTAGAGCACCGGGTATGCGGGCGTCAGTCATATCAGTTCAGAAAGCACTGGCCCTTTATGGTTATCGTATTCCTCAAACGGGAATTTTGGATAGCGCCACGTATAAAACGATTCAAGCATTTCAGATGCATTTTCGCCCGTCAGACATTAGTGGCATTCCCGATGCAGAAACGGAAGCGATAGCTCTGGCACTGGTAGAAAAATATCAATAACGATTTATGCTTAATATACCAATCTAACTTCAGGATGCGTGTTATATTTCCCCGCTGCGCGGGGAAATATAAGGCTTCGCGTCATCTTGCAGATGGCAACTTGAAGTTTATCGAGTATATATAGAAACAGAATGATGTTTTTTGGAAAGAGAAGGTAGTGGATATAAGTAAGCCGAGACATGGCGGCCATGATGAATGGCCGCTAGCGATACCCGGTTTTATGATCCGCAGTTGTCAGTTAAATGTAGTGGAAGCTTAACTCCAAGTTCAATATCTGTACTTTGGCGAAAATCATAAGGTGTAATGCCGTACTCTTTACGGAACATATAGGTAAAATGGGATTGAGAGCCAAACCCGAAATCCAGGGCAATATCAAAAATAGGCAAAGAACTATTTTTCAACAGATAAACAGCGCCAGCCAGGCGTCGTTGACGGATGTACTTCCCAAGAGATATGCCGGTAACTTCCTTGAATATTTTCTGCATGTGCCAAAGTGAATAGCCAGAATAAGCAGCAAGCTCTTCAAGATGAATGACACGGCCAAGATGGTTTTCTATCCATTTACTCAGTGCGCATACAAGTGCTAAGTGGTTATCTTGTGCCATTACAATTTTAAATTGGTTGAAGGTTGGAGAAGTATACACAACTTCTTTTCAAGATGACAAAACCCATCATTAATAGAGGTACAGTGATTAGATTAAAAATTTTAATACACTATTATCACTCTATCATATGATAACTCTCTATAATATTTTATTATAAAGTTAACTACAATGAAATAATCCTAAGGTGACCTCATTGAATACTAAAAAAATCCTCTTAGCTCTGTGCTTGATATTGATATGTTTGTTTTTGTATTTGTTAGCGTTGGATGTACATTGTGAGCAAGGTAATGATGTGTTCGAATTAGGTGTTTGTTCTATCACCCGATACTTACCATTTTGACATTTAATCAACCATTATTTTGCCTGCATGTGTGTTAATATGCATCCGCAGTACTCATTCTTTGTAAATGGTGTTTTAATATCCACTTGATACGAATTAATAAACTCAATATTGCGTTAAATTAGTATATAACTCAATCATATATAATATGTTGAAGGAACTATGTTGAGAAAATTTGAACTCAACAAATTTTGCGCAATGTAAGAATTTGAGAAGAGTTGGCGAATTTCTGGCTCTATTCAGGTACAACGGTTCAAAACAACAAATAAAACAACTTCTAATGAGACGGGTTCTAAGCATCGTAAAAAGAGGATTAGATGGCAGAACAACAAGAACAACAATCCACGCTTAAGCGTGGTTTAAAGAACAGACATATTCAGCTTATTGCTCTCGGCGGTGCAGTAGGTACGGGGTTATTTTTAGGTATTGCCCAAACCATTAAAATGGCTGGGCCTTCAGTGCTCCTTGGGTATGCACTCGGCGGGTTTATCGCATTTTTAATTATGCGCCAACTGGGCGAAATGGTTGTTGAAGAGCCCGTCGCAGGGTCATTTAGCCACTTTGCTTATAAATATTGGGGGAATTTTGCCGGTTTTCTGGCAGGCTGGAATTATTGGGCAATGTTTATTTTGGTTGGAATGGCAGAATTAACGGCTGTTGGTATGTATATCCAATATTGGTGGCCGGACTTTCCAACATGGATTTCTGCGGCAATATTCTTTGTACTGATTAATCTCGTCAATCTAATTAATGTTCGGTTATATGGTGAAACCGAATTTTGGTTCTCTATCATTAAAGTCAGTGCCATCGTCGGGATGATTATCTTTGGAAGTTATTTGCTGATTAGCGGTAATGGTGGCCCACAGGCAAGTATCACCAACTTGTGGCAGCAGGGCGGCTTTATGCCAAATGGGATTTCTGGCTTGATTATGGCGCTGGCTGTGATCATGTTTTCATTTGGCGGGCTGGAAATGGTCGGCATTACCGCAGCAGAAGCAGAAAATCCTGAGAAAAATATCCCAAAAGCTACTAACCAGGTTGTTTATCGCATCTTGCTGTTCTATATCGGTTCATTGGCTATTTTGCTGTCGTTGTATCCGTGGGAGAAGGTGGTAGAAGGCGGCAGCCCATTCGTTTTGATTTTCCATGATCTGGATAATTTCTGGGTAGCGAATGCGCTGAATGTGGTGGTACTAACGGCGGCGTTGTCGGTTTATAACAGTGGAGTATATTGTAATAGCCGGATGTTGTATGGTTTGGCTAAACAAGGCAATGCGCCTTATGCACTCACAAAAGTTAACAAACGTAATGTCCCTGTCTTGTCTATTGGTTTATCCGCGCTGGTAACATCAATTGGTGTATTGATTAACTATGTTATGCCCGGTAAGGCATTTGAGTTGTTAATGGCATTAGTGGTAACAACTCTGGTCATTAACTGGATTATGATTTGTTGTGCTCATTTGAAATTCCGTTCAGCTAAAGATAAAGAAGGTGTCAAGACGAAATTTCAGGCACTGTGGTATCCATTTGGAAACTACCTGTGTTTAGTATTCCTGGCATTCATTCTTGTTATTATACTAACGATGCCACCAATTCGTATTTCAGTCATCTTGATGCCGTTTTGGATTGGTGTCTTATGGATTGGTTATTTGATTGTTCGCTCAAAGAAAGCCAAGAGATAAGCAGATTAGTTGCTAATCCATGCCATGTTTTTTCAGCCGGGTATTATGCCCGGCTGATTGTTATTGTCAGTGATAAATAATGCATTACCGTTATTTTATGTAACTAAATGCCATTCTCTGGTGAATTCTATTTTTAATAAAATATTATTTCTGTATTTTCTCCATAATACAGAATAAGAATGTTTATACTCTTTTTTTGACAATGTAGTTTCATTTTAAACGCTAACTACTCCGGCGAAATGCACTTCATGAAATCAATAAATCGTATGAGGATGATCATATGGATGAATAGTAAAAAGTCATTCCACAAATATTATAATTGAACAATATTTAATAAAGGATAAACAAAAAGTAAGCTGGTTACATGCAAAACGGCTATATTGTACGTTCAAAAATAATAAGTGAGATTAACCATAATTATTACAGCTACCTAAAATGAATTTTGTATAACAATAACTCTCTGGCCTACACCATAACTGATAGGTAAAACAGTATTATATATTAGTCTTATTAAAGATATTGTTTTGGGTGAATTTTTCTTTTTACGTTTATTCATGGGGTTATGCGACTTAAAGGTTATTGAGTAATTTCAAATCGGAATGGAAATTTAGAGTTTTAAATATGTGCGTTGTCTCCAGCACCTGAAAAAAATGGCTTGCGATTATATAAAGAGTATGTGATAAAACACATGGGTAAACGAAGTAAAGTTCTGTTAATAAATAACAGTAACTAATACTGGTTTGTTTATTTTGATGCCAATAGGCGAATAAAGTGAGTCAAAGGAAATTTTTGAAATGGCAAAAATCACTGGTACTGTGAAGTGGTTCAACGAGTCTAAAGGTTTTGGTTTTATTACTCCATCTAATGGTAGCAAAGATGTATTTGTACATTTTTCTGCTATTACGAAAGATGGGTTTAAAACATTGTCTGAAGGCCAACAAGTTGAGTTTGAAATTCAGGATGGTCCTAAAGGTCCTGCTGCTGCAAACGTTAAAACTTTATAGTAATAAATTTAATTTAGCGGCTATCTGATTGCTGGTTAAATCTATTTATCGTTAGTTTAGTTTTATTATCTGGCGATAACCTATTGCAAATATCACTCTATTGGGATACTAATAGAGTGATTTTTTTTGACTCGGGGCGTTCTTTATTGAACTGAGAAGTACCCGTATTACCTGATCTGGATAATGCCAGCGTAGGGAAGTCATGGTATCTCTTATTCCGATACCCGCTTTTCTTTAGCTGGTGGCAGGAATCACCATAATGAGAATTATTAACTCACTGACTATCGCAGGAACCGATCCCGGCGGTGGTGCCGGCATTCAGGCCGATTTAAAAACCTTTTCTGCGCTTGGAGCCTACGGCACGACAGTTATCACTGCGTTGGTTGCGCAAAATACACTGGGTGTACAATCCGTGTATGAACTTGATCCCCTCTTTGTTGCTGCTCAGTTAGAGTCTGTGCTTTCAGATGTCAGGATTGACAGTGCCAAAATTGGTATGTTGTCGAATGCGGCTAATATCGCTGTAATAGCAGAGTCGTTGCAGCGTTATCCTATTCCTTACATTGTACTGGATACTGTTATGGTAGCGAAAAGCGGTGATCCTTTGTTATCACCAGAGTCTGTTTCCGCAATGGTAGAGCAATTACTGCCGATCGTCTCTTTGATCACCCCTAATTTACCGGAAGCAGCAGCTATATTGAAATGTGATATTGCCAATACTGAAGATGAAATGTTATGGCAGGGGCGTGCATTACGTTCAATGGGATGCCAGACCGTTTTATTGAAAGGTGGACATTTAAATAATGAGGAAAGCCCGGATTGGCTTTTTACCTCGGACGGGGAGTGGCGTTTCAGCGCTCCCAGAGTCAATACACGGCATACTCATGGAACGGGTTGTACTTTATCCGCAGCACTTGCTGCATTACGCCCCCGGTACTCTGATTGGCAAAGTACGTTGCCGGTTGCCAAAACATATTTACAAAAGGCGCTGATGCAGGCGGATAGTTTGCAGGTTGGTCATGGCATTGGGCCAGTCCACCATTTTCATCAATGGTGGTGAATTTTTGAATAATGGGGATGCAAAGATCCCCATTTTGAACGTACTGAATCTAATGGATTAGGCGATGGTAATTTTCTTATCGAGATAAACATCCTGTACGGAGCGGATTAACTCAACGCCCTCTGTCATCGATTTCTTGAACGCTTTGCGGCCAAGGATCAATCCCATTCCTCCGGCTCGTTTATTGATAACGGCAGTGCGGACAGAATCACTTAAGTCATTGTTTCCAGAAGCACCACCTGAATTGATTAATCCAGCGCGTCCCATATAACAGTTAGCAATTTGATAACGAACGAGATCAATCGGATGTTCAGAGGTCAAATTGCTATAGACGCGTTTATCCGTGTGCCCGAACCCAATAGCAGTATAACCACCGTTAGTTTCAGCCATTTTTTGTTTCACGATATCAGCGCCGATCGTTGCGGCCAGATGATTCGCCTGGCCGGTTAAATCGGCACTGGTGTGGTAATCAACCCCATCTTTCTTGAAAGCGGAATTACGCAGATAAGCCCATAACACAGTGACCATACCGAGTTCGTGAGCGCGTTCAAAGGCGGCTGAAATTTCTTCTATTTGGCGGCGTGACTCGGGAGAACCATAATAGATTGTTGCACCTACTGCAACGGCACCCATGTTAAATGCCTGTTCGACACTGGCATACAAAGTTTGATCATATTGGGCGGGATAGGTCAACGTTTCATTGTGATTAAGCTTAACCAGAAACGGGATCTTATGGGCATAACGGCGAGAAACAGACGCCAGAACACCGTAAGTTGAAGCAACACAATTACAGCCTGCCTCAATCGCCAGTTCAACGATATTTTTGGGATCAAAATAGAGAGGATTGGTAGCGAAAGAAGCGCTGGCGGAATGTTCAACCCCCTGATCTACCGGCAAAATTGAGAGATAACCCGTACCTGCCAGGCGTCCATGATTCAATAAGGTTTGCATGGAGCGAAGAACAGTATTGGGGCGGTTATTTTCGAGCATGACTCTATCAACGAAATCTGTACCCGGAAGATAGAGATTGTCACGTGGAATGGTATTACATTGATGTTCCAATAAACTCTCTGCGTCTTTTCCTAACAACTTAATGATATCAGTCATGATTAACTCCAGTTTGCAAAAGGCGCTACTGATTGTTGTTTATATTTGAGCTGATCACAAGATAAGTGGAGAGGGAAGCCGTAGTGGATCGCTTCAGTTAAGACAAATGTTGCTAAAATTTAACCATGTGATATGACTATAAAGTGAAATAATATTTATCTGGTGTGGTGATAGATATTGAAGATATTCAGAAATTGGATAATTGGGTTTATTTTTTCTCAAAATTTCCTTCATTAAACTGAATAAATTCCAACATGATTTATCAAAAGGTGTTTTTTGATTACTATAAACACGGTTACTCATAAAAGGGTAATGAATATCCCATCAGGATTTGGAAACATTAACTAATTTAATGTTTTTTAAGATGAAGGGGTTTTATTAACTCCTTGAATTAATTTGGTTTTATTTGTTTGTATAAAAGAAAAGGCCAGCCCAAGGGAGATTGAGCTAGCCAAGGAGGTGGTTCCTAGTCTTACAGTCAAAATTTTTTAGTTTTTTATTTTTCGGAACTGATAATACGGGAAATAAATTAGCATTGATGTGATCTATTTCTAAAAAAATAGATCAATTTCTTTAAAATCCTATTTCGGATTATTTCACTTGTCATGCATATGGATGAGGTGCTCTGGTATTACCACCTTTTAAGTTTCGCACAAGTAAAGCATAATTCAGCTTAATTTCTTCAGGAATAGGAAGATAAACGAGATGCCCATCACCCGGCGCAATTTCCACAGCCTGGCCTTTTTTATTTGTCATGGATTCTAACGTGAAGTTAATATTACCCGATGGAGTCATGAGTTCCAGATGATCCCCGACAAGAAATTTATTCTTCACGGCAACTTCTGCCAGTCCGTTGACGCGATTGCCAGTAAATTCACCAACGAATTGTTGAGTGTCTGATACGGAATAGCCGTATTCGTAAGTTTGGTAGGCATCATGAGTATGACGGCGCAGGAAACCTTCTGTATAGCCACGGTGCGCCAAACCTTCTAATGTGGTCATCAATGTTGGATCGAAGGGTTTTCCAGCCGCAGCATCATCTATAGCACGGCGATATACTTGGGCGGTGCGGGCACAATAATAAAAAGATTTGGTACGGCCTTCGATTTTCAGTGAGTGAACGCCCATGTTGGTTAATCGTTCCACATGCTCAATGGCACGTAAGTCTTTGGAATTCATGATATAAGTACCATGTTCATCTTCAAACGCTGACATATATTCGCCAGGACGTTTGGCTTCTTCTATCATGAAGACTTTATCCGTTGGTGCACCTTGGCCGAGCGTTGGTTCCATGTTTTTAACCGGAATAGGATCGTGCCTATGGACAATATTACCCACACTATCTTCCTTGCCTTCCTGCACATTGTATTCCCAGCGACAGGCATTAGTGCAAGTGCCCTGATTGGGATCGCGCTTGTTGATATAGCCCGATAACAGGCAACGGCCGGAATAAGCCATGCAAAGTGCGCCGTGCACAAAAATCTCAAGCTCCATATCAGGCACTTGTTGGCGGATTTCAGCAATTTCTTCCAGCGAGAGTTCACGGGAAAGGATAACTCGCGTCAGCCCCATTTGTTTCCAGAATTTGACCGTAGCCCAGTTAACGGCATTGGCTTGAACCGAAAGATGAATGTCTATTTCAGGAAATGTCTCGCGCACCATCATAATTAAGCCCGGGTCAGACATAATCAAAGCATCAGGTCCCATTTCTACGACGGGTTTTAAGTCACGAATAAAAGTTTTCAACTTTGCGTTATGTGGTGCGATATTGACAACGACATAAAAACGCTTACCTAATTCATGCGCCTCCTTAATGCCTTGTGCCAATGTCTCATGATTAAATGCATTATTACGGACACGCAAACTATAGCGAGGTTGTCCGGCATAAATGGCATCTGCGCCATAAGCGAATGCGTACCGCATGTTTTTCAAAGAGCCGGCAGGAGAGAGTAATTCTGGAGTAAACATATTTTTTAACGTTCTCGGTCTGAGTTCAAGTCAGCCCTTACCCGGTCTTGATATCATTACTAAGGGTAAGGTTTAAAGGAGGGGGATTTTAACGCTTATTTTATCATTAGCACAAATATATTATGGAAAATAAAGATAGTGCGCCGCAGATACGGCGCGAGTCATTAATTATACCGGTTAATTTTGTTTGGTCAGGTCACGAATGCTTTCTGTTGGACCGATTTTCATGACCGACTGCATAGATTTCTTCATGCTTGCGTCATTGGTGTGAGTTTCACTGATAGCAATAATTTGATGGTTTCGGGCTTTCAGGACAAAATAAGGTTTGCCTGATTTGTTTTTTTTCACTTCATGGCGAGTTTTATCGGGAGAATTAACTTGCACAGAGTGAATGCCTTTATTGGCAGCCGCTTTGGTGGTATACATTTCACTGCTCAGAATAATGTCACCGTTTGCAGCCACCAGATTGAAATAAAATTGCCCGTTCTTTGCTTTCTTAAGATCATAATGCCCAGTAGCCATAAGAAATTCTCCTGATTGGGTAATTATCAGCTTAAGTTTAGCCTGAATTTCGTACAGTCAAGGGATTTGATGAGAAAAATTCATCCCCTGTCTCACTATTTTATAGAGCATGATCACTATTTTGTCTTGGTTGAACTGCTTCCCAATTGGCGGTTGTACGAATATATTACAGTCTCTCGCAGAGATAACGACACACCGTTGCAATATAACTCGATTAATACAGCCTCTTATTAGGAGTTTTCCATGCCTGTAGCTATTTGGGCTTTAGCCATAGCGACATTTGGGATCGCGACAACCGAATTCATTGTCGCGGGTTTACTTCCTGAAATCGCAACCGAATTTAGTATTTCAATACCAACTGCGGGGTATATGGTAACCAGTTATGCGCTTGGTGTATTTGTTGGCGCGCCTGTTCTAATCATATTGGCGGGAGGTATAGAAAGGAAAAAGATGCTTTCCATGTTAATGGTATTATTTATTATCGGAAATGCACTGACCACTTTTTCCCCGACATTTTATCTGGCAATTATTGGCCGGATTGTGGCTTCCTTAACCCACGGCGCTTTTATGGGAATTGGTGCGATTATTGCTGCTGAATTAGTGCCAGACAATAAAAAAACCACTGCGATCGCCTTTATGTTTAGTGGAATGACACTGGCTAATTTGGTTGGAGTACCGCTTGGAACATGGATAGGAAAAGCGATTTCCTGGCGCGTTACTTTTGCAATAATTACGATGATTGGCATTATCGCATTAGCTGGGATTTTAAAGTTTTTACCTAAATTCGATCAAAAAGCGCCTGCCAGTATTAAAAAAGAATTGCAGGCGTTCACCAATATCCATGTTCTTTTGGCTATGGGGATCACCGTCTTAGGCCCTGCCGCCTTTTTTACGACAGTGACTTATATCGCGCCATTGATGACCCATGTTGCAGGATTCTCTGAAAGCGCAATAACAGGGATCTTGCTGGTGTTGGGGTTAGGTTTTTTCTTTGGCAATATTGTGGGTGGAAAACTTGCAGATAAGGCGATAATGCCATTGCTGTATTGGACATTAGGATTACAGTCCTTAATTTTATTTATTTTCTGGCTTTATGGTGACAACCCGTACATTGCTTGTTTGAGCCTGTTTTTAATGGCCGCATCGGGCTTTGCCACCGTATCGCCAATCCAGCGTTTGGTGATGGATAAAGCTCAGGAGGCTGGCGCACCTAATCTTGTTTCCTCTGTCAATATTGGATTCTTTAATTTGGGTAATGCAGTTGGGGCATGGTTGGGTGGTGTAATTATCGCATCTCATTATGGCTATACCTCCCTTAATCTGGCCGGGGGGTTATTAGCTTTAATGGCATTGTTATTCGCTGTCATTTCAGGTTTGCTTGATCGTAAAAGAACGCTGAATGTTGAAAAAAGGCAATCATAAGCAGCTAATGAGCGTTGCAGCAGTAACTGGTATGGTTAATGCCGGTTACTGTGCTTCACATCAAACGACAGATTTCAGCTTCCCAACGATAACCTAATCCATAAATGGAGCGGATAAAAGATTTATCCCCATCCAGTTGCTCCAGTTTCCGGCGCAAGTTTTTAATGTGGCTATCAATAGTACGATCATTGACAATGCGATGATCGTTATAAAGGTTATTTAATAGCTGATCACGGGAAAAAACCCGCCCTGGCTGGCTGGACATAATTTTGAGCAGACGGAATTCAACCGGCGTTAATTCAAGCACCTGTTCAAAATAACGTGCCTGAAAGTGTTTTTCATCAATGGCCAGCGCACCTTGCTCACTGATGATCTCTTTCGGACGGTAACAACGGCGTAAGATTGTCTTTACTCTGGCTACCAATTCCCGCGGGCTATAAGGTTTACAGATATAATCGTCAGCCCCGATTTCTAAGCCGAGCAGTCGGTCAATTTCTTCCGTTTTTGCCGTCATCATGACAATCGGAATATCTGAAAATTTACGCAGTTCCCGACAGACCGACAATCCATCAAGACCAGGCAACATAAGATCAAGCAAGATAATATGGGGATGGAATTTTTGCACATGAGCGATAACTTCATCACCACGTTTGAGCCATTGGGTGTGGTAATCTGCGGATTGTAGGTAATCAACCAGCAGTTGCCCTAACTTTGGTTCATCTTCAACGATGAGAACAGTATATTGTGTAAGATGTGTAGTACTCATTGTGTTTCAAGTTCAGACGATTTCATCAACGGTAATTCTACGTGAATTTTAATACCGCCTAAAGGTGAGCTTTCCACGCGAATTATTCCATCATGGGCTTCAACAATATTATAGCAAATCGCCAGCCCAAGCCCTGAACCTCCGCTTGCGCGGTTACGGGAGGATTCGCAACGATAAAAACGTTCAAAAACCTGCTGGCATTGTTCCGCCGTTAATCCAGGCGCACTGTCCTGCATATCCAATATCCATTTTTGCTGATTTGAATATCCACAAATAATTACCTTTCCATGCTCATTGGTGTAACGCAGGCTGTTTTCCAGCAAGTTATTAAATAACTGTGTTAGCCGATTTGGATCAGCAAGCAGTGTTATGTTGTCTTTTAAATTCAATACCAACATGATTTGCTTATCCGCAAAACGGCCATGATAATTCGCTACGGAGATTTGCAGTAATTCACTGACATTAACAGACTCTTTTTTATAAGCTAGTGAACCACGATCAGAAAGGGATAATAAATGCAGATCGTCTACCAGTTTTGTTAAGGTAGCCACTTCCGCGAGCAAGGAATGGAGTGTTTCCTGTGTGGGTTTCCGTAAACCATCTTGTAAGGCTTCCAGTTCACCCCGCAAAACAGAAAGTGGAGTGCGCAGTTCATGGGAGATATCGGCCATATAATCACGGCGCATCTGTTCATTTTTTTCCAGCGTACTGGCAAGTTGGTTAAAATCCATTGCCAGTTTACCGATTTCATCTTTACTGGATGGAACGACACGAATACTGAAATCGCCTGCCGCGAGTTTATGTGTACCTTCCACTAGCCGCTTAACCGGTCTTAACAGGCCACGTGAGAGAAGAAAAGTGGCGATTAATGCCAATAAAGTAGAAAAACCGACAATAGTCCAACTGGTGAATTGTTGCTGGTGGGCAAAGCTAATATCAGCCTGACGGGTAATTTTGTCTGATGCACTGACAATTACCCAGCCAACAATATTATTTTTATAGGTGACTGGCTCACGATAATTTTCCGCTGGAATGTCATTAGAATGCCCAACCAAACGATTCATGTGAGTATCCACAACCCAAAATTGGGGACGCCAGCCATGATGTCTGGTTTTTTGATAGGGATTGTCACTCTGTTCAATCGTACGGATAATCTGGAATATCGCGCGATCATTCTGGGTCAGAAAATGCCAGTTGCCATATTGCTGGTATTGTTCTGTCAATGCTTGTGCCAGCATATTCGTCCGATTTTGGCTATTTTGTTTAATATAGCCCATAAAACCGTGTTGAAAGCTGAGGTAAATGCCCCAGTGCATTGTGATCAATACCAGCATACAAGTGGCAAAAATTGCCAGAAACAATTTACTGCTGATACCCATTTTTATCCTGAGTTTCATTCTGGTTCAACGACTTGAGTCAACTATCTGAGATGAGATGGCTTTGCGAAGGCGCCATTTTTCACGCAATCGGTCAAAAAACAGATATACAACCGGAGTGGTATACAAAGTGAGAATCTGGCTCACCATCAGGCCACCAACAATCGTGATCCCCAGTGGGAAACGTAATTCTGCACCATCCCCATTGCTCAGTACTAAAGGTAAAGCACCAAACAAGGCCGAAAGCGTCGTCATCATGATCGGACGGAATCGCAATAAACTAGCTTGAAAAATCGCTTCCCGGGCACTGAGTTTGTCGTTTCGTTGAGCTTCAAGGGCAAAATCCACCATGATAATGGCATTTTTCTTGACAATACCAACCAACAGCATAATGCCAATCATGGCGATTAGGCTAAAGGGCGTATTGAACAGTTCCAAAGCCAGTAAAGCCCCTACACCCGCAGAAGGCAGGGTAGAAAGGATGGTCAGAGGATGAATATAACTCTCATAGAGTACACCAAGTACCAGATAAACAGTGACGATGGCGGCCAGAATCACCAATAACTGGGAACGTTCACTCTCTTGAAAATCCTGTGCGGTGCCTGCAAAAGAGCTACGTACTGCTGAAGGAACGCCCAGTTCTGTTATGGTTCTTTCTATTGCACTGATTGCATCAGATAGCGTATAGCCGGGTGCCACATCAAAGGCAATGGTAGAAGAAGCGGAAAGTTCCTGGTGATAAACATCCAATGGTGCATTGGCAGGGCGCCATTGGGCAAAGTAGGAGAGGGGAATGCGTTCTCCTTTGCTATTAATGACAAACATTTTCTCCAATGCACTGGGATCTTGGTTATATTGCGGTGCAACTTCCATGACCACTTTATATTGATTCAAAGGGGCATAAATCGTGGAAACCTGTCTCTGCCCAAAAGCGTTGTTGAGTAAATTATTTGCCTCAGCAACATTGATGCCTAAACGGGCCATCACATCACGGTCATAGGTAATCGCTATTTCAGCCCCTTTCGCCTCTTCGTCTTCATCGGCGTTTACATCCACCAATTGAGGCAATTTTTCCAATGCTTTCTTGATGACAGGACTCCATTTACGCAGTTCGTCAAAATCATCCGACAGCAAATTAAACTGATAAATCGATTTACCGCCTCGTCCTCCACTTCTCAGATCCTGAACAGGAACCAGATATAGACGTGCTCCCGCTTCATTGGTCAGTTTACTTCTTAAGCGGGTGATAACGTGTTGGATACTTTCGCTACGCTCTTTTAATGGCTTTAGCGAAACAAACATAAAGCCCGTATTGATGCTGTCACCACCGGTGAAACCCACGACATTATCCACAGTTGGATCATCATTGACGACTTGCATAAAGCGTTCCACCTTTTTTCGCATAGCCTGAAATGAAATATTTTGATCAGCGACCACAAACCCTAACATTTTCCCCGTATCTTGTTGCGGGAAAAACGTTTTCGGAATGCTGATATAGAGCCAGATATTCAGGCCAATAATGCCGACCAATGCCAACAATACCCAACGAGTATGATTGAGTATCCATTTCAGTGAATGGGCATAGCCCTGCTGAATTCTCAACAATACCTTACCGAATCCCCGTGCCTGCTTCTGGGCATTTTCAGGGGTGGATTTGAGCAGATGTGCACACATCATCGGGGTTAAGGTCAGTGAAATTAACAGCGAAATCCCGATGGCGGTTGCCAGTGTGACAGCAAAATCCCGGAACAATCTGCCGAGTAATTCATCGATCAAGATAAGGGGAATAAATACCGCAATAAGTGACAAGCTCATAGCCAGCACAGTGAACCCGACTTCTCTGGTTCCCTTAAGGGCTGCCTGCATGGGCGTTAAACCCGCATTCAAATGGCGGGAAATATTCTCCAGTACCACAATGGCATCATCAACCACAAATCCGGTGGCAATGGTTAATGCCATCAACGAAAGATTGTTTAAGCTGAAACCACATAAATACATGGCCGTAAAAGTACCAATCAGCGATACCGGAACGGCAATTGCCGGAATCAGCGTAGCCCGACCAGAACGTAAAAACAGGAACACGACCAGGATCACCAGGGCGACGGCAATGGCTAATGCACGTTCTACTTCTTGCAGAGAAGCATGGATGGTTGGAGAACGATCCTGGGCAACGTTTAACTGAATATTGGCAGGCAAGGAGGCTTGCAGGGCAGGGAGTTGAGCACGAATACGCTGCACGGTTGAGATAATATTTGCACTGGCTTCACGGCGGATAATAAGAACAATGGCCGACTTATTTCCAGACATGCCGGCGGCGCGGGTATCCTCGACCGAATTCTTCACACTGGCAACGTCCTGCAACCTGACAGGTGCCCCATCATGATAATGAACGATAAGTGAACGGTAACTGTCAGGTGTTTTCAATTCATCATTGGTGCGTAGCTGCCAAATTTGGTTATCGGAATCAACATGACCTGTCGGCAATCGGACATTAGCATTATTGATGGCATTACTGACATCGTTAAGAGAAACACCTTGATTGAAGAGGGCATTTGGGTTGAGTTCAACCCGTATAGCCGGTAATGAACTACCGCCAACGCTGACTTTGCTGACGCCTTCTATCTGAGAAATTTTCTGGGCCAATCGGGTGGAAGCAAGATCATATAATTGCCCCTCACTATAATTGTCTGAAGTGAGGGTTAAAATCATGATTGGAGCGCTGGACAGATTCGCTTTATGATAGCTTGGTTTTCTTGGCATACCGGAAGGTAACAAGCTTTGGGCGGCATTGATGGCAGCCTGAACATCCCGTGCTGCACCATTGATATCCCGACTGAGATCAAATTCCAGGTAAATATAAGACGTTCCCAATGAGCTGGCAGAAGACATCTCTTTTACCCCCGCGATCCTGCCTAATGCGCGTTCCAGAGGCGTCGTTACGGAAGAGGCCATCGTTTCTGGTGACGCACCGGGCATGGAAGCCTGAACAGTTATCACGGGAAAATCAACCTGTGGCAGCGGCGATACAGGCAGCAGGACAAAACTGAGCGCACCACACAGGGTAATGGCTAAACTCAGTAATGTTGTGGCAACTGGCCGCTGGGTGAATAGGGCGAAGAATTTCACAGCGGCTCCTGATGATTAACTGAGGATTTATCTGGCCTGATTTGTTTATCTTTCTTATTGTTTTTATTTCGACGGTAGTGTGCTAATTGATCAAACAGCAGATAAATCACGGGAGTTGTGAACAAAGTTAGGATTTGGCTCATAATCAGACCTCCCACCATACTGACCCCTAGCGGCCGGCGCAGCTCTGCACCAATACCGGTGCTCAACATCAGGGGCAATGCGCCCAGCAGTGCTGCCATTGTCGTCATCAATATCGGCCTGAAACGTAACAGGCAGGCTTGGTAAATGGCTTCATAAGGCGTCATTCCTTTTTCCCGCTCTGCGGCCAGGGCAAAATCGATCATCATGATGGCATTTTTCTTGACAATACCAATTAAGAGAATGATCCCAATGATGGCGATAATATCTAGCTCATACCCGCCAGCCATCAGAGCCAACAATGCCCCCACCCCGGCGGTAGGCAAGGTTGATAAGATTGTGACAGGGTGAATAAAGCTTTCGTACAAGATACCGAGCACAATATACATGGCGACGACAGCCGCCAAAATCAGCCAGAGGGTATTACTGAGCGCGTCCTGGAACGCCAACGTTGCTCCCTGAAATTGGGTAATGATGTCTTTTGGCATTTGGATCGCTTGTTCTGCCTCTTTGACGGCATTAACAGCTTGTTCAAGGGACGAATCTTTCGCTACGTTGAATGAAAAAGTGGCAGCGGGAAATTGTTGCAGATGGTCGATAGACAAGTTCCCCAGCCGCTGTTCGACAGTGGCAATAGTTTTAAGAGGGACCATTTTTCCATCAGTACCGGTCAGATAAAGATTGTTTATCGCTTCCAGCCCCGATGAATTCTTCGTATCTTGCTCAAGGATAACGCGATATTGATTTGATTGCGTGTAAATAGTCGAAATCAAGCGTTGGCCGAAAGCGTTATACAACGCATTATCTACGGCGGCCATAGAGATCCCAAAGCGACTGGCCATATCCCTATTCACATCAAGGTAAGCTACTAGCCCCTGATTTTGCCAATTGTTACCGGTATCTATCAATTCTGGCCGTTGTTTCAGGGCATGTTGCAATTTGGGCACCCAGACAGCGAGTTCATCAAGCGAAGCAGCTTGCAACGTAAATTGGTATTGCGTGCGCGAGATCTGAGTATCAATGGTCAAATCCTGGGTGGGTTGCAGGTATAACTTGACGTCGGGGACTTTAGCCATTCGCGCTTGCAGGCGTGGGATCACCTCGTCAATCCTATCGTCACGCTCTCTGAGTGGTTTCAACGTGATTTGAAGACGGGCATTATTCAATGTTGGATTGCTACCCTCGACACCAATAAAGGTGGTGACATTGTCCACAGCCGGATCTTTTAATAACAGAGCCGTAACGTGTCGTTGCTTATCTGCCATTGCCTTGAATGAAATAGATTGTGGGGCTTCCAGTGTGCCCTGAATCAGTCCGTTATCTTGCAAGGGAAAGAATCCTTTGGGGATCATGATATAGAGCAGGGCGGTCAGAGCCAACGTACCGAATGCAACACCCAGTGTAATCCAGGGATGATTCAACACCCGTTTCAGGAAGACTGCATATACCGCAATCATGAGTTCAAAGAAGCGTTCGCACGCCTGTTCGAAGCGGTTGTGTTTAATATTAGCTTCGGGTTTCAGCATCCTTGCACACATCATCGGCGTTAGCGTCAATGAGACAACGGCAGAAATTAAAATAGCGACAGCAAGGGTGATGGCGAATTCCCTGAATAGCCGACCGACGATATCCCCCATAAACAGCAAGGGGATCAAAACGGCGATTAATGAGAAAGTCAGGGAGATAATCGTAAAGCCGATTTCTCCCGCCCCTTTAAGGGCGGCCGCCAGCGGTTTCTCTCCCTGTTCAATGTAACGGGAAATATTTTCTATCACCACAATAGCATCGTCCACCACAAAGCCGGTTGCGATGGTTAATGCCATTAAAGTGAGGTTATTGACAGAGAAGCCGCAAAAATACATCACGGCAAATGTCCCTACCAGTGAAAGCGGTACGGCAATACTGGGGATCAAGGTTGCGGTGACATTGCGCAAAAACAGATAGATCACCATGACGACCAGCGCAATCGCCAGCAACAGTTCAAATTGAACATCGTTGACTGAATGGCGGATTGAGACGGTACGATCTGTCAGCATTTCCACATTGACTGATTTGGGCAGGCTGTTGATCAATTCCGGCAACATGACGCGGATATTATCCGTAGTCTCAATAACATTGGCTCCAGGCTGGCGCTGAACATTGATAACGATGGCAGGTTTTTCATTTGCCCATGCGCCCAATTTGTTATTCTCCACTCCCTGTTCAATGGTGGCGACATCACGCAAGCGAATCGGCGCATTATTTTTATAAGCCACGATTAAATTGCGGTAATCATCGATAGATTTCATTTGATCGTTGGAGGATATGGTGATGGAGCGAGTGGGTCCGTCAAAACTGCCTTTTGCCGAATTCACATTGGCTTTCATGATGGCAGAACGGATAACGTCGCTGTCTAATCCTTGGGCAGCCAAAGCCTGTGCGTTCAATTTCACGCGCACAGCGGGACGTTGCCCGCCCGCTAAGGTCACCAAACCGACACCACTGACTTGGGAAATACGCTGGGATATGCGTGTTTCTACCATATCTTGTACCTGACTCATCGGCAGGGCATCAGAGGTTACGGCCAGCGTCAATATAGGCGGATCAGCCGGATTAACTTTGCTGTAAATGGGGGGATACGGCAGATCATCGGGCAACAGATTACTGGCTGAATTGATCGCCGCCTGTACGTCTTGTTCAGCCACATCCAGGGGCAGTGAGAGCTGGAATACCAACGTGATAACAGACGCTCCACCGGAACTTCTGGATGACATTTGTTTTAAGCCGGACATCTGACCAAATTGGCGTTCCAGCGGTGCAGTGACAGCGGATGTCATCACATCTGGATTGGCACCAGGATACAGTGTCACCACCTGAATAGTTGGATAATCCACTTGCGGCAATGCAGAAACTGGCAGCATCCGGTAACCCATTAGCCCGGCCAGCAAGATCGCAATCATAAACAGTGTCGTGGCAACAGGGCGTAGGATAAACAGGCGGGATGGCCCTCCGCCGGTCATTGGAGAATCAGATTGCATCAGGAGTTCCCCGTCTTACCGTTTGATTGCTCTGGATTTTTCTTATTTTTATCTGTATCAAGTGCTTCGATTGTCAAAGGGTTGACAATCTCAACCCTGGCACCTTCGGTCAGGTTGTCAATGCCATCCGTGACGACATGCTCACCTGCTGACAGCCCGCTATTGATGACCGCTAATTGACTATCTTGCAGACCTGCAACGACCTTGTGTTTACTAACCTTGTTCTCTTTATCCACTTTCCAGACGAAATGACCGCTATTTCCCATTTGTAATCCAGCCGTAGGGATCACGACGACATCATTCAACGTATTGACTTTCATCTGAATATTGACGAATTGATTAGGAAACAACACATTATCTTGATTATTGAATTGAGCCTTCATCTTGATCGTGCCAGTCGTCACATCAATTTGATTATCGATACTAGTGAGTTTTCCTTGTGCCAACGGCTGCTGATTATTGCGATCCCATGCAATGACAACCACATTTTTGTGATTTTTTTGCGCCTTTAACACCGCATCAATATCGTTTTCAGGCAGGGAGAACACGATATCAATAGGATCGACTTGCGTAATAACGACGATTGGCGTTGCTCCGCCACCAGATACGTAGTTGCCGGTATCAATGCGTTTTAATCCGACGCGACCGGAAATCGGGGCTGTAATACGGCTATATGTCAATTGCAGTTTGGCTTCGTCAATATCTGCCTGGTCGGCCTGTAAGCTGGCTTCGTTCTGGCGAACCAAAGAAATTTGTTTATCCAGATCTTGCTGAGAGATAAGTTTATTTTTCGCTAATTGCTGAAAACGGAGCAAATCCTGTTTAGTGTTAGCGAGTGTTGCTTGATCTTTGGCATATTGTCCCTGTGCTCTTGCAAGTTTGACTTGAAAAGAACGGGGATCGATTTCTGCCAGCAAATCCCCTTTTTTGACGTATTGACCCTCATTAAAATGCAGGGCGATTAACTGACCTTCCGCCTGGCTGGTGACAGTGACGGTATTGGCCGCCAGAACGGTTCCTAATCCTCCTAAGTAATGGGGTATCGATTTGATTTCAGCCGTCGCTACTTGCACTGGTGGTTGAGCGGGGTTAGGTTTTGATTCTGCATTCTGAGAGTCACCTGCTGATGAAGGTACGTTGAAGTATTTCCACGCAAAGAAAATGGCTCCGACGATCACGGCTAGCACTGCAGTGAGTTGGAAAAAATAGGAACGGCTTTTATTATTCATTTGCTCGACATTCTCTTAGTGTTATGGCGGTAACCAATCATGCGGCATCTTATGCTAAATCAGATGCAAGAATATATTATTAGTGTAACCAACAGGAATTCGTCAATAATGAAGAAAATGTGGAGGTTGTGTCAAAAAGATAATGTTTCTGGTAGTGATTTTTCATGGTATTTGTGATGGGGTATCCAAATAGGGCGCGGGCGAGGCCTTATATTTCCCCGCTGCGCAGGGAAATATAACACGCATCTTGAAGTTGGATTGGTATACAGTGTTTGGGACGACAGAGTGTATTAATAATTAAAAAACGCCGATGCAATTATCGGCATTTATGCAAACTTAATTAAACCAAAAATAATGTTGCTAATCCTAAAAAAATAAAGAAACCGCCTGTATCGGTAATGGCTGTAATCATGACACTGGAGCCGATGGCGGGATCTCTTCCCAGTTTCATCATAATAAATGGGATCAAAACTCCCATCAGCGCGGCCATCAGCAGGTTTAATATCATGGCCATTGTCATGACGCCTCCCATAGCAAGATCACCATAGAGCAGATAAGTAATCACGCCCATCAGCCCACCCCAGATGATGCCGTTGATAAAGGCAACGCCAAATTCCCTTAATAGCAGGTAAGAAAACCCCCCTGTCTGGATTTGATGGAGCGCAAGTGCACGGACGATCATGGTGATAGTTTGGTTACCGGTATTGCCGCCGATACCTGCCACGATGGGCATTAAGGTCGCAAGTGCGACGAGCTGGGAAATGGTATGCTCAAAAAGTCCGATAACCCTTGATGCCACAAAAGCGGTACACAAATTGATGGCAAGCCATGTCCAGCGGGTTTTGACAGCCTGGCCAACCGGCGCAAAAACATCTTCTTCGCGGCTTAAGCCTCCCATGCGGCGAATATTGGTATCCGTTTCTTCACTCAAGGTATCAACAATATCTTCAACAGTCAGGCGCCCCATCAGACGCCCGTTGTTGTCTACCACGGCGGCAGAAATCAGATCATAACGTTCAAATGCACTGGCGGCATCTTCACCTTTTTGCTCCGGTAAGAAAGTCACGGTATCCGTATTCATGACTTCGGAAACTAATTTATCCGGTACGTTGATCAGCAAAGTGGTAAGTGGCAGCTCTCCCTGTAGACGATTTTTGCGGTCAATAACAAAGATCTTATCTGTTGTTTCAGGAATGGCGTCTCGGGAACGTAAAAAGCGCTGCACGGTGCCGAGTGTAACATTGCTTCGTACTGTCACGAACTCGAAATCCATCATTTGGCCGATACTGTCTTTGTGGTACTGCAAGACTTCTCGGATACGATTGCGCTGGCCCGGCTCTAAATAAGTCAGCAAGCGTCGGGTGGTATCACGGGGAAGATGTTCAGCAATATAGGCTTGTTCATCGACGTGCAGTTTACCGATGGCACGTAACAGCTCAACGTCAGTCATATCCTTGATTAGGTTATCCCAAACGGGAATGGAGGCTTCTACCAGCACCTCACCGCGCTGGTTATTGTCGATCAGGCGCCATAAAGCGAGACGTTCATCATAAGGTAAGGCTTCCAAAATATCGGCAATATCGGCGGTATGCAGGCTGGTTAGCAGTGCACTGACTTCCTCTATTTTTTCCAATAACTTTTTGTCACTGATTGCTGAATGTTCATCAGCCTGTCCTAATAATGTATCGACAAAGAGCTTATCGTGGTTGAATAGAGAAAGCAGCCGCTGACGAATATGTGCCAGTTTTTGGGAGTGCTGGCTGGCAACAGTTGAGTTATCAGGTGTAAAGGTTGGTTGTGACATAGTAAACCTTTAAGGCAGAAAATAGGGCTAACAACCGGCGATTGCAATAATATCGCCATAAATTTAACAGCTATTGGGTATGATATTCTGTTGTCGAACCCCGTAAGGGCGTCACCAATTGCTGCTGAGTTTGCTGATGATGCTCTAATGCTGCCATAAATGAATAGATAAAGCGTCCAAAGAAAATAAAGAAGCTGATAAACAGAACCAATTTTATAATTTGAACAGTTTTCTTTTTCTTTTTCATCACGCAATATCGTTAAGTTGATTCCTCTGCAATGTGTAAGTGCCAGCCAGCCACATCATCCCAGTAGCTTTGCTCTTGCTCCAAATCGAGCAACACAAGCGCATTTTGTTTTAGATAGTTTTTAGGTAAGTAGAGCGTCCAATGATGATGATCAGTTTTTAGCCTTAGTGTATCCGGTGTTGTAGTCGCCTGGCGTTGGTTATTCAACAAGGTTGCCAATCGCAATATCTTAAGCATGGGAAGATACTGTTTTTTCTTAAACAGATAGAAGCGGGGATGCTCATGGACTTTAACCGCTTTGCGATGATAACGAACCAGTGTTGCCAGCAACGATTGCTGCTCTTGGGTAAACCCCGGTAGATCGGTATTTTGCAGGATGTAAGCTGAATGCCGTTGCAGACCACTCAGATTGATGCTTAAACCGACTTCATGCAGCATGGCCGCCCACAGCAGAATAGATTCCAGTTGTGGATGTACGCGTTTGGGATGTTGTTCTGACCATTGGTCATAAAGATTTTTGGCGGTATTCCAAACGCGTGCTGCTTGTTCTCGATCGATATTATAGTGTTCGGCAAGACTCTTGGCCGTTCGTTGACGAATATCCTGATGGCGGAAACGATCTTCCATTTCATACAGCACACCTTCCCGCAATGCACCATGAGACAAGCGTAATTCTTGAATATGCAAAGCATCAAAAATACCGCACAAGATTGATAACCCGGGAACAAACGTTTGTTTACGGTCATTAGATAATCCCGGCAATGCCAGCGTATTGAAATTTTTGTATTTCAGGACACGTTTCACCAGCATGTTTAGGCGCTCTGGGGTAATCAGTCCATCTTTTTCACCCAGCTCGACCAACTGTTCGTGTATTGCCTTGATCGTTCCCGATGCACCTAAAGCAAAATCCCAGCCTTTTGTCCGAAATTGCCAGACGAGATTTTCCAATTTTTGTGCCGCCTGGAGTCGTGCCTTGCGAAAATTATGCTCATTAATGATACCGTCCGGAAAGAACTGGCGAGAAAAACTGACGCAACCCATACGGCGGCTTTCAATCAACAGCGGTTCAAAGTCTTCACCAATGACCAATTCCGTTGAGCCACCGCCAATATCAATCACCAATTTCCGGCCTTTTTCCGGTTGTGTATGCTCAACGCCCATGAAAATCAGGCGAGCTTCTTCATGACCAGAGATAATTTCAATGGAATAGGGGATAACTTCTTTTGCCTGTTGCAGAAATTCTTGTACGTTGGTCGCTTCACGTAAACTATGCGTTCCCACCAAACAGACATTACTTGCGGGAAAACCCTGCAACCGTTCAGCAAACAGAGCGAGGCATTTCAGGCCACGGTTTATGGCATCTGCGCTTAACTCATTTTTACTGTTTAGCCCATCGGCAAGATAAACCCGTTTCTTTAAACGCCCGATAACCTGTAATGCACCGTTGACGATACGGGCGATGACCATGTGAAAGCTATTGGAACCCAAATCAATAGTGGCAATTTCTTGCGGTTTGGGCATTGGCGTGTTGTGTTTCAACGGCATAGATCAGGCTCTTGATTCCGGTTGTTCAAGGTTTTTCAAATAATCATAAACAGCAAGCTGTGCGCGGATTTTACGCTTATTTCCTCGCGGAACATAGCGATTGCTCAATTCCTTATCAATATATCGTGCCTTGACGGTATCACTGAATTGTAGTTCAAGAATATCCATAACTTGTTGTTTTAGTCTGGGGTCGAGCAGACAAACGGCCACTTCAATGCGATAGTCAATGTTACGGGTCATCCAGTCGGCCGAAGAAAGGAAAACTTTTTCATTGCCTTTGTTGATGAAAACATAAACGCGATCATGTTCCAGAAAACGATCCACAATACTGGTGACTTGAATGTTTTCACTAAAGCCGGGTTGATTGGGAACTAAAGAGCACATTCCGCGCACCAGAATGCGGATCTTGACGCCCGCTTCCGAGGCATCATACAGGCGGTCCACCAACTCCTTATCTACCAGATTATTAATTTTCAGCGTGATGCCAGCTAATTCACCGGCTCGTGCATTTTCGATTTCCTGGGTAATCAGTTGATTGAGCATAGCCCGCGAATTTTGCGGCGATACCATTAAATTATCAAATGTGACGGGCCGATAAGGGTTTTCAATAAAGTTAAATACTCGGCGAACTTCATTGGTAACTTCAGGGTTGGCGGTCAGCAGAGAATAATCGGTATAGAGCCGAGCTGTTTTTTCGTTGAAATTTCCTGTACCAATATGGGCATAACGGATAATTTCTTCCCCTTCCAGACGCGAAATGATGAAGAGTTTTGCGTGAATTTTCAGGCCAAGGGCGGAGAAGATAACATGTACACCGGCTTCAGTGAGGCGTTTTGCCCAATGAATATTGGCTTCTTCGTCAAAACGTGCCTGTAACTCTACCACGACAGTCACTTTCTTGCCGTTGTATGCGGCGTGGATCATGGAGTCAATAATGCGAGAGTCTTTTGCGACGCGGTAGATATTAATCTTAATCGAGAGCACACTGGGATCGAAAGAAGCCTGACGTAGCAATTCCAACACATGTTCGAATGTGTGATAAGGATAATAAAGCAGAACATCTCTTTCACGGATAGCGTCGAATCCGTTGCGGAAATGGTCGAACCAGGTATGGCGCAGTCGTGGCGTGGGTTTATTCTGGAGATTCCGATTGCCTTCATTGGGAAATTTGATGAAATCTTTAAAGTTATGATAACGGCCACCTGCAATCACCGAGTCATCATTGGATAATCCCAGCTTGCTCCGCAGTAGTTCCACCATTTCATCAGGCATATCACGCTGATAAACAAACCGTACAGGCTCCGCCGTCAGTCTCTGTTTCAGTGTAGAAGACATCAGTTCCAGCAGGCTGGATTCCATCTCTGTTGCCAGATCATATTCGGAATCACGGGTCATTTTCATCGAATAGACGTTTAAGGTATCGTAATCGAAAAATCCTTTGAAAATTTCATCCAGCGTGTAACGCAGAATATTATCAAGTAATATCATTGACTTGCGTTTTTTTGGCATCTCTGGAGGCAAGTTGACGAAACGCGGGACTTTATCCGATGGAATTTCCAACAAAGCATATTGTGTTTCTTGCCCTTGGATAATTTCAACAGCCAAATAGGTGTAATCATCCTTGAGAAATTCAACCAAATTAGTTTCTGGGTTGATGACGATTGGCGTGATATGTGGCCGCAAATGCTGGCGAAAATATTGCCGCATCCAGATCTGTTGATTCGGGGATATCTGCCGTTCATTGATCAAGAAAATCTGGTTACGTGCCATTTCCAGCAGTAAATCGTTATAGAGAGCATCGAACTCTTGATCGATTTTGGCAACCTTAGTCTGAATCTTTTTCAACAATTGGCGGGCAGCGGTGGCTGAACCCCGCTCTTCACTGATAAGAATACGCCGCTTTACATCAGCAAAGCGTACTTTATAAAACTCATCTAAGTTGTTGGAGTAGATCCCTAAAAACCTCATTCTTTCAATCAGCGGGTTACTTTTGTCAGCCGCTTCCTGAAGTACACGTTCGTTGAAAGAGAGCCAACTGAGTTCTTTCTCGTTATAAAGACGATCGTGGGACATTACTACTCCTTTCAACTCTATGGGGTTTTCCACTTAGTTTAATGGTTGGCGTTTAATGAGTCGATGTTGCTGATTTGGGTTTCACGGGTTTTCCTGGCGAAATAGTGGTGCTGGAAAGTACACATCCTGATAGCGGTATGATAAGAGCCGTTTACAAAAAACTCATCGATTAATTCACCTTCAGTATGGAATCCCAATTTATTGTAGATATGAATTGCTTTCGTATTCTCTTTATCAACAACCAGATACAGTTTGTAAAGATTTAAGACAGCAAAAGCGTATTCCATCGCAAGTTTGACGGCTACCGCTGCGTAACCTTGTCCTTGATAAGCCGGAGCGATGATAATCTGAAATTCCGCACGACGGTGGACATAATCAATCTCGACCAGCTCCACCAAACCGACTTTGGAATTCAGGCTTTCGATAATAAAACGGCGCTCACGTTGGTCATGTATATGCTTGTCATAGAGGTCGCATAATTCAACAAAGGCTTCATAAGGCTCTTCAAACCAGTAGCGCATAACACTGGCGTTATTATCGAGTTGATGAACAAAAGGAAGATCTTCTCGTTCAAGAGGACGTAAATTTACCGATGGATTTTCCGAACCACTGGACATTGGATACCTCAGTGTTTTGTAGTGAAATCGATAGGGTATAAATATATTTGATATTGAATAAATAATTATTGCCAGATAAATCAATCCAAAATAGCAACTTACAGCAAAGTCTTACTGGAATATAGCACTTAAAAAACATTATAACAAAATCCGCTAACACAGAGCCGTAAGTTGAAGTCAGCAGGTTAATTATTCTGATGCGTAACCCTGTGGAGGCAGGATCTTGCCATCCATAATGGCGTTATTGCCTTCCATAACCAAACGTTGCTCTAAAAACCAGCCGATGACCAAAGGATAAATATAGTGTTCCTGAGTTTGTACACGGCCGATGACTTCTGTTTCTTTATCTCCCGCAAAAATCGGTACTTTAGCTTGTAAAATAATAGGGCCGCCATCCAATTTTTCAGTAACAAAATGGACGGACGTACCATGTTCTTTATCCCCATTTTCAATGGCTTTCCGATGGGTATGCAGGCCGGGATATTTAGGCAAGAGGGAAGGGTGAATATTGAGCAGACGCCCATAGTAGTGCTGGACAAATTCGGGCGATAAGATTTTCATATAACCGGCTAAGACCACTAAATCGGGAGCGTATTGATCAATAGCGCTGAGTAGGGCGATATCATAACTTGTACGATCTGCATAAGTTTTCGGGTTGATAAAGTGGGCAGGGATATCTGCTTGTTCAGCACGTTGCAGGCCATAGGCATCAGCATTATTACTGAAAACCGCAGCAATATATCCATTAATTCGGTTTTGCTGGCAGGCGTCAATAATGGATTGAAGATTGCTGCCATTGCCGGAGACTAAAACGACAATTTTTTTCATAACGGGTTTTCACTGAAGAAATTCATTGATTAATATGCACTTCATTTTTTCAAGCTACAGCTTTATTGGCTGTAACTTGAAATCAATCAGACAAGCTATTTATTTTGTAATAGCTTATTTTGTAATAACGACAGGTTGCTCATCGGCATTAATTTCAGCAATTGTTCCAATTTGCCATGCATTTTCGCCTGACGCAGTCAGATACGAAATCGCTTGTTCTGCCTGAGACTGAGGAAGTGCGATTATCATACCGACTCCGCAGTTAAATGTGCGGTACATTTCATGCTCGCTGACATTACCGGCTTGCTGTAACCAGGTAAAAATCGCCGGCCATTGCCAACTGTCAGCTTTAATTCTGGCCTGCCTATTTTCTGGCAGAACACGTGGAATATTTTCCCAGAAGCCGCCGCCGGTCAGATGTGCAATCGCATGAACATCCACTTTTTCAATCAGCGCCAGAATGGATTTGACGTAAATTTGGGTTGGGGCAAGTAAGTGATCGGCGAGTGGTTTTCCTTCAAGTTCGGTAGCCTCTGGATCTGTCTGACTTACCTCGAGAATTTTACGGATTAAAGAATAACCATTGGAGTGCGGCCCGCTGGATGCAAGTGCAATCAGGGCATCACCGGTCTGAACCTGACTGCCGTCAATAATTGCCGATTTTTCAACAACACCAACGCAAAAACCCGCGACATCATAATCTTCACCGTGATACATGCCGGGCATTTCTGCCGTTTCACCACCGACTAATGCACAGCCTGCTTGTTTGCAGCCTTCTGCTATGCCCGTGATGACACTGGCGGCTGTGTCGACATCCAGTTTGCCAGTAGCATAATAATCAAGGAAGAAAAGAGGTTCGGCACCTTGTACAACCAGATCATTGACACACATAGCGACCAAATCAATTCCGATTGTGTCATGGCGTTTCAAGTCCATGGCCAGACGCAGTTTAGTCCCCATGCCATCTGTACCGGAAACTAACACCGGTTCTCGATATTTCTGTGGCAGGGCACATAATGCACCGAAACCACCTAATCCTCCCATCACTTCGGGGCGACGGGTCTGTTTTACGACACCTTTGATACGATTGACTAAGACATTACCGGCATCAATATCGACACCAGCATCTTTATAGCTAAGAGAGGTTTTGTTGGTCACTGCGTAGCTCCCAGGCGGTTGCATTTTTATAAATAAAACAGAACGGCGACAATTCTAACAGCCTAAGCAAACGTTTGCGATAGCTTTATATCGGTTTCCTGTCAGGTCGGGATCGAAGAAAATAACGCGTTAGTGATAAAAATTAATAGATTGGTAGTGGTTTGATACCGAAAAGGAGTTATAATCCCGCGATTTTTTTATCTGCCGGCTATTAGGAGAAACCCATGAAAATCGTTGAGGTTAAACACCCGCTAGTTAAACATAAACTTGGCCTGATGCGAGATCATGATATCAGCACCAAACGCTTTCGTGAACTGGCTTCAGAGGTGGGGAGTCTTCTGACATATGAAGCAACTGCTGATTTGGCAGTCGAGAAAGTGACCATTGACGGATGGTGTGGTCCGGTAGAGATAGATCAGATTAAAGGAAAAAAAATTACGGTAGTCCCTATCCTGCGTGCGGGCCTGGGTATGATGGATGGTGTACTGGAAAATATCCCTAGTGCACGAATCAGTGTTGTTGGTGTATATCGTGATGAAGAAACCCTTGAACCCGTGCCTTATTTTCAGAAATTAGTCTCCGATATTAATGAACGCATGGCATTAGTGGTTGATCCGATGTTGGCAACCGGTGGCTCCATGATCGCTACTATTGATTTGTTGAAAAAAGCGGGATGCTCTGCCATTAAGGTATTAGTTTTGGTTGCTGCGCCGGAAGGGATCGCAGCACTGGAGAAGGCTCACCCTGATGTTGAACTGTATACCGCTTCAATTGATAACTATCTCAATGAAGATGGCTACATCGTCCCGGGTTTAGGGGATGCGGGTGATAAAATATTTGGCACCAAATAACATTGATAGCCGGCTAATAAGTCGGCTTTTTTGGGTTTCTGGCAAGGTGATATAAGATATAAGAGGATATCAATAATGACCCGTCGGACTATTGGCGTAGAAGAAAGACCGCCTTTGGCACAGATTATTCCTTTAAGTTTGCAGCATCTGTTTGCCATGTTTGGTGCAACCGTTTTGGTTCCCATTTTGTTTAAAGTAAATCCCGCGACAATTTTGTTATTCAATGGCATCGGAACATTGCTGTATTTATTCATTTGCAAAGGAAGAATTCCGGCTTACTTAGGTTCCAGTTTTGCTTTTATTTCTCCTGTATTGTTATTACTGCCTCTGGGATATGAATTGGCATTGGGGGGATTTATTGTCTGTGGTTTGCTGTTTTGTCTGGTGGCCCTGATTGTCAAAGTTGCAGGAAGGGGATGGATCAATGCAATGTTTCCACCGGCCGCGATGGGAGCGATTGTTGCTGTGATCGGCCTGGAATTGGCAGGTGTTGCTGCTGATATGGCGGGATTGCGTCCAGCGGCAGGCACTGAAATGAATCTGACCAACCTGACCATATCTATGGTGACGTTGGGTGTGACCATCTTGGGATCGGTGATATTCCGTGGTTTTATGGCGATTATTCCGATTCTGACGGGTGTTTTAGTCGGGTATGCGCTGTCATTTTTTATGGGCGTTGTAGATTTAACGCCAGTCCGTGAAGCGCTGTGGTTTGCATTACCGACGTTCTATACGCCGCGTTTTGAATGGTTTGCCATGATGACAATTTTACCTGCGGCGCTGGTGGTTATTGCTGAGCACGTCGGGCATTTAGTGGTAACAGCCAATATTGTGCAGAAAGATTTATTTAAAAACCCCGGTCTGCATCGTTCAATGTTTGCCAATGGTTTTTCAACGATAATTTCGGGTTTCTTTGGTTCAACGCCTAACACGACTTATGGTGAAAATATTGGTGTTATGGCGCTGACCCGTGTGTACAGTACATGGGTGATTGGTGGTGCTGCGATAATGGCAATATTGCTTTCTTGTGTCGGTAAATTGTCGGCCGCGATCCAGATGATCCCAGTTCCTGTAATGGGCGGTGTTTCCCTGTTATTGTATGGTGTCATTGGTGCATCAGGTATTCGAGTTTTGATTGATGCGAAGGTGGATTACAGTAAGGCACAAAACCTGATCCTGACTTCCATTATTTTGATTATTGGTGTCAGCGGAGCGAAAATTCAGATCGGTGCGGTAGAATTAAAAGGTATGGCGCTTGCAACGGTTGTGGGGATTGGTTTAAGCCTGTTTTTTAAACTGCTCAACTTTATCCGCCCAGAAGAGCCGTATATTAACTCTTCTGTGGAATCAATCAGAAATGATAAGAAGAGTGAAGTAGTAGAATAAAATACGTCAATGAAAGGAATTGGAAAGATTTTTTAGATTGGAATGTATAAGCAATAAGATCGGCGGCAATTTCCGGTAGAAAACCGGGCTGACGGTGATGTCTTAAATGCTCTATCTGGGGTAAATATTTATTAAAGTCGTTTATGTTTTTTCATAAATATAAACGACTCATAAGCTGACTTAAAAGAAGTTATAAATATAGCAAGAGGTATTAAAATTATTATCGCTATAAAAAACTTAAATTTTGCTTCACCTGCCATTAAAGAAAAGAATGCTAAGATCATGAGTGCTAAAGGGGAAATATAACACGCATCCTGAAGTTGGATTGGTAATATTGATTATTGCTGGTCGTAATTTACTCATTTTATGGGGGCGTGTGCTTTGATGATAATCTCCTGCTTTCACCAAAGCATTCGTTTCATTTATAGAGACTTTTTGTGGTAGACTTAGCACTGTTCGTTATCCATTCTGTTTGAGGTGCTTCTGAATACACCGTCGCAGCTTTCACTACCATTATATTTGCCCGATGATGAAACTTTTGCCAGTTTCTTTGCAGGTGAGAATACTTCCTTATTAGCTGCAATAAAATTGGCCATTAGTCAGTCACACGGTAGTTATATCTATTTCTGGTCCCGCGATGGCGGGGGTAAGAGCCATTTGCTTCACGCAGCCTGTGCCGAATTGTCCCAACAAGGAGAAGCTGTAGGGTATGTACCATTGGATAAACGCGCCTATTTTGTCCCTGAAGTCCTTGATGGTATGGAACATTTATCATTAGTGTGCATCGATAATATTGAGTGTATTGCTGGTGATCAGGCATGGGAGATGGCGATTTTCAATCTTTACAACCGCATTGTAGAAATTGGCCGGACTTGTCTTTTGATCACCGGTGATCGTCCTCCTCGGCAAATTAACCTGACACTACCGGATTTGGCATCTCGTCTCGATTGGGGGCAAATTTATAAATTACAACCTCTGTCAGATGATGAGAAAATCCAGGCATTGCAATTACGGGCCAAATTACGGGGTTTTGAATTGCCGGAAGATGTAGGGCGTTTTGTGTTGAAACGACTCGATAGGGAAATGCAAACGTTGTTCAGGACGTTAGATGAACTTGACCGTGCTTCCATTGTGGCGCAACGTAAACTAACGATCCCGTTTGTAAAAGATATCCTTGAGCTTTGAGTCAGTAAAGCAGTAAGGGAATGAGATCAAGATAAAAAAGTGATAGAAATAGGTTCTCTATCACTTTTTTATTGAAAAATATTTACCATAGAATTTCTTTAACTTGTTCAGGGGGACGCCCCAAACGAGCGTTATCACCGACAACAACAATCGGGCGTTCAATCAGTTTAGGGTTTTCAGCCATCGCCTGAAGCAATACGTCTTGGGATAAGGTAGTATCGCCAAGGTTTAATGCCTGGTAGAGATCTTCCTTAGTACGCATCAATTGGCGGGCATCTTTGAACCCCAATTGTTTTAATAGTACGGCAAGTTGTCCTGCTGTCGGAGGGGTATCAAGATAGTGAATGATTTCCGGCGTAATACCCAGCTCTTCAATCAGCTTAAGAGTTTCACGGCTCTTTGAGCAACGGGGATTGTGGTAAAAAGTGACTTTTCGTGCGTCAACATGTTGCATATAAAACCCTTCATTTTTTATATCGTTCATAACTTTGTTGTTGTTGGCGTAATTGATCAATACGGGCATCATATCGTTCTTGTTCATAACTGCCCAGTTTTGCCAATGCACTGGCTTTGCTTAATTGTTCTATCGCGGCGCTAAAATTACCTTGCAATGCCATAACTTCTGCATAGGCGGCGAGTTCATCATTGTTTTTCCCTTGCTCTCCAGCAGTCTTTCTTAACAGTATCCAGCCATTAAGGTCGTCAGGGTAATTAAAGGTATAACGAAACAGAAGTTGTGATGCCAGAAAATACTTTTTATCCATCAAATAGGCATTGGCGAGGTTAATTTGCAATACCCGATGATTTTTCTGTTTCTTAAGTGCATCCTGTAAGCGATTGATAGCATTAGCATACTGTTTTTGCCCGATGTCAATATCCGTCATTGTATCAATAAACCAAATGTTATCTGGTTGTTTATCTAGCAATGGAGAGAGTATAACTCTGGCTTCAGCATACTTTTTATCTTCAGAAAGCAAAATAGCTTGTCCATAGGCCGCCGCAAGCTGTTCTTTGGCCGTTCCCTGACGATATTTCTTTAGCCATTGATCAATATAGGGACGTTGATCAGTTGAATACAGGGTTAAAATACGGATACGGGCGAGCAGAAAATCCTGAGATTCTGGCACCGCTTTCGCTGGATATTGATTTGCCCGATTACGGGCGTCGGCCAAACGGCTGGCAGGGAGTGGGTGAGTATAGAGCATTTCAGGTAGCCTGGAGCTATAGCGAGACTGATCTACCAGTATTTGCATAAAATCAGGCATACCGTTTGGATCAAATCCTGTCCGGCTGAGCGTTTGCATTCCGATACGATCAGCTTCTTGCTCATTCGATTGGGTAAAACTGATCATGCCTTGTTGGACGCCTGCCAGTGTGCCGCTGAGTGCAGCCATGCCTGCTTGTGGGTTGGCTATCATCAGTAGGATAGAACCCAATGTGCCGGCCCATGCCAGAGGGCTGGTACGTTTTTGTTCTTCCATTGATCGTGCTAAGTGTCGTTGGGTAATGTGGGAAATCTCATGGGCCATGACAGATGCCAGTTCACTTTCATTGTTGCTATAGCGAAACAGGCCTGAATAAAGAACAACATTACCACCGAAAAGTGCAAGGGCATTAATATTAGAGTTATCTAACAGATAGAAATGAAAAGGGGTTTTGACTGCATCGGCATGATTGGCTAGCCTTTGGCCTAATTGATTAATGTATTGAGTCAGCAACGGATCATAAATCAGCGGGGCCTGGCCCCTTATCGAGCGTATATAAAAATCCCCTATAGCCATTTCCTGATTAATGCTGAGGGTGGCCCCTGCTGTGGTGCCGATATCAGGTAGTGAATCTTCAGCCGGTGCAGAGAATACAGGAGAATTCCCCGATAACAACAGGCCGATAAAAAGAGTTATCAAAGATTTTCTGGATGTTTTTCTCATAAAGTGATTCTCATAAAATAGTGTGCTCCGTTTTAGCTATCAATTTCATGAATACTTTTATGATAAAAGAGTACCTTAAAACCATTAATTATAATAAATTTTAGTGAAAAATAATGAAATAAGCCCCTCTCTTCCCCTACACAAAGTGCCGGCGGTCGCTTGGATGTGGGATGACAAAGAGGGTTATGTGAGTGGGGCAAGCGTACTCTTAGACGTGGATATAAGCGACATCCTGCCTCAACGTTCACTGGTTAATGGTGCAATAGTAACTGTTTTATCCGCTGAGATCCGGCACAAACGTTGAGTTATGTACTATTGTTAATGTTGTCGTTCCTGTTAAAGTTGTTACTACTATCGTGGTATAGTCGATCAAGAGGAAATTATGAAACGTCTTTTATTGCCCATTTTCCTTACCCCATTCTTCTCATATGCGGCACATGCTAATGCAGATAAGACCGCAGAAACTTATTGTAACTTGTTCGGGAAAGCCTCTGTCGAAGCATTTAAAACCCATGACTCACCCGACACGATAGCGCAAAAGGCGTTCAATGAATTAACTAGCAAGGGATTTGATCTTAAAGAGATCCAAAGCAACAAGGATGAATTTATGACATCCATCAAACAAACGGTCACAGAAGTCAGAAAAAATAAACAAGCCTTTCCAAGCACGCGTCATTTTGACGAATCACTGGATAAATCTGTTGAAGCATGTAAAGTACAAACAAAACATGCTTTATCCGGCAGTACAAAATAGACTCCTGTAGAGCGATTTACTTATGTTGTCGCTCTATTTTTTATTAGTCTTGTTGTCAATAGAGCCGGGCCGGATAGAAACATGACTGTGAAAAAATACAGCATCAACGGATGACTCTTTATCGGGGATGAATTTATTTAAATTAAATCATCCGAAAAGAATTTAATTTCAGCTTATTAATGGCAATGCTATACCGAATATTAAAAACAATAAAAGGACTAAAAAAGTATTTATTAATTCAGAAAAATGATATTGAAACGATAATTTTTTCTCATTGTCCTGGTTAGACTCTGCTTTATCTAACAAGAACTTATTATCCTCAATTTCAGTAAGTATCACTTTTGCGCGTTCTATATCAGCAGAGTGGACAAGCAGTTTAACACCACCAAATGCTTGGGAATACATATAGTTATTCCATACAATGCCTTCATCTATCACGACTGCATAAATATCTTCTGATAATATTCTGCCCAAGACGATGTGAGCATCGATTGGCGATAGAAAATTCGCTAATAACTGCATATTTCCTCTTTGCGGATGACTATTCCACATAAGCACACCATAATCAGATGATTTATAAATCAGTATAGCCTAACACTGCATTGTCCCCCTTCATTATTTAATAGTCAAAAACAACGGGAACCATTAAGCTCCCGTCATCTATTCAGTTAAGTAATTAATTACATATGTGAGATAATTGTATCGCCGAATTCGCTACATTTCAGCAGCTTATCGCCTTCCATCAGACGCTCAAAATCGTAAGTTACGGTCTTGGCAGCAATGGAACCTTCAACACCTTTAACGATTAAGTCGGCAGCCTCGAACCATTCCATGTGGCGCAACAACAGGATACGATGCATATAGTAACTAACTGTATATATTGAGTATTTAAGGTCTGCCACATCGGTTTTATATATATAAAATCACTTAAATAACTTATTGTTTTATATAATCTTAATAAAAGTTTTGCAGAAACAAAAATCTAACCAAATCCACATTAAATCGCTAAAAATCCCAAAAAACACATTGCTAAAATTTCCTGATTTAAAATCGGGGAATCACCACACAGTAGGACTTGAATCCAAGCCCTCTAATAAAGGCACTGGACAAAAAGGATATATTCCTTCTTTTTCAGAATGTTACTTGTGCGCAAGGGGCTGGACAAAACGACTTAATCCCTTGTTTAAAGTCGCTATTTTGAGGGTACCTCTCCATGAATTATCACCTTAATGGGCTTTTAAATCCCATTAACGGAAAGTTTCGCTGAGTGACAGGCCAAACTGAGGATGAATGCAATAATCAATGAGTTAAAAGGGAATAATTATCCTCTTTATGTCACTTTCTGATTTCACTTTGTCATACCAAGCTTTATCAACCATAGGGAAATAGATTTTATTAATTCCCTATCAGCCATTCCGTGCCATCCTAAATCAAGTCGCACTCTCCAGTATTAATGAACCGATTTTATTGATGTTCACAGGCGGAGAAGTCTCCCACCGCCTTCATAACGTTATAAAAACATAATTGGAGGTAATACTATGTATGATTGGTCTGGAGTTGTTCCTGCTAATGCTGAGCAAGGTCAACCTACAGGGCTTTTGCTTAAAGCAGGAGATGTAATATCTGTTGTTGCCAGAGGCTGGATAAAATACGGCTACGGTAATATTAACTGGGCAGCACCTGAAGGTACCATGCCAGTTTACCAACCTGCAAAACCCAGCCTATCTTTAATTGCTAAAATCGCCAACAAAACCTACAAAATAGGAAATGGCGTACTACGCAGAAGAGTCCCCATAGATGGTGAATTGATACTTCTATTTGACGATAGTTCGGACGCATATGGTGATAATTCAGGTGAATTTTCAGTTGATATCATAGTGGAATCTTCCGAGATTTTAAGTTCCCTTGAAGAAATCAATAGATAGATAGCGAAATTACTCAACCCGCAATTTCTGCGGGTTTATTTTACGTTTCAACTTTCTCCTGCCCCGCATTCCACACCGAATCCTCTGGCATCTGGACGCGGACATCTAAGCGACAACCTTCGGGAATGTCGCAGGGTTCGGCATCAGGAGGGTCATTAGACACATGACGCAAATATCGGATACTGCTCAATCGGGTAGATTGCGCTACCGCCCCCGATATCCAATGGCCGGAACAGCCGGAATAATTAAAGGGGCATTACGCCCCTGATTTTCACTATGGTGTTTTAGGCCAGTCAATGTTTGGTGCTGTCGAACAGTCTACACGGTTAAGCAGGACGCAGTATCGTTTCCACTCTGTCAGCGCCGCTCGTTCGCTATCTGTTTCCATCTGGAGATCGACCGCGTATTGGAGCGGGACGATAGCGATATCTGCCTGTTGTCGCAATGAGGATTTTTGAGATTCAGCCCGCTGCTGTAATTCCTCTGGCGTCGGAGGAGGTGGCGGTGGGATATCAATCCATGCAGGGTAGCCGTGTTCATCGCAGCCCAGCCGTTTTCCACTGGGCCATTGCCCATCAAATCGTTGTTTGACCGCCTCGTCAACCTCTACACCAGTATCCGGGAACGTGTCGGGATAGTGGTGACGTTCATCCACAGGCCAGAACCCCGGACACGGAGGGTCGCATTTTTCGTTGTTAGCGCAATAAATATAGGTTTTGCTCATCATTAATATCCTAACGCAATGTAAATACCATTCAGTGTCTCAGTGCCGCCTTTCCTAAACGTGGCGTGTGTATTCGTTTTTTCCGCGAGGTAGACGGGTTCAACTGTGGTTGTGTTTGTGCTATACGGTACAACGGCAACCGGTACCGCAAATACACAATACCGCGGGAATGGGCGGGTAAATTGTACCTGCACACTCTCACCAGATTTAAATTCCCCAAACGCACCCCATTGAATAATCAGGTTACCCGCCCCATCCTGCGATGGGAATTGCTGCCAGCCGTTATAGCCTAAACTCGCCAGAAAATACGCCATGCTGGGGACATTTCCCGTCGCGTCGCCAATTTGCGTCAATCGTAAATACCGACTATCAAAATTCCCGTAATCGCGCGGTACAACCTGTCGTCCGACTCTCAGCTCCGCGCTAATGTCACACCCACCCAATGTGTCGATAGCGGTAACACCCCGCCCACGCAGGTAATGGTGGAATTCAGGTCGTGATTGCGAGCCTTTGTTATAGCCAAATTGTGTTTGCCCATCCCCAAAATTATTGCCGTCTGAATGTGTAGATACCGCAATTGAACCTGTGTTTTTTCTAAACCCTGAGAATCTAACCGGTGACAGCAATTCACCGCCATCGTTTTTGCTCAGATATCGGCTATCAAAATTTCCATAATCATCGGGTACAACCTGTTTACCGACGCGTAACCCCTCACGTACATCGCATCCACCGAAGGTATCAATGTGCGTAACACCGCTGCCACGCAAATAATGACTGAATCTGGGTGCTGAATCACTGCCAGTGTTGTAACCGAGTTGTGTCTATGCATCGCCAATGTCATTACCATCCGATTGTGTCGAAATGACGATTGACCCCGCATTTTTTCTAAACCCTGAAAATTTAACCGGTGATAGCAACTCACCGCCATCGTTTTTGTTGAGGGCATTTTTCGCCAGATCCACCGTATCCGATAAACCGAGGTTTTCTAGAATTACGCACTGGGTTGATTTGGCAGTAGAAACGGGTAATTGACTATTGAACGGGTTGAAATTAAACAAATTTTCAGTTCAATAAATGTGCAAAATGTGAGTTTGGAGGAACATCGGCGTTAATGGGTAAAAAACAATCTAAATATACCGCGTGTTTTGATAAAAACATCGTAATTTTAATCAGGCGTTTTATTCTGCACTGTGCATTATGGGGCGGTAATTTTCACTTAGAATAGTGCAGAATATACCGCTAAATAGTGCAAAATTGGCCGCCGCGCTACAGAAATCCGGCAGGAATAACCGTGTTTGCCAGTCCGTTAATCGTGACCTCAGTAACAGATTTTGTCGCCCGGTGACGCTGGAGAAAATAGATATAGCCTAATGCATCCTGCATCATGCCGTCAGCGTACCGGGGATCGAAACTGTTCAGGAGGTTGATAAAAAAGTTTCGCTCATCGGTGATGATGGCTATCAGAGTAGTAACTAATTGGCCCTGTGGTGTGTCCATTGATTTATTGAGGTTGTCGCCAAAACAGGACTGCATTAACCGCCAGAGACCCTCTATGATATCCTCTGTCGGCGGTGCCAGTATCCCCTGTCAATCTTCTTTGGATTTACCGTACTCTTCAATCGCATTGAAGCCTTCACAACCACAGCTCACGGCACAAATCGAGATGGTCAGAATATCGATGAGGGCATACTGTTTCGTTCGGCTAACACGCGGATCAGTGAGGTGCCCAAAGGCCTTGCTGAGGGTAGTTGCTTGCATGGCAGTTTCTACGGTTATCATTGACAGGATGCTGATTATAAATCACAAACAGCTATCAATCCTATTTCTATGTACCGAATGCACTCAGTTAATCCCGTTGGTCAATTTAGACCCGTTTGCCCTGGATATATGACCAGTGCATATTTACATTTGATTAATTTTTTACCCACCCTTTTTTGATAAAAAATGCGCAGCAAAATTGGTAGAGTCGGGTAAGTTTGCTTTGTAAATGCGCTCCGTATTGGCCCCAAAATATTTGGGCAAAAGCACACCCCAACAGGCTGACTAAAAATGCCCCAATCATATCGATTGGCCAGTGAACGCCCACATAGACACGAGACCAGGCAATGGCACAGGCGATGACCATCAGAGATAAACCTGACCAAACGCGGTGCCAAAATATAAAAGCCAGAGCAAAAGTAAAGACCGCTATGCCGTGGTTACTGGGAAAAGATTCTGTCGGAGCATGGTAGAGAAAATGATAGCCAACACCTTCGACAAATGGCCGGGCATGTGGAACGGTTACCCCGATGATATAGGAGGTTGCCATGCCAAAGGCAAAAGCAATGCAATATTTACTGACAACGATGCGTTGAGATGTGATGGCGCTTTCTTTCCCCCAAAGCCAGCAAATGACCAATGTGATAGGGTAAATAAATACGCAATATTTCGCTATAAAGATAGCAAGCGAGATCATTGCTGGTGGTGAATCTGGGGTTGCATTGATAAAAGTAAACAAAATGTGGTTAAGTTGTTCTAGCAAAGTCAGCCTCACAAGCGAGATATTTACATACACAGAGTGATTTTATTTTATTAACTCATTGTTAACAATAATAATTTCACATAAAAAAGCGAATTATATTGATTTGTAATTTTATTTAATGTTTGTTGATGTTGCATGAGTAAATAATATAGGGATTGTAATAATAATGGAAGATAACCGCTATCTTGCAAGTCACTCGTGACTAACAAAAAACCCGATAGTCTTTAACCAAAGTGGATGACTATCGGGCTCCTCAATATGGGGACATCAAAGAAAAGCAGTGGCAATAATTAAGACTGCATTATGATGTGAAAGTTCTCATCCTTGAGAAAAAAATCGCAAAATCTTTTCAAAAAGGTGGAGTTTTTTCGAAGGGCAATATGGTTAAGGCACCCGCTATCCAGTAAAGGGACGGTTTCTGGCTGGATAGCGGTTTTTTTTGACGGCTGGTTTTATAACTAATGATTGGATTCGATTATTGGTACAGTTCCAGATTGTCTTTAGCATAAGCTTCAAAATCTGTACAGCCACCGATGTGTTTCTCGTCAATGAAGATCTGGGGAACCGTCTCAACAGGTTTGCCCACCGTTTTTGATAAGTCGTTTTTGGTGATGTTTTCAGCCCAGATATCGACATAGCGATAATCAAAGTCGTCGCGCACTTTTTTTAGTTTTTCAGCGAGTTCTTTGGCGCGAACGCAGTAAGGACAACCAGGGCGGCCAAAAATGACAGTGTACATACAAACTCCTTAGTGGTAATGATCATGAACTTTATAGAATGTCATCTGGAGTTACTATGCCTGTATGTATTAATAAAAAAAAGCAGGAATTGCCTTTTGTTGTAATTAGTCCTGCCAATAAGTGGGATTCAGGTATGATAGACTTACCCAGTGACAGAGATTTATTGAGTAACAGAAATTCTATTTTTAGGCTGCAACAGGTTAAAGAATGAAAGTGAACCCATCAAAAGAGATGCGCTCATTGGCTGATATGCCTAAGTTAGTTATTTTATTGGAAATATTGGGCGTGGGGCTGTTGGTTCTGGCTTACTTGTCAATCACTGATAGCATAATTTTATCACCTTTACTAATGACGACAGAAGCACACATTGCTATGATTTTATTGGGTATCGGTTGCTTGATACCAGCAGCTATCCATATTATCTGGCGTGCAGTCTATAATCTTTCCTTTTTAGGAATTGATCATAAGAAAGCAGATAAAAACCATCAGATTGTCACTGATGATGAAAAAACAAAATAGATTAATTATTGTACATACGGCTGCTTGCTGGGACGTTCCCTTAGGTAGCATGTGTAACTTCTCGGTCATATGAGGTTAATTCGATGGATTCTATGGTTATTCCCGATTTGTCAATTTTGTGCACGTGGCTTGAACAGCTCAAGATCTCTTATTTTGAGAATGATTCAGGCACAGTCTTGCATTTGCCTCATATGCAGAATATTGACGGCTTGTTTGATGCCAAGATCGATCTGTTGGGTGATGTAGTATTGCTTTCTGCTTTGGCCGAAGTCAGGCCAACTGCGATAATTCCATTGGTTGCTAATTTGAGTCAGATTAATGCTTGCTCTCTTACTGTGAAGGCATTTATCGATGTTCAGGATGAAAACTTGCCTAAGTTGATTGTGTGTCAGGCTTTCCCTATTGCTGCTGGAATGACTTTCAGACAATTCTCCAATTTTATGCAGCAGGGTGAAGAACAAATTGCGAATGTGATTTTTGAAATTCACAGCAATAACCTTCTCTATGTCAATAATGATATGGAAAGTGAGATGGAAGTTGAGGAAATTGAAGAAGCTGAAGAATCCTTAATTTCAACGAAAACATCAACATTTACTTTGCACTAATATTTTTTTGATATGGTTTTTACTATGCAATGTGCGCAGTATACCGCGGGGCATTGTCACTCTTGCCAGTGGCTCGATAAGTCCTATTTACAGCAATTATCTGATAAACAACAACATTTAAAGCAACTTTTACAGGAAGGGTCAGGAATACATTGGTTGCCACCCGTAAGTAGCAAAACAAGTGAGTTCCGTAATAAAGCCAAGATGGTAGTCAGTGGCAGTGTTGAGCGTCCATTACTTGGTATGCTGCATCGTGATGGCAGAACGGTGGATCTTTGTGACTGTCCGTTGTATCCAAAATACTTTCAGACGGTATTTGCAGTCATAAAAACATTTATCGCCAAAGCGGGTTTAGTTCCGTACAACGTTGAACGCCGGAAAGGGGAATTAAAATATATTCTTCTGACGGAAAGTCGTGCTAATGGCGAAATAATGCTGCGCTTTGTCTTGCGTTCGGAAACAAAGCTGGCTCAATTAGAGCAGGCTTTGTCTTGGCTGAAGGAACAATTGCCACAAGCAACTGTGATTTCCGCTAATATTCAGCCAACCCATATGGCAATTCTGGAAGGTGAGAAGGAAATCATTTTTACCGAACGTAAGATGTTACAGGAAACTTTTAATGGTATTCCGCTGTACATCCGCCCGCGTAGTTTTTTCCAGACAAATCCAGATATTGCTTCAGAGCTGTATGCAACAGCGGGGCGTTGGGTTAGGGAATTAAACATCAACAGTATGTGGGATCTGTTTTGCGGTGCTGGCGGTTTTGGTCTGCATTGTGCAGATAAAAAGACCCGATTGACAGGGATTGAGATCAGTGCTGAAGCCATTAGTTGTGCGAAAAGTTCTGCCAAAAGCCTGGGATTGGAGCAGGTGGATTTTCAGGCATTGGATTCCACTCAGTTTGCCCTTGATAAATCACAAATACCTGAGTTAGTACTGGTAAACCCTCCCAGAAGAGGTATTGGTAAAGAGCTATGCGAATACCTTAGCCGGATGGCACCTAAATTTGTTCTCTATTCGAGCTGTAATGCTCAGACGATGGCAAAAGATATCACTTTGCTTAAACAATATCGAATAGAAAAAGTACAGTTATTCGATATGTTTCCTCATACCGAACATTATGAAGCATTGGCACTGTTAGTTCTTAATGTAAACTAACAACCTTATATACTCGATAAACTTCAAGTTGTAATCCGCAAGACGACGCGGGGCCTTATATTTCCCCGCTGCACGGGGAAATATAATACGCATCTTGAAGTTGGATGGGTATATCTTAATTACTCCGTGATAACAATAAGTTACCACGGGCAGGAAGGGGGAAATCAGATAATTAAGGATGAATGCTGATTAATTGCGATGTTGAAATGATAAGGATCGCTGTTCAATTACACGCATCAGCAGTGTCAGAAGACCATTTATGCAGAGGTAAATAATACCTGCGGCAATAAATATTGTTGCATCATAACTACGCCCAAATTGAAGCTGGCTATATCCCATGATGTCTAATAAGGTGATGGTACTGGCTAGTGAAGTGCTCTTGAAAATCAGCACGACTTCATTGGAATAGGAAGAAAGTGCTCGCTTAAAAGCATAAGGTAACAAGATGCGCATAGAATGCACTTTGGACATACCGAGGGCCTGGCAAGATTGCCATTGTCCGGCAGGAATTGCTTTGACAGCGCCGTAAAATAGCTGGGTTGAGTAAGCTGCACTATTCAATGTAAGTGTAACCATTGCACATAGCCACGGCTCTGACATAAGTTGCCAGAACCACGGATATTCTTTGAGCGATGGAAATTGCCCCGGCCCATAGTAAATTAAGAAGAACTGAACGAGGAGTGGGGTTCCGGTAAATAGTGTGATATAGCTTCTTACCAACTGAGAAAGTACAGGCAGTTTCATTGTCAGGATCATGGTCAAGACAATGGATAGTATGAATGCAGCCAGCAATGCAGAGAAAGTCAAACTGAGGCTGGTTTGCAAGCCGGGTAAAATTTCCTTGATATATTCAAACATCATGAAGCACTCCGTTCAAAATGGGTGGCGCGTATTTCAAGCTGTTTGAGAATAAATTGGCTGATCAGGGTGATTATCAGATAGATCACAGCAACAATCATATACCATGTGAACGGCTCCTGAGTTCGGGTAGCGATGCTTTTTGTTTGTAACATCAGATCATTAACGCTGATTAATGAAACCAGAGCCGTATCTTTTAATAAAACCAGCCATTGATTACCAAGCCCTGGCAGGGCATGACGCCACATTTGAGGCATGATCAGGCGAAAAAAGATGCGGCTTTGGCTTAATCCCAGAGCCTGGCCCGCTTCCCGTTGCCCTATTGGAACTGCTTTTAATGCTCCGCGCAGTGTTTGTGAAGCATAAGCAGAATAGAGCAGAGACAGGGCAATAACACCGCACAGAAAAGGTCTGACATCAAAGTTGTCAATTTCCATCTGTATTCTAAAGTGCCAAACAATGAGATTGATATCAAAACCGTCCGACAGCGTAATGAGAAGTTGGGAACTGCCAAAATAGATGAAGAGAACAACTAAAATTTCAGGCAATCCCCTGATCACGGTAACCCAGCAGGAGCCTAAAAAAGCAATAGATTTCCAGCGAATGGATTCCCATGCAGCAAAAAACATTGCCAGAACTAAACCGACGATAAGCGAGGAAATGGCAAGGCCGACGGTGATACCGGCGGCATGGATTAAAGAGAGAAGTTCATTCATTAGGATTGAGTTTATTGTTTAAACCATTTTTTGTAGAGGGTATCGTAAGTACCGTCTTGTTTAACTTCCGTTAATGCTTTGTTCAGTTTGTCCAGCAACTCAGTATTACCTTTGCGAACTGCAATGCCTAAACCGATACCAAAGTAGTTTTTGTCTGTCACCTTATCACCAACTGTGCTTAATTCTTGATTCTTTTTTAGCCATTCATTGACGACAGCAGTATCACCAAATAACGCATCAATACGGCCATTTTTTAAATCAAGAATGGCATTTTGGTAGCTGTCATAAGGTACGGTTTTCAGTTCCTTATGCTGTTCCATCAAATACTTCTGGTGTGTAGTGCCATTCTGGATACCGACTTGTTTACCTTTGAGATCGGCAACTTGAGCAAACTTCCCTTTGATAGCAACGAAAATGGCAGAGTTATCATAGTAGATTTGGGTGAAATCAACTTGTTTTTTCCGATCCGGTGTGATGTCGATACCCGCCATCAAAATATCAACACGGCGGAATTTTAAGCTGGGAATGAGGCTATCGAAAGCCTGGTTGGTGAATGTACATTCTGTGTTGAGCTTTGTACATATGGCATTCGCCAAATCGACGTCGAATCCTTGAATCTGATTATTTGCATCAATAAATTCAAATGGAGGGTAGGTCGCTTCCGTCGCAAAACGGAGTGTTGCTTTTTCTGTTGCGGTTGCTGACAAGGTCACTACACTCAATAAGGCTGCAAACAATAATTTCTTCATAGCAATATCCTGTTGTTTATGAACTTAATGGTTGATAACTGCTTTTATGTTTGTTTTATAATCGATTATCGATATATCTACTTCATCTTTCAATCTGCTACCTTACAGGGAAACCGTAGCTTGAAATCTATCGAGTTTATAGATCCAGTATGGTATTTCAATGTGATAAATAGTGAGCAAAGGCTTCTGTTTGAGGATGCATAAAATGAGTGACATCTCCTTTTTCGAGAATGTGTCCTTGTTCCATATATACAACTTGGTTTGCTGTTTTGCGAGCAAATTCCACTTCATGAGTCACTATAACCTGAGTGATCCCGGTTTCTGCCAGCTCTTTAATAATGTCAATAACTTGAGACGTGATTTCAGGATCGAGTGCAGCAGTGGGTTCATCAAACAAGAGAACCTGAGGTTCCATCATTAAGGCACGTGCAATGGCAACCCGTTGTTGTTGCCCACCGGAAAGGTGCAGCGGAAAACGGTTGGCGAATTCGCCCAAACGAAGCCGGGAAAGGAGTTTGGCCGCTTTTTCCCGTGCATATTGTTTAGATTGCTTCAATACTCGGCAAGGTGCTTCAATCAAATTATCCATCACGGTCAAGTGTGGCCACAAATTGTATTGTTGGAAAACCATGCCAACTTTTTGGCGCAATGCGAGAATTTCTTTGTGGTTTGGTTGTTGTTTGAAATCAAATTGGTGCGTTGCCACATTGAGTAATCCGGAACGAGGCAGCTCGAGTAAATTTAAGACACGCAGCAAAGAACTCTTTCCAGCTCCACTTGGGCCTAGTAACACGACAGTTTCTCCCGATGTACATACAAAATCGATATCGAACAGAGCCTGTTGTGAGCCATAGAAACAATTGATGTTTTTTAATTGAATGCTCATGCGAAAAATATGAATAGTTAATTGATTGATGCGATATTAATCCCGCGAGCATAACTATGCAATAACATCGGCATAAAATTGTTATTTTAATCGAATTAGTAAGTTAACTAATCAAATTGCCTGCATTTTTTAGATCTTTTTTTTGCTTTTTTATTGGGTAAATCCTTCATTGAGTAAACAATGCGATGAACAAAGGCGTCAGTAGACTCAATATAAAACCATGAACGATAGCGGCGGGCACGATATTTACACCACCACAGCGTTGTAAGATTGGTAAGGTAAAGTCAATTGAAGCTGCTCCGGTTAAACCCAATGCGGTTGAACGATAGCGATTTATTAACATGGGAATAAGCATGATGGACGCCAATTCACGAGCTAAGTCATTGAAAAATGCGGTGCTACCAAGCATAGGCCCGTAAGCATCGGAAATTAAAATGCCGGAAAGGGAATACCAACCGTATCCTGATGCAATGGCAAGGCCAGTTTTGGTTGGTAATTCCAACAAAAATGCAGCCAATACGCCACCCAGCAGAGAACTTATGGCAACCACGATGGCAATAATCGTACCACGGCGATTCAGCAGGGTTTGCTTTAGGCTCATACCGTTATTACGCAGTTGAATCCCAACGAGAAATAGTAAAAAAATCAGGGCAATTTTGCTGGCTAGGCTAGAAAAGTGAAACCCTGACCAGTCTGTTAATCCAATAAGAAACCCCAAGACTAATGCACCACATAATTTGACGGAATCCAGCGCCATATGTAATCTGGAAGGGGGTTTTTCCTGTTTATGTGCATTAATAATCCATGGATCTCGTATATCCAAGAGGAAGAGGGCCAGCATATTAATTATAAAGGTGCATAGAAAAAATGTTGTTGCATACAGCAAAATAGAAAGTAAATGACTGCTCAGATTTTCCAGTATAGCCAGACTGATACCCATCAGAATGAGAATGATATAGACCATGACATTGAGTAGCTTATGCACGAAGGTTAACATCGATTTATCATTCAGATGAATAAGGTAGCCCAGAGCCAAAGGCAGGAGAATAATTATTAATCCTGAATACATGATCCTCATCCTTAATCCAATAAAAAACGTCTTTTATCTAATCTTAATCACGAAAACTAAGCACAAAAACCAGAAAACAGACAGAAACAAAAAATTCACACCAAAATAACAAGTAGGATAAAGAGAAACATACTGAAATTCAATGCATTTTTAATCTCTGACAGAATGGATGTTATAAATAAAACTAAGTTAATCCGATATGGAATGACACAGTAGAACAGGGTGTTGCGACTATTCCATTACCTTTAAAAGAGATATTTTCCAGGATTGTTTGGCTGGTGAGAGGGAAAGTCAATTGAACGTCATTTTGGCTATTGACGTTGGTTTTTTTAAGAAGAGATATTAGAAATTTTTCTTATCAGAAATATCCCGTTGATAGAGTTTGTTTATGGTTTATACAGTAAAGTTCAAATGAAGTCATTAAATGAGATGACATACTTTTAATGGTAGGTATTTATTGATGAAACTTCTTTTTGCCAAATATCGCTGGGTCAGAGCTGGGTTTGTTCTCATAGCTATTGCTTCTGTGTGGTTCTATTTCTTCTACCTGCCGAAGCCTATCACATATCAGACGAGTGCAGTGATAAAGGGAGATTTCGAAAGAAGTGTCTTAGCGGTGGGTAAATTGGATGCGGTCAGTAAAGTTGACGTAGGGGCTCAGGTTAGTGGTCAGTTGAAAGCGCTTTATGTGAAATTGGGGGATAAAGTTAAGCAAGGCCAATTATTGGCATTGATTGATCCACAAACAGCAAAAAACACTGTGGCTGAAATTCAGGAAACAGCAAAATCACTGGAGGCTAATCTCCGTGGCGCACAGGCTGAACTAAAACTTGCACAACTCAAAGTAAATCGCCTGAATCATTTGTTTAAATTACATTTAATTTCCCGGCAAGAATTGGACTCCAGCATAACAGATATGCAGTTTAAGGCCGCCAGAATTGACGATTTAGCGGCGCAAATTAAGCAAAATAAGGCCAAACTTGATACGGCAAAAACGAATTTGCAATATACCAGAATTACTGCCCCAATCGCGGGCATTGTGACAGATATCAAAACATTTCAGGGACAAACCGTGATTGCTGCACAGCAAGCACCGACTATCCTGACCCTCGCAAATCTTGATACTATGATTGTTAATGCAGAAGTATCGGAGGCTGATGTCATCAATTTAGCGCCGGGACAGAAAGTCTCATTTACCATCTTAGGGGCGCCAGGAAGGCTATTTCACAGCGTCCTGAAAGATACCTTACCAACACCACAAGTTGAGAATAACGCCATTTTCTACTACGCCCGCTTTGAAGTACCTAATCCCGAACATATTCTGCGTTTGCAGATGACTGCGCAAGTAAGAATAGCGCTTCAAACTTTGCATAATGTATTGATGATCCCAATTTCAGCTTTGGAGATAGCTTCTCACCAATATACGTCTTCAACTCAGCATGTACTTTCTACGCAATATGAAGTGAGTGTTTTGCATAATGGCAAAGCAGAAAAACGTAAAATCACAATAGGAGCCTTTGATAACGTGAATGTTCAGGTGCTCTTTGGCTTGAAGGAAAACGAACGTGTGATCACCAGTCTCAGTGATAGTAGTGTAGAGGAGTAATAATGGATACATTACTGGAACTAAAAGGCGTTAGTCGTAATTATCCTGCTGGAGAAGGGCAACTCACTGTGCTGGATAATATTTCGTTATCGATACAGGCCGGAGAAATGGTGGCTATTGTCGGCGCTTCTGGTTCAGGTAAGTCTACTTTAATGAATATACTTGGCTGCTTGGATAAACCTAGCAGTGGAGAATATTGGGTCGCGGGAAGAAATATTGCTGATTTGGATAGTGATCAATTGGCTGAGTTACGCAGGGAGTATTTTGGGTTCATTTTTCAGCGCTACCATTTATTGACTCATTTAACCGCCGAGCAAAATGTTGAAATTCCGGCGATTTATTCCGGTGTTTCCAAAATACAACGTCGTGAGCGGGCTATTGAATTGCTAAAAAGCCTTGGATTGGAAAATCGGATTGATTATCGACCAAGCCAGCTTTCAGGAGGACAGCAACAACGGGTCAGTATTGCCAGAGCACTTATGAATGGCGGTCAGGTCATCCTTGCTGACGAACCGACCGGAGCATTAGATAGTACTTCCGGCCAGGAAATGATGGATATCTTGAAGAAACTCTGTCAACGAGGACATACGGTTGTTATTGTTACGCACGATCCTAATATTGCTGCACAGGTACAAAGGGTGATTGAAATTAAAGACGGGCGTATCATGAGTGAGGTACGCTCTTCTGAACGCCCCAAATTACCCCTCCCTTCTTCTGTAGAGACAAAAACGGTCAATGTAAAAACTTCTTCAGTGCAACAAATCTGGGGACGTTTTAATGAAGCGTTATTGATGGCATGGCGTGCCATGAATGTGAATAAGCTACGGACTCTGCTGACAATGCTTGGGATCATAATAGGCATTGCCTCTGTTGTAACGATCGTAGTGATTGGTGATGCGGCAAAATCGATGGTGTTATCACATATTAAATCTATCGCAACTAACTCTATATCAATTTATCCAGGAAAAGATTTTGGCAGTGATAACGCTTTGGATATGCAGGCACTGAAACTTACTGATATTCCAGCAATAAAATCTCAGCCCTATGTTCAGGCTGTTTCTCCCGAATTTATGAATGAGGGGCGTTTGCGTCAAGGCAATATGGATGCTAAAGCACAAATATCGGGGGTAGGAAGTGATTTTTTTCAGGTATATGCAATGAAATTTTCTCAAGGCATTCCTTTTACTTCAGACATGATTGAGCGTCAGTCTCAAGTGGTTATCATTGATGATAATACACGTAAGAAGTTCTTTCCTTACCAGGGTAATGTGGTAGGCAAAGAGTTACTGTTAATAAATATGCCCTTGACAGTGATTGGTGTCATTGCTAATGGGCAAAGTCTTTATAGCAGTAATACCTTACAAGTTTGGGTGCCTTACAGTACGATGAATAGCCGTTTAATGAATCAAAACTACTTGAATTCGATTGCTGTCAGGTTGAAAGATGACCATGCGTCCAATGAAGCCGAAGAAAAAATTAATCAATTGCTGATATTCCGTCATGGTAAAAAAGACTTTCACACTTATAACATGAATAAAACCATTAAAATAATGGATAAAACAACACGGACGATGCAAATATTTTTAACGTTAGTTGCGGTAATATCCTTGGTTGTCGGGGGAATTGGTGTCATGAATATCATGTTGGTATCAGTTACCGAGCGTACAAGGGAAATTGGTATTCGTATGGCAGTAGGGGCCAGAACCAGTGACATTATGCAGCAATTCCTTATTGAAGCTGTTTTGGTTTGTTTAATAGGGGGGATACTGGGGATTATTCTGTCATGCAGCATTTCTTTTATGGTGCAATTGATGTTACCGAACTGGGATTTCGTTTATAACTTCACTGCATTTATCATTGCATTTGGTTGTTCAACGGCAATAGGGATAATCTTTGGTTTCCTGCCGGCAAAAAATGCAGCTCACCTCGATCCTATAGAAGCACTGGCAAGGGAATAAAATAGCACGCCACAAATAAGCTTATTGTCTATTTGTGGCGTGGAAATTACGAATTTATCGGGTCACTATTTTTTGATTTTGAACCATTTTCCAGAGGTACAATAAGGCTGGCATGGTTACCTTTGGGGCCTTGATGAACGCTAAAGTTCACTTTTTGCCCCGCTTTCAGCGTCCTATAACCATCCATCTGAATGGTTGAATAGTGAGCAAATATATCCTCGCCACCGCTGGCCGGGCAAATAAATCCAAAGCCCTTTGCATTATTGAACCATTTAACAGTACCTGTTTCCATACTTCTCTATCCCTCGTATCACGATTTCGGATTTAGGCGTCACTAAAAATTTTAAAATATGAACAAACGCCCAGACAGAAAGCGGTGTTCATAAAACATACTGTAGTGAAATTCATTACGTCGTCAAGCATATAAACAACGTCAGGTTGTCTCAAATGACTAAAGTTTGATATAGATAACGGTATCCGATTTTTAGGCAAAATCCTGCTCTGCTAATCAAGGAAGGGGTAAGCAGAGTGCTTTATGAAGTGATAAAATATATAGCAGTAGAATGAATGAGTTCGTACTAAAATCCAGCGGACAGTTAATACCCAGCGGAAGAATAATGACTGAGTTTTATAACGATTTGAAAGTTGAAGAATTTATTGAGGATGATGTAAAACAAAAACTACAACCACCATCAATGTATAAGGTTATTCTTAACAATGACGATTATACCCCTATGGAGTTTGTGGTTGACGTATTGCAAAAGTTCTTTTCTTATGATGTTGAACGAGCAACGCAACTAATGCTGGATGTCCATTATAAAGGAAAAGCAGTTTGCGGAATTTATACGGCAGAGGTCGCAGAAACTAAAGCTGCGCAAGTGAACATGTATGCTAAGGAGCACGAGCATCCATTACTTTGCACGCTGGAAAAGGTCTGATCTGGCTTATTGAAATTTAGGAGGAGGTGCTTATGCTCAATCAAGAACTGGAGCTTAGTCTCAATATTGCTTTTGCCAAAGCAAGGGATAACAGACATGAATTTATGACTGTAGAGCACCTGTTGCTGGCGTTGTTAAGTAACACATCAGCGCGAGAAGCACTGGAGGCTTGTAAAGTCGATTTGGCGATGTTACGCCAAGAATTAGAAAGTTTTATTGCACAAACCACCCCCTTGTTATCTGAAAACGATGACAGGGATACACAACCTACATTAAGTTTTCAGCGTGTTTTGCAACGTGCGGTATTTCATGTTCAATCTTCGGGGCGCTCGGAGGTTTCTGGGGCGAACGTCTTAGTTGCTATTTTTAGTGAACAGGAATCCCAGGCTGCTTATTTACTACGCAAGTACGACGTCAGTCGTTTGGATATTGTGAACTTTATCTCTCATGGAACGCGCAAAGATGAATCAGATAATGATGTTCACCACAGTATCAATCCAGTTCAGGAAGAGCCGGTAATTAGTGAAGATAGGTTGGAAAATTTCACGACTAATCTGAATCAATTGGCACAGAAAGGACAAATTGATCCGCTTGTCGGCCGTCAGAGTGAATTGGAGAGAACTATTCAGGTACTCTGTCGTCGCCGCAAAAATAATTCTCTGCTTGTTGGCGAATCGGGTGTGGGTAAGACGGCCATTGCTGAGGGGCTTGCATGGTGTATTGTGCAAAAGAATGTTCCCGAAGTGATGCTGGATTGTACCATCTATTCTCTTGATATTGGCTCATTGTTGGCGGGAACAAAGTATCGTGGTGATTTTGAGAAGCGCTTCAAGTCTTTGTTAAAAACATTGGAACAGGACAGTAAAAGCATTCTCTTTATCGACGAAATCCATACTATTATTGGCGCAGGTGCCGCATCGGGTGGGCAGGTGGACGCAGCTAATCTCATTAAACCGCTGTTGTCCAGTGGGCGTATACGGGTAATTGGTTCAACGACGTACCACGAATTCAGCAATATTTTTGAAAAAGATCGGGCCTTGGCTCGTCGATTCCAAAAAATTGACATTCTTGAACCTTCTTCTGAAGAAACGGTACAAATTATCAATGGGCTGCGTGCTAAATATGAAGTACATCATGATGTTCGTTATACAGCGAAGGCCATCCGGGCAGCAGTCGAGTTATCTGTGAAGTATATTACCGATCGTCATTTACCGGATAAAGCCATTGATGTTATTGATGAGGCTGGTGCAAGGACCAGATTAGTGCCAGCTAGCCGCCGTAAGAAGACGATCAATGTTGCCGATATTGAGACTGTTGTTGCCCGCATAGCCCGTATTCCAGAAAAAACGGTGTCAGCCAGTGATAAAGATGTATTGAAGACACTGGATGAGCGTTTGAAAATGTTGGTCTTTGGTCAAGAAAAAGCGATTACTGCTTTGACGGAAGCCATTAGGATGAGCCGTGCTGGATTGGGACAAGATTATAAGCCGGTAGGATCTTTCTTGTTTGCAGGGCCAACAGGAGTGGGGAAAACAGAAGTCACAGTTCAACTTGCCAAGGTTTTGAATGTCAAGTTATTGCGATTTGATATGTCAGAGTATATGGAACGTCATACTGTCAGTCGTTTAATCGGTGCTCCTCCGGGTTATGTTGGCTATGATCAGGGAGGATTATTGACCGATGCAATCATCAAGCACCCTCATTCTGTTCTGTTACTGGATGAGATTGAAAAAGCCCATCCTGATGTTTTTAACCTGCTGTTACAGGTGATGGACAATGGTACATTGACTGACAATAATGGCCGCAAGGCGGATTTCCGCAACGTTATTTTGGTGATGACAACCAATGCAGGGGTACGTGAAATACAGCGTAAATCCATTGGATTCACTGAACAGGATAATAGCCCGGATGGTATGGAAGAGATAAAACGGATTTTCACACCTGAATTCCGCAATCGTCTTGATAGCATCATTTGGTTTGATGCGCTCTCTCCTGAAGTTATTCAGCAAGTTGTTGATAAATTTATTGTCGAGTTACAAGCCCAATTGGATGAAAAAGGCGTCTCTTTGGAAGTCAGTGCGGCAGCCCGCCAATGGTTATGTGACAAAGGTTATGATAAGGCGATGGGAGCACGGCCTATGGCCCGAGTCATTCAAGACAATCTCAAAAAACCACTGGCGAATGAGTTACTATTTGGCTCTTTGGTGCATGGCGGCTCAGTCAAGATTAAATTTGATAAAGCTAAACAGACATTGGTATACGATTTTAAGCGTGCCCAAAAATCGAATAAAAGGAGATCAGAAGATGCTGTATTGTAACATGCTATATCGATATAAACGGAATAAGCACAAATAGTATCAGTGATAGAAACGGGTAACTGACTGGTGATAAAAAGTAAAAATTAGCAGCTACACCACAGGTGAATTTTGAAAAATACGATCACCTGTGGTGCTAGGATATCTTAATCAGCGGCTACGGAAAGTAATGCGTCCTTTTTCCGGATCATATGTAGTTAGCTCAACTGTAACCTTGTCTCCTGTCAGGATGCGGATATAGTTCTTGCGCATTTTTCCTGAGATATGAGCAGTGACAATGTGTCCGTTGTCTAATTCAACGCGAAACACAGTATTTGGCAGTGTTTCTAAAACAGTACCTTGCATTTCAAAATTAGTGTCTTCTTTGGCCATCTAATCCTCTAAATGTAACAACCATAGTTTTTAACCGGCAAGATAATGCCGAAAAACCATCACTATGTAAAGGAATGTCGTATTTTAAGCCATCATTTTACCTACGATACTATGATGGCTAGTGACATTCCCACCATGAACAGCATCTCTTTCTAAGAGATGATTATAAATCCAGCTTTTGTACAGACCAGCAGCCTGATTGCAATGACTGCTTTCTTAATTGATAAAGATACTGGAGAAACTTTTCTCTCGGAATATTTTTAGCGCCCAATGATTCTGTATGGTGATTTAACACCTGACAATCAAATAGTTGGCCGCCATGACGTAAAAAATGGTGATAGAATGCAACAAAAGCACACTTGGAAGCATTCTCCATTTTACTAAACATCGATTCACCACAAAATAGTGTACCGACACAAACGCCGTATAAACCACCCACAAGTTGATGGTCATGCCAGACTTCAATTGAATGGGCTAATCCTTCTTTATGTAAGGTTTGATAACCTTTTTGAACATCTGACCCAATCCAGGTGCCTTCTTGTCGTTGAGCACAATGATATATCACTTCATCAAAAGCATAGTTTACCGTAATTTGGTAAGTATGTTTGTGAATAAATCGACGTAGTGTTCGGCCAATATGCAATTCTCCTGGAATTAACACGGCCCTGGGATCGGGAGACCACCATAAAGGCGGCTCATCAGGCGAATACCACGGAAAAATCCCCCCATGATACGCTACTCGTAAACGTTCTGCACTTAGATCTCCGCCAAATGCCAATAAACCATTAGGTTCAACCAGCGCATTAGTGGGATGGGGGAATTCATATGAGTTACCCAGTTGAGCTATCGACATCAGTTGTATCACCTTTGCTCAGGATAGCTCTGTAGCTGATAAAATTGTTGCCGCTGATAAAATTGATAGTAACGCCCTTGTTGAGCCAGCAGCGCATCATGCTTACCTTGCTCGATAATGCGTCCTTCATCCATAACGCAGATTCGATCCATGAATTGTAAGCCTGTGAGTCGATGGGTAACGATAATCAAGGTTTTGTGCTGGCAACTACGGTGTAGCAGCGCCAGAATTTGCTGTTCTGTATCGGCATCAAGCCCTTCAGTTGGCTCATCCAGCAACATTAAAGGGGCATTGTGCAACAATGCTCTGGCAATACCCAGGCGCCGTTGTTCTCCCCCGGAAAGCTGACGTCCACCTTCTCCCATCCAACAGTTTAGCTTTTTATCAGTGTCTAACAAGTCTCCTAAACCTACTTGTTGCAGTACGGTTGTTAATTCAGCGTCATCAGCACCTGGTTTTGCCAATAAGAGATTTTCACGCAAAGTATGGCTAAAAACATGTATCCGCTGGGGAACGATAGACATCATTGAACGCAATGTTGACTCATCATAGTGGGCGATCGGGTGCTGATTGAGTTGAATCTCACCGCTATTGACATCCCAGGCCCGCGTCAATAATTGCAAAAGCGTGGATTTTCCGCACCCTGTCTTTCCCAGTAAAGCAAGATGTTCGCCGGATGTCAGGGATAGAGAGATATTTTTCAATACTGACTGTGGCTGGCCCGGGTAGGTGAAATCAACATTTTTTATTTCAAGGCTGAGATCGCTATTTGCTTGCGGTCCATGAGAAGGAAAGGTGACTTCCGGTTTTTGATTCATCAACTGAGAAACACGAGTCGCAGATGCAATGACTTGCCCCATGTGCTGGAATGCCACGGTGACTGGGCCAAGTGCTTCGAACGCAGCAAGGGTGCAAAATGTAAACAGTGCGATTAATGCGCCCGTCTGACTATTTTCTCCCACACCCGCCGCCGCTAGCCACAGTATCAGCGTCACTGTCATACCGGTGGAAAAAATCATGATAGCTTGTGAAAGGCCGGTCAAACCGGCTTGTTTTTGCTGGTTTTTCAACCAATCATTTTCAATCTCTGTCATGGATTGACGAAAGCGTTTGAGGGCACCAAACACACTTAATTCAGCTTGCCCCTGCAAGGCGCTGGTCAGTAATGTACGGTACTGACCGCGTTGTTGAGTCATGTTTCTGCCATAAGGTTTTCCTGCATGGTAAAATACGTAAGGTAATACCAGCAGCAACCCTAACATAATACCGCCAATAGTATAGGCGAGGGTGAAATCAAGGAAGCTCAGGCCGAATGTCAGAACGAGAATGACGACGAAAGCAGCGAGAACAGGGGAAATAACCCGCAGATACAAATGGTCCAGTGTTTCGACATCAGCAACAAGCCTATTTAGCAATTCACCTTGACGAAAACGAGCAATGCCTCCAGGAGAAAGAGGCAGTATTTTTTGAAACGCGAAAACACGTAAATGAGCTAATACCCGGAATGTTGCATCATGGCTGACAAGCCGCTCACCATAACGACCCGCAGTACGAAAAATGGCAGCACCGCGAACACCGGCGGCAGGCAGCATATAGTTAAACGTATATAACCCAGCGAATCCAGCCAGAGCTGTGCCGGCAAGGAACCAACCCGAGAGTGTTAGCAATCCAATACTGGCTAGCAGCGTCACAATCGCCAATAGCATACCTAAACTGATGAGAAGCCAATGGCGGCGATAGAGCGCGAGAAATGGAAGTAATACACGCATGATTAAAGCTCCACACTACGGTGAGATAACAAACGAGAAAATACACCCTGAGACCGGCTTAAAGTTTGATAATCACCTTGTTCTATAAGCAATCCATTTTCCATTACCCAAATCTGGTCATATGCCAGCGTTTCTTCTAGCAAGTGAGTAACCAGTAATGTGGTTTGTTGATGCGAGGCCTGATTTAAGGCCATCATCACACGCTGTTCGCTATGGGCATCAAGGCTGGCGGCGGGTTCATCCAATAGCAATAATTGGCAAGGATTTAACAACGCTCGCGCTAGCGCAATACGCTGGGCTTGCCCGACAGACAGACGAGCAGCATTGTCACCTATTACCGTATTAATACCATCTGGAAGGTCGTTAATAAACTCATTGACATAAGCCTGTTCCATCACATCATTGATTTGCTTTTGTGTTGCGTCATATTGACCAAGACGAATATTATCGAGCAGTGTCTGTTCTGGCAGGTGTGGGTTTTGCCCAACCCAACTTAAGCGTTCACGCCATTTGGTGAGGTTGAGTTCACGCAACTCAATGCCATTGATTTTCAAGGAACCATGATAAGGTAAAAATCCCAGCAATACATTGATTAATGAACTTTTTCCCGCTCCACTTTTTCCAACCAGAGCAATCCGTTGGCGCTTATCAATGGTAAAATTCAAAGGGCCAGCAAGACAATGTCCATCGTGGGACATAATTTCCAGTCCGTAGGCCTCAATGGTAACGGGTTCTTTATCTGATAGTATTTGCTCGCCACTCCTTGCGATCTGTTCTCCATCGCTGCTAAGTAAGGTGAAGAGAGATTCTGCCGCCCCTATTGCCTGAGCTTTGGCGTGATAAAACGTACCTAAATCGCGCAGTGGTTGAAAAAACTCGGGTGCGAGGATTAACGCGAGGAAACCTGCAAACAACGTAACACCTATGCCATAGCTACCAAAGTGCAATTCTCCTAAATAGGAAAAACCAAAATAAACAGCAACAACGGCAATAGAAATTGCGGCAAAAAATTCTAAAACCGCGGAAGATAAAAATGCCATGCGCAGAACTTCCATCGTTCTGCAGCGAAAACTTTCTGTTGATTCCGTGATTTGTTCAACTTCCGCTGCCCCTCGATGGAACAGGCGCAACGTTTCCAAACCCCGTAAACGATCGAGAAAATTACCGCTTAATCGGCTGAGAGCAACAAAATTGCGCCGATTAGCATCTGCGGCGCCTAAACCCACCAATGCCATAAATAGCGGAATCAAGGGTGCGGTTACAAATAAAATCAATCCTGCGGCCCAATTAATTGGAAATACAGTAATCAGGATTAAGATAGGGATCATCGTAGCAAGAGCAATTTGAGGTAGATAGCGAGAGTAGAAATCCTGCATGTCTTCTATCTGCTCCAGGATAATGGTTGCCCAACTTCCGGCAGGTTTCCCCTTAACCCCCATTGGACCTAGTTGTTCAAGTTTATCCAGTACCATATTGCGAATTTGTTGGCGTACAACTTTGCCACAAATAAATCCGACACGCTCCCGAACAGCATTGACAATCGCTCGTAATGCAAAAATAGCAGCCAACATTAGGAATTGGTCGATAAGGTTTTCACGGGGAACATTATCCATAATCAGGGCTTGCAGGATTGTCGCTAAGAGCCAAGCCTGGGAAATAATCAGTAATCCATTGATTAAGCCAAGGAACATTGATAAACGAAGCCACCGACGGGCAGGCGCAGTTTGCTGTTTCAGCCATCGAACCAGTTCAGATTGTCTTGTTTTGTCCATAAGAAAAATTTCTGATTAGCGGGTGATGATACGGAATATCAAAACAAGCTGTATGTTACCTGTTAAAAAGCGCTACCGGAATAGCGCTTTGGGAAAGATAGATTATTTAGTTGCCAGCCCGTCAAGGAAACGTTCAGCATCCAGTGCAGCCATACAGCCCGTGCCTGCTGAGGTGATAGCTTGGCGATACACATGATCCATCACATCTCCAGCGGCAAAGATACCAGGAATAGAAGTCTGGGTGGCATTACCATGCAAGCCAGATTGGACTTTGATATAGCCGTTTTCCAGTTCCAGCTGGTCATCAAAGATGCCTGTGTTTGGACTATGGCCGATGGCGATGAAAACACCGGTAACATCCAGTTTTTCGGTATTATCACTTTTCGTGTCGCGGATACGGATGCCAGTAACCCCCATATCGTCACCCAGAACTTCATCCAACGTACGATCAGTATGCAGAATAATGTTGCCGTTCTTCACTTTTTCCATCATACGGTCAATCAGGATTTTCTCTGAACGGAAAGTATCACGACGGTGAATCAAATGTACTTCAGAGGCAATGTTTGCCAAATACAGTGCTTCTTCAACGGCAGTATTGCCTCCACCGACTACAGCAACCTTTTGTTTGCGATAGAAAAATCCATCACATGTTGCACAGGCAGATACCCCACGACCTTTGAAAGCCGCCTCGGAAGGCAATCCGAGATAACGGGCTGATGCTCCTGTCGCGATGATTAAAGCATCACAGGTATATTCCTGATCATCACCCAATAAGCGGAATGGTCTGTTTGAGAAATCAACTTTCTGAATATGGTCAGAAATGATTTCTGTTTGAAATTTTTCGGCGTGTTGGAACATGCGCTCCATCAAGCCAGGGCCAGTCAGCCCTTCAGGATCTCCGGGCCAGTTCTCAACCTCAGTCGTGGTGGTCAATTGGCCGCCCTTTTCAACCCCGGTAATGAGGACGGGATTTAGATTAGCGCGGGCTGCATACACCGCAGCGGTATAGCCAGCAGGACCTGAGCCAAGAATGATAAGTTTACTGTGTTTGGCTGTGCTCATGAATACCTCATTTCCATTATCGCATATTGCAGATTTGGGGATTGTAGGAGAAATAATAAGTTAAAAAAAGCAATTATCAGATAAAATATTCATGTTATTAACGATTTTACCGATAGATAGTAACTATGATGTAATCGTATTGTAAGAGACGATTGTTTAACTTTCTGAATTGAACATCATTTATACATATGAGACATAAAACAAGCTATCGAAACGATTTACTGAAAATTTATTTGGCAGGTTGTTCTGATTTTTGTTCATTTACTTTGACAATCGGCTGTGCATTTGCGAAAACATCAGTGCAAGAGATAATTATCTCTCCTGCTAATCAATTGTTTCTATAAAATAGACAAACTAGGATGGGTGATTTTCTCATAGAATATAAAAATTGCCGTTAATTTGTTTCTGAAAAACTTAGTGTTTTGGGAGCTGGTATCTTAAGAAACCGTGTTCTGGGAAATGATGTTTCTGAGAGACAATGTTCTGGTAAATCGTGTCGTATTCCTAATGGATCCAAGTTGTCGTGCGGCGGCAAGGGAACAAACCCTCAAGCGCATAGAAACTAATATGAGTGATGAGTGGCTGATATATGAGTAACTGAGTGATTGGGGTGAGTGAGCACAGCTAACATAGCAGCAACTTGGAAGGCAAAAGGGATAATTAATCGAATTCTGGGAGATTATGGTCTGGGGAATCGTATTCTGGGAGATTGTTTCTAGAGTTGTAGTAGTTCTTAAACCTTGGTTGCAGATTGAGCGTTAACCTTTGAAGACATCTTTTCCAGCTCAACCGATTGAAAGAGATAGGGAAAATGTTTTAGGTGTAGGAATATTAAAGAGAGAGCAATAAGATGATAGATAATAAGAAGCGTCCAGGAAAAGATCTTGATCGTATAGATCGTAATATCCTTAACGAGTTGCAAAAAGATGGTCGTATTTCTAACGTGGAGTTATCCAAGAGAGTTGGTTTGTCACCCACACCTTGCTTGGAACGTGTGCGTCGTTTAGAGCGTCAGGGCTTTATCTCTGGCTATACGGCTTTGCTGAATCCTCATTATTTGGATGCATCATTGCTGGTATTTGTTGAAATTACGCTGAACCGGGGTGCAGCAGATGTATTTGAACAATTTAATACCGCTGTTCAGAAACTAGAAGAAATCCAAGAGTGTCATTTAGTTTCTGGTGATTTTGACTATTTGCTGAAAACACGCGTGCCAGATATGTCTGCATATCGTAAATTGCTCGGAGAAACTCTGTTACGTCTTCCTGGTGTTAATGACACCCGTACTTATGTTGTAATGGAAGAGGTGAAGCAGAGTAATCGTTTAGTGATTAAGACTCGCTAAACTTTCATCTAAAATGTACAGATGCAAAACAGGAAAAACTTAGGTACACTCCTGTTTATGCATACAGTTTCAACGCTGAGCTACCCTCAGCGTTGTTCCGTTTAATCAACAGAAAAACCTGGAGAGCCTTTCTTGAACCAGGAATATACAGAAGACAAACGTGTTAAATTAAAGAAGATAAGTAGTGGCCGCCGGTTTCTGGAAGCCGTTTTGTTGGTTATTGCTATCTGTGCTGTGTACTTGATGGTAGCGCTTATCAGCTTCAATCCATCTGATCCCAGTTGGTCACAGACGTCATGGCATGAACCCGTCCACAATTGGGGAGGCAGTGTTGGTGCCTGGTTATCTGACACGCTATTCTCGGCATTTGGTATTCTTGCCTATGCAGTCCCGCCCTTTATGTTGTTAGGTTGCTGGAATGCTTTCCGTCAGAAAGATAGGCAAGAGTACATTGATTTCTTCACACTTGCATTACGCGTTATTGGTGCTTTAGCCCTGATACTGACGTCATGTGGTTTGGCTGCCCTCAATATTGATGATTTAAATGACTTTGCTGCGGGCGGAGTCATTGGTAATTTATTCAGCAATGCGATTCTGCCCTGGTTTAGCACCCTGGGGGCAACATTGGCCCTGCTTGGTATTTGGATCGTTGGATTCACATTGTTTACAGGGTGGTCATGGCTTACGATTGCAGAAAAAATTGGTGCAGTTATTCTGGATTCACTGAGTTTTGTCGTCAATCGTGGCCGCAATCATGTTGAATATGACGAAAACAATTTAGAGAATACGTTAGGTTCTGAACTTTCAGCCAGTGAACAAAAACCCGCAGGGCAGGCAGATAAACCTGAAATCGTTAAATCTGCGGTTGCTACTGAAATGCCAGACGCAGATGAAGATGATGTATTATTGACAGCGCCAACATTAACCGAATTAGCTAATACAGATTCAGCGTTACAACCTGCAGCCGCTTCTCCAACCTCTCCAGCATTGGATCAATTTCAGGAACAGGAACCGGTTCGCTATTCTTTTGAATTACCGGATGATGACCAATCAGATACCAATCCACAATCCGATGACTCGTCTCAGGCGATTTCAAATCTATCCACAAACAGTTCTGCTGACACAAATACGCATTCACAAGATGATGTAACAGAGACATTTACTCTTCCTGCAAATGATCATGTTCATTTGAAAGATACGGCAGCGGATATTGCGAGTTCTGCTGTTGTGGTAAAGAATCCACAGATTAAACAAGGTATTGGACCTGAAATGCCACGCCCTAATCCTGTTAGGATCCCAACCCGTCGCGAATTATATGGTATAAAAGTGCCTTCTCACCGCTTGGCAGAACACATGCAACGGAAAGAAGAGGAGAGGCTGAATGAGTTGGTTGCAGAAGCTAATGAACAGCGAATGGATGCCCAACAGCAAGACATGTTGCGTCAGCAATTCCTCTATCAGCAACGTGAGCGCTATGGTGTTGATTTTGAGGAAGGAAACAGAGAGTCAGCGTCTCGTGAAGCAAGTACGCTGATACATAAGCAACCAACGGCGGCTGATGAGTGTACGAAAAATAGCGCAGATAGCCAGATCATAGGCGAACAAATAGTAAACGAACAGCCGATAGACGTACAAAAAGCACAGGAAGAAGCGTTGCGGATAGCATTTAAGCAACAGCAACGTGAACGTTACCAAGTAAATCAACCTGCGCCTACTGAATCTGTACTTATGCCAACAGAGCCACTGAATCAACAAGCTCAGGAAAAAAATATAGCGACGGCGCTTGATTCTCACGAATCGAGAAATCAGCATATTTTTGCGCAGCAACCGCAGCAACCGCAGCAACCGCAGCAACCGCAGCAAGATAGCCTGTTCCATCCATTTTTGATGCGCAATGATCAGCCATTACCAAAGCCAACGACGCCGATGCCTTCTTTGGATCTTTTGGCAGAACCACCAGCGGAAGAAGAACCGGTTGATATGTTTGCGCTTGAGCAAACCTCTCGTTTAATTGAAGCGCGTTTGAATGATTATCGCGTTAAAGCGGATGTTGTTGGATTCTCTCCAGGGCCTGTTATCACACGATTTGAATTGGATTTAGCTCCTGGAGTGAAAGCTTCGCGTATTTCTAACTTATCACGCGACCTCGCGCGTTCGCTTTCAGCGGTAGCCGTCCGTATCGTGGAAGTTATTCCGGGACGACCTTATGTTGGTTTGGAATTACCCAATAAAAAACGCCAAACAGTTTATCTGCGGGAAGTTTTGGACTGTGAGAAATTCCGTGATAACCCATCACCGTTAACCATCGTCTTAGGAAAAGACATTGCAGGGCAGCCGGTTGTGGCTGATTTGGGTAAGATGCCTCACTTATTGGTAGCAGGAACGACGGGTTCGGGGAAATCGGTAGGGGTCAATGCGATGATCCTCAGCATTCTGTATAAAGCGAAACCAGAGGATGTTCGCTTTATTATGATTGACCCGAAAATGCTTGAGTTATCGGTTTACGAGGGCATTCCACATTTATTGACTGAAGTTGTCACCGATATGAAAGATGCAGCCAATGCATTGCGTTGGTGTGTAAATGAAATGGAGCGACGTTATAAGTTGATGTCAGCTTTGGGGGTGCGCAATATTGCGGGCTATAACGACAAGATCAAGCAAGCCGAAAATATGGGGCGACCGATCCCTGATCCGTTCTGGAAACCCGGTGACAGTATGGATACAACGCATCCTATGCTGAAAAAAGAGCCTTATATTGTTGTTATGGTTGATGAATTTGCCGACTTAATGATGACAGTCGGGAAAAAGGTGGAAGAATTAATTGCACGCTTGGCTCAGAAAGCACGGGCAGCAGGTATCCACTTAGTATTGGCAACTCAGCGCCCTTCTGTTGATATTATCACCGGACTGATTAAGGCAAATATTCCGACACGTATTGCATTTACAGTATCCAGTAAAATAGATTCCCGTACCATTCTTGATCAAGGTGGTGCAGAATCATTGCTTGGTATGGGGGACATGCTTTATTTGGCACCAAACTCTTCCATTCCTGTACGTGTTCATGGTGCATTCGTGCGCGATCAAGAAGTGCATGAAGTTGTGAATGACTGGAAAGCTCGTGGCCGCCCTCAATATATAGACAGTATTGTCAAAGGGGGAGAAGATGGTGAAGGCAGTATGGGATTTGATAGCGATGAAGAGCTAGATCCCCTGTTTGATCAAGCGGTTGAATTTGTGGTCGAAAAACGTCGTGTCTCTATTTCGGGCGTGCAACGTCAATTCCGGATTGGATATAACCGGGCAGCCCGGATTGTCGAACAAATGGAAGCACAACAGATAGTGAGTGCACCTGGGCATAATGGCAATCGTGAAGTTTTGGCACCTCCGCCCCATGAACATTAATTATCGCTGTGAAATGTAAACAGTATCGGCAATTGATAGCTGATAATAAAACGAATTGAAGGTATCTCACACATGAAAAAACTGATGTTGATTGGTTGCCTGATGATGGGGGTGAGCATAGGTTTTGCTTGGGCTGATGCGCCACAGGATTTGCAAGGGCGTTTGGGAAAGGTGAATAGTTTTCATGCCAGTTTTACTCAAACAGTGACTAGCAATGATGGTTCAACGGTCCAAAAAGGAGAGGGAGAACTTTGGATCAAACGCCCTAATTTGTTTAACTGGCATATGACATCACCTGATGAGAGTGTTTTGGTTTCTGATGGTAAGACGCTGTGGTTTTATAATCCTTTTGTTGAACAGGTGACGGCGAATTGGTTAAAAGAAGTAACGGGAAACACGCCATTTATGCTGATTGCCCGCAATGATCCTGCCGACTGGAAACAGTACAAGGTTATGCAAAACGGTAATAGCTTTGAGCTGACGCCTCATCGTACCAATGGCAATTTAAAACATTTTTCAATTACTGTGACACCAGAAGGAACAATCCAAAAATTTACTGCTGTTGAACAGGATGGGCAAAAGAGTGCTTACCAGTTGAAAGGGCAGCAAAATGTAAACGTGGATACGGAGAAATTCAAATTTACCGTACCGGAAGGTGTCACGCTGGATGATCAACGCCAGTGAGGTTTAAGTGGACAATCTTTCTCTCGATTTTTCACAAAATGAATTTCAGCCACTGGCCGCAAGAATGCGGCCAGTCACATTAGATCAATATATCGGTCAGCAACACTTACTGGCGGAAGGAAAACCTTTGCCGCGAGCCATCCGAGCCGGTCATCTTCATTCCATGATTTTATGGGGACCGCCCGGAACAGGAAAAACAACACTGGCTGAAATTATTGGATATTACGCGCAAGCTGATATTGAGCGTATTTCAGCAGTCACTTCTGGCATAAAAGAAATTCGTGAAGCCATAGAAAGAGCACGACAAAATCGTAATTCAGGGCGTAGAACCATCTTATTTGTTGATGAAGTTCATCGATTTAATAAAAGTCAGCAGGATGCGTTTTTACCACATATTGAAGACGGTACAATCACATTTATTGGTGCAACTACCGAAAATCCCTCCTTCGAATTAAATTCAGCTTTGTTGTCACGGACCCGTGTCTATTTATTGAAATCACTTTCGAAGGCAGAAATTGAACAGGTACTTATTCAGGCCATTAATGATACAGAGCATGGCATTGGCGGGCAAAATATCGTATTACCAGATAATACTCGCCAGATGATAGCAGAGCTTGTGGCAGGAGATGCACGCCGCTCACTGAATTTGCTGGAAATGATGTCAGACATGGCAGAAAGCAATGCGCAAGCGCAACGGGTTTTGACGCCGGAATTACTGAAAGAAGTGAGCGGGGAAAGAAGTGCCAGGTTTGATAATAAAGGTGATCGATATTACGATTTAATTTCTGCTTTGCATAAATCAATCCGTGGTTCAGCACCTGATGCCGCGCTTTACTGGTACGCCCGAATTATTACCGCAGGCGGTGATCCCCTTTATGTTGCCCGTCGGTTACTGGCAATTGCTTCTGAAGATGTGGGTAATGCTGATCCACGCGCAATGCAGATCGCTATTGCTGCATGGGATTGTTTTACGCGTGTAGGAGCGGCTGAAGGGGAAAGGGCGATCGCACAGGCAATTGTTTATCTTGCTTGTGCACCGAAAAGTAATGCTGTTTATACCGCATTCAAGGCAGCTATGGCGGATGCGCAAAACAAACCGGATTATGACGTTCCTGCCCATCTACGTAATGCCCCGACTACGCTGATGAAGGAAATTGGATTTGGTGAAGAGTATCGCTACGCCCATGATGAAGCGAATGCGTATGCCGCCGGTGAAGTCTATTTTCCGCCAGAAATGCCACAAACACGTTATTATTATCCGACTGCCAGAGGGCTGGAGGGTAAGATAGGTGAAAAGTTAAACTGGTTAATGGAACAGGATCAAAATAGCCCAATAAAACGCTATCGTTAATTTTCCTGTTACGGTAAGGTTTATATCCAACAATGCCAAATTACAGCGAAAAGCTGTAGTTTTTGACGATTCTTCAATAACCATATTTTCAATAACAACAAGCACAGGACTAGCATGCTCGATCCAAATATACTGCGTAATGAGCTAGACGCAGTCGCCGAAAAACTGGCTCGCAGGGGATATACCCTTGATGTGGAGATGCTGCGCAAACTAGAAGAGCGCCGCAAAGTTTTACAAGTTGAAACTGAAACCCTGCAAGCAGAACGTAATTCCCGATCGAAGGCTATTGGTGCAGCGAAAGCCCGTGGTGAAGATATTGAACCACTGCGTCACGAAGTGAATCAATTGGGAGAAAAATTGGATTCAGCAAAAGCTGAACTGGAAACGTTGCAGGCTGAAATCCGTAATATCGCATTAAGCATGCCGAATATCCCAGATGATTCTTGTCCGGACGGAAAAGATGACAGTGATAACCTGGAAATTAGCCGTTGGGGTGAACCACGCCAATATGACTTTGAAATCAAAGACCATGTATTTCTGGGTGAACTGACAGGCGGCCTTGATTTTGCGGCTGCGGTTAAATTAACTGGCTCACGTTTTGTCGTTATGAAAGGGCAGATCGCTCGTCTGCACCGTGCCATCGCCCAGTTCATGCTGGATCTGCATACAGAGCAGCATGGTTATCTGGAAACTTACGTTCCTTATCTGGTTAACCATGATTCTTTATATGGTACAGGTCAGTTACCTAAATTTGGTGAAGATCTGTTCCATACCAGACCATTGGAAGAAGAATCTGGCAGTCATTATGCTTTGATTCCAACAGCGGAAGTCCCGGTCACTAACTTAGTTCGTGATGAAATTTTGGATGAAAGCGTATTGCCATTGAAGATGACGGCGCATACACCTTGCTTCCGTTCTGAAGCCGGTTCTTATGGCCGTGATACCCGTGGCCTTATTCGTATGCACCAGTTTGATAAAGTTGAGTTGGTTCAAATTGTTCATCCAGAAAAATCCATGGAAGCTCTGGAAGAATTAACAGGGCACGCTGAGAAAGTATTACAGTTACTGAATCTTCCTTACCGTAAAATGTTGCTGTGCACGGGTGACATGGGGGCAAGCGCAAGAAAAACTTACGATTTGGAAGTTTGGCTACCGGCGCAAAATACTTACCGTGAAATTTCCTCTTGTTCTAACATGTGGGATTTTCAGGCTCGCCGTATGCAAGCGCGTTTCCGTGGTAAAGATGACAAGAAAACTCAGTTGGTACATACATTGAATGGTTCTGGTCTTGCGGTAGGACGTACTCTGGTTGCTGTGATGGAAAACTATCAGCAAGCAGATGGCCGCATTGAAATCCCAGAAGTATTGCGTCCTTATATGAATGGATTGGAATATATTGGCTAATTCCATTGATTCTTAATAGAAAGAGCGCCGAATGTGGCGCTTTTTTTACGAGTACTATCATAAGTTAACTTGTCACAGTGACATCATCTTTCTGAGTTTCTTTTTTATAAAAAACACTGCGACAGGAGATATAAGATGTTGCCAGGCTCAATGGAACTGTGAATAGGATTCTTAAGAACAGAGGGAGCGTAAAAATTATCAGAACAGAAATAAGGTATTCCTAATATTTTTATTCCACAAACAATGATACCGATTGCCAATAAAGCACTACATTTATCGTGAAGGCAATGAATAACCTCCCGAACTTAAATTTACCAGTCATTCTTTGCGTTTCACAAATGGTAATAATTCCAGCAGAGAATAACGGATCCAATAAATTAAACAGGAGAAAGCCAAAATCAGGAATGAAAAGACTTAAATTAATAACACCATAGATAATCCCCATCAGCACCGGCATACCAAGTTTGGGACAAAAAGTGTCATTGAATAGTAATAAAAAAGCGCTAAAAATAGCGCTTTTTACATATCAATATCTATTGGAAAATATTTAATTGATTAAGTGAGATTTTGTCTCTTGGGTTTTTGGCGCATAAAAAATGCTGCGATAAGTGGTATAATAGGTCGCCATAAACATAGGTAAAGTAACAAGCAAACCTAAACCAAGTGGAATTGCAGAAATAAACATCAGAATGCCCATCAGTAAGAAGAACAGAAAACCACCGAATAGATTTTTCTTTACTGCACTCAAGCTCATTGATACTGCTTCGCCAAATTTTAAATCATTAATGATAATCAGAGCAGGAGCAAACCAGCTAAATGCAAGGGCAATGATGCTAAAGAACAACACAACCAGCAGTGCCAGCGTTAAAGTAGAAAGACCACCCATTATTAGCATTGGGTCTGATTCCGGTCCTGCCAAGAATACTTGAATTAGGCTGGTTCCTCCAAGCACAAAAGCCGCAATGACACCCAGTATATATATGCCAATGACAAGCCCGCCAACAGCCACTAATGAGCCAAATTTATTCTTAAACCCATGGAAAAGTAATTCTATGTCAAAATCACCGGTTGTTCGTTGTTTTTCACTGGCGGCGATAAATCCAGCAATAAAGACTGAACCAAACAGAACTGTGACAAGACTAACGATAGGTATGAATTGTAAAATTGCTATGATGACGAAATAGATTAAATATAACAATATCCATTTCAATGGCTTTGCTTTAAACATTTCCCATGCATTACCAATCCATTCTGTAGCAGCTCCGGCTCCTACGGCACGACCGCCTGGAATGAATGTATCTTTTTCCTTGCTCAGGGAGATGTTGTTCTCTCCTGAATTGAGATTCATATCTTGAGTATCCATATTTTTCCGATTTATTTTATTGGCTGGCAATGACTGAATTGATTTTTCTCTATTTCATTAACACAAATCGTTATAGAAAACGGGGAGGATTATCATATAAAAATTATTAATCAACAAGTATTAATTTTAATCCTTATCGGTGGGTAAAGAGGTGTTTATATCGGTAATAATGAATACGCGCGACTTATTTTATTAATTATTCTGATGTGATTTTGGCTTAATTTCCTAATTTATCTTTACATAAAGTAAATGATTTTATTTTTTCTATCAGATATTGTGTGTTTTTAGAATAAAATATTTTACACATTGTGAGTAAGTTGTTCTGATTTAAGGTTTACTTTGATCATATCAGGTGTATCCAGCCTGATATGATCAAAGTTTGCAACGTTCATAGAGGGAACAAACAATGTAAGTGGAAATGAATCTAATAAATCACGTGGTGCCCATAACTTCTTAAAATTTCTTTTACCCGCTCCATTGTTTCTTTTGGAGGAGGTTTGACACCTTCCAGTTTATAGTCTTCTCCCATAGCAATCCATTTATGTTTACCCAGTTCGTGGTAAGGTAATAACTCTATTTTTTCAATATTTTTCATGTCCTTGGTAAACTCACCCAGTAAATGAACGGATTGATCATCATCAGACCAACCAGGAACAACCACATAACGGACCCAGGTTTTCTGATTGCGTTTTGCCAGATAACGTGCAAATTCGAGGGTTCGATGATTGGACACGCCAATTAATTTTTGGTGAATATCATCATTAAGTTGTTTTAAATCCAGCATAACCAGATCGGTAGCATCCAGTAGTTCATCAATCACCGGATCGTAACGGCGAACAAAGCCATTGGTATCCAGGCAAGTGTGAATGCCTTCTTCATGGCAAGCCCTGAACCAGTCACGAACAAATTCGGCCTGAAGAATGGCTTCACCACCGGAAGCGGTAACTCCACCCCCCGAAGCATTCATAAAATGGCGATAGGTCGTAGCTTCTTTTATTAATTCTTCAACTGTTACCGTTTTTCCGCCATGGGTATCCCAGGTATCGCGGTTATGGCAATAGAGGCAGCGCATCAGGCAACCCTGGAAAAACGCGATAAAGCGGATACCGGGACCATCTACGGTTCCGCAAGATTCAAAAGAGTGGATACGACCAAGTACGGACATAAAAGGACTTCTCCAAAACTAGCAAGCTAATAAAGGCCCCCAGGTATTAGGGTGCCTTTATTGTCTGTCATTTTTAATAATTACATGGTTTGAGTAAATGTACGGGTAATAACATCTCGTTGCTGTTCTTTCGTCAAAGAATTAAACCGCACAGCGTAACCCGAGACGCGAATCGTCAATTGCGGGTATTTCTCAGGATTTTCCATGGCATCCAACAGCATTTCACGGTTCATTACGTTAATGTTTAAATGCTGTCCACCTTCGATATCTGCTTCGTGATGGAAATAACCATCCATCAGACCCGCTAGATTTGCTTTACGGACTTCATCATCTTTACCCAGTGCATTAGGTACGATAGAGAAAGTGTATGAAATACCGTCTTTGGCATAAGCAAACGGCAGTTTAGCGACCGAAGTCAATGAAGCAACTGCCCCTTTTTGATCGCGTCCGTGCATTGGGTTGGCACCAGGTCCAAATGGTGCGCCAGCACGACGTCCATCAGGGGTATTCCCCGTTTTCTTACCATAAACCACGTTTGAGGTAATGGTCAGTACAGACTGGGTTGGAACAGCATTGCGATATGTTTGCAGCTTCTGAATTTTCTTCATGAAACGTTTAACCAGATCACACGCGATATCATCGACACGCTGATCGTTGTTACCGAATTGTGGGTATTCACCTTCAATGTTGAAATCAATTGCCAGACCATCTTCATCGCGGATTGGGGAAACTTTCGCATATTTAATGGCAGATAATGAGTCAGCAGCAACAGAGAGACCGGCGATACCACATGCCATGGTACGGTATACATCACGATCGTGCAGTGCCATTAATGAAGCTTCATAGCTGTATTTATCATGCATATAGTGGATGATATTCAGGGCAGTGACATACTGTTTTGCCAGCCAGTCCATGAAATGATCCATCCGTGCCATAACCTTGTCATAATCCAGCACAGCGTCTTTCATTGGCTCTTCTTTCGGGCCAACCTGCATTTTCATTTTTTCATCCACACCGCCGTTGATGGCATATAGCATGGTTTTTGCAAGGTTTGCACGGGCACCAAAGAACTGCATTTGTTTACCAACCACCATTGGGCTGACACAGCACGCGATAGCGTAATCATCGCTGTTGAAATCAGGGCGCATCAGGTCGTCATTTTCGTATTGCAGGGATGAAGTATCGATTGAAACTTTTGCTGCAAACTTTTTAAAGTCAGTGGGCAGTTTTTCAGACCACAGGATGGTCATGTTAGGCTCTGGGGATGGTCCCATGGTATATAGCGTATGCAGGAAACGGAAACTGTTTTTGGTGACCAGAGTACGTCCATCCAAACCCATACCTGCCAGTGATTCGGTTGCCCAAATTGGGTCACCAGAGAACAGTTCATCATATTCTGGAGTACGCAGGAAACGTACCATACGCAGTTTCATGACTAAATGGTCGATCAGTTCTTGGGCTTGTTGTTCAGTCAACTTACCTGCCTGGATATCACGTTCGATGTAGATATCCAGGAAGGTGGAAACACGACCAAAGGACATTGCAGCCCCGTTTTGGGATTTAACGGCTGCCAGATAGGCGAAATAAGTCCATTGCACGGCTTGTTGGGCATTGGTAGCGGGATTGGCAATATCATAGCCATATTTAGCTGCCATCTCTTTGATTTGGCCAAGTGCGCGATGTTGTTCAACCAGTTCTTCGCGCAGACGAATGGTTGCTTCCAAATCCTCGCCATTTTCCAGTTTTTCCTGTAGGGAAGTGAATTGGGCAAATTTCTCATCACGCAGAAAGTCGATACCATACAACGCAACGCGACGGTAATCACCGATGATGCGCCCACGGCCATAGGCATCAGGCAAGCCAGTCAATACACCAGATTTACGGCATTTCAGGATATCAGGGGTGTAGACATCAAATACCCCCTGATTATGAGTCTTACGATACTCAGTGAAAATTTGTTTCAGTGTTGGGTCCAGTTCACGGTTGTAGGCTTTACAAGAACTTTCAACCATTTTAATGCCACCAAATGGAATAATGGCACGTTTCAGGGGCGCTTCGGTTTGCAGACCAACGATTTGCTCCAGATCTTTTTCAATATAGCCCGCATCATGAGAGGTAATTGTAGACGCAATGTCAGTATCAAAGTCTAGCGGCGCATGGGTGAGGTTTTCGATTTTGATACCTTCCATGACTTTTTCCCACAAAGCTTTTGTCGCTTCTGTGGCACCCGCAAGGAATGATTCATTACCTTCATACGGGGTATAGTTTTTCTGAATGAAATCACGGACGTTGACTTCATTCTGCCAGCTACCCTCGTTAAAGCCTTGCCATGCTACTGAGAATTTTTCGTTTAACTCGGACATGATACTTCTACCTTTTAACAGTGGAATTTTTAAGAAATCTGACTTGGAGGCGAATTAATGATTTTTGCCGCCACGTAAATAAATCAACCAATAGGTCAACCCAACCAATACCGCACCACCAATAATGTTACCTATTGTGACAGGGATCAGGTTATCGGTAATAAAGCTTGAAACATTAAGTTGTGGAAATCGTTCAGGACTTGTTCCTGTTTTCAGCCAAAATTCATCGGGTGCGAAGTTTTTGATAATGATCCCGAACGGAATTAAAAACATGTTAGCGATACTGTGCTCAAAACCGCTGGCGACAAACATACCGATTGGCAGGATCAACGCGAATAACTTATCGATCAGACTGCGTCCGGCATAGCTCATCCAGACAGCAAGACATACCATCAGATTAGCTAAAATACCCAGACATACTGCCTCAATAAAGGAGTGGTGCATTTTATGATCTGCTGTTTGTAATACATTTAGCCCCCAAGTACCATTAGCGACAGTATATTGGCCGGAATACCAGACCAAAGCGACGAAAAACAGGGCGCCAATTAAATTACCGATGTAGACGTTAATCCAGTTTTTGAACATTTGAGACCAGGTAATACGTCCTGTTGCTTTTGAAATGATCGTCAACACAGTGGAAGTGAAGAGATCGACGCCACATATCACTACTAACATCAAACCAAGGGAAAAACAGATCCCACCCGTTAATTTAGCTACCCCATAGGGAATGGAAGAGGTTCCTGTTGTTGCTGTAATATAAAAAACAAAAGCGATGGAAATAAATGCACCTGCCATGATTGCCGATAAATAAGTCACTGCGGGATGTTTATTGACTTTATATACACCAATATCATCAGCGATTTGTGCCATTACAGCAGGTGAAAATAAATTGAAAGGGTTGTCAGTTTTCATCCTAACACTCTCTTTATCCTTAATTAATCATAGCACGCGTTGATAGTAACAAACGGGGATTGACCTGAATTTGATATGGATCATATTAGACCGAAAGTCTGATGAGATATGACAGCCTAAATGTGGTGATATAAGATTAATAATATGATTTTTAAGGTAAAATATTTTTTAAAATTTATAAAAATATTTTATATAAGCAGTTTTGGCCTGTTAGATATTAAAAGTAAAATAACAGGTTAAATTGTCATTTATTTGTTATTTAAAAATAAATTGTATTTAACCTGTATTTTACTTTTTATGGTCATATACCCATCCAACTTCAAGATGCGTGTTATATTTCCCCGTGCAGCGGGGAAATATAAGGCCTCGCGTCGTCTTGCGGATTGCAACTTGAAGTTTATCGCGTATGAGCGCTAATGCGATGGGTTATTTATTAGCCCAAAATTCACGTTTGGCTTCTTGCAACTTCTCATAAGCATCTAATAATGCCTGATGGGCAGGCAATGCTTTTAATTCTAAATCAATAGTCCACAGACCATAGAAGCTGTTTTCTCCGGCAATGGCAGCAGAGGCAGTATCAACAGTACCCTGACCGTACATTTTTACAAATGCCTGATAATATTGATCTGGTTGGCGATCTTCTTCTTGGGTTAACAGTAACAACGTTTGCAGGCAGCGATAATAGTTAGCTCGTTCAGTGGTGAAAACAGAAGCATTGAAATCCTGTGTCCACTCAACCCAAATCAAAGCTTGCTCCAAATCTTTACCAGCCAATGCCAGCATAGATTTCAATTCGCCGATACGCAGGTTGCTCCAACCGTTATCTTTACCCACTGCAATGCCCAATAACTCACGGACACGGGTAAAGTCATCCAAGCCTTCATCATCTAACTGTTCGAGGAGAGCCAGATATTCTTCTGGCTGCCATTGACTCTCCGGCAATGCCAGAATGGTGTCGCGCAGATGGCTCCCCATAGTGTTATTGGCAATGTGCAGATCTTCCACCGGATAAATATCTGACATACCAGGCACCAGAATGCGGCAGGCATAAACGTCAAGGTGTTCATAATCAGCAATATAAACTTCAGCATCCAGTTTATTGAAGATCTCCATCAGGGTGTCGAACTCTTCTTCTGTTGCTCCGCTGAAATTCCAGTCAACAAACGCATAGTCAGCATCTTGCTTGAATAGATCCCAACTAATTACACCGCTTGAATCAATAAAATGCGTTTCCAGATTAGTATGTTCAGACACTTCCTCATTATCAAAGCTTGGAGGGGTGAAGACATCCAGATCTTTCAGACTCCTGCCTTGCAACAGTTCTGTGACGGTACGCTCCAGTGCAACACCAAAATCGGGATGGGCACCAAAGGAGGCAAAACACGTGCCATTATCAGGATTGAACAGGACGACGCAAATGACCGGGAACTGTCCACCCAGTGAGGCATCGTAACAATAGAGTGGGAAACCTTCTTCCTGCAACTTATTGACTGATTCAACGACGCTTGGGTAGCGATTCATAATATCTTGTGGAATTTCAGGCAGGCTGATGCATTCTGCGATAATGCGATTTTTCACATAGCGCTCGAATACTTCAGATAATCCCTGTACACGTGCTTCGTTCATGGTATTGCCGGCTGACATACCGTTTGAAACATACAGATTTCCGATAATATTCATTGGAATATAAATCGTTTGATTATCTGACTGGCGGGTAAATGGCAGGGCACAGATCCCCCGCTCTTCATTGCCCGATTGCAGATCCACTAACTGGCTGGCACAGAGCGCGTTATCTGGGTTGTAAAAACGATGCAGGCGTTCGTCTAAGATACCTTTTGGCAGAGAGTCATCTTCTGGCAACGGGAACCATTTTTCATCTGGGTAATGAACAAACTCGCCATTGGCAACGGTATTACCCAGATAAAAATCAGCAAAGAAATAGTTTGTCGATAGACGCTCAAAATATTCACCCAAAGCAGAGGCCAATGCCGCTTTTTTGCTGGCTCCCTTGCCATTGGTAAAGCACAGCGGGCAATCACGATCGCGGATATGTACTGACCAAACATTCGGGACAGGATTCAGCCATGAGGCTTCTTCAATATTAAAACCGAGGGACTTCAGTTTGTGCTGAAAGCGATTAATGGAGTCCTCTAACGCGGCGTCTTTGCCTGGGATATAGGTTTGCGTCATCGTGGTTCACTTCAAATTATGTTAAAGGCGCATATCATACGGCGTTTTTTTTATCCGCTCTATCAATTCCCAAAAATTATTGTTAATTAGAGTTTATTTATTCTTGGTTTACATAATAAAATGGCTTTTTTACAAGAGGTTGAATAATGAAAAAGACTAAAATAACAGCAATAGCCAGTTTTCTGGCTTTAGTTAGCGGTTCTGCATTCGCTTTGCCAAACGTTACTGTTTTGGCAACAGGGGGCACAATTGCTGGGGGTGGTGAATCCGCAACGCAATCTAATTATACAGCGGGTAAAGTAGGCATTGATGCTCTGCTGAATGCTGTACCGGCAATTAAAAATATTGCTGATTTGAAAGGCGAGCAGGTTGTCAGCATCGGTTCTCAGGACATGAACGATCAGGTATGGTTGACTCTGGCGAAGAAAATCAATGCAGATTGTGACAAAACCGACGGGTTTGTGATCACCCACGGTACTGATACCATGGAAGAAACGGCGTATTTCCTCGATCTGACCACCCAATGCCAGAAGCCTATTGTGATGGTTGGTGCAATGCGTCCATCTACCGCGCTGGGGGCTGACGGTCCGTTGAACCTGTATAACGCTGTGGTTGTTGCTGCTGATAAAAATTCGGCAAACCGTGGTGTGCTGCTGGCGATGAATGATTCCGTTATTCATGGCCGTGATATCGGTAAACTGAGCACAACGGAAGTTCAGGCGTTTCAGGCTGTGAATGCCGGCGCCCAGGGCTTCGTTCACAATGGCAAAGTACGCTATTATTCTGCGGCTTCAGTAAAGGCAAATAAAGCCGTTTTTGATGTAAGCAAATTGGATAAGTTGCCGAAAGTAGGTATTGTTTATAACTACTCCAACGCCTCTGATCTGCCAGCAAAAGCATTCGCTGAAAATGGCTATCAGGGTATTATCAGCGCAGGTGTCGGTAACGGTAACATCTATAAATCTATTCTTGACACGTTGTCTAAAGCCGCTAAAGAGGGTGTTGTTGTTGTTCGTTCCAGCCGTATTCCTTTCGGCTACACGACCCAAAATGCTGAAGTTAACGACAGCAAATATGGCTTTGTGGCTTCAGAGCGTTTGAACCCACAGAAAGCTCGCGTTCTTCTGCAATTGGCTCTGACGCAAACTTCTGATGTAGAAAAAATTCAGGAAATGTTTAGTCAGTATTAATTCCTGATTTAACGATATAAAAAGGCGCATTTAATGCGCCTTTTTATATTCTTTTTTATTCGTATTTTTTTAGATAAATTATCTTTTATACTCGATGAACTTCAAGTTGTAATACGCAAGACGACGCGAGGCTTTATATTTCCTCGTTGCGCGTGGAAATATAACACACATCTTGAAGTTGGATGGGTATAAATGGCTTTTTATTCTTTGGTATTAAATAAGGCTGATATTATCCAGATTGTCTTTCCTGAGCGATTGTTATTTTATTTATAATTCATTGCGTTATTTATAATAAGTGGGTCTATCAGAAAGTGATACTGTCTCTTGTAACAAATGTTCAATAATTATTGCAGCGGCAGGGCGAGAATGATAAAACCAATACGTCCGATTTTATTGTATCCATTGATAGGGTGAAGTTAATGAGTCAGGTATATAATTTCAGCGCTGGCCCAGCTATGTTGCCGGCAGAAGTGTTACGACGTGCAGAACAGGAACTTTGCAACTGGCACGGCTTGGGAACATCTGTAATGGAAATTAGTCACCGCAGCAAAGAATTTGTGGCTGTTGCGGCAGAAGCAGAAAAAGATCTCCGAGATTTATTAGCAATACCTGAGAATTACAAGGTGCTGTTTTGTCACGGCGGTGCTCGTGGGCAATTTGCGGCATTACCACTGAATTTACTGGGTGATAAATCGACAGCAGATTATATCGTTAGTGGTTACTGGTCTGAATGTGCAGCGCAAGAAGCAGAAAAATATTGCACGCCAAACATCATTGATATCAGAACAGAAACGGACGGCGTCAAAAGTGTGAAGCCAATGAGTGAATGGGCCTTAAGCAGTGACGCTGCCTATATTCATTATTGTCCTAATGAAACGATTGAAGGTATTGCTATTTTTGAAGAGCCTGATTTTGGTGACGATAAAATTGTCATAGCCGATTATTCTTCAACCATCCTTTCTGCCCCTATTGATGTTAGCCGTTATGGTGTTGTTTATGCCGGGGCACAAAAAAATATTGGGCCAGCAGGGATTACCGTCGTTATTATTCGTGAAGATCTCCTGGGTAAAGCACACCCGCATACGCCATCCATTCTGGATTATACTGTGCAGGTTCAATACGACTCTATGTATAACACGCCGCCGACATTTGCATGGTATCTGTCTGGTAGGGTATTCAAGTGGTTGAAAGAGCAGGGAGGGCTACAAGAAATCAGTAAACGCAATCATGCTAAAGCGAAACACCTCTATCATGCCGTTGATAACAGCAAGTTGTATATCAACCGTGTTGCTCCTCAAAACCGTTCTATCATGAATGTCCCCTTCCAACTGGCTAACCCAGTGTTAGATGGTCAGTTTCTGGAGGAAGCCTATGCACACGGGTTACATGCATTGAAAGGGCACAAAGTTGCGGGTGGCGCCCGTGCTTCGATTTATAACGCTATGCCTTATGAGGGTGTGAACGCATTGGTTGAATTTATGGCTAATTTTGAACGCCGCAATGCATAATTTTTTATCGTCGGGAGGGATAAAACCTCCCGATCTCAAAATCCTCGATCTATCCTAAAAACTAAAATCATCTCTGGAGATTCCTCTCTATTATGCAATCCCTGACGTTACAACCTGTTTCCTATATTAATGGAACGATTAACTTGCCTGGCTCTAAAAGCGTTTCTAACCGCGCTTTGTTACTCGCTGCTCTTGCTAAGGGAACAACCCGATTGACCAATTTGTTGGACAGCGATGATATCCGTTACATGCTCAAGGCTCTGGCTGTATTGGGTATTTCCTATCGTCTTTCCGCCGATCGTACTATCTGTGAAGTCGATGGCATTGGCGGGTGCATGACGGGCAAAAATGATATTGAACTGTTTCTGGGCAATGCGGGTACAGCAATGCGCCCATTGGCTGCGGTTCTATGTTTAGGGGACAGCAGTTTGGGAGACAGTGGCATAAGCGTGGTATTGACCGGTGAACCGCGTATGAAAGAACGTCCAATTGGTCACTTGGTCGATGCATTGCGTCAAGGAGGGGCAGAAATTGATTATCTTGAACAGGAAAATTACCCGCCTTTACATATCAAAGGGGGATTTTCAGGTGGAAAAGTGACCGTTGATGGCACTGTTTCCAGCCAGTTTCTGACCGCTTTGTTGATGGCAGCGCCATTGGCAAAAAACGACACGGAAATCCACATACAAGGTGATTTGGTTTCTAAACCTTATATTGATATTACATTGGCACTGATGAAAAGTTTTGGTGTAACGGTAGACAATGAACAATATCAGGTTTTTCACATTAAAGGCCGGCAGCAATATTTGTCTCCGGGGCAGTATCTGGTAGAAGGCGATGCTTCATCGGCATCTTATTTTCTGGCTGCGGCGGCAATTAAAGGCGGGATCGTTCGTGTCACGGGCATTGGCAGAAATAGCCTGCAAGGGGATACCAAATTTGCCAATGTGTTGGAACAGATGGGGGCAACGATTCGTTGGGGGGACGATTTTGTCGAATGCGAACGCGGTACATTGGCAGGCATTGATATGGATATGAATGCTATTCCTGATGCGGCAATGACGATTGCGACAACCGCGTTGTTTGCACAGGGAGAAACTGTTATCCGCAATATCTACAATTGGCGGGTAAAAGAAACCGATCGGCTAAATGCAATGGCAACTGAATTAAAAAAAATAGGTGCCGAAGTGGAAGAGGGACATGATTATATTCGAATTTCTCCGCCAGAAAAATTTAATCATGCTGAAATTGAGACCTATAATGATCATCGCATTGCGATGTGTTTTTCGTTGGTAGCTCTATCGGATACGCCAGTCACTATCCTTGATCCAGGCTGTACAGCAAAGACATTCCCAGACTATTTCAATCAGCTTGAAAAACTCAGCCAGTACGCAAAATAAATGGAGAAGCAAAAATCGGTAGGGATAGAAATAAACGGGCTTTCCCTGTTTCTCTCATCTATTGAGCGCGTATAATAGGACAGGTTTTATTGCTTGCTAATTGAGCAATTTTTTGCATTCGGTAAATGATCTGTCTGTTATCCGAATGTTATGCGAAAAGGAGGATAATGATGGCGGCGATAGCCCCAGTAATAACCGTTGATGGGCCAAGTGGTGCTGGCAAGGGAACACTATGTCAGGCATTGGCTGAAACGTTAAATTGGCAGTTGCTTGATTCAGGTGCCATTTATCGTGTATTGGCCCTGGCTGCCATCCATCATCAGGTGGATATTCAGTCTGAAGACGCAATGGTTCCTCTGGCTGCAAACCTGGATGTTCGTTTTGTACCTGCAAATGGCAAACTCCGGGTCATTCTGGAAGGCGAAGATGTCAGCAATGAAATCCGTACCGAAACCGTTGGAAATACGGCTTCACAGGCGGCAACATTCCCACGTGTCCGTGAAGCACTCTTACGTCGGCAGAGAGCCTTCCGCATTGCACCTGGGCTGATAGCTGATGGTCGTGATATGGGAACGGTCGTATTTCCTGATGCGCCGGTGAAAATATTTCTTGATGCAAGTGCAGAAAAACGCGCCCGCAGACGTATGTTACAGTTGCAGGAGAAAGGTTTTAGTGTTAACTTTGAAAATCTTTTGTCCGAGATACAAGAGCGGGATTATCGTGATCGCAATCGGGCAGTCGCACCCTTAGTGCCTGCACAAGATGCATTAATCCTGGACTCGACCAGCATGTCTATCGAAGAAGTGATTGATAATGCACTGGCTTATGCGAGAAACGCGCTGGAAATATCCGCATAATTGTTAATTTTTCAAGTACACTATTGCAGTAGTGTATCAAGAAGATGTATATAGAATTCTGGTGTATTGGTAGTGAAATATTCTGGTACACTAAAACACCTTGTAACAGGGAAAAAGAAAAAGTTGCGAGGTATGTAAAACAACCCCATTCGGCGGGACGCTAGATGGACGTTAATTAAGAATCTTGAAGATCATAAACATGACAGAATCTTTTGCTCAACTCTTTGAAGAATCCCTACAGACTATCGAAACTCGTCCAGGTGCCATCGTCCGTGGTGTCGTGGTTGCTATCGATAAAGACGTTGTATTGGTTGACGCAGGCCTGAAATCAGAATCTGCAATTCCTGTAGAACAATTCAAAAATGCTCAAGGTGAGCTGGAAATCCAAGTTGGCGATGAAATCGACGTAGCTTTGGATGCGGTGGAAGATGGTTTCGGTGAAACTGTCTTGTCTCGTGAGAAAGCGAAACGTCACGAAGCATGGCTGATGCTGGAAAAAGCATACGAAGAAGCTGAAACTGTCACTGGTATTATCAATGGCAAAGTAAAAGGTGGCTTCACTGTAGAACTGAACGGTATCCGTGCGTTCCTGCCAGGTTCACTGGTTGACGTTCGCCCAGTTCGTGACACTGCTCACCTTGAAGGCAAAGAGCTTGAGTTCAAAGTCATCAAGCTGGATCAGAAACGCAACAACGTAGTTGTTTCTCGTCGTGCAGTTATCGAATCTGAAAACAGCGCAGAACGCGATCAGCTGCTGGAAAACCTGCAAGAAGGCATGGAAGTTAAAGGTATCGTTAAGAACCTGACTGACTACGGTGCATTCGTTGATCTGGGCGGCGTTGATGGCCTGCTGCACATTACTGATATGGCTTGGAAACGTGTTAAACATCCAAGCGAAATTGTCAATGTGGGCGATGAAATCACAGTTAAAGTACTGAAATTCGACCGTGAGCGTACTCGCGTATCTCTGGGTCTGAAACAATTGGGTGAAGATCCATGGGTAGCAATCGCTAAACGTTATCCAGAAAGTACTAAACTGACTGGTCGCGTAACTAACCTGACTGATTATGGCTGCTTCGTTGAAATCGAAGAAGGCGTTGAAGGTCTGGTACACGTTTCAGAAATGGATTGGACCAACAAAAACATCCACCCATCCAAAGTTGTTAACGTGGGTGACGTTGTGGAAGTTATGGTTCTGGATATTGACGAAGAACGTCGCCGTATCTCTCTGGGCCTGAAACAGTGCAAATCTAACCCTTGGCAACAATTTGCTGAAACGCACAACAAGAACGATCGCGTTGAAGGTAAGATCAAGTCTATTACTGACTTTGGTATCTTCATTGGTCTGGAAGGCGGCATCGACGGTCTGGTTCACCTGTCCGACATCTCCTGGAACGTTGCAGGTGAAGAAGCAGTTCGTGAATACAAGAAAGGCGACGAAATCGCTGCTGTAGTTCTGCAAGTAGATGCAGAGCGTGAGCGTATCTCTCTGGGTGTCAAACAACTGGCAGAAGATCCATTCAACAATTACCTGTCTGTAAACAAGAAAGGTACAATTGTTACTGGTAAAGTCACTGCAGTTGACGCAAAAGGTGCTACAGTTGAATTAGCTGACGGCGTTGAAGGTTACCTGCGTGCATCAGAAGCTTCTCGTGACCGCATTGAAGATGCAACTCAAGTTCTGAACGTTGGCGATGAAGTTGAAGCTAAATATGTTGGCGTTGATCGCAAAAACCGCATAATCAACCTGTCTGTTCGTGCAAAAGACGAAGCTGATGAAAAAGACGCTATCGCTTCTGTGAACAAACAAGAAGACACAAACTTTGCTAACAACGCAATGGCTGAAGCTTTCAAAGCAGCTAAAGGCGAATAATCTAAGTCAATAACGACGGGTAATATTCTCTATAATGAGAATATTACCCGAATACGGTAGTTTAGGGAGGTACCATGACCAAGTCTGAATTAATCGAAAGACTTGCAGAGCAGCAATCTCACATGCCGGCCAAAGCCGTTGAAGATGCAGTGAAAGAAATGCTTGATCATATGGCAGAAACACTAGCCGCAGGTGAACGTATTGAAGTTCGCGGATTCGGCAGCTTTTCTCTTCACTACCGGGCTCCGCGTGTGGGGCGTAACCCCAAAACAGGTGAAAAAGTGGAATTGGATGGCAAATATGTCCCCCACTTTAAACCCGGTAAAGAGTTACGTGACCGCGTGAATATCTATAGCGATAGCTAAGATATCAGTTATTACTTAATTAAACTAACGGCACCTTAGGGTGCCGTTTTTTGTATATCCAAATTTTTTTTCTCTGGTTTTTGTGAGAATAGACGTATTTTTTTGGCATCGTTTCTTCTGTTTAAACGTTAATTTGCGAAGCGATTCCACAGAAACATTTCTCGAACTGGCAGTAAGATTTACTATGTCATAATCTCTCTTGCGTGAATAGAATGTCAGCACAGAGGCATAATGGATGCAGCCGATAATATTTTCTCTTTTTACCTATTTATTTGCCATTTGGCGAAAACCGACGCCACTTATCAGTCTAAATTTGGCTGCGTTAGCCATTATATTGGGAATTTTTCCCTTATTATTCCTTGCAGAGCTTCCTCAACAAAAAGTCATCCAATATCTGGTTACCATTGCATGTTGCTTATTATTTTTTCCTTATAAAATTATACGACTAATATCATTAGGATTATGGGCGTTTATCTTCGGATGTTGGCATGGTCATCATATATTGGCACAAATCACTTATTTCAGCGAAACGTCCCGTACTGCAATTGTTATGATTGATAGTGTATTGTTGGAAAATAATACGAAAGAAGATAATAAAAAGACGCGTTATCGTATCAGGCTGATTAAGAGTGATGGGAAATATATTATTCCTGCCTTATATGCATCAGTATCATGGAACTCTCAAGAGTTGCTATGCGCCGGTCAGAAGTGGCAGATGACAATGAAACTCAGGCCTGTTCATGCTCAACTAAGCCACGGTAGTTTTGATAGCCAACGATATTCACTTTCTATTCGTCAGCCATTGAATGGAAAAATTATTGAGGCAAAACCACTCGATAAAAATTGTAATCTTCGACAAAGTTTCATGAATAAGTTGTTACCAGAAATTCAGCCATTAAAACAAGCAGGTATTGCATTAGCACTCTCATTTGGTGAAAGGACGTGGTTGGATAAATCCACTCGCTTGCTATTACAGCAGACAGGTATTGCTCATTTGATGGCAATTTCAGGGCTGCATATTGCAATGGCCAGCTTATTTGGCTGGGGTTTGGCAAGAATGACGCAATTTTTCTTTCCGGCAAAATGGATTGGGTTTCGCTTTCCATTGATCATGGGCTGGTTAACCGCAATGCTGTATGGATGGTTGTCTGGTTGGGGAATTCCAGCCATTCGGGCAATATTGGGGCTAACTTTATGGATTTATTTACGGTGCAAAAGCAGGCATTGTTTTTCATGGCAATGGGCTTTATGGAGTGCCGCCCTTATTTTATTTTTTGATCCTTTGGCAATACTTTCTGACAGTTTCTGGCTCTCATTTACTGCGGTGATGGCACTGTTATTTTGGTTTTATTGGATGCCTTTGCCAGAAAAAATACGTCATGGTTGGCAGTGGTCATGGCTGCGCGTATTGCATATGCAGCTGGGCATGTTGCTAATGTTGTTGCCGTTGCAGCTTCTGTTATTTCAGAGCGTTAATATTGCATCATTGGTGGCTAACCTGTGGGCTGTTCCGATTATCTCTTTTTTATCTGTTCCGTTGGTGATATTGGGGATGGTTTGTCTCTTTCTTCCGGTTATCCAACCGTTTTTATGGCAGCTTGTTGATTACAGCATTTTATTTGCTTTGGCCCCCTTACCTATTTTGACATATTCATGGTTTGAAACAGGGCACTATCCGATAGTCACTACGTTAGTAGGCTGGTTTTTTGTTGTGATTTGGCGCTTAGGTTGGTGGCGATCTTATAAATGGTTGTTGGGTGTTTGCATTGGTATTATTGTGTGTTACTCCAAACGTTCCAATGATTATCAATGGCGTTTTTCCATGCTGGATGTGGGGCATGGATTAGCGGTGGTCATTGACAAGGGAGGAGAAGCGATTGTATTTGATACAGGAAATCGTTGGGAAACGGGCAGCATGGCAGAAAAAGTTATTGAACCTTATTTACGTTGGCATCGTTTAACACCAGGGCAGATAATCCTGAGTCATGATCATTTGGATCATACGGGAGGAATGGAATATCTACTTGAAAAATATCCTGATATCCAAATTAGAAGCCCTTCCTTGAATCAGACTCATTTGCCTTGTATCCGTGGTGAACGGTGGACATGGCAGGGGTTAAATTTTGCCGTTCTCTGGCCACCAGAAAAGTCAGCTATTGTTGGCAATAATCAATCTTGCGTGATCCGTATTGATGATGGTAAATACAGTCTGTTATTAACAGGAGATTTAGAAAAGCAGGGCGAATACCGCTTATTGGAGCTTGAGAAGAATCATCTACATGCAACAGTACTACAAGTACCTCATCATGGGAGTAACACCTCTTCTACTTCGGTATTTATACGCAGAGTTATGCCTCAATATGCTTTGGCTTCAGTTGCACGCTATAGCCCGTGGAGGCTACCTTCAGTGAAAGTGAAACAACGCTATAAAAATGCCGGAGTTGAATGGCATAGCACAGCCGTTTCTGGTCAGATAACCGGCTATTTTTATCGTGATGACATTAAATTAGAAGGTTATCGACAACAAATAGTGTCACGATGGTATCATCAGTGGTTTGGTATTCGTGGCGATCATGAGTAGAATGATTCGCTATTTCTTTTGGTTTTGGTAACTCAATAATGAATGATAAAGACCTTTCTACCTGGCAGACCTTTCGCCGATTGTGGCCGATTGTCACTCCTTTTAAAATCGGTCTGATAGTTTCGGCGGTTGCGTTAGTTATTAATGCTGCCGGTGATACATTGATGCTTTCCTTATTGAAGCCCTTGCTTGATGAGGGTTTTGGCAAGGCAGACATTAGCGTATTGAAGTGGATGCCACTGGTTGTTATCGGATTGATGTTGTTGCGTGGCATATCCGGTTTTGTATCGAGTTATTGTCTCTCTTGGGTATCAGGCAAAGTGGTCATGCAGATGCGTCGCCGCCTGTTCAATCATATGATGGGAATGCCTGTTTCCTTCTTTGACCAGCAATCCACGGGAACTTTGCTTTCCCGTATTACATACGATTCAGAACAGGTTGCCTCTTCTTCCTCCGGTGCTTTAGTGACGGTTGTCAGGGAAGGAGCATCAATTATTGGCCTGTTTATACTGATGTTCTATTACAGTTGGGAACTCTCCCTTATTTTGATTGTTATTGCGCCGATAGTTGCGGGAGTTATTCGTCTTGTTTCCGTGCGTTTTCGTAATATCAGTAAAAATATGCAAAGCAGCATGGGAATGGTAACAACCAGTGCGGAACAGATGCTGAAAGGGCATAAAGAAGTTTTAATTTTTGGTGGTCAAAAAGTTGAAACTAAACGCTTTGACAAAGTCAGTAATCATATGCGCCAGCAGGGTATGAAGATGGTTTCTGCTGATTCCATTTCAGATCCGATTATCCAGATTATTGCTTCTTTTGCACTGGCATTTATCCTGTATGCGGCCAGTTTCCCTGAAATTATGGGTGCCTTAACTGCGGGGAAAATCACCGTTGTATTCTCATCGATGATTGCCCTGATGCGTCCATTAAAGTCCTTAACTAACGTTAATGCCCAATTCCAACGTGGTATGGCGGCATGCCAGACCTTATTTACTATCCTGGATATGGAGCAGGAAAAAGACGAAGGTAAATTGGAAATTAAAAAGGCAAAAGGCAACATTGAATTCCGTAATGTCACCTTCTGTTATCCCACCAAGGATCATCCTGCGTTGAAAAATATTTCAATGGCGATCCCGGCAGGAAAGACGATTGCATTAGTTGGGCGCTCAGGATCAGGTAAATCGACAATTGCCAATCTCCTGACGCGCTTTTATGACATAAATGAAGGTGAGATAGTATTAGACGGTCATGACCTGCGTGAATATACCCTGGCTTCACTGCGTAACCAAATCGCGCTGGTATCGCAAAATGTCCATTTATTCAATGATACGGTTGCCAATAACATTGCTTACGCCAGTGAAGGATGCTTTAGCCGTGAAGAGATAGAACGGGCGGCAGAAATGGCTTATGCAATGGACTTTATCAAAAAGATGGATAATGGCCTTGATACTATGATTGGTGAAAATGGCGTTTTGCTTTCTGGAGGACAGCGTCAGCGTATTGCGATTGCCCGTGCTTTATTGCGTGATTCTCCGATCTTAATTTTGGATGAAGCAACCTCTGCATTAGATACGGAATCTGAACGTGCAATTCAGGCTGCATTAGATGAATTGCAGAAAAACAGAACTTCATTGGTCATTGCTCACCGTCTTTCTACTATTGAAAATGCCGATGAAATTATCGTCATTGAAGATGGGAATATCATAGAAAGGGGCGACCATGCGACTCTGGTGCAACATGATGGGGCATATGCACAATTACACAGGATGCAATTTGGCCAATGATTGAACGCATATGGTCAGGCCGATCATGGCTTTACATCGTATTATTACCATTATCAGCCCTTTATGGGCTGATAAGTGGCTTGCGTCGTTTAAGTTATAAGCGAGGATGGCGTCGCTCCTGGAAGGCACCGGTGCCTGTTGTTGTTGTCGGTAACTTGACAGCAGGGGGAAATGGCAAAACCCCGGTTGTGATTTGGCTGGTTGAACAGTTGCAGCAAAGAGGCTATCGGGTTGGTGTTGTTTCGCGTGGTTATGGTGGGAAGTCGGAACATTATCCGTTACTGGTTACCGATGAAGTGACAACGGCACAAGCAGGAGATGAACCGGTTTTAATTCGCCGTCGTACCGGTGCGCCTGTTGCGGTAGCACCAAAGCGAGCCGAAGCCATTCAGACATTACTGGCATATGCTCCGGTTGATATCGTCATTACCGATGATGGACTGCAACATTATGCTTTGCAGCGTGATTATGAGATTGTGGTGATTGATGGGGTTCGTCGTTTTGGTAATGGCTGTTGGTTGCCAGCTGGCCCTATGCGAGAATTGGCAGGGCGCTTAAATAGTGTCAATGCCATCATTGTTAATGGTGGGACACCGGAAGCGGGTGAAAGACCAATGACCTTAAAGGGGGATTTGGTGGTTAACTTACTGACTGGTGAAACGCGAAAAGTGACAGATCTTCCCAATGGTATTGCGATGGCAGGGATCGGACATCCCCCACGTTTTTTTGCAACATTGCAGCAATTAGGGGCGAGATTACAGAAAACACACGCTTTTGCTGATCATCAGACGTACGAAAAATCTCAATTATTGGCTCTGGCAACGAGTGATCAAAATTTATTGATGACAGAAAAAGATGCGGTTAAATGTTTTCAATTTGCGCAACCTAACTGGTGGTATTTACCTGTACACGCTGAATTGCCAGAAGAAAAAGGGCAAAAGGTATTGAACGATATCTGTGCTTTATTGCCAGAATTAAATATTCGTTAATGATGTTGGGCTATTCTCATCATACTAAAGAAAATCAGGGAAATTAAACAAAGCAACAAAGTTAACGGTGATACATTGCTTGTGGTATTCTGACCCACATTAAATTTGAGGCCCGTTACTTGGGGGATATATGGATCACCGTTTACTCGAAATCATTGCTTGTCCACTATGTCATGGCAAACTTAGTTATGATAAAGAAAACTTTGAACTGATTTGTAAGTTTGATTGTCTCGCTTTTCCTTTCCGTGATGGTATCCCTGTGTTGCTGGAGAATGAAGCACGTGTCTTGCCGACAGAGGAAAACCAATAATCTATGTTTACCGTTATCATTCCAGCACGTTTTTCCTCAACCCGTTTACCTGGAAAACCATTGGCTGATATTCATGGTAAGCCAATGGTAGTGCGTGTGATGGAACGGGCTATCCGTTCTGGTGCTGATCGGGTTATTGTGGCGACAGATAATCAAGACGTGTTTGATGCAGTGGTCGCCGCAGGCGGTGAGGCTTGTATGACACGCGAAAATCACCATTCAGGTACGGAGCGTCTGGCTGAGGTTATCGATAAATACCAATTTGCTGATGATGAAATTATTGTGAATGTTCAGGGCGATGAACCCCTTATTCCAGAACAGATCATCAGGCAGGTGGCTGATAATTTAGCTGGCAGTGATGCAGGAATGGCAACGCTTGCTGTACCGATCCAGGATGCCGAAGAGGCATTTAATCCTAATGCTGTTAAAGTTGTGATGGATTCACAAGGTTATGCTCTCTACTTTTCCCGCGCTACTATCCCGTGGGAACGGGATCGTTTTATGCAATCAACAGAAACGATTGGAGAGTATTTCCTACGCCATATTGGGATTTATGCGTATCGGGCTGGGTTTATTAGACGCTATATTCAGTGGGCACCAAGTCCATTGGAAAGTATCGAAATGCTCGAACAGTTAAGAGTGCTTTGGTACGGTGAAAAGATCCATGTGGCAAAAGCACTGCAAGCGCCCGGTGCGGGTGTTGATACACCGGAAGATCTGGAAACCGTCAGAAAAGTTTTTGCCACGCTCTGACCTTTTCTTGTCTGAAATCGGGTGAGATTTAAAAGAGAATGCCTAACGTTTATACCGCATTCTCTTTTTTCTTGCCCGTTTCGTCACGCTTCGCTTCTAATTCTGATGTTATTTCTCATCACCTTTTTGCTGAGAGCCTTCTGATTTTTCAATACGCATATCCTGACTTGCCGGTTTAATAGTCTGCCAGATGCGCCCTAATGTCTCATACCAGGCACGCTCAGTGTGTGATAAATAGTAGGAAGAAGGAAGATATTTTTCCCACGAATATAAAGGCGTTGTGACAGCCAATTGATTGGCAGGACCCGCCATTGGATGCAGACCTCGTTGTGCAAAAAACGTGAGAGATCGTTCCATATGATTGGCAGAAGTGACGAGAATGAAAGGTTGTTGCCCGACGATTTTTTCAACTTCAGCAGCCTCTTCTTCTGTATCCAAGGGTTTTTTTAGTGCTATCGTGTCTTCTACAGGAATTCCCAGAGATTGTGCTACCATAGCAGCAACTTCGGCACTGCTAATGGTATTAACACCTTTACCGCCAGTAAAAATCATTTTAGCGCCAGGATTGAGATGATATAAACGAATCCCCTCAGTCACTCTGGGCAAGCTGTTATTGATAAGGTTGGCGCTGGGAGCCCATTGGGGGTTATAAGTAAATCCGCCCCCAAGAACCACAATATATTTTACGGGAGTGATAGATGTTGTGTCTGGTTCATAGCGCTGAACATATTTTCCCTCGACAGGGAGTAAGAATTTATCTGCGATAGGCTGTAAACTAAATAAAAGTAATGCCAGCCAACTGAGTGATAAAACGGTTTTTCCTGTTTTTTGCCAGCGGGTAAACCAGAGTAATAACAGCGCGGCAAAAGAAACGATAATAATCAGCGGTAAAGGCATTAATAGCGAACCGATATATTTTTTTAGCAGAAATAACATTGATTGGCCTTGGATTGGTTAAATGATAATCGCGCAATGGCAAATTTAAGGCTAAAAGTAGTTAATTAAATGATTACTGTGCCAAAATAACAGTAGTTAAAATAGCAGTAGATAGCATAATTACTCAATAGATAAATTAAACTTAGATTATAAGTGGGGCAGCTTTTCATGCGGGATCGCAATTTCGATGATATTGCAGACAAATTTTCGCGTAATATTTACGGCACAACCAAAGGTAAAATCAGGCAGGCCGTTGTCTGGCAGGATATTAACGAATTGCTGAATCATTTGCCTCAACGGCCTTTGCGCATTTTGGATGCGGGGGGCGGTGAAGGTAATATGGCCTGCCAATTAGCCGAATTGGGACATCAGGTCATACTTTGTGATCTATCAAAAAAGATGATTCAGAGAGCGGAACATAACGCCGAAGAGCGGGGTCTTCTCGATCAGATACAATTTATCCAAAGCCCGGTACAGGAAATTCACCAGCATATTGAACAGCCCGTTGATCTGATTTTATTTCATGCTGTATTGGAGTGGATCACCGACCAAAAAGGGGCAATAGAGACATTGGAAGAGATAATAACGCCCGCTGGTGCACTTTCATTAATGTTTTATAATGCTAATGGGCTGGTCATGCGTAACGCTATCTTGGGTAATTTTCATTTGGCGACACCTAATATCCAGCGTCGTCGGAAACGTTCTCTGTCGCCACAGCATCCATTAATACCGGAACAGGTATATCAATGGCTAACTGAACTTAAGATGGAAATAACAGGTAAAACAGGCGTGAGAGTTTTTCACGATTACCTGCAAAATCGTCAATTACAAGACACAGATTTTCCAGCGTTGCTTGAACTTGAACAGCGTTATTGCAGACAGGAGCCCTATATCAGCCTGGGGCGTTACATTCATGTGATGGCACGCAAGCCTGCCTTAAAGAGCGAATTATGAGTGAATATTCCCAGACGGTTCCTGAACTTGTGTCCTGGGCCAGAAAAAATGATTTTTCAATTTCGTTACCCCCGGAACGCCTGGCTTTTTTGCTGGCTATTGCCGTATTAAACAGTGAACGGCTTGATGGTGAAATGAGTGAAGGGGAGCTGGTGGATGCCTTTCGTGAAGTGTGCAAGGGTTTTGAGCTGACTTCGGAAGCCGTATCTGTCAGGGCGAATAATGCCATTAACGATATGGTTCGCCAGAAGTTACTTAACCGTTTTACCAGTGAATTGGCGGATGGCAATGCCATTTATCGCCTGACACCGTTGGGAATTGGTATCAGTGATTATTACATCCGTCAGCGTGAATTCTCCACGTTGCGTCTTTCTATGCAGTTATCTATCGTTGCTAACGAATTGCATCGAGCCGCAGAGGCAGCCGAAGAAGGGGGGGATGAATTACATTGGCATCGCAATGTTTTTGCCCCTCTTAAATATTCTGTCGCTGAAATTTTTGACAGCATCGATATGTCTCAGCGCTTGATGGATGAACAGCAACACAGCGTAAAAACCGATATCGCTGCACTACTCAATCAGGATTGGCAGGCCGCTATCGCTAATTGTGAACAACTACTGTCTGAAACCTCCGGCACACTGCGGGAACTTCAGGATACGTTAGAAGCCGCGGGTGATAAATTGCAGGCTAATCTATTACGCATCCAGGCTGCGAATATGGACAGCGGTGGTTCTGAGTTGGTGGATAAACTGGTTTTTGACTTGCAAAGCAAACTGGATCGCATTATCAGTTGGGGGCAACAAGCCATTGATCTGTGGATAGGTTATGACCGCCACGTTCACAAATTTATCCGAACCGCTATTGATATGGATAAAAACCGCATTTTTGCCCAGCGCCTTCGTCAATCCATTCAACACTATTTTGACAGCCCGTGGACTCTGACTGTTGCTAATGCAGAACGTTTTCTGGATATGCGTGATGAAGAGTTGACTCTGCGTAATGAAGAGGTAATGGGAGAATTACCGCCAGAAATGGAATATGAAGAGTTTAGTGAAATCAATGAACAATTAGCTGAAATGGTAGAGCAGGCGCTGGCAGTTTACCAACAGGCAAAACTTCCTCTGGATTTGGGGGCTGTACTGCGCGACTACCTTGTCCAGTATCCACGTAAACGCCATTTTGATGTGGCTCGTATCTTGGTGGATCAAGCCGTCAGGTTGGGCGTTGCAGAAGCGGATTTCTCTGGTTTGCCAGCGGAATGGTTAGCGATTAATGATTACGGAGCCAAGGTACAGGCACATGTCATCGACACATATTGAACAACTTATGCCAGTGAAACTGGCTCAGGCATTATCCAATCCACTTTTCCCTGAATTAGACAGCCAACTGCGGGCAGGGCGTCATATCAGTCTGGATGATCTTGATAACCACGCTTTTTTGATGGATTTTCAGGAAGAGCTGGAAATGTTTTATGCGCGTTATAACGTCGAATTAATCCGTGCACCAGAAGGTTTTTTCTATCTGCGTCCCCGTTCGACGGCGCTGATCCCGCGATCTGTGCTGTCCGAATTAGATATGATGGTAGGTAAGCTCCTGTGCTACCTCTACCTTAGCCCGGAGCGCCTGTCTAATCAGGGAATATTTACCTTTCAGGAGCTGTACGAAGAATTACTGTCATTGGCAGATGAAAATAAGCTAATGAAATTAATGAATCAACGCTCGACAGGCTCAGATCTGGACAAACAGAAATTGCAGGAAAAAGCGCGCATCGCCTTAAACCGCTTACGCCGTCTGGGTATGGTTTATTTCCTGCAAAACGACAGCAATAAATTTACGATTACCGAAGCGGTATTTCGTTTCGGGGCAGATGTACGCAGCGGTGATGACCCACGCGAGGCACAATTACGCATGATCCGTGATGGTGAAGCCATGCCAGTAGAAAGGGAAGCATCGCAGGAAGATAATGAACATGAAGAAGCATCAGGGCATTCAGCAGAAGGTGCGGAGGGTGAACAGTCATGATTGAACGTGGTAAATTTCGCTCACTGACGTTAATTAACTGGAACGGTTTTTTTGCCAGAACGTTTGATCTTGACGAGCTTGTGACGACCTTATCCGGCGGTAATGGTGCAGGTAAATCAACCACAATGGCGGCGTTTGTGACCGCATTAATCCCTGATTTAACACTGCTCCATTTCCGCAATACGACAGAAGCGGGGGCCACCTCGGGTTCACGTGATAAAGGGTTGCACGGTAAGTTACGGGCAGGTGTTTGCTACTCCACGCTGGATGTTGTTAACTCTCGCCATCAACGGATCATCACCGGAGTCCGTTTACAACAAGTGGCAGGACGTGATCGAAAAGTTGATATTAAGCCATTTATGATCCAGGGCGTTCCTGCGTCGATTCAGCCAACACAGTTATTGACTGACAATATCAACGAACGTCAGGCGCGGGTTCTGCCGTTAAATGAATTAAAGGAACGCCTTGATGAGATGGAAGGCGTTCAGTTCAAGCAATTTAACTCGATTACAGATTACCACGCCCTGATGTTTGATTTGGGCGTGATCCCAAAACGTTTGCGTTCGGCGAGTGACCGCAGCAAGTTTTATCGCCTGATAGAAGCATCATTATATGGCGGAATCTCCAGTGCGATTACCCGTTCATTGCGTGATTACTTGTTACCGGAAAACAGCGGCGTCAGAAAAGCATTTCAGGATATGGAAGCCGCATTGCGTGAAAACCGCATTACGCTGGAAGCTATCCGTGTCACCCAATCTGACCGTGATCTTTTCAAGCACCTTATCACAGAAGCTACGGCTTATGTGTCTGCTGACTATATGCGCCATGCCAACGAACGCCGCGTTCATCTGGATGAAGCTCTGGCTTTGCGCAGTGAGTTATTTGGCAGCCGTCGTCAACTGGTTGCTGAACAATACCGTCATGTTGAAATGGCGAGGGAACTGGCAGAACAAAGCGGTGCATCTTCTGATTTAGACATGGATTATCAGGCAGCCAGTGACCACCTGAATCTGGTTCAAACGGCGATGCGCCAGCAGGAAAAAATTGATCGCTATCAATCTGATGTTGAAGAACTAACTTACCGACTGGAAGAACAGAGTGAAGTTGTCGAAGAGGCGAGAGATCTTCAGGCGGAATATGAAGCCACATTTGAAGCGACAGAACAAGAAGTTGATGAACTGAAAAGCCAGCTTGCTGACTATCAACAAGCTTTGGATGTACAGCAAACTCGCGCTATTCAATATCAGCAAGCACTGCAAGCGTTAGAGCGTACCCGTGAACTTTGCCAGCTTCCCGATCTGTCGATAGAAAATGCCGACAAATGGCAGGAAACCTATCAGGCTAAAGCGCAGCAAGCGACAGAGACGTTACTGGCACTGGAACAGAAATTGAGCGTTGCTGACGCGGCGCATAGCCAGTTTGAACAGGCTTACCAACTGGTAAAAAATATTGTTGGTGAAGTAAGCCGCAGTGAAGCATGGCAAGCCGCTCGTGAAGCATTGCGTGAATGGTCATCCCTGCGTCATCTGACTGAACGCGTCCAACCTTTGCGTATCCAGTTGGCCGAGCTAGAACAACGCCTGAACAGTCAGCAAAATGCAGAGCGTTTGCTGGAGGAATTCTGTAAGCGCCATAACCAGCAATATCAGCCAGAAGACTTGGAGACGTTACGGGGAGAGCTGGAAGCTCAATTGGAAGAACTGAGCCTGGGTGCCAATGAAAGCGGTGAACGTCGTATTCAAATACGTCAGGAGCTTGAACAGCTCAAGCAAAAAATTCAAGCGCTGACAGCACGGGCACCTGTATGGTTGGCTGCCCAGGAAGCCCTGGAGCAGCTGAGTGAACAATGCAATGAAACATTCGAAAATAGTCACGATGTGACTGAATATATGCAGCAATTGCTCGAACAAGAACGCGAAATTACGGTTGAGCGTGATGATATTGCTGCACAGAAACGCGAACTGGAAAAACAGATTGAGTGTCTGAACCAACCAAGTGGTGCCGAAGATAGCCGATTGCTTGCATTGGCAGAGCGTTTTGGTGGTGTTTTATTGTCTGAAATTTATGATGACATTACCATTGATGACGCACCTTATTTCTCCGCACTCTATGGCCCTGCGCGGCACGGCATTGTCGTGCCTGATCTCTCACTGGTTCGTCAACATCTGGAAACATTGGAAGATTGCCCGGAAGATCTCTATTTAATTGAGGGAGATCCGCAGTCTTTTGACGACAGCGTATTCCATTTTGAAGAGCAGGAAAACGCCGTTCTGGTGAAATCATCCGAGCGCCAGTGGCGTTATTCCCGTTATCCTGAGGTTCCGCTATTTGGACGGGCAGCAAGGGAAAGTCGTCTGGAAGCACTCAGTTTTGAGCGGGATACACTGGCAGAGCGCTATGCGACACTTTCGTTTGATGTGCAGAAAGTTCAGCGTGCGCATCAGGCTTTCAGCCGTTTTGTGGGGAAACATCTTTCTGTTGCATTTGATGATGATCCGGAAGCAGAAATTCGTCGCCTGAGTCAGCGTCGTACTGAACTGGAGCGTGAGTTATCGCAATTTGAAACTCAGGCTCAACAGCACCAACAGAAACTGGTTCAGGTGAAAGAGAGCCTGTCAGTGCTGAATCGCCTGATTCCACAAATGACGATTTTGTTGGATGAAACCCTGCTTGATCGAGTGGAAACAGTCCGAGAAGAAATGAGTGCGGCTCAGGAAGCGGCGCGTTTCCTGCAACAGCACGGCAATGCTTTGGCTAAACTTGAACCCTTGGTTTCGGTCTTGCAAAGTGATCCACAGCAACATGAGCAGTTGCAGAAGAATTATGAGGCAGCGAAACAGAGCCAGAATCAGGCTAAACAACAAGCCTTTGCCTTGACGGAAGTTGTGCAACGTCGTGCGCATTTCAGCTATAGCGACTCCGCCGGTATGCTCAACGAAAATGCCGACCTGAACGACAAACTGCGCCAACGCCTTGAACACGCAGAATCTGATCGTAGCCGTGCGCGTGAACAATTGCGTCAGCAGCAAGCACAATGCGCGCAATTTAATCAAGTATTGGCATCACTGAAAAGTTCTTATGACACTAAGCAAGATATGTTGAAAGAACTTGAGCAGGAGTTGAAAGATATCGGTGTCCAGGCCGATGCCAACGCCGAAAGTCGTGCCCGTGAACGTCGTGATCAGCTCCACGTCGCTGTGAATGCCAACCGTTCCCGCATTAACCAGCTTGAGAAACAGATCGCGTTCTGTGAGGCAGAAATGGAAAACCTCCAGAAAAAACTGCGCAAATCCGAGCGTGATTATGACCAGAAGCGTGAGCAGGTGGTCTCTTCTAAGGCGGGTTGGTGTGCGGTTATGCGCATGGTGAAAGACAGCGGCGTTGAACGTCGCTTACATCGCCGCGAGCTGGCTTATATGGATGGTGATGAGCTGCGTTCAATGTCGGATAAGGCGCTGGGGGCATTGCGTCTAGCGGTGGCCGATAATGAACACCTGCGCGATGCGTTGCGTTTATCCGAAGATCCGAAGCGCCCTGAGCGTAAGATCCAATTTTTCGTGGCGGTTTACCAACATCTGCGCGAACGCATTCGGCAGGATATCATTCGTACGGATGATCCCGTCGATGCTATTGAACAGATGGAAATTGAGCTGGCTCGTCTGACTGAAGAATTAACCTCGCGTGAGCAGAAACTGGCGATTAGTTCCAAAAGCGTGGCGAATATCATTCGCAAAACCATTCAACGTGAACAAAACCGCATTCGCATGCTTAATCAAGGGTTGCAGGCGGTTTCTTTTGGACAGGTTGGCAGCGTGCGCTTGAATGTGAATGTGCGTGAAAGTCATTCCCTCTTGCTGGATGTACTTTCTGAGCAGCAGGAGCAGCATCAGGATCTGTTCAACAGCCAGAAGCTGACCTTCTCAGAAGCGATGGCGAAACTTTATCAGCGTCTGAACCCACAAATCGACATAGGGCAGCGTCTGCCGCAGACCATTGGTGAAGAGTTGCTGGATTACCGCAATTACCTTGAGTTGGAGGTTGAAGTCAACCGGGGTTCGGATGGCTGGCTGAAAGCGGAAAGTGGGGCACTTTCTACCGGAGAAGCGATTGGTACGGGGATGTCTATTCTGGTCATGGTTGTACAAAGTTGGGAAGAGGAATCACGTCGTCTGCGTGGTAAAGATATTTCACCATGCCGATTGCTGTTCCTTGACGAAGCTGCCCGATTGGATGCGAAATCCATTGCAACGCTGTTTGAGCTATGTGAACGTCTACAGATGCAGTTAATTATTGCTGCGCCGGAAAATATCAGCCCAGAAAAAGGGACAACCTATAAACTGGTACGTAAGATTTTCAATAATCAGGAACATGTACATGTTGTTGGGCTGCGTGGTTTTGGGCAGGATGTGCCGGTTATTGAACAGCCACAAAACCAGATACAACCTATATTGTAGGAATAACTTTATCACTGCATGATATTTTTCTAAGGGGGGACATATTATGTCCCTTTTTTAGGGAGATAGATCTTATTTGTTACCTTGTGCAGTACGTCTCGTTTTGATGTAATGAGAAAGGTTACTATTCCGCACCGTTACTACTAATGTAAAAAAGGAATAACGATGCGTAAAGTTACTCTGGTATTCAGTGCAGTTGTGCTCACTTTTGGTTTGAACCGCATGGCACAAGCAAAAATGTTTATGCCTGAGCAAGTTGATTCAGGCGTTTCTGTGGCAGAGTTGGCTCAACGTCATGCTGTGCATTGGGTATCCGTAGCGCAGATTAAGCAAAGCCTGCAAAACCAACCCGCAATGGCGGTAGGTTTTGATATCGATGATACCGTACTGTTTTCAAGTCCAGGTTTTTATCGTGGTAAATCGGAGTATTCACCTCATGACAATAGTTATCTGAAAAACCCGGCATTTTGGGAAAAAATGAATAATGAATGGGATAAATTCAGTATACCCAAAAAGATCGGCATTGAATTGGTTCAGATGCACTTAAAGCGGGGGGATGATATTTATTTCATTACAGCCCGGACAAAAACTAAGACAGAAGCGGTGACCAAATACTTACAGGAAGACTTACATATTTCAGCCGATAAAATGAATGCCGTTATTTTCGCGGGAGATGAAGCAGGTAAAAATAACAAAGTCAGTTGGATGAGAGAGCATAAATTGAAGATTTATTATGGCGATGCAGATACTGATATTGCCGCAGCCCGTGAATTGAATATTCGAGGTATTCGTATCTTGAGAGCATCAAACTCTTCTTATCAGCCCCTGCCTAAAGCTGGCCGCTTTGGAGAAGAAGTCGCCATTAATTCTGAGTATTAATCTTAAAATTCAATATAATATACTCTGATTAAAGTCACTAAAGGTGCCTTTTCCTTTTTAGGGCTTTAGCCAGTTTAAGAAGCCCTATGCTTCTTAAACATAAAACAACCCGCTATGCGGGTGGAGATCAGGGGGTTATACCAAGAAAAACACCTTTCCGTTACGATATAGATGTTCAAGCTAATATGCGTAACTAAGAAGGAAAGGTGTTTATGGGAATTAAAGCACAAAGCTTGGCCCACACAAAGTGGCTCTGCAAATACCATATCGTCTTTTCGCCGAAATACAGACGGAAAGTTATTTTTGCAAGTTTACGTTCAAGTATAGGTGAGATTTTAAAAAACCTTTGTAAGTACAAAGGGGTAGAAATAATAGAAGGACATTTGATGCCAGATCATGTGCATATGTTGGTGAGTATCCCGCCGAAAATCAGTGTATCGAGTTTCATGGGATATTTGAAAGGTAAAAGTTCACTGATGATATTTGATAAGCACGCGAATCTAAAATACAAATTTGGCAACAGGAAGTTTTGGTCAGAAGGATATTATGTGAGTACAGTAGGACTCAATGAAGCCACGATCCGTAAGTATATCCGAGAGCAGGAAAAGCAAGATTTCATACAGGATAAATTGAGTGCACGTGAGTATGAGGATCCCTTTAAGGGGTAAGCCAAAGAGACAATGACATTTAGCTTGAACAAAGAGAAAGCGGCGTCATTTTGGCGCAGTCGGTAACATGCCCTTATAGGGCAGGGCGCGAGCATACTTTTTAACACCTATTGAATAAGGGTTAATAACGTGATCTAATTAG
>NZ_LDNM01000150.1 GCF_001028135.1 Xenorhabdus griffiniae
GGCAAAGAAGCAAGCTTCTTCCCGCTGCCGCCCGACTTGCATGTGTTAGGCCTGCCGCCAGCGTTCAATCTGAGCCATGATCAAACTCTTCAATTAAAGTGTTTGATGCTCAAAGAATTCTGACTGTCCGTTCATAATGAATTAACTGTTCAGTCACTCTTCAAGACTGTTTTAATCTTTTTCGCCTTTCGGCGTCAGATAGTGTCTTGTGAGTGCCCACACAGATTGTCTGATTAATTTGTTAAAGAGCGTTGGCAACCGGGAGTACCTTCCGGGTTGCGAGGCTGCGTATCTTACGCTTTCCTCTTTTCGTGTCAAGCCTTATTTTTCAGGGCCTTTCACGTTGTCATCCCGACCGGTTTGTGTGTTTGTCGTGACAACGGAAGCGCATTATAGGGAGTTTTATGATACTGGCAATAGTTATTTTAAAAAAAGACTTCAACCGATTATTTATCACCCAAAACACCCGGATTTGTTGTTTTTCCAATCTATAAAAAGAAAAAAGAGGTGCAAAAACACCTCTTAAAAACTTTTTAAGCAGCCAATATTATTGGTTTGCAACAATACGATTGTCTTCCAACTCCAGAATCACTAATTTACCTGGAATCAATTTGCCAGAAAGAATTTGCTGGGCCAGTGGGTTTTCAATCTCTTGCTGGATAGCCCGTTTCAATGGACGAGCCCCATAGACAGGATCAAAACCAGCTTCGCTTAGTTTTTCCAGCGCGGGAGGTGTTATCTCCACTTGATAACCATGATCTTCCAAACGCTGGTATAAACGCTGCAATTGAATATTCGTAATAGATTTCAGATGTTCTTTTCCTAATGGATGGAACACAACAACTTCATCAACCCGGTTGATAAACTCAGGTCTGAAATGGTGACCAACCACCTCCATCACCATATTTTTCATACCTATATAATCCAGTGAACCAAAGCGCTCCTGAATCATATCGGAGCCTAAGTTAGAAGTCATAATCACAACCGTGTTACGAAAATCAACCGTTCTGCCCTGACCATCAGTCAACCGGCCATCATCCAATACCTGCAATAAGATATTGAAAACATCTGGATGAGCTTTCTCTACTTCATCCAGCAAAATGACCGAATAAGGACGACGGCGCACCGCTTCTGTCAGATACCCGCCTTCTTCATATCCAACATAGCCGGGAGGCGCTCCCACCAACCTTGAAACGGCATGTTTTTCCATAAACTCTGACATATCAATGCGCACCATGGCATCATCACTGTCGAACAAGAAATTAGCCAATGCTTTACACAATTCTGTTTTCCCCACCCCTGTCGGTCCCAGGAACATGAAAGAACCGATTGGACGATTGGGATCAGATAATCCCGCTCTGCTACGACGAATTGCATTCGATACGGCATCAACAGCTTCATTCTGCCCTATCACACGTTTATGCAATTCTTGCTCCATACGCAGTAGCTTATCCTTTTCGCTTTCCAACATCCTGGATACAGGGATCCCTGTCCAGCGCGCGAGTATTTCAGAGATTTCAGCATCTGTGACTTTGTTACGCAGCAGCTTCATATGACGATTTTCTGCTGTTGTTGCTGTCGCCAGACGTTTTTCCAATTCCGGAATTTTTCCGTACTGAATTTCAGACATTTTAGCCAAGTCACCACTACGGCGAGCTTTTTCTAATTCAATACGGGCATTTTCTAATTCAGCCTTAATATTCTGAGTACCACTAAGTTCAGCTTTTTCTGCTTTCCACTCTTCTTCCAATTCAGAATATTCACGTTCTTTTTCTGCCAATTCTTCGTTCAGCATCTCTAAACGTTTTTTACTGGCATCATCAGACTCTTTTTTCAGTGCTTGCTGCTCAAGCTTTAATTGAATAACACGACGCTCAAGGCGATCCAGTGCTTCTGGTTTAGAATCCATCTGCATACGCAGACTTGCCCCTGCTTCATCAATGAGGTCAATGGCTTTGTCAGGCAGCATACGATCAGAAATATAGCGATGAGATAATGTTGCAGCCGCTACGATGGCCGGATCAGTAATTTGGACGTGATGATGCAACTCATATCGCTCTTTCAGCCCACGTAAAATAGCAATCGTGTCCTCAACCGTAGGTTCTGCCACATAAACTTTCTGGAAACGACGCTCTAAGGCTGCATCTTTTTCTATATATTGACGATACTCATCAAGTGTTGTTGCCCCGACGCAATGCAGTTCTCCACGAGCCAGAGCGGGTTTTAACATGTTACCGGCATCCATTGCGCCTTCGGCTTTGCCTGCGCCTACCATGGTATGCAATTCATCAATAAACAGAATGACTGAACCTTCCTGTTTGGCAAGATCGTTCAAAACACCTTTCAAACGCTCTTCGAATTCACCACGATATTTAGCACCGGCTAATAACGCGCCCATATCAAGAGACAGAACACGTTTGTTTTTCAGCCCTTCTGGAATTTCACCATTAACAATACGCTGAGCCAAACCTTCGACAATCGCGGTCTTCCCGACCCCTGGTTCACCAATGAGGACAGGGTTATTTTTGGTTCGGCGCTGCAATACCTGAATAGTTCGACGAATTTCTTCATCACGCCCAATTACAGGATCTAATTTGCCTTGTTCAGCACGCTCAGTCAGATCAATAGTATATTTCTTTAACGCTTGGCGCTGATCTTCTGCGCCTTGCTCATTTACTTTTTCACCACCGCGCATTTGCTCTATTGCCTTAGTGATTTTATCTTTGGTTGCTCCCGCCGCTTTCAACATGTCACTTAATGTTCCACGTTCTTCTATCGCGGCCAGAACATAGAGTTCAGAAGAAATGAAGTTATCACCTGATTTTTGGGCAAGTTTGTCACACAGGTTTAAATAACGTCCCAGTTCGTTGGATACCTGCACATCTCCACCATTGCCTTCTACTTTCGGCAATCGGTTCAGAGCCTGATTCAGTTGATCATTGAAGCTTCCCGTATCCACCCCTGCCGAGGCCAATAAAGGACGTACTGAACCACCTTCTTGATTAATTAATGCACTCATCAAGTGGATAGGTTCGATGAATTGATTATCACGCCCTAATGCGAGGGATTGGGCGTCAGCGAGAGCAAGCTGGAATTTATTGGTAAGACGATCCAGACGCATAACACCTCCAATACTGGTCAGAATTTGCTACTGGAGACTAGATAAGGCCATTCCTTAAATATTCAAGGTCTTCTGTAAAGTTAATTGGAAACTTACCGCTATACGTCAAAGATCGTCCTGTAAAGTAGGTTATCGCAACCAGATTAAAGTTGCCATTCGCCCTGTATTACCATCACGACGATAGGAGAAAAAGTTTTTTTCCTCCGTGACAGTACATGCGGCTCCACCAAAAATGTCTGTTATTCCTACTGACTGCAACTTTAATTTAGCCAGTAAGTAAATATTTGCCAGAAACTTATCGCCATAAGGCGTGAAAGCGTGTTCCAGATCAGGATTGGTTGCGATGAAAGCTTCCCTAACCTCACATCCCACCTCAAATTTTTCAGGGCCAATAGCAGGCCCCAACCACGCACGGATCATGTTAGGTTTTGCGCTAAATCGAGACACGGTATTCTCCAACACTCCGGCGCATAATCCGCGCCATCCTGCATGAGCCGCCGCGACTTCATCACCAGAAATACTGCAAAAAAGAACTGGTAAGCAATCTGCTGTCATCACAGCACAAACCTGATCAGGGATATTCGTGTAAACGGCATCAGCCTGATTATTCACCAATGGCTGACCATCAAGTGTGATAACACGTATTCCATGTACTTGCTCCAACCATATAGGCTGCTGCGGCAATTGGGCATATTCAACCAACAGCGTTCTATTCCGTTCCACGTATTCTGGAACGTCCCCAACATGATTACCCAGATTTAAACTGTCATATGGGGACTGGCTTACTCCGCCTAAACGGGTAGTACTGCAAGCGCCAACATTATCAGGCTGTGGCCAATCAGGAAAAATCAGTGGTGTCATTTACCTACCAATCCATCTCATCTTTGAAAGTTTCAGCATCCGCTTTCATCACTTCAATCAACTTAACCATGTCGTCCGGTAATGGCGCATGCCATTCCATCTCAATTCCAGTGATCGGATGGTAAAGACGTAACATGGTTGCATGCAATGCCTGGCGATCAAAATTGCGCATCATTTCGCGAAATTTATCAGAAGCCCCTTTTAAGGGACGAGGTCGCCCACCGTACAGAGGATCACCCACTAACGGGTGTTTTATATGTGCCATGTGCACCCGAATTTGGTGTGTTCTGCCTGTCTCCAAACGCAAACGCAATCGAGTATGCGCCCGGAAATGTTCCATAACACGATAATGGGTAACAGCAGGTTTACCCATAGGATGTACTGCCATGTGTGTCCGTTTTGTTGGATGGCGAGAGATAGGTTCTTCTACCGTTCCTCCAGCCGTCATACATCCCAAAGCAACCGCTTCATATTCACGGGTTATTTCACGTAATTGTAAAGATTCCACCAAACGAGTTTGTGCCGGAACGTTTTTTGCCACAACCATTAGCCCTGTCGTATCTTTGTCAAGACGATGAACAATACCTGCACGGGGAACATCTGCAATTTCAGGATAATGATATAACAAGGCGTTCAACACAGTACCGTCAGGATTACCTGCCCCCGGATGAACAACCAAATCACGTGGTTTATTGATGACCAAAATATCGTCATCTTCATAGACAATATTCAGTTCGATATTCTGTGGCTCCCAACGCGTATCTTCTTCAATGATAGCGTCAACGGAAATTTCTTCACCGCCCAGGACTTTTTCTTTTGGTTTGCTAATTAATTTGCCATTAACTTGAACTTTATTATCCAAGATCCACTCTTTTATACGTGACCTGGAGTAATCAGGGAACAATTCAGCCAATGCTTGATCTAAACGTTGACCTAGCTGAGATTCAGCGACTATTGCATTAAGTCGGATTTGTTGTGCCATTATAACTTCTATATTTTACGTTGAGTTTTGACGGCGAGGCCGTTTCATTTAAAATAGTGTGCTATTGTAACTCATATTTTGCCGGGAGCTTCACGGACAGTCTCCCAGAAAACACTCAGAGGATAATCAACACGTGATGATTCGCATGAAATATCTGGTGGCAGCGACCACATTGAGCCTGGTTCTATCTGGATGCTCTAACAATAAGGATGCTGTTCCTGATATCCCGCCATCTCAAATTTATTCAATTGGGCAGGAAAAACTGCAAGAAGGTAACTATAAATCGGCTATCAAACAATTGGAATCCCTTGATAACCGATATCCTTTTGGCCCGTACTCCCAGCAAGTTCAACTTGATCTGATCTACGCCTATTACAAATCAGCGGAATACCCGCTGGCGCTCGCATCCATTGACCGTTTCATGCGCCTGAATCCAACCCACCCTAATATCGATTATGTACTCTATATGCGTGGTTTGGTTTCGCAAACTCTGGATGATGACAGCCCATTACAAGGGCTGTTCGGGATTGATCGTTCAAATCGTGATCCTGAACATGCCCGTGCTGCATTCCGTGATTTCAACCAACTGGTGCGCTATTACCCAAACAGTCAATATTCAACTGATGCTACCAAGCGGTTAATATTCCTCAAAGAGCGTTTAGCCAAATATGAACTTGCAGTTGTGCAATATTACACTAAACGCAATGCTTACGTAGCTGTTGTCAATCGAGTAGAACAAATGCTACGAGACTACCCTGATGCTAATCCAACCCGGAAAGCACTCCCTTATATGATGTTAGCTTATAAAGAATTAGGATTGACGGCTGAAGCCAATAAAGTGGTACAGCTGATCGCTGCCAACCCTGTATAAAATCTCATCCCATCAGATTTGAACAAGTGAGCAAAAACAGTAGCTAAATGGCTGCTGTTTTTTATCTACTCGTTGAAGTTGCCAGGGTTGTTATTGTCAGAAATATCACTACTAAAAGTGTGATTTTTATAAGACTTGTTTTTTGCTCTGTGTATTATTTATACAAAATAACTGAATACATTAGCGCAATTTTTGTCATGTTTGGCTATATTTTCACCTTGAAAACAATGAAAGCTTTGTAATTATAACGTAATTTAATAATCCCACAACTGACCAATGATGACGCATAACTCTTTTCTTCGCAACAAATATTCTCCATATCTTCCCTGGCTATCACAATTCCATCACTTACTGCCAAAATCACTCAATAAAAGTGATTTAGATCATTCTTTTTATACAAAATGGCGCTATGCTGAATGCACCAGAGACGGAGTAACATCTAAAGAGGTAACTATATGTTAGTGAACATTACCAGCAAACAAATGGAAATTACCCCCGCAATTCGTAGCCATGTAGAAGACCGTCTAAGTAAGTTAAGCAAATGGCAAGTTAATCTAATAAATCCACATATCGTACTATCAAAAGAACCGCAAGGATTCTTGGTTGATGCCACAATCGGCACACCGAATGGCACGTTAGTGGCCAGCGCTAAACATGAAGATATGTACGCAGCAATCAATGATCTGCTGACAAAATTAGAGCGCCAACTCAATAAAGTGCAGCATAAAGCAGAAGCTCGCCGCACAGATAACAGTGTTAAAGAGTCTAATCTCAACTTAGAAGTATAATCCCACCTGATTTTTGCCCTAACGCGCTCAATGAGCGCGTTTTTACTGCCTGTTGACACTTCAAGCTAAATAGGTTAATTAAAATACATTATTGAAACCATAAAGTAGCATGCTAACAGGTCAAATGATTATCAAACCGTCTTTGTTATTTTTCTTTTTTTCCACCTTCTCATAAGGAGGTTGATTCGTTTCAAAGAAAATTTAAGAAGACGAATAAAAGCCTCCCATCAACAGGGAGGTTTTTTGTTTTACTGATCAAAAAGATATCTATGATGCACAGGCTACACTCATAATAAGAATGTCAGGAACATATTATGGAAAGAGACTTAGTGAGTTTACGAGAAGAAATTAGCCATATTGATGCGGAATTGTTGGATCTACTTGCTAAACGCCGACAATTAGCCAGTGACATCGCCCAAACAAAACTGCTCAATCATCGCCCTATCCGAGATAAAAACCGTGAACGAGAATTATTGAATACATTGATAAATAAAGGAAAGTTACGCGGATTAGATGGATTTTACATAACACGATTATTTCAGATGATCATTGAGGATTCTGTTCTCACCCAACAGGCGTTATTACAACAATATTTGAATCAGACACCTTACGATTCTGCCCGTATTACTTTTTTAGGGCCAAAAGGTTCATATTCTCATATTGCAGCCCGACAATTTGCTGCTCGTCACTTTAATCAGTTGGTTGAGTGCAGTTGTCACAAATTCTCAGATATTTTCTCACTGGTTGAGATTGGGCAGGCTGATTATGGCATCCTGCCACTGGAAAATACCAGTTCAGGGGCAATCAATGAGGTTTATGATTTATTGCAACATACCTCCTTATCCCTTGTTGGAGAGATAACTCTGCCAATCAACCACTGTCTATTGATTGCCGGGCAAACTGATATCTCAAGGATAAAAACCGTTTATAGCCATTCCCAACCTTTTCAACAATGTAGCCAATATCTCAATAAATATCCTGACTGGAATATTGTCTATTGTGAAAGCACTGCTGCTGCTATGCAAAAAGTGGCTGAACTTAACTCACCAGAAATAACCGCATTGGGTAGTGAAGCAGGCGGCACTCTCTATGGATTACATGTTTTAGAAAATAATTTAGCGAATCAGCAAGAGAATAGCACTCGCTTTATTGTTGTTGCCCGCAAACCTATTGACGTATCCAATCAAGTTCCTGCCAAAACCACATTTATTATGTCAACCGGACAACAAGCAGGAGCATTGGTTGATGCTCTCATTATCCTAAAGAAACATGATATCCCCATGAGTAAACTGGAGTCTCGCCCAATAAACGGCAAACCGTGGGAAGAGATGTTTTATATTGATGTGCAAGTCAATCTGCGCTCCATGAAAATGCAACATGCATTGAAAGAATTGACGGAAATTACTCGTTTGCTGAAAGTGTTAGGATCTTACCCATCAGAAAATGTCATTCCTATCGATCCTATCTAAAGTAAAAAACGAAACCGGATGTTTCTATCCGGTTTTAAAATAAGACCTATACTCGGTTGTCACTAGCCTGCTGTAAAAGCACTCGACTTTCCTTCATAAATCGAGCTGCTTCATCACCAAACCAACCACTCACTTGGTTAAAGCTCTCAATAAAAGCTGACTTATCTTGTTGTTCCAAAATTTCCAGCACCTGCCCGAAACTTTGGTAATAGCCACGTATAAGTGCAATATTTTCAGGACTAGACATAATAATATCAGCATACAGTTGGGCATCTTGTGCAAATAATCGTCCTACCATCGCTAGCTCCAATCGATATATCGGTGAAGACAGCGAAAGTAATTGCTGTAAGTCGATATCTTCCTTTGCAAGATATCGTCCGTAAGAGAAGGTAGTGAAATGACGCAACGCCTGAATGAAACTCATATTTCTATCATGCTTCTCTGCGGTGATGGGGTACAACCTCGCTCCCCATACTGAAATCTGTTCCAAAAACCATTGGTATGACTCTGGATAGCGCCCATCGCAATACACAACCACTTGTTTCGCAAAGCTACCTATATCTGGCCCAAACATAGGATGTAACCCTAAAACAGGCCCTTTATGTACTTCAAGCATCGCACTTAACGGTCTTTGTTTGATTGAAGCCAAATCAACTAAAATGCACTGTTCTGGTAAAGGAGGCAATCGACGGATAATCTTCTCTGTCAAGTGAATGGGAACACTGACGATCACCATCCCTGCTCCAGCCAATATATGTTCGGCGTTATCCCAATCGTCAGCTTCGAGCACCCTGACTTCATAGCCAGACAACGTCAACAATCGACTGAATAATCGGCCCATTTTGCCTGAACCACCTACAATGACCACAGGTCCTAAATGAGTGGCGAGTTTTTTAAAGCCTTTGTTATTCTCACTGACATAAGACTCCCGCATAATTCGGCGCAAGATATCTTCAATTAAATCAGGCGGAATTCCCATATTTTCCGCCTCCTGACGGCGGGAAGCCAACATAGCAGCCTCCCTATCAGGATCATAAATCGGTAAGCCGAGTTGACTTTTAACTTCACCAACTTGCGCGACTAAATCCATTCTTTTCGCCAGCAACGATAATAAGGTTTTATCTACCTCATCAATTTGAGTCCTTAATTGTGACAATTCTGTCGTCATATTGATTATCCTGCTTTTTCCATCATTATGTTTCGATTAGCCAAATGTGGAGCGATTTGTTGATACAGTTTTCTCAATATTTGCTCCGTAGTCTGCCAGTTAATACAGGCGTCTGTCACCGAAACACCATATTCCATCTCAGAACGAGGCTGCTCGGAGGATTGATTGCCCTCATTAATATGGCTTTCCAACATAATTCCAATGATGGATTGATTTTTGGACATCATCTGTTCAATAACAGAATCCACAACGATACTCTGGCGACGAAAATCTTTATTGGAATTACCATGACTGCAATCAATCATCAGTGATGGTATCAGCCCTGCTTTAATCATTTGGCGTTCACAATCAGCAACGTGTTCTGCACTGTAATTCGGCACGGCACCACCACGCAATATCACATGTCCATTCGGATTACCCCGAGTGTGCAACAAACAAACCTGACCTGACTGATTTATCCCCATAAAGCGATGAGGCATTGCTGCTGCTTTCATAGCATTAATCGCGGTATTTAAACTACCATCTGTGCCATTTTTAAATCCGACTGGCACAGACAACCCTGATGCCATTTCACGATGAGTTTGAGATTCAGTTGTTCTAGCGCCAATTGCTGACCAGCTAAATAGATCCCCTAAGTATTGTGGATTATTGGGATCAAGTGCCTCATTCGCCAAAGGCAATCCCATTTCTACCAGATTCAACAACAGGCGACGGGCAATATGCAGCCCCGCATCCATATCAAATGAACCATCCATATAGGGATCACTAATTAGCCCTTTCCAACCAACAGTTGTACGAGGCTTTTCAAAATAGACACGCATAACAATATACAGACAATCACCCAATTCAGCAGAAAGCGCTTTCAAACGGCGGGCATAGTCCAAGGCTGCATCCACATCATGAATTGAACATGGACCACATACCACTAATAAACGAGGATCACGATGCTGAATAATGTCAGCGATGGTATTACGCGCGTTTGTAATGGCATGTCGATCACGGCTATTCAACGGATATTTCCGTTTCAGCTCTTCCGGTGTGATGAGGACTTGCTCATCAAGGATATGAACGTTATTCAGAGCGTCTTTTTGCATGATCATTTCTACCTGCCTTGTCTGTTTAATATGTGTCTAAGTGTCTGTTGGATAACATACCATGAGCCGTAAAGAATACAATCCAAAATCGTAAATATTTCCCACAAACTGTAAATATTAATTTACATAAAAATGCAAGATCCATTGATATAGTGGAGATACTAACAAGCCATTGAATTTTATTTTCATGTCAAAATATATAAACAATCATTAAAGTTAACGCATTGTAAATAATAATTTACAATAACATCAAAATAGAAATAATTGATTAACTATCTGCGTATAATTTGTTACACAAATAAATATCTTTATAAATCAAATAATAAAAACAAGATCTCAATCTCATTTTTATATAAATATTCTAATAATATTAATATGTGTTTTTAATGTTTCCATGAAACTATAAACCAATATTTATAAACAATAGCTATATCCAATAGATCTAAAGCTATGACTAATAGCTTACAAATGAAGTTATAAGTCATACAGATACAAAAATCGGTATGACCAACTTCTATTTATTTTTCAAATATTTATTAAGGATAGATATGATAACGCTGCAATTTACTATAATAATCATATGCTTATTGATAGGTACGCGTTATGCAGGAATGGGGTTGGGACTGATCAGTGGTATTGGGCTTTTTATACTGACTTTTGTCTTTGGTTTGGAACCCGGTAAACCCCCCGTTGATGTAATGCTGACTATTCTTGCTGTTATCGGTTGCGCATCCGTTTTACAAACAGCAGGTGGGCTAAATGTTATGATGCAGTTTGCAGAGCGCTTACTGCGTCGTCACCCGCAACATATCACCATTTTGGCACCACTGACCACTTGGATGCTCACTTTTCTTTGCGGTACTGGTCATGTGGTTTATACCATGTTTCCAATCATTGGCGATATTGCCTTGAAAAAAGGGATTCGCCCTGAACGGCCAATGGCTGTTGCTTCTGTCGCTTCCCAAATGGCAATTACCGCTTCTCCTGTATCTGTCGCCGTTGTTTCTTTGGTGTCAATTATTGCTGCCAGTCATGGTATTGGGCAGGCGTACGGGATATTGGACATTTTGGTTGTTTCAATACCAGCATCACTCACTGGAGTCATACTTGCTGCATTATGGAGCCTACGTCGAGGAAAAGATCTTGATCAGGACGAAGAATTCCAGGCGAAAATCAAAGATCCAAAGCAACGTGAGTTTATTTATGGTGGGTCTGATACTCTATTGGATCAAGTCTTTCCTAAGCAGGCTTATTGGGCAACCTGGGTTTTCTTTGCCGCAATTGCCGTTGTAGTCTTGCTCGGTGCATTCACCGAATTACGTCCTTCTTTTGAAGTAAAAGGTACACTAAAACCCCTTTCCATGAATCTGGTGATCCAGATGATGATGTTAATTGCAGGCTCCATTATATTGATGGCCTGTAAAGTCAAAACCAGTGAAATCGCCAATAGTGCCGTGTTCAAAGCAGGTATGGTTGCGATTTTTTCTGTTTTTGGTGTGGCATGGATGAGCGATACTTTCTTCCACTCACATTTAGGTGAATTAAAACTAATCCTGGAAGATGTGGTTCAGGCACAGCCGTGGACTTATGCCCTTGTGCTGTTTTTAGTATCAAAACTGGTTAACAGCCAAGCCGCAGCCTTAACAGCTATTGCACCAATGGGATTACAGCTTGGGGTTGATCCTAAGCTTCTGATCGCTTTCTTCCCTGCCGCCTATGGCTATTTTGTTTTGCCTACTTATCCAAGCGATTTGGCTTGTATTGGTTTTGACCGTTCAGGTACAACAAAAATTGGGAAATTCATTATCAACCACAGCTTTCTTTTACCAGGATTGATTGGCGTCAGTGGTGCCTGTACAGTAGGGTATGTATTAGTCAGTACGTTTATGTAACTCACTGTGCCCTTACCAGGCTTACGACTGAAAAAATAAGTTTCCTGATTTAGAATGTAAAAAGGCCAGCATATTCGCTGGCCTTTAATAACTTTCGGATGTAGCAAAAGCGTATTATCTTGCGTTCAGACGCTCTTTAATACGAGCTGCTTTACCAGAACGCTCACGCAGGTAGTACAGTTTAGCTCTGCGAACAGCACCACGACGTTTAACACTGATGCTGTCTACGACTGGGGAGTGAGTCTGGAATACACGCTCAACGCCTTCGCCGTTAGAAATCTTACGAACAGTGAATGCAGAGTGCAGACCGCGGTTACGAATCGCAATAACCACGCCCTCGAATGTCTGCAGACGCTTTTTAGAACCTTCAACGACCCATACCTTAACTTCCACGGTGTCACCCGGACGGAATGAAGGTACGTCTTGCTTCATCTGCTCTTGTTCAAGTTGTTTAATAATGTTGCTCATAATAACTCTCTTACCCTAGGTAAACTGATATATCAAAGATATCCCTTCGGCGGGATATGTCTGGATTAATTCGTTGCCTGATCTTGATATTCCCGTTGGAACTCAGATAGCAACATCCTTTGCTCGTCAGTCAGAGCTAGGTTTTCTAGAAGTTCGGGCCTTCTTAACCAGGTTCGGCCAAGCGACTGTTTCATTCGCCAGCGATTAATTTCTGCATGGTTTCCCGACAGCAAAACTGGGGGAACTTCCATACTATCTAACACTTCAGGGCGAGTATAATGGGGGCAATCCAACAATCCATCAGCGAATGAGTCTTCTTCTGCCGATGCTTGACGCCCTAATACTCCCGGAATAAACCGCGATATCGAGTCAATCATCGTCATTGCAGGAAGTTCTCCCCCGCTAAGAACGTAATCACCGACAGACCACTCTTCGTCAATTTCGGTTTGGATGATACGCTCATCAATACCTTCATAACGCCCGCAAACCAGAATTAATTTCTCATTTGTTGCCAGTTCACAAACTCCCTGTTGATCGAGTTTGCGTCCCTGAGGTGAAAGATAAATCACCTTTGCACCATCACCTGTAGAAGCTTTAGCTGCATGAATGGCTTCCCGTAATGGTTGCACCATCATCAGCATGCCTGGACCACCGCCATAAGGGCGATCATCAACAGTACGATGCCGGTCGTAGGTAAAATCCCTTGGATTCCAGCATTCGATACTCAACAGGCCATTTTTTACTGCCCGACCAGTTACCCCGTAATCGGTTATTGCGCGGAACATTTCAGGAAACAGGCTAATAACCCCAATCCACATACTGCGTCCCACTCATTTAAGCCGTTTTTACCGGAGATTAAAAACCAGGATCCCAATCTACCTCAATAGTTTTGGTAGCGAGATCGACTTTCTTGATAACCTGCCCATCAAGAAACGGAACCAGCCGCTCCTTGATACCGAATGCATCTTTCAGGTTTGCTTTTATTACCATCACATCGTTAGAACCCGTTTCCATCATGTCATGAATGGTCCCAAGGTTATAACCGGCTGTATTTATTACTTGGCAGCCAATAAGGTCTTTCCAGTAATAATCACCCTCATCCAGTTCTGGTAATTGACCACAATCCACCACAATTTCACAGTTAGTGAATAAATTCGCCGCATCCCGATCGTCAATGTCTTTGATTTTGACGATAATATCTTGGTTATGATATTTCCATGCTTCCAGTTCAATGTGTTGCCACTGGCCTAAGCGTTGAATAAACCACGGTTGATATTCAAAAATGTCTTCGGCATGTTCGGTGGAAGAAAAAACTCTGAGCCAACCACGAATGCCATATGCAGACCCTAACTTCCCCAATACAATTGGCTCAACAGGGTGCTTCAGACCAGATTGTTTGCTCATTGTTACCACCGCGACAGATTAAGCTGCTTTCTTAGCGTCTTTGATCAGTGTAGCAACACGATCAGACACAGATGCACCCAGACCAATCCAATGTTCGACACGGTCCAGATCTAAACGCAGAGTTTCTGCTTTTCCTGAAGCGATTGGGTTGAAGAAACCAACACGCTCAATAAAACGACCATCACGCGCATTGCGGCTATCGGTCACGACTACTTGATAAAACGGACGCTTTTTTGCGCCGCCACGAGCTAAACGAATTGTTACCATAACATCCTCATTAGTTAGCAAAACAACCAGACTCCATCGAGGAATGGAGTCCGGTTGTCCATTTAAAAGCCCGAAAATTTTACTCACTTTGGCGCAAAAAGCAATCCAAAGAACATTTTCTTTCGCAACTTTGTTGATTATCGCCCCATAAATCCCGGTGGTAGCATACCTTTCATGCCTCGCATCATTTTTGCCAAACCACCTTTCTTCATCTTTTTCATCATACGCTGCATTTCATCAAACTGTTTCAGCAATCGGTTGACATCCTGCACCTGTGTGCCCGATCCCATCGCAATACGGCGCTTACGGGAACCTTTGATGATTTCTGGTTTTTCACGCTCTTTACGCGACATGGAATTAATGATGGCTTCCATTTTAACCAGAATTTTGTCATCCATTTGAGATTTGACAGCATCAGGGATCTGCGACATACCCGGCATTTTGTTCAACATGCTAGCCATTCCGCCCATATTACGCATTTGTTTAAGCTGTTCAAGAAAATCGCTTAAATCAAAGCCGTCACCTTTTTTCAGTTTGGACGCCAATTTTTCCGCTTGGGTATGGTCAACTTTGCTTTCAAGCTCCTCGATCAGTGAAAGCATATCTCCCATGCCCAGAATGCGGGATGCAATGCGATCAGGATGGAAAGGTTCTAATGCATCCGTTTTTTCACCAACGCCGAGAAATTTGATAGGCTTACCCGTGATATGGCGGATGGAAAGCGCAGCACCGCCACGTGCATCACCATCTACTTTCGTCAGGACAATCCCGGTTAATGGTAATGCTTCATTGAATGCTTTTGCTGTATTTGCCGCATCTTGACCTGTCATTGCATCAACAACAAACAGGGTTTCAACAGGATTGATAGCTGCATGAACCGCTTTGATTTCATCCATCATAGCTTCATCAACATGCAGACGGCCTGCTGTATCGACTAACAGTACATCATAGAATTTCAACTTAGCATGTTGGATTGCTTTATTGACAATATCAACAGGTTTTTCCTGTGGATCGGAAGGGAAAAAGTCAACTCCAACTGTTTCAGACAAGGTTTCAAGCTGTTTGATCGCCGCAGGTCGGTATACGTCAGCAGAAACAACCAAGACTTTTTTCTTGTTTTTCTCTTTCAGCAATTTACCTAATTTAGCAACGCTGGTCGTTTTACCTGCACCTTGCAAACCAGCCATAAGAACCACCGCAGGAGGCTGTGTGGAAAGGTTCAGTTCACTGTTAACCTCTCCCATCGCCATAACCAATTCATTTTGAACGATTTTGACGAATTCCTGACCTGGAGTCAGACTTTTGTTAACCTCATGCCCTACAGCGCTTTCTTTGACTCGTGCAATAAAATCGCGCACGACAGGTAATGCAACATCCGCTTCGAGCAAAGCCATACGAACTTCGCGCAGCGTATCTTTAATATTATCTTCTGTCAGCCGTCCACGACCGCTGATATTGCGCAATGTGCGCGATAGTCTGTCAGTTAAATTATCAAACATTGTCTCAGCTCAGATATCTACAGGTGGGTCTACCTGTATGGCAAATTTCGCAAATTATAGCACGATGATTATGTGATCTCTGCAAAGAGATTCCCAAGTATGATTAACAACGGTTGGAGGCTACTCCTGCTAGCGGTATACTTAAATTTCAGGTTTAATCCATACCCAATGGATTCCATTGTGAAAACGATAAACGTTATGCTGATATTTTCAATTATTGCTTTACTTACCTATCTCATTAGTCTGACGCTCATCGTGCCAGGTTTATTGCGCCAGCAAAACAGTTATCAAAAACTGGCACTTTCTTTTGCCGTTGTAGCGTTAGTCACCCACGTGATTGCATTAAAATACCAAATTTTTCATGTTAGCAGCGGGCAAAATCTCACTTTATTGAATTTAGGCTCAATTGTTAGCTTGCTTATGTGCATCATCATGACAGTCGTTGCTTTCCGTGGACGTGCATGGTTTTTACTGCCGATTGTTTACAGCTTCGCCATGATCAATTTGATACTGGCTAGCATGATGCCGGGAGAATTTATTACTCATCTTGAAGGTAGTATCGAATTATTTATTCATATTGGGCTGGCATTACTTGGCTATGCTACTTTACTCATTGCCGCGCTTTATGCATTACAACTGGGTTGGTTGGATCATCAGCTTAAAAAGAAAAAACTCACATTTACCTCGGGTATTCCCCCATTGATGACAATTGAGCGGAAAATGTTTCACATTACCCAAGTTGGTGTAATTTTACTAACATTGACACTCTGTACTGGCATCATGTACATGGATGATATTTTCAGTAAAGAAAATATCCATAAATCTGTTTTATCTATCATTGCATGGTTTATTTACGTTATTTTGCTTTGGGGGCATTATCATGAAGGATGGCGTGGCAAACGTGTTATTTGGTTCAATTTGATTGGCGCATTTATTCTAACACTGGCTTTTTTCGGTAGCAGGCTATTACAGGAAATGATGGTTTATTAAAAAGTTAATTTATCATCGCTAATTTGTATAATTATTAGGAAGGAATTCTGTTTTGGAGAATGTCTCAACAAGTACACTGATTATAATTCTTGTTGTTATGGTTATTGTTTCAGCTTATTTCTCTGCCTCTGAAACTAGCATGATGACAATCAACCGATATCGTTTACGCCATTTGGCTAAACAGGGGAACAATCCCGCACGCAGGGTGGAATCTCTGCTGCGTTATCCAGACAGACTCATTAGCCTGATACTTATCGGTAATAATCTTGTCAATATTTTGGCGTCCTCTCTTGCTACTATCGTTGGTATGCGACTCTATGGCGATGCCGGTGTAGCCATTGCAACAGGTGTACTCACATTCATTATTCTTATTTTTTCTGAAGTGATGCCAAAGACCATCGCAGCGCTTTACCCTGAAAGAATTGCATTCCCAAGTAGCTTCCTGTTACGCCCGCTAGAAAAAATTATGCTGCCCCTTGTTTGGTCATTTAATAAGATCAGTTTGCTGTTTATGCGCTGTTTAGGTATCAAAACCTCTAATATCCGCAATGATGCTGTCAGTAAAGACGAGCTACGCACAATTGTAAATGAATCAAACGTCAATCTATCACGCCGCAATCAAGATATGCTGCTCTCAATATTAGATCTTGAGAAAGTCACCGTTGGTGACATTATGATCCCACGTAATGAAATTGTCGGCATTGATATTAACAATGATTGGAAGTGCGTTATCAGGCAACTGACACACTCCCCACATGGACGTATTGTGTTATATCGTGACTCCCTTGATGATGCTATCGGTATGCTCCGAGTACGTGAAGCCTATCGACTGATGATGGAGAAAAAAGAATTTACAAAAAGAAATTTACTCAAAGCCGCAGATAAAATCTACTTTATCCCAGTTAGCACTCCCTTAAATATTCAACTTATTAATTTCCAACGTAATAAACAAAAAGCGGGTCTGATCGTTGATGAATATGGCGATATTCAAGGATTAGTGACTGTCGAGGATATTTTGGAAGAAATTGTCGGCGATTTTACCACTTCTATGTCACCAACTCTGGCGGAAGAAGTTCTGCCGCAAAGTGACGGCTCTGTTCTGGTTGATGGCACAGCCAATATACGTGAATTAAACAAGGCTTTCGGTTGGGCACTTCCCGAAGATGGTCCAAGGACAATGAATGGAATGATTCTGGAAGAACTAGGTGAAATTCCTGAATTAAGCGCTAACGTGCAGATTAATAAATACAATTTTGAGGTTCTTGCGGTGCAAGATAATGTTATCAAGCAAGTTCGTGTAACGCAGATAAACCCAAATACGAATAAAGTATAAAATTAATTCAGTGAATAAGTTAACCGCTATAATACACTCGGATTAATACTCAATCTAATCTGTCTATGTAACCAAAGGAAAATAATTAAAAAATCTGATAATTTTAAAAATATAGAGAGAAAAGAACACCAATTCAGGGCTAGCAGAATAAGCTAGCCCCTCAATAATATAAAGCAGATCTGACTACTTAACCAAGTGTAATAATCGTTGAGATACCGCATCTTATACAATATCTAACAAACTAAACTTGAAGCTCCACCAGTTTTTCTTCAGGCAGTGCCAATTCATCGTTATAATTGACACGAACACCAGAATCAAGGATACGTTGAGCAATATCTTGAGCTTCTTTCAATGAGTGCATTTCATATGTACCGCACTGATAAATGTTTAATTCTGGGATCTGATTCTGATCTTGAACTTTTAGCACATCTTCCATTGCCGCTTTCCAAGACTCAGCCACTCTCAATTCTTCTGGAGCACCGATTAAGCTCATATAAAAACCAGTACGACATCCCATTGGAGAAATATCAATGATTTCAACACCATCACCGTTCAAATGATTGCGCATAAAACCTGCAAACAAATGCTCAAGTGTGTGAATACCTCGTTCTGGCATCACTGCTTTATTAGGAACACAAAAACGTAAATCAAATACTGTGATAGTATCGCCGTGAGACGTGTTCATTGTCTTGGCAACTCTAACAGCAGGTGCAGCCATACGAGTATGGTCAACTGTAAAACTATCCAATAAAGGCATAATACTACCTCCTGAGGTATCAGATTTTTTATGAAGATTTTTTCAGATAAATGAAACCTTTTCATTTGCGGCTAGTCATAAGATATGAAGACGCGCAAAAATTGTTATCATCCCTATTCTCTAAGATATTTTATTTGGCCACCTGTGGTGGCCTTTTTCTTTTTTAACGCCCTGTATGAAGTTTTAAATACCCTTCAAAGTTCATGTTATCATGCTGTTCAAGGTCATGCTGGCGTGACACAGAAGCTTCACGCTCAACAGAAAAATTTTCATCATTCAAAATTGAATAATATTCTTCAATCAATTCATTATGATACTGGCCTGCCAATTCCAACCCAAAACCAACTATCCCCTGAGATTTCATCTTGTCCAGGACACGTGCTGAAAACGTTAGTGATGGATCTTCAAACATATTAACCAATTCTTTACAGACTGATTGATATTGGGTCCCTGAACAGGCATCCAGGACTTCAGCAACTCGCTCTAAATCCCTGAATAATTCTTGTCCCACAATCTTAAGCGGTTGTTGTTCAACCCCATAACCAAGACCAATAGACAACCCTGGTTTACGCCCTTCTAAGATAACTTTATTCCAGTTTCCACGACAACAGGCAAGTTCCTCATTTCCCATTTCAGGGGCATCAGCCAGAGCACACCATATCAAAAATAAGTCAAGAAAACGAATTTGCGTCTCATCGACCCCAATAGAGGAAAAAGGATTAATATCTAAAGAACGCACTTCAATATATTCTATACCACCTCTCAATAAAGCATCTGAAGGTGATTCTCTCTCTTTCGTGACTCGCTTTGGACGAATGGGTGCATACAACTCATTTTCAATTTGAAGAACATTAGTATTGAGCTGTAAGTACTTATCTCCTTTTTTGATACCGATTGCCGCAAATTCTTCTGATGGCTTATGAATTGCTTTCTTAAGCCCCTCTATATAGGTATGAAGATGATTAAAAGTAATATTCAGATCACTTTGCGATTTGTTGGTATACCCCAGGTCACTCATCCTCAACGAAGTCGCATAAGGCAGGTAACAAGTCCCTCTTTCTGTTTTCTCAAAAGATAATGCTGTATTTCGTCCACGTAAGAATGAAGAACAGATTGCCGGAGATGCACCAAATAAATAAGGGATCACCCAGCCAAAGCGGTAATAATTGCGGATCAAACGAAGATAGCCATCTGAAATCTGCTCTTTTCCTGTTTCAGCGTCTTTAATACCTAACCACGCCTGCCAAAAACTCATTGGCAGAGAAAAGTTATAATGCACTCCAGAAATTGTTTGCATTAATGCGCCATAACGACTCTTTAATCCTTCACGATACAAGGTCTTAAAGCGGCCTAGGTTAGACGTACCATATTGAGCCAAAGTGATATTTTCTTCTTCATCGATAAAACATGGCATACTTAAAGGCCACATTTTTTCATTGTTCAGATTCCGAGCGGTATAGATATGCAAATCTTTAAGGAAAGCAATGGTTCTATCTATATTACTATCGACAGGGGTAATAAACTCCAATAGAGATTCAGCAAAATCAGTTGTAATCCATTTATGCGTTAAAGAAGCACCAAGTGATTTTGGATGCTCTGTCTTAGCTAAATGACCGTCTGGAGTAACACGCAATGTTTCACGTTCAATGCCTCGGCAAATACCGTTTAATACGGTTGGGTTTGCCTCTAACCATGACAATGCTTTTGATACGTCCGGGATCAATTTGTCCTCCCGTGGAGTTTAAAAGATTATTACTAAAAGTTCACTTTATATGAAACAAGTCAAGTTGTCGCTGATTACATAGAGGTAGCAATGCACTTCCTGTGGGGAGGTGATCAATTCTGCACTAAATAAAAAGATAGGGATTTGGCCGAAAAGCCTTGATATGATTGAGGTATAGGGGTGAGAGGCGATTTTGCACTATCCAGGGAGAATTGATAATTTTTGTTATTTTATGCGTTTAATTCTGCACTGTTTTGATCATAGTTTGAGAGGTTTTAAACAACATTTACAAGGTGATTGATCAGGTATGAAATATCACAATCACCCTGCGTTTTTATTTACTGCCTGAACTATACCAGTTTCAGGTTCCACGCTCCCTTCATCATTGCTAATACGGCGCAAAATCTCTTTGTCGAGGGCTTCATCACCAGGCAGAGCAACCTTAATTGCTTGTTTTAATGTATCTCTGATAGGCAAAGAATCAATAGTGTCCTCAATTGCATCTTGCAATGTTTTCTTTTGTCCTCTATTGAGAATGCTAACAACTCCATTTCTATGTATATACTTCAATAAATCACTGGCTTCGCTAGGTTCTATAGAATCAAATACCATATCCCATGCTTGTTTCAATTGAACTAATTCATGTTTTGAGATATCAGTATTAACCGATTCAACAACACTCGTAACATTAGAGTTAGTGACCTCTCTAGAACCATTAGCAAGCCAATCTATACTAATGTTCTCAATAGAGGATATTGTATTTATTACACTTAAAGTTGGTTCAGTACCTCTATTAAGATAATTGTTCAAAGTTGATACAGAAAGCTCCCAATCTTTTGCTGCTGCCCTTACACTTCGCTTACCTATCAGCAGCTTCAATCGGTCTTTAAAAGTTTCTTTTTCAGTTTCTTTTCTCTCGGGGAGAAAAGAAAGTTTATCCGTTTTTACTACACTCATTTTCCTTTCACCTAACTAATTGACACACAACGTTTTTTATCACTTTGAATCCAGTAAACTCAAAAAGACAAAAGAAAGTGATTTTTTTGCTTTACGTGGGTTCAATTTGGATCAACACTATATCCAGACGGATAACCCCAGCGGATTATCCGCGTGGATAATATTTTTAGGGTAGTCGAAATATGAATGGAAATGAAGTGATAATTCCCGTTGATTGGCATCGCATTGATATTGTGGCAGCTATACACAAAGCAGGGTTCACAATGAGGGAGCTTTCAACATTGGCAGGGTTAGCCCCTGACACATTAAAAAATGCCCTT
>NZ_LDNM01000151.1 GCF_001028135.1 Xenorhabdus griffiniae
GCGGATGATGACTTCCCCGGCATCGTGAATGTCGTAGGCCACCCGCACGCTTTCGCCATCCACCTCGATCAGGTTCTCAGCAAAATATTGGTTATTGTTGAACTCCACCCAGCCACGCTGGGCGATACGGGTGACCTCCGGCATAAACATCTCGCGCAGTTCAATCTGGGTCAGGTATTCGATTTCATCCCCTTCGGTTTCCAGCACTATTTTGCGGTAGACTGCCGCCGTCATGTGGCGGCCGTTGTGTTTGGGCAGTTCGCTGTGCTCATGCCCGGTGTTGTAGCGCTCGACTTCTTCTTCAATCGCATCCAGCAACTGTTGCCAGGACGGCAGTTTTGCCAGCGCGGCCTGCTGGACGGCATTCAATGCTTTCTGGTTTTCCTGCGCTTTGACCGCAGAGAGTATCCGGCGGTCAGTCACGCGCACCGATTCCGGGTCAGCCCCCAGCCCGTTATAGGTCTGGAATTTCTGCGCAATACGCCGGGGAATAACCGCATTCAGGCGTTCGATAATGCCGCGTGATTGCGGATTACCGGGGATGCTCGTCATGTGGCCGATACCCAGCCGGGGGAAAATCCCGGTGATATCGGCATCCAGCGTTTTGTTCGTCTGACCGCCCCCGTTATCGGAGTAGACAAACAGCGGCTTACCGTGATGCTTCATGGCATGGCGATACGCCGAGGCCACGGCAATCGTGCTTTCGGATAAATCCAGCGACCAGCCCACCACATAGCGCGTGCGGCCATCCAGCACCAGTGTCAGTTCCGGTGTAAATGGGCGGCCGTGGATGGGGTGCGCCACTTTCAAATTCAGGCTCTTACCATCACTGATCCAGCAGCCATTAACCGGCATCTGTGACCAGTCCCGTTTCTGGTAGGTTTCCAGTGCACGGGCCGCGGAGCCGGTAAGACGGCCCCGGGCTTTTTCCCGCTTCGGCAGTTTTGCCATCACCCGGCGTACCGCATCATAGGAAGGCTCCTCCAGTATCACGCGGGCGGTATAGCCGGGATCGGCCTCAATCAAAATGGCATCGCTCTGTTGTCTGGCATATTCCCGCATGACCATCGTTTTCCCCATCCCTGCATCGCCATAGAT
>NZ_LDNM01000152.1 GCF_001028135.1 Xenorhabdus griffiniae
GATGATTATCGTGCACAGGTTTTCTTTGGCTGAGGATTAATCAAAGTATGCTCGCGCCCTGCCGTTCCTACCGCGTACCCAACGCACACGGGCTGGTGGCATTTTTATTTTCACCGCGCACCGCAGCGCCAATCTAAACATCGAGCCTTTATTTAGGAATGAGCCTTTGAGGAATCAGCTAAAACTGATGCTACTCGATGGGCTGATCTCCTATTGCGGCAAAGGTTCATTACCTAAGTAAGGATAAGCATCGTGAGTAATATCATTCCATTTGAGTATGACGGTCATCCCATTCGCTTTAATGAAGAAGGATGGATTAATGCGACAGATGTAGCAGCTAAGTTTAAGAAAGAGCCGCATGCTTGGATAACTCAGCTTGAAACCCTGGAATATCTATGTGCTTTAAGTAAGAAGTTGTTTTCTAATTCCGTTCCTGAGAGGGAATTAAAAGAAATCAATTAGTTAGAAAGCAGAAAAGCAGAAAAGCAGAAAAGCAGAAAAGCAGAGGCAAAGGTTAAAATTCTTCGACTTGCAAAGAAAACAGGCTTAGTAAAAACAAGAGCAGGCATTAACGGCGGCAGATGGCTTCACCCAAAATTAGCAGTTCGCTTTGCCCGCTGGCTGGCTGTTGACTTTGAAATCTGGTGTGATGAGCAAATAGACGCCCTGATCCGTGGCACCCAACCTGTATTCACTGACCAACGCATTAACGCCATCTTTCTTCTGGATAAGCCCACCATATGGGAAAAACAATTTCAGGAGCCTTTCTATCAGGCACTCAGTCGCATGTCAGGATTGCCCTATAACGGTCATGTCGGTGGTACGCCGTCATTATTTGGCATGATTACCTCCAAGTGGATGTATCAGGTTGTGCTGTCTGATTCAGTTTATGCTGAGGTAAAAGAAGCAGCTAAAGGCAATAGGGAGAAGATTCACCAGTACCTTAAGCCAGAGGCCAAGAAACTGGTCACAGAGCAACTGAAAGCGGTCACGATATTGGCGAATGGCTGTGTGGACTACAAAGACTTCGAAGCACGTTGCGTTCAGTCATTTGGTAAGCAGGGTGAACAAGGCTGCTTAATCCTGCCGGTAGAGCGGGAATTCAGTTATTCAGCGGTCAGGCATTAGTTCTTTTGCGTCGGGTTATCGCCGTCTGTCGGTATTAGCTACGACATGTCTCCTTGCCATCGAGCGTACAGACAGAATCAAAAATAACCCATGCCCCCGAAGAAGACGGGTCATTACCAGCAAACATCCGCTGTAGGCTGGATAATTGGTTATCAGGTACCTTTAATTATCGGGGGCTAAAATGAAAGTATAAAAATTGGTCATCATTGCCGAGGCACAAGATCTCGCCTTCTTTTTTATCTTTTACTTTGATATCAGCAACCAGTTCAGTTGCGACATATTGGCTGCCTACATAATCAGAAAAAACATTTTCTTGTATGTTGTCATTATCAACGCTTGCTTGTCCCAGTATCGATAGCGCACCATCCGCCTGTACTTTCCTCATTTCTTTAATCCCATAATCCAGGCACCGCTTAACATAATTATTTTCATGCTCAGTTACAGCTATTGCTTGTGGTGCAATGAGTATTGATGACAAGAGTAATAGAGGGGTGATTGGTCTCATGAAAAATTGTTCCGTATGTAATTTTGACAAATGAAATAGTTATGTTAGCAGTATTTAAATAAAGGAGAAAACGATGATGATAATCCACCTTAATGAAGGTGGTAGCATTGCAGCCGAAAACTTCAAGGTCTTCAATAATGAAGAACTCGATAAAACCGTGCGTCTCAGCGGACGACTGTACCATGCCTCACTCTATAGCGGAGTCTGGTGATATGCCACCCCGCATTCCCAGAGCCTGCCGCAAACGTGGCTGCCCTAAAACCACTACCGACCGCTCAGGCTACTGTAACGATCATTTGCACACAGGCTGGCAGAACCACCAGCAAGGCAAGAATCGACATGAACGAGGTTATGGCAGCAAGTGGGACAAGTTACGCGCCAGTGTAAAACAACGGGACAAACAGTTGTGCCAGCAATGCTTACGTGGGGGACGAGCAGTAACGGGCGTGACCGTTGACCATATCACACCCAAGGCACACGGCGGCACAGATGAACTGTCCAATCTGCAACTATTATGCTGGTCTTGCCATAAACGTAAGACCGCCACGGAGCGATTACGATAAAGGTTGAATGAATATTAATTTCTCATTGCAATCATTGCATATGTCATCGCTATAGAGGGAGGGGCGGGTTAAATTTCTGCCACTCTCGCCCTCAAGGACCGCCGCCTTACCTCTTTTCACATCGCCGCGAAATGCAAACCTTTTTTTGGGGTGCCCCAACTGCACCATTTTACAGGAGACATCACATGGCAGGACGACCGCCAACCCCGACTCACCTGCGTCTGGTGAGGGGTAACCCATCAAAACGCCCGATTAACGCCCATGAACCGAAGCCGGAAAAAGGGGTTCCCCTTGTCCCCAAACATTTTGGAAAAATGGGCCGGTACTGGCATGAACGGATCGCCGGGGAGCTGAATAAAGTCGGCGTGCTGACTCAGCTTGACGCCAAAGCCCTTGAATTGCTGATTGAAGCCTACGTCGAATACCGGACGCACTGTGAAACACTGGAAAGCGAAGGTTACACCTACCGGACCGATCAGGGATTAATCAAAGCGCATCCGGCGGCAGGCATGAAAGCCGATGCGTGGAAACGTATTCATGCCATGCTCAGTGCGTTTGGGATGTCACCCTCCAGTCGGTCTAAGGTCAACATGGCCGGGGAAGACAAAGCTGATCCTCTGGCTGAGTTCTTACAAATGAGGGATTAACATGGCAAAAGTCGCGGAGGGTATTCGCTACGCCGAGCGGGTCGTGGCGGGCGAGGTTGTATCCGGTGAGCTGGTGAAACTGGCCTGTCAGCGGTTCCTGAATGACCTGAAAACGGGGGAAGCGCGGGGAATTTATTTCAGTGAACCCCGTGCCCAGCATATCCTGAACTTCTACAAATTTGTGCCCCACGTCAAGGGCGCACTGGCAGGCCAGTCCATTGAACTGATGGACTGGCATATCTTTATTCTGATTAACCTGTTTGGTTTTGTGCATCCGCTGGTGAATGAAGCCACGGGGGAAGTGGTGCTGCGCAATGACGGCAGCGGGCGGCCGGTGATGGTGCGCCGTTTTCGGACGGCCTACAACGAAGTGGCCCGTAAGAACGCCAAGTCCACCCTGTCCTCCGGTATTGGTTTATACATGACCGGGGCTGATAGCGAGGGCGGGGCGGAAGTTTATTCGGCCGCGACCACCCGTGATCAGGCCCGCATTGTGTTTGAAGATGCGAAAAACATGATCAAGCAGGCCAGATCCACGTTAGGTCGCCTGTTTGAGTTTAATAAGCTGACCATTTATCAGGAGCAATCCGCGTCCAAGTTTGAGCCACTGTCCAGTGATGCTAACAATCTGGATGGTCTCAATATCCATTGCGGTATTGTTGATGAGCTGCACGCCCATAAAACCCGTGATGTGTGGGATGTACTGGAAACGGCCACGGGGGCGCGTTTGCAGTCGTTGTTGTTTGGCATTACCACCGCCGGCTTTAATAAAGAAGGGATTTGTTACGAACTGCGTGATTATGCCGTTAAGGTCCTGCGTGGTCAGGTGCCCCCTGATGATACTTTTTTCGCCCTGATCTACACGCTGGATAAAGACGATGATCCGTTTGATGAGACGGTCTGGCAGAAAGCGAACCCCGGATTAGGTATCTGCAAGCGCTGGGATGACCTGCGGCGGCTGGCGAAAAAGGCCAAGGAGCAAGTGTCAGCGCGGCACAATTTTTTCACCAAGCACATAAACTCTGTAACTGACATGGGGTTACATGTACTTATGTTGTTTGTAATTATATGAAAAATAAATTGATGATTGGTGTTTCCATCCGTTTTGGTGTTTGCGGGTTGTTACATCACCCTGCGTATTGCAATGTGTATTGCAAAATAGAAAAAGGTTCGCTAAATGGCTGTAAACAAGCTCAGTGATAAAAAACTCAAATCCTTATACGGTAAACCAGTTGAAAAACAGCAGACGATAGCGGACGGAAACGGGTTATCAATCAGGGTAAGTAAGCAGGGTACAATCAGCTTTGTTTTTTTCTACCGCCTTTACCCACTCAAAGCCTTGTGCCGCATGGGATAGAATGAGTGGGTAGATAACCCTGAGACATTTTTTTATAAACGTTAAAACACGAAAATATTTACTCTCAATTTGGAGACTGAAAATGAGTTTTAAAATGAACCGTGCACAGAAGAATTAAAACATGAGTTTGTTGGAATGTTAGAAATCTTAAAATCAGAAGGATTAACCAGCAATGAAGCGATAGCCTTTATTCTCATGCGCGAGTTGCGCCATCTGGGGGTTGATATTCAAAACCTCGATAAGACAATTGAGAGTCATTGATGATAGTGCTTCTTTCTGGCAGGTATATCTTGTAAATAATTAGGAAAATGCGATGAGCAAAGTTAATTTAGATGTCGAGTATTCAAAGAAAAGCCTTGAAGAAATCATTCAGCATAAAAACTTATTTGGCTTCCCGGAGCATTTAAGCGACCTATCTCCAGAACAGTATCGGGAGCTGGTCAATAAAGATGCGTTCTTTTTTGTTGATCATCATGACTGTCTGCGACACCAGTTTTCAAGTGAAATAATGGCAACTGACAAGCAGCAGGTTGATATTTTGATTGAGCAATTACAGGCACTCAAAGAAACCATGAATGATGCACCTAAAAAAGAGGTGATAAAAACATATATTGGAAAACACTCTTTCGATGATGGCTGGCAAATGGTTTATTTTGATAAAGCCTTAGTATCAGACAGTTCTATCTCATTTGATTTTGAGTATCCAGTTGAGCTGGGTAAGCTGCGTTATACCGTTTCTTTGAAGAAGTCTCATGGAAATATTTACACCGGAACGGGCAGAGGAAAGTCAGAAAAAGAAGTCGATCTCACATTAGCAGTAGAAAAAAGCGATGGTGTGATGACCATATCGGGAAAGTGGATAGAGTACGGTTATGACTATGATGTAGAAATCGAAATTATTATGAATGAAAAGTAAGTAAAGAATTGTAAATATGCCGTCCTCATGTTTCCCCTTGTTTAGACCTCTTATTTTGAGGTCTTTTTTATTATTTTTCATGGTGTTAAATAGTAATTGCTGATACATGTAGGCTCATTTTGATTTCAATTGCTCTGTAGCATGTCCTCACAGATATCCCCAACAAACCGGAGTTTGTTAGGAATATAGGATTGGAAGGTGCAGCTATCCAGAATCAACCCGCGTCGTTTGCCGGGGTGGTGGTCAAAGGCAGCAGTTGGCGTAATTTTCTCATCAAACACGATAGTGGACTGGATGTGAATTTTGGCTCACAAGGTGATTATGGATATGTAATTGTGCAGGAGGGTAGTAAAACCCATTCTGATTTTTATTGATAACTGAAAACCACCTTCATAGAAGGCTGTCTCTTGATCATAAGTCTTGTTCAAGAGACAGTGTGAGTTCATA
>NZ_LDNM01000153.1 GCF_001028135.1 Xenorhabdus griffiniae
GCGGATGATGACTTCCCCGGCATCGTGAATGTCGTAGGCCACCCGCACGCTTTCGCCATCCACTTCGATCAGGTTCTCAGCAAAATATTGGTTATTGTTGAACTCCACCCAGCCACGCTGGGCGATACGGGTGACCTCCGGCATAAACATCTCGCGCAGTTCAATCTGGGTCAGGTATTCGATTTCATCCCCTTCGGTTTCCAGCACTATTTTGCGGTAGACCGCCGCCGTCATGTGGCGGCCGTTGTGTTTGGGCAGTTCGCTGTGCTCATGCCCGGTGTTGTAGCATTCGACTTCTTCTTCAATCGCATCCAGCAACTGTTGCCAGGACGGCAGTTTTGCCAGCGCGGCCTGCTGGACGGCATTCAATGCTTTCTGGTTTTCCTGCGCTTTGACCGCAGAGAGTATCCGGCGGTCAGTCACGCGCACCGATTCCGGGTCAGCCCCCAGCCCGTTATAGGTCTGGAATTTCTGCGCAATACGCCGGGGAATAACCGCATTCAGGCGTTCGATAATGCCGCGTGATTGCGGATTACCGGGGATGCTCGTCATGTGGCCGATACCCAGCCGGGGGAAAATCCCGGTGATATCGGCATCCAGCGTTTTGTTCGTCTGGCCGCCCCCGTTATCGGAGTAGACAAACAGCGGCTTACCGTGATGCTGCATGGCATGGCGATACGCCGAGGCCACGGCAATCGTGCTTTCGGATAAATCCAGCGACCAGCCCACCACATAGCGCGTGCGGCCATCCAGCACCAGTGTCAGTTCCGGTGTAAATGGGCGGCCGTGGATGGGGTGCGCCACTTTCAAATTCAGGCTCTTACCATCACTGATCCAGCAGCCATTAACCGGCATCTGTGACCAGTCCCGTTTCTGGTAGGTTTCCAGTGCACGGGCCGCGGAGCCGGTAAGACGGCCACGGGCTTTTTCCCGCTTCGGCAGTTTTGCCATCACCCGGCGTACCGCATCATAGGAAGGCTGG
>NZ_LDNM01000154.1 GCF_001028135.1 Xenorhabdus griffiniae
ATATAACCATGAACTACACATTCAAATTTCTATCAGAGATTGATTAACTCTTCTACTTTTTCATTAATTAATTTTTGTAACACACAACATAAAATAAATTTCAATAATAAAAACTCTCACGGGAAATTATAATATCAACTGTTGAATATAACACATAACAATTAGTAAATTATTATAAATCCATTAATTTACTATTTATTGATTTGGTGTCTTTTTATTATTTAAAAATCGATTCGACACTTTAAATTTGAGGTAACGAGAGTATTATAATCAGTATAGTATTACATATGTGAGTAAAATAGCGAATTATCAAGATAATCAGGTGAAATTTATTATTTAATAAATAGTTACATCCTTATTTGCATCTGTTAATATTAAGAATAAGAATATTTTATAGGTGATTATAACAATATGAAATTTATATCATTCAATATTAATGGGTTAAGAGCACGTCATCATCAACTTGCTGCCATTGTTGAACAACACCAACCTGATGTTATCGGATTACAAGAAATAAAAGTCCATGATGAAATGTTTCCTCTGGAAGAAGTCAGTAAGCTGGGTTATCACGTCTTTTACCATGGTCAAAAATCACATTATGGTGTCGCACTGCTCACTCGCCAACAGCCCGTAGATATCCGTAAAGGTTTTCCTACTGATGACGATGATGCACAGCGCCGCATTATTATGGCCGATATCGAGACACCGCTTGGTTTATTAACTGTAATCAATGGCTATTTTCCGCAAGGGGAGAGCCGTGACCATCTGATTAAATTTCCTGCAAAAGAAAAGTTTTATCAGGATCTACTGTCTTACCTAGAAATTAACCATTCTCCAGAATCACACATTCTGATTATGGGAGACATGAATATCAGTCCAACAGATCTCGATATTGGCATCGGAGAAAACAACCAGAAACGCTGGTTAAAGACGGGAAAATGTTCTTTTTTGCCAGAAGAGCGTGAATGGATGGAACGCTTGAAAAACTGGGGACTCATCGATACATTCCGAGCACTAAGCCCCGAGGTCAATGACCAGTTTTCTTGGTTCGACTATCGCTCAAAAGGCTTTGATGATAATCGTGGGCTGCGCATTGATTTGCTGCTTGCCAGCCATCCGTTGGCAGAAAGATGTATCTCTTCTGGTATCGATTATGCTATCCGCAGCATGGAAAAACCATCCGATCATGCCCCTGTCTGGACTGAGTTTAAGATATAAACAGCGACCATGAAACACAGCACCACCCATTATGGTGCTGTGTCAGCATTTCGGGATCATCCCTGATTGGCTTGATCTTTCTTTGCCCTGCTCTTGCTGGATTTTGCCTGCTTTCCTTTCCCTTTTTTGGCATTAACGGGAACAGGAGGCAAGTCCCTAAAAGCCGTCAAATTACGATGTTGTTTTGCCTGCCAAATCAACTGCTGCAATGTTTCCTGAAGGGGGAACATAAAATCCTGATAACGGAATTGCTTTTCGCTGATTTGCGTCAACCGAGATTCCCAATGTGCAGTCATATCCGGCAATACCGCCATGTCCGGCAAGACATGAATTAAAGCCCTGCCAGCCGGAGTCGCGTGAATATAACGCCCTTTTTTGTACAGGAAATCCCGTTTGAATAGCAGCTCAATGATCCCTGCTCGAGTCGCTTCCGTCCCCAGGCCATCAGTGGCACGAAGCACCTTTTTCAAAGCTTTATCCTGCACAAACCGAGCTATGCCAGTCATTGCAGACAATAATGTTGCATCTGTGAAAGGCCGTGGAGGTTGTGTCTGTCTTTCCACCACTTCGCCTTTCTCACACAATAATTCATCTCCTTTAGCAACAACAGGTAATGGCGTGCCTTCATTCTCTTCATCCCGTTCCTTGTTGCCAAGCAGGGTCCTCCAACCCGCTTCTGCCAGAAAACGTGCCTTGGCGATAAATTTTCCACCTGCAATATCAAGTTCAATCGTACATTTCCGAAATACCGCGTCAGGAAAAAACTGCATCAGATATTGCCGCGCAATCAAGCTATAAATATGGCTTTCATTTTCGGTTAAATTGACTTGGCTACTACGTGCAGCAGGAATAATGGCATGGTGAGCATCAACCTTCTTATCATCCCAACAGCGGTTCTTTTGCCCTATATCTAAAGCATTCTGTGGAAGTAAATGGGTAGCATGAATCGAAATGGCATTCAGGACCGCATGACGCCCGACAAAATGCTCTTCCGGCAGGTAACGACAATCAGAGCGCGGATAAGTGATCAATTTATGGGTTTCATAAAGCCGCTGACAAATGTCAAGTACATCCTGAGCACTCAAGCCAAAACGTTTGGCCGCTTCAATCTGTAAGGATGAAAGAGAAAAAGGCAATGGGGCTGTTTCTGATTCACGCTTATCCTGATAGGAAGAGACATAGGCGGGTTGTCCGGCAATACGCGCAACGACATGTTCAGCTAACGGCCGGTGAATAATTCGCCCTTCTTCATCCTGAAAATCAATGCACGATTCACTGGGTTGCCATAAAGCGGTAAATCGCTCTTCATCAGGTGTAACAACATGTGCTTTGACTTCAAAGAAGTCTTTCGGCACGAAATTTTCTATCTCTTCATCACGACGCACAACCAAACCTAAAATAGGCGTTTGAACCCGCCCAACCGATAATACCCCTTGATAACCTGCACTTTTGCCTAATAAGGTATAAGCACGGGTCATATTGATACCATAAAGCCAGTCTGCTCTGGCTCTGGCGAGTGCAGAAACACATAAGGGGATAAACTCCCGATTGCTCCTCAGCCGTTCAATCGCTTTTGCGACCGCCTGATGATTCAGGTCATTAATCAAGCATCGCTGGACATTGTATTTTCTCTCAGTATCCAGATCTAAAAAATCCAGCACTTCATCCACCAGCAATTGACCTTCACGATCAGGGTCACCTGCATGGATGATTTCGGTCGCTCTTTCCAGCAGGGATTTAATAATGTTGAGCTGTTTGGCCACGGCTGCCCGTGGCTTTAGTTGCCATTTTTCAGGAATGATCGGTAAATCAGCCAATACCCAACGAGCGTAACGGCTATCGTAAGCATCGGGTTCGGCCTGTTCCAATAGATGACCAACACACCAAGTCACAAACTGGTTATCACCGCATTCGATAAACCCATCCCCACGTCGATGGGGCTTCGGTAAAACATCCGCGATGGCTCTCGCAAGACTGGGTTTTTCGGCAATAAAAAGACGCATGGAATTCTATCCATTTGATTTTAAATTTAAATTATAATTAAACACTAAATATTATCCGGTATATTGTCCTGTTTATCAAAACCTTTGGTAAAACATCTTCTGAGTTCATTTTGTATTGATAAATAAATATATCAGCGTCTATATCATTTTTCATTACATACCCACTTATTTCTAAATCCTTCACCTCGCTCCATCTATTCAGCCAGATCAATACTAGTGGTAACCCCTACCTTCCCATGCCCCTCAGTCCACTCAGTATATGAGATTTCACAACCAATAACCGACCAAATTTTACCCATCAACGCCGATGTTCCTCCAAACTCACATTTTGTACATTTATTGAACTGAAAAT
>NZ_LDNM01000155.1 GCF_001028135.1 Xenorhabdus griffiniae
CTCCTTACCGAAAGATAGTAGTTTTTGGTGCAGTGCTCACACAGATTGTCTGATGAAATAAAGCAGAGCAAGCGTCTGCGAAGAAGACTTTGAGTCCCCTTCGTCTAGAGGCCTAGGACACCGCCCTTTCACGGCGGTAACAGGGGTTCGAATCCCCTAGGGGACGCCATCTTGCTCAGGTATCGGGTGAAAGACGGTGCCACCGAAATATTGTTAAGCGGACGTGCGCGTCGGTTTAGCAATATTAGCTCTTTAACAATCTGGAACAAGCTGAAAATTTGAAACAGCCCGTGACGATGAACTCATCAGCACGGGTGAGTCTCTCAGACCCGTCAATCCGAAGACACCTTCGGGTTGTGAGGTTAAGCGACTAAGCGTACACGGTGGATGCCTAGGCAGTCAGAGGCGATGAAGGACGTGCT
>NZ_LDNM01000156.1 GCF_001028135.1 Xenorhabdus griffiniae
CGCGCTTACGATACTCGCCCTTAACTGACAACAAATACAGGCACTTATTACTGTTATTGCGATAACGGCGCGGAGGCAGCTTGCCGAACATCTGGGTTAACAGCGCCTGAATTTGCGCCTGTATTTTCTCATCTTCGCTATCGCAATCCACCGCCAGCTCATTACGCCCGGTACGCATACAAATACCGTAGTCCGGTTCGTTCGACCATGTTGTAATATCCGAATCAGTGACTGTCTTCTCCGTCCATTTAGGGATACCCACCACTTGCCGTGAACGATTGTAACGACTCGGGGTCTTACCAATGCTTTTCAATGATGAATCGGGGGAAACGAGGGCATCAGGATTACATACCACGGGTAGCAGCTTCTCCGCACAGCCCAGTATCAGATCCATATGGAACCATTCATCAGGCGTCGCCCCCCAGTTTGTTTGTTCTGACATATGGGTACGCGCCTTATTTGTTATTTTCTTTCACAAATTCCGTATAAAAACGCTCAATAGCTCTAACGGTAGATAAACGGGGATCGTTCCTCTCACCCATAAAAATACGGCTTAAGGAAGATTGACTAACACCGGTAAGATCAGCCAGTTGTGCTTGAGTAAAACCAGCTTCACTTAGTCTTCTAACCATTTGATGGGGTGAAATATCGTTCATATATTAAAATCCTCTAGGTTGGTGTAATAGTTAGAATACCCAAAGTTGAATTAAATACAATCTGAAATTTAATTTTAAAAAAAGCTAGAATATGCAAATATCCACAAATGGCTTGATTGCAAAATAATCTAAAGGCTAAACAGAATGTCGTCACTCACCGATATGTTAATCAAAAACATTAGGTATCTAATGTATACGCACGGTATTAGCAGTTTCACCGAGCTATCTAAGCGCCTGAAAATGCCACAATCAACTATGCACCGAATATCAGTAGGCGAAATAAAAGACCCTAAGTATTTGATGTTAAAGCAGATAGCTGATTTTTTTGGAGTTTCTACTATAGATTTGATTGAATGCGATTTACAAAGCGCCCAACCAACAACGGTTGCCGAGGTAGACGGCGAATATTACCCGCATACATTCTCTCTAATCCCTGTTCGCGATGATGTCGTTATCAAAGATGACACTAACGACGATAACGATATAACAAATGACACCTATGAAACTAGACGATACCTCCGCTGGCCTTCCTACGATAGCGATGCATACGCAGTAAAGTGTAAAGCGGCATCAATGACGCCACGTATTAAAGAGGGGGAATTTGTTGTTGTTGAACCGAATCGTGAAGTCACTCCCGGGGATGAGGTTCTAATCATAAATACAGATGGCGTCGCTTCAGTAAAAACTTTCATATTTGAAAGAGATGGAAACTACCACGTGATACCTGTCAACGAAGACCACGCCCCTATTCGCCTCCCTAAAAGTGCTGTTGAAACCCTTCACTATGTCGCTGGTATTGCGAAACCTGATCTAATAAAAAATTAAGTCAATATAAATCAATAACATAAATGAGGTCGCAAAATGCGGCCTTTCTTTTTACAAAAATTAATTACTTTTTGGGTTGACATTCATATTTGAATTAACCTATAAATTACATATTGGATCATTTAACCAATAATAGAATTATCACCCGCTCTTTAACAATTTGGAACTTACACCTAATGCTGAGTAGAGAGATCTACATAACTCAGCTCCCTGACATTCCCAGACCTCACGGGGTACATGGCATCTCAGGCGCGCGGCGGACAGTGTTAGGTGTGTCTATTAACTATAGGAGGAAATAATCATGCTTTAGCAAAGCGGATAGACCGTGGAGTTGAACTTAAAGCTACTGTTATGAGGTAGCCCTGAGTCTCTCAACGAAGAGAGCCAGAAGCAGGTCGAACTGCACACGCGCTGGTTAGGGTTAATGAGAAGAAGACGTGCCGGTAGAGCAGCGTGACCGCCAATCACGCACCGGTTATCAGCGGCGAGAGCGCGACAGGAACTCAAGGGCATGAGCGCGACCACTGCGATAGTGTGGTTGGCTAACTGTAGGTCATTCACAGAGTGACCTATGGTGAGTTAACTTAACAATAACAAGGTAAATTGAAATGCTAACCAGAAACATATCTTACCTAATGACCAGTCACGAAATACCCAGCGTAAAAGAACTAGCTAAACGCCTAGAAATAAATCAACCCACATTACATAGAACACTGTCAGGTGAAGTTAAAGATCCCTCTTACTCTATGTTAAAAAATATTGCTGAGTATTTTGGACGTACCGCAACGGATTTAATGGAGTGTGATCTATCGGAAATTGACGGTGGCAGTCCCTACATCCACACTATCGATGGTGCACCAGAACCGAAGTTTAAAACGTTCCCACCGGTATTAAAAAACATCATCGTCGATACTTACAAAGAAATCGTTATACGCGAGGCAAGATTATCTCATGAGTCAAAAGGGACTTCGTATCAAACAGCCAGACTAGAAAATCTGGCTGAAAATTTAGTGAAAGGTTTTTCTAAACTTATTGAGAGTTAGTTCCATCACTTTCTAGTTTTTCAAAGTGGTCTAACAAGGTATTAAAAGTCGAAACAACATCTTTACCTTTATCTTGCACTTCATTAAACGCCCCCGCGCGTATCAACTCTATTAGTACTCGATAAGCAGTGTTATGAGGGTCTCTAAAAGCAATCGAAATATCTTCTGACATTGATTAACTCCTTATTTTGACTGTGGAATAACCAACGTATCAGCTTTTCTTGACTGTGGAAAGCAAGAAACCCGCGCCGCCTGAGCGGGTTAACAAAAACAGGCGATTGCTACTACCTAAAAGAGAAAACAACAATGACTAAACATATTCATGCCGATTTGATTACCCAGTACGCACAAATCGCGCAAACAGATAATGAACCGTGGCGACATTTTCAATGTAAAACGCTCACCAATAACGATTGGGATGATTGCATTACACCTATTGCATTCTGGTTCGACCGTGAGTATCGCCTGAAACCCCGTACTATCAAAATCGGGGGTATCGAAGTTCCAGAGCCAGTGAGAGGGCCATTGGTGATTGGCACTGAGTATTATACTCCGGCAATCAACAGTATCTCACTCTACGCAAACCGGGTCACGTGGGGTAACGATACCTGTGATATCGAATGGTTGCAACGCGGTCTAATCCACCTCGACCGCGAATCCGCCGAACTGCACGCTCGGGCGTTGATAGCGCTGACCGCTACGAAATAAAACCGCATTACGTCCGTACCAAATTATCGTCCTTTGGCTACCACACCCATCTGCCAGTTTTGGTGGGTGTGCTTTTTGGTGTGTAAAAAAGCGTTATGAAACCAAAAATAATACCGGTTGACCGATACCCGGTAAATAACACCGTTCGCCGCCTACGCTGGCAACGGAAACTCGAAGAATTACAACGCAATCCTGATAGTAAATTCCCAATCACTTTGTATTCATAATAAAAGGGCTGGAAAATGAGTTTAGAAATAGTTATAGAGAAAAATAATGAGCTGCTAGAGCGGGAAACCGCGCTGTTGGAGCAGCAAAACGCACTGAAAGCAGAGCAAAACGCACTGTACACCTATAACAATACTTTAATCGAGCAACTTATTTCAGCATTAACAAATAATGTTGCTATCCGCGCTCCTACTGAACAATCCGCCAACCCCCACGGTATGGAACTCCGCGGGGAGGGAGCTAACGAAGTCATTGTTGATGAAGGGTGGGATAACCAACCCGCCAAACCGAAAAAAACCAGCACCAAACCGAAAGCCGATAACACCCCCGTGGATATCGAAACACTGGATTTGGAAACTGTGTCCGCCATTGCTGTGTTGTTCAAAAATGACGCCTACAACCTGACCGCCGATAAACTGGCACAGGCTCGAGCTGTGATCGATGGCGTTGGCTCCGAGGAACGTAACGGGCAGGTAGACGCGCTGGATTGTGCATTACAAGGCTTGCAAGAACTCAAGGCCTTGACAAATGCGCGAATTTTAGACTTGTGTCTGGAAATGGTAGCGAAATGGGATGATATCCCCGGCATTACTGAACGCCGAGAATTTGCGTTGGCATTGCTGGATGAGGGCAAACAGACCCCTGAACCAGAACCAGAGGTTGATCCCGCAGTA
>NZ_LDNM01000157.1 GCF_001028135.1 Xenorhabdus griffiniae
TCAGTTGATGAGCTGTTTACAGAGCATATTGAATATGCCATGTTATGATGATTTTGCTATAGTGGTTTTACTTATCCTCCCAAAAGGATCACTGTCAATTTAGCGCCAGCTGATCTCCCCAAAGAAGGGGGAAGATATGATTTACCCATCGCTATTGCAATTTTAGCCGCATCAGAGCAGATCACGACAGATAAGCTACATAATTACGAGTTTTTAGGTGAGTTAGCACTCTCTGGTGAAATACGGCAAGTTATGGGAGCAATTCCCGCCGCATTAAGTGCAAAAAGAGCGGGAAGACAACTTATCCTTTCCTCAGAGAACCAGACTGAATTGGCAATTTTGTCTCAGAACGAAACGTTAATGGCAAATCATTTGCTGCAAGTCTGCCATTTCTTACGAGGAGAAAACGCGAACTTATCCTCTCCCCCTCCTGTTGAACCACAAACTGAATCATTTGTATTAGATATGCAAGATATTATTGGACAGGAACAAGCTAAACGGGCATTGGAAATCACAGCCGCTGGCGGTCATAATCTTCTGCTACTCGGTCCTCCAGGCACCGGAAAAACTATGCTTGCCAGTCGATTATGTAGTTTGTTACCGCCATTGACGCATCAGGAAGCGCTAGACGTTGCAGCAATCAATAGCTTGGCGGGATGTCAATTACATCATCAAAAATGGCATACACGCCCATTTAGAGCTCCTCATCACAGTTCTTCAATGGCAGCTCTTGTTGGAGGAGGTTCAATACCCAAACCTGGAGAGATTTCTCTTGCCCATAATGGCGTGTTATTTCTGGATGAATTACCTGAATTTAACCGCAGTGTCCTTGATGCCCTACGGGAACCGTTAGAATCTGGCGAAATAGTAATATCCCGTGCCAGAGCAAAAGTGCGTTTTCCTGCCCAAGTTCAATTGATTGCAGCCATGAACCCTAGCCCAACCGGCTATCATCAAGGAATACATAACCGAAGTAGTCCACACCAAGTATTACGTTACCTATCTAAACTATCAGGCCCTTTTTTAGATCGTTTTGATCTCTCTATTGAAGTTCCTTTGCTCCCTCCAGGAATTTTAAGTCAATCATCAACAAAATATGGAGAAAGTAGTCAAGAAATCAAAAAACGTGTAGCAAGGGCAAGAGAAATACAAATAGAGCGCTGTGGGCACATTAATGCCCGTCTCAATAGCAAACAAACTGAAGATATTTGCAAAATTAGCATGGAAAATGCCGTTTTTCTGGAAAATACTTTATTGAAATTAGGTTTATCTATACGTGCCTGGCACAGAATACTTAGGGTTTCTCGCACAATTGCAGATTTAAGAGAACAAACAAGAATAGAAAAACCAGATATTATGGAAGCACTCAGCTACCGAAGTATGGATAGGTTACTTATACAATTACAGAAGCAGACTGGATAAGTTATCGGTTAGAAGAGAGGCAATCGCCCCTCTTGGATAGATGATTAATATTAATGATGGTATTAATCATCAGTATCGGTATAGTCCTCTGCAGAATCAAGCTGAGGTTTTCCACCGGAAAGGGTATGAAAACGTTTTGGACGGCTAATTTTTGCCAAATACTTAATCCATACCTTTTCTTCTGTCGTTGCAGGTGCACGTTCACCACGGCAAACTGCAACAAACAGTTCTTCTTCTTCTGTCTGAGGTTCACGTTTACCAAGGTCCAATTCATTGAACGCATAACCATAACGTTCTAGCAATTGAGCCTCTTTGATGGTGAAATCACCATGACGGGAAAATCCACGTGGATAATTTTTATTATCAAAAAAACGATTAGTCGTGATGAAGCTTTCAGCCATCTGACACACTCCTAACTCTAAGTCATACTAATTATGGCGCGGAGTATTAGGGAGGCTTGACATTCTGTAAAACAAAATATTTAAATCTTAACGACAAAAACTATTGGAGATGCATGTGGATACTGAATTACTGAAAACCTTTTTGGAAGTCAGTAAGACTCGTCACTTTGGTCGGGCAGCTGAATCGCTCTATTTAACACAATCCGCTGTTAGTTTTCGTATCCGTCAACTAGAAAATCAGTTGGGTACTAATCTATTCACTCGACATCGTAATAATATCCGCCTAACTGCAGCCGGAGAACGCCTGGTACCTTATGCAGAATCACTAATGAGTACCTGGCAATTGGCGAAGAAAGAAATCAATTATATTGCCCAACATACAAAACTCTCTATCGGCGCTACAGCATCCCTATGGGAAAGTTATCTAACATCCTGGATAAATACGTTTTATCAACACCATCGGGAAACAAGAATCGATTCTTTCGTTTCAACACGCCAGTCGCTAGTCAAACAATTACATTCTCGTGAATTAGATCTGTTAATTACCACTGAACCGCCCAAAATGGATGAGTTTCAAAGTCAGCTGATAGGTAATATCCAGCTTATTTTATTAACAACCCGGCATAACCTTGATAAACCAGTAGAAAATTATATCAAATTAGAGTGGGGAGCTGATTTTCACCAGCAAGAACAACAAATCTTAAAGAACGATCACCCACCTATCATTACAACCACATCAGCACATATTGCCAGAGAGTTATTGGATAGCGTTAATGCTACAACCTTCCTTCCTGTACATTGGCAAGAAGAATATCCGAAACTCGTTGCCTTACCTAATAATCAGTTAATAGAACGGCCATTATACGCTGTATGGCTACAAAACAGTGACCAACAAGCGCTTATCCAACACTTATTAAAAATTCCTGTTGAGAAAGCACCTGTAACCACCAAAAAATAATTTTTATAGAAAAAATAAGGAGTTATGCACAACATGGTGCACAAAAGCGTAGCGCCCACAAAGAAATTAGAATTACACGAGATTAGAAGTTAAAACTATAGTACGTTAGTAACTGTACAAAAAATGACAAACAAGAAAAACCCAGCTAACTTTAGCTGGGCTATTAATCTGAAAGCTATATCAATTATTACTTATTTGTTAACTGGCAGGGGCGGAGAGGCTCGAACTCCCAACACCCGGTTTTGGAGACCGGTGCTCTACCAATTGAACTACGCCCCTAAATACGGTGGCGGTGCGGACGGGACTCGAACCCGCGACCCCCGGCGTGACAGGCCGGTATTCTAACCAACTGAACTACCGCACCACCGAATTTCTTTCTCTGTGCTGCCTTTTGGGCCGGCAACACGTTTTTTAATCAATGTCTGGCAGTGTCCTACTCTCACATGGGGAGACCCCACACTACCATCGGCGCTACGGCGT
>NZ_LDNM01000158.1 GCF_001028135.1 Xenorhabdus griffiniae
TGCCAATTGAGCTTGTTATCCTCATTGCCTATCTCTGAACACCCAACATAATAGAGAGGAATAGCATCTCCCGTTTTGTTCGAGGGAGTTTTTAGCGTCACAGGAGCATATTTCACATCAAGCGTGACTGCTTTTGCTTTCCGTCCTCCGACGGAAGAAGCCCGAACAGGTGTAGCTAACAGGGCGGCATCAACACAACGATGGTGCTTGCGGCGTTCGGTAATGAAACTGGCAATGATGATTTGCGCCGTACTGCCTTTGTCCTGATAGTCGATTTTCATTGAAACATCCCCTTAGCTGCCAGCGTGTCGCCCATGTCATTGATCATGCTTTGCCATATCTCACGCCCGTAGCCCGTCAGGTAGCCATTGACTACGCATTTTTCCATTAGATGAATGGCTATTACTTCCCATGCCGGGTAATTCTGCTGTAGGGCTTCCAGTGCGTAACTATCCACCAGTTCGCGAATACCTTTTACCCCATCGACAATAGCGACATTGATTTCTGTTTTGCCGACCTGCATCGTGAAGTGATCACCGCCGTTACGGGTCGTTACATCGTGATAGATAGCGGCTGCGTAGGTGTTCGCCAGTGCGTTGAGGCGAAAATTTTTCGTTATCATCTGAGCCTCCCGTTAATGAATGGCTGGCATAGTGTCAAACTTGCCAGCCTCTACCGCTTTGATTAATTCATCGTGCAGGATGGAAAGCCCCTCGCGTCCTTTCTCAGATAACCGGTTGCCGATCTCTGGCGGCATATTGATAAAATCCATGTACATTCTGACCGCCATATCCGCGCCTTCTTCGCTACCGAACTGCTCAAAGGCGACCCCCTCAACATGGGTTGCTAACATCATGCGCTCTGCTAATGGGTATACTGTGATTGCCGCTGTACCATTAACGTAGATGGCTGCGGTATCAGTGCCTCCCTTACCGTTATCAACTTCACGAGTGCCATTTCTGTCTATTTGCTCTTGCACAAATAAGGCTGACACAAACCACCGCCACAACATTAAACTCTGTTCATTAGTTGGCTCATAAAAGCCCGCTTTCCAGCCATGAGAGATAGCCAGTACCAAATCAAAACCTAACAATAAGTCACGGTCATACTGACCCGCGTCCAACGCCTTTAACGCTTCCGCATAACTGATGATTTCGCTGTTTGCTGCCTCAGTGATGACAATGACGCCATACTTGCCGTAATCAAATGCTGTTTCAGTGTGTTGCTTGCTCATTATTTGCCCTCCGGTGTATAAATGGCTTTGTCGTGGTGGTATTCACCGTTCCATGATTTCTTCATGGGAAGTTCGCCTTTCATGTACAGGGCATACAGGCGGTGACAACCTTTCTCCAGTAACACGGCGGTACGGGTGATAAAGGCGTCCTTTCCGCGAGGG
>NZ_LDNM01000159.1 GCF_001028135.1 Xenorhabdus griffiniae
ACGGGGCATAAAACCGGCCTGCACGATCCCCTGTGTACTGTATTTATCGTGGCCGGATGTGGTGTATCCGACGGTGATATTGTTGCCGGCGGCAATAGTGCTGGGTATAGCGCTGGTGATCACGTCATCGATGTTTAAGAAGTATATATAGCGCTGCACGATGGAATGCAAAACGGTTTTTTGTTTTGTATTCCATCGTCAGCAGACAAGCCGCACGGCGGCGCGTCAGTGATTGTTATACGTATCTGAGACTTCTTTTTTTTGTCAGGTTAACTTTATACTGTGTTATTTGGGTGATATTATTACACTAAGATATCCCATTAAATAAATGGTTTTTAATATGAAAGAGTTAGAGTTAATCGCACAAAAACTGATTGAACAAAACGAAGAAGAACAATGCCGGAAAAAGGAAGAAGACAAAGTATTAATCAGTAAACTCGTTGAAATCTATGACCAAAAATATGTTGCTGAGGCACTTCGGGCTATTAGTCATAGCGACTGGACTCGTGAAACACTTAATCGCTGGTTAAATGGTAAGATGGTGCAAAAGCAATTAACTGAACTGGAAGTACAGATGCTCAATAGTTTGTTGCCATCACCGCCTGAACACCATCCAAATTACACTTTTCGTTTTATTGACCTGTTTGCTGGCATTGGTGGGATCAGAAAAGGATTTGAAGACATTGGCGGGCAATGTGTATTCACCAGCGAATGGAATAAGGATGCCGTTCGTACTTACAAAGCAAACTGGTATTGCGATCCTGAAGAGCATGTCTTTAATTCTGATATCAGGGATATAACTCTGAGTCATGATATTTCTGTCAGTGATCAAGAAGCATACCAAAATATAGATCGTGAAATCCCCAATCATGATGTATTACTGGCAGGTTTCCCTTGTCAGCCTTTTTCTCTTGCAGGAGTATCAAAGAAAAATTCATTAGGCCGTGCTCATGGTTTTGAATGTGAAACGCAGGGAACATTGTTTTTTGATGTAGCCCGGATCATTGCTGCCAAAAAACCGGCCATTTTCTTGCTGGAAAATGTGAAAAACCTGAAAAGCCATGATAAAGGGAAAACTTTTCGGGTTATTGTGCAGGCATTGGATGAATTGGGATATTCAGTTGCAGATGTTGAACATAACGGGAAAGATGATCCAAAGATTATTGATGGTCAAAATTTCCTGCCACAACATCGTGAACGTATTGTTCTGGTTGGATTCAGGCGTGACCTGAATATTCACCAGGGATTTACCCTCAGAAACATGAATCAACTTTTTCCTGCACAAAGACCGACTCTTAAAGAATTACTGGACAGTAATGTTGATAAAAAATATATCCTTACTCCTGCGTTATGGAAATATTTATACAACTACGCGAAAAAACATCAGGCAAAAGGAAATGGTTTTGGTTTTGGTCTGGTTTTCCCTGATAACCCGAATAGTGTTGCCCGCACCTTATCCGCCCGTTACCATAAAGATGGCTCTGAAATACTTATCGACCGGGGTTGGAACAGGGAGCTTGGAGAGAGGGATTTTGACAATGAAGAAAACCAGAAAAACAGACCAAGAAGGCTGACACCTCGCGAGTGTGCACGTTTGATGGGATTTGAATCACCCGGTGGCACAACTTTTCGCATTCCCGTATCGGATACTCAGGCCTATCGGCAATTTGGCAACTCTGTGATTGTTCCTGCTTTTGCTGCTGTAGCTCAGTTACTGGCACCTTATATTGCCAAAGCAATTGCGCTAAAAAACAGCAAAAAAGTGGCATAAGGTCTGATTATGGCTGATGTTCACCCTTCTGCAATTCGTAGCAAGAATATGAAAGCAATACGAAATTGTGACACAGCCATTGAAATAAAGCTGGCAGCGATCCTTGAAGATGCTGGCTTTCAGTTTCGGACACAGGTAAAAGAATTACCGGGAAAACCTGATTTTGTAATCGATGAATACCGAAAAATTATTTTCACTCATGGGTGTTTCTGGCATCACCATGAGTGCTATCTGTTTAAAGTCCCGATGACCAGAACCGAATTTTGGATGAACAAATTTGAGAAGAATGTATTACGGGATAAAGCTATTAATGAGAAGCTCAGGAGTGATGGCTGGCACGTTATGGTTATCTGGGAATGTGCTATAAAAGGCAGATTCAGATTACCCGTTCAGGAATTATCTGAAAGAATAGAAGAGTGGATTTGTGCAGGCAGTGATTCTGTAGAAATTGATACTAAAGGGATACATAATAAAAATGTTTGAGCAGTTATCTGATCATTTCGAAGTCGCAGTTGCAAAATATCTTTCGGCTGTTGATGTTGATCCTAAAAAATCAAATCAACATGAAATTGGTGGATTGGTCAAAGCAGGATTTTCAAGATATCTTCCCGTTCCCGAACGAGGGGAAAAAATATTTTTTAAGGCAACGCTGACTTATATTGCCGGAGAAGATAGCGAGCCGGTCATCTGTGAAGATCAATTAACGTGGTACGATACTCGTTATAACCAGCCAAACAGATCAGCTGAATATCGTATGTATTATAAAACGAATCCTGTTTCATCTTTGATGAATGAAGGTGATTTTTTTCTAATTATCAAACGTAATAATGGCGATTTGCTGCTTATTATAACTCCCCCGGGATCTTCAGTTGAATTGCAGCTGAATACTTTATTTGGGTTGGGTAATATTGGTCATCATTTTTCCCGATCTTCGATTGAGGAAAAATCACTTATCCTTCCGGTCAGGATGTTATTTGAAGACCTGGGAATAGAACTTGAAGAACCTGAATGTAAAAATGAAAATTTACTGGAAACATTATTAAGGCATTTTCCGGCTGGTTTTCCTAAGTCAAAAGAATTTTCTTTACTGGCAAGGGAAATGGCCTCAGGTGAACCAATAAATGAACCCGATAATACACTGATGCTATGGATGGAACAGGAAGAAAAATTATTTAAAACATATGAACGTTATCAGGTAGCGAAAAAATTATCGCAGGGATTTGGAGAGAATGGGAATGATGTTGATGAATTTATTCATTTCTCATTGAGTGTTCAGAACAGGCGAAAATCCCGTGCTGGTTTTGCCTTTGAAAATCACCTGGATCATCTTTTCTCATTGCATAATCTGCAATTTCAACAGGGTTCTGCCAAAAATATAACAGAGAATAAGTCTAAACCCGATTTTCTTTTTCCATGTTTTTCTGCTTATCATGATAAATTTTTTCCTCAGGAAAAGTTGCGATTGCTTGGCGCAAAAACGACATGTAAAGATCGCTGGAGACAAGTATTGGCTGAAGGAGACCGAGTGGCACGTAAGCATCTGATAACGATGCAGCCAGGGATAAGTGAACAACAGCTGACAGAAATGAAGAGTAAATCGCTACAGTTAGTGGTGCCTGAATCTGTTAAGTCATTCTATCCAACATCCTGTGCCAATGATTTACAGAATATTATGGAGTTCATTACTGAGATCAAGGAAATCCAAAGATTAACTCAATGACTTTGCAAACAGAACACTGTACTGCATTTATGTAAGTACCTTTTCTCTGAGGTGACCATTCAGGTGGTCACCATGCTCCGCACCTGTCATTCCACAAGGTGCTATATGTCATATTTTCTTTTGTCACTCATTCTGCAGCCTATTGAAGATACTTTGACGGCACATTCACCACCTGTGTCATCCATTCAAACCAGTCACAGGCTTTACAGGCTTGGGTATCCAGCTTCGGATCGAAATGATAGTGATGATGCGAGATATCTTCACAATATCCCACAAAAGGCTGATCAATACGGTGAAGCTGAATAGCCGCCGCTTGCTCTTTCGAATCAGGAAAAAATGCCCCACCGATTTCCGCAAACATGTCGGTATCATCCTGCTGTGCGTCACAGTGTTCGCAATGGTTTATCCAGTGTTGCCTGCGCAGCCGTTGGCTGACCGCTTTGCGCAGCGTGTGATGAAAACCGGGCAGCACGCTACGCACCATAGTGGGAATGTCGGCGACATAAAACAGAAACGCCGGGCTGTCCTGCTCTGAGTAGTCAACTTCAGTGTGGGTTTCGTCGTCATCGTCATCGTCATCATCCGCTTCCAGCATGTTATGCCCGGCAGGCAACATAAACGCGGTGACGGTGGTGTGTTCCTGGCAGTGTGGGCACGGTGTCCGGGTCTGGGCGAGATACCAGAATTCGGCATGGACATTGTAGAACGGTAACCAGTTCATA
>NZ_LDNM01000016.1 GCF_001028135.1 Xenorhabdus griffiniae
ACAGCTCTTTACTCGAAGCAACCTGTTTATTTTTGACTAAAAAACATTCGTGATCTTGCCCTGATGTGTTTCCCATTGTTGAAGGCAGTGAAAATTTAAAGAGTCATGGAAAATCGATCGCCGTAGAGGGGATGCACACAGCGTGTGGTGCCAAACTGATCGCCAGCCAAAAAGAGTTTCTCGCTTAATAAAACCATACTGACGCACTGCGCTTGTCTTCTCCATGTTATCGGGCTAATACATTAGCCGATAACATGGAGAGCTGAAAAAAACAGGTGGTGATGAGTCCGTCATGTTTTAACTTGGTTAATCAACGGCTGAAATTCTTCACATTACCCCATCGCGTTTAAATCATCATGTACAAGAGCAACGGTACAAGGCACTTTCAGGACTGTCGCCTCAAGTACATCAGGAGTGGCTGCTATGACGTGATTGATCTCATCCATAAACTCCAGCAATTCTGGCTCCAGATCAGTTAGGGCAACCCCTTGTTGCAGTTGTTTTTCAACCAATTCGCAAATGGCTTTCAGTTTAGGAACACCGTTATAGCAACAACTGCCGTGCAGTTGGTGGACATGGTGCTGAAAGTGTTTGCGGATTGCTTCACCATCGGTGGTTAAAGCCTGTTTAATCATTCCCTTCATGTCGGGCAATGATTTTACCAGCATTTCCAGCATCTCCCGCGCCAATGATTCTTTGCCGGCGGTTTGCTTTAATGCCATCTCCCAGTCAATAGCGTGTAGTTTTTTCCGGGGGCAATATTGATTCAGCAATGCTTTCAGGCAGTTTTCATCCAAGGGCTTGGAAAGACAGTCAATAAACGGTGCATTCTTCGCCTCGTGGCAGGCAAAGGCTGTAACCGCCACAATCGGCGTCTCTTTATGCGGGGGCAATTGTCGGATCTGCTCAGAGGTTTGGATACCATCCATATCTGCCATCTGAATATCCATCAAAATCAGATCCAGCGAATGCTGTTTCGCTATTTCCAGCGCCTCCATGCCATTACTGCACAGAAAGGTATTTTCAACCAGTTCATGCAGCAGTGTACCGATCAATTTCAGGTTAGCGGAATTATCGTCTACTGCCATAACGGTCATGGGTAAACGCGATGATGCAGAACAGATTGGCCGATGTTCTGGCAATGACCCGAATGAATACGCCTCTTTTTCCAGCCAGATATCAAAGTAAAATACCGTTCCTTTAGCGACTTCACTGGTAAAGTCAATGTCTCCTTTCATTTCACTGACCAGTCGCTTAGTGATGCTTAATCCCAGTCCGGTTCCCCCATAATGGCGGGTAATGCTGGCATCTGCTTGATTGAAGGCCTGGAACAGAATCGGACGGTATTCGGGTTTGATACCGATACCTGTATCAGTCACGGTAAAATCGATCTGGACAAGATGGTGGTGGTGCTGGCGTAATTTGATATCCAGCGTGACACAGCCTTTATCCGTGAATTTAATGGCATTACCAATCAGGTTAGTCAGTATTTGCTGTAAGCGAATAGGATCGCCAATCATCAAATTGGGTAACTTCTCATCAATATGGTAATGCAGGGGAAGATTTTTCGCGTTGGCAGCCGGTGTTAGCAGTTCGATAACTTCATTGACGGTATCCCTTAGCAGAAAAGGGACTTGATCCAATACCAGTTTATTGGATTCCAGCCGTGAGAAATCCAGAATATCATTGATGATTTTCAGTAGGTTATTGGCTGATCTATCAATGACATACAGATACTCCATCTGCTGTGGTGTAATGGGAGTTTTTAACATCTGGCGGGTAAAGCCAATGACGCCATTAAGCGGCGTGCGTAATTCGTGGGACATATTGGCCAGAAATTCCGTTTTGATCCTGACCGCCTCTTGGGCGCGTTTTTTAGCGATAGTCAGTTCAACATTCTGAATTTCTAACTGTTCCATCGTAATTTGCAGGTCGGAAGTGGCTTGATCGATATGAAGCTGCATCTCATCTTTGTATTTCGAGAGCGATTCTGCCACGGTGTTGATACCATTCTGGAGTGCGGATAACTCCCCAGGCATGGCGCCTGTTACACGGCTGTTCAGTTGTCCCTGCCGGATACGATCAACGGCTTCAACCATGCAGTTCAGGGGCTGGGTGACTTTGCGCACCAGCACATGGGCAAACAGTGCTGTTCCTCCAAGACACAGAATCAGTAGAACGATGGAGGTAGCAATCTCCTTGTATTGCTGGAGCTGGGCGGCGCGTAAGTCTAAATCAATAGCGATATAGCCAACCGGCAGCGCATCGCTGGTGGAAGTGTTCCAGGGGTTAGGGGAGGCGGTTTCTGAGGTAATTGGCATCTTCAGGATGATACTGTTGCCGTATTCCGTTTTGGACAAGGTTGTGGGCATGGCTTCGTTGGCTGTGAGCCTCAAGCGATTGACATCATACTTGTCATTCGAAATATCGAATAACTTGTTATGCTTATCAAAGATCGCAATTGCCCTGACAATTTCAGAGTTTCGGCGGTGCAGGCTGTTTATCAGTGCGTCAACTTGCTGGCAATTGTCCAGATTAATGCCAACCTCGCTGGCGATGGATAAGGGTTCAATAATGCTGATCCCACTGCGAACTATCAGGCTCTTTAACTCGTAATAGCGGTATGAGATAAATGATATACTCACAAGCGTTCCGACCAGTAAAACAGGAACCAATATCAGGCTCATCATACGGGTGCGTAGGCTATATTTGGTCATAAGCGTCCATTGTGGGAAAATCAGAACTCAATTTTTCAACGTCAGTCAGAATCATGGTGCAATTTTACTCCCCAAATCGTCGTTCCGTAAACCGGGGCATTATTTCCGTTACCGCAGATAACCTTGATGCACAAGGGCAAGGCATTGCTCGTCATCAGGGAAAAACTATTTTTATTGCAGGATTATTGCCGGGTGAGCAGGCACAAATCCAACTGACAGAAGAAAAACGGCAATTTGCTAAAGCTAAGGTCGTGAAAAGGCTCTCAGATAGCCCGCAGCGCGTAGCACCTCACTGCCCACATTTTAAAGTGTGCGGCGGGTGCCAACAACAACACGTTGCCACTGAGCTGCAAGTTAAAACTAAAGCCAGTGTACTGGAACACCTGATCCAACGGGAAACCGGAATTAGCATCAGTGCCGAATCCATCATTCGCAGCCCGGAATATGGCTACCGGCGCAGGGCCAGGCTCGGCCTGCAATATCACGCCAAACAACAGACATTGTTGATGGGATTTCGCCAGCGTCAGACCAACGATTTGGTGAATATTAAACGCTGTCCTGTTATGCGTCCTGAATTAGAACAATTATTGCAGCCGCTGTACCTGTGCCTGAATAGCCTGTATGCAGTAAAACGCTTAGGGCATGTGGAATTGGTTCTGGCTGAGAGTGGGCCACTCGTCGTGTTGCGCCATCTTGATCCACTTAAGCAGGAAGATCAGGAAACACTGCGCATTTTTTCGGCGCAGTACAATGTCGCTATTTATCTGCTTGGTGATGAAAAATCCCTTGAACCCTTGATGGAAGGGCAAACCGCACCGTGGTATCAGGTGAATGGATTGAAATTGGTGTTCAGCCCGCAAGATTTTATTCAGGTGAATGATGCCGTTAACCAACAAATGGTTGCACAGGCGTTGGCGTGGCTGGATTTACAATCAACAGACAGGGTATTGGATCTGTTTTGTGGCATGGGAAATTTTACCCTGCCGATCGCCACGAAAGTACAGGCAACCGTGGGTGTGGAAGGGGTTGCTGAACTGGTGGTGAGCGGGCAATATAACGCCCGGCTCAATAAACTTAATAACGTCGATTTTTTTCATGAAAATCTGGAATCGGATATTCACCAACAGCCCTGGGCCGCACAAGGGTTCAATAAAGTGCTGCTGGACCCTGCCCGCGCTGGTGCGGCGGGTGTTATGGCACATATTGTAAAATTGGTCCCTGAAAAAGTGGTTTACGTTTCCTGTAACCCCACAACACTCGCGCGGGATAGCAAGGTCTTGTTGGCGGCGGGTTATCATCTTGTCAGTGTGCGGATGCTGGATATGTTTCCACACACCGGCCATCTAGAGTCTATGGCGCTGTTCAGCAGTGAGCCAATAGATATCGAGTAGGGAGAAATTATGGTTGCGGTAAGAAGTGCGCATCTCACACCGGCAGGTGAATTTGCGGTCAATAAGTGGATCGCGAGTTTAAACATTACTAACCCACAATCCAGTGAAAAGTTGGTTGAAACCTGGCGATATTGTCACGAAAAAGTCCAGGGTCACCCTAATGCGGAACTGTTGCTATGGCGCGGTGTGGAAATGGTGGAGATCCTGTCCACATTGAGCATGGATAATGACAGTATGCGTGCTGCGCTGCTTTTTCCCATCCTTAATGCCGGACTACTCGATAGCGAAACCGTGACAGAAACATTTGGCAAGGGCATCACGAATCTGGTGCATGGTGTATTGGACATGGATGCCATTCGCCAACTGAAAGCCACTCATACCGATGCGACTTGCTCGGTACAGGTCGATAATGTTCGCCGGATGCTGCTGGCGATGGTGGAAGATTTTCGTTGTGTGATTATCAAGCTGGCGGAACGCATTGCCCATTTGCGGGAAGTGAAAGAGGCCAGTGAAGATGAGCGGGTGCTGGCTGCCAAAGAGTGTTCCAATATCTATGCTCCGCTTGCCAACCGGCTGGGAATTGGGCAGCTCAAATGGGAGCTGGAAGATTTCTGTTTCCGCTACTTGCATCCCGATGAATATAAGAAAATTGCTAAGTTACTGCATGAGCGCCGAATTGATCGTGAACAGTATATCGAGAAATTTGTAACGACTTTGCGTAAATATATGCTGAAAGAGGGCGTCCGTGCTGAAATATACGGGCGTCCGAAGCACATTTACAGCATTTGGCGCAAAATGCAGAAAAAATCCCTCGCCTTTGATGAACTATTTGACGTGCGCGCTGTGCGGATTGTTGTCGAGCGTTTGCAGGATTGCTACGGAGCGCTGGGAATAGTGCACACTCACTATCGTCACTTGCCGGATGAATTCGACGATTACGTTGCCAACCCGAAACCGAATGGTTATCAATCGATTCATACCGTCGTCTTGGGACCGAATGGTAAAACGCTTGAGATCCAGATCCGTACTCGTCAGATGCATGATGATGCAGAACTTGGCGTCGCGGCGCATTGGAAATACAAAGAAGGCACTGCGATTGGTGGTAAATCCGATAGTTATGAAAGCCGTATTGCCTGGCTGCGGAAACTGATCGCATGGCAGGAAGAGATGGCGGATAGCGGCGAAATGCTGGATGAAGTGCGCAGTCAGGTGTTTGACGATCGCGTTTATGTCTTTACGCCAAAAGGAGATGTGATTGATTTGCCAATTGGCTCCACGCCGTTGGATTTTGCCTATCACATTCACAGTGATGTCGGCCATCGCTGCATTGGGGCAAAAATTGGCGGACGTATCGTACCATTCAGCTATCAGCTTCAGATGGGTGATCAGATTGAAATCATTACCCAGAAACAACCAAATCCAAGCCGTGACTGGTTAAACCCTAACCTTGGCTATGTGACGACCAGCCGTGGGCGCGCCAAAATCCACAATTGGTTCCGTAAGCAAGATCGTGACAAAAACATCATTGCCGGCCGCCAGATGCTGGACAATGAACTGGCCCATCAGGGGATCACGGTCAAGGAAGCAGAGAAAGAGCTGATTGCCCGTTATAATGTCCACACGTTGGAAGAAGTATTGGCGGGCATTGGCGTTGGTGATATCCGCATTCACCAGTTAGTGAATTTCCTGCAAAGCAAATTCAATAAAATTACGGCGGAAGAAGAAGATCGCGAAGCGCTTCGCAATCTGGAGAACAAAACTTATACGCCCCGTAATACCAGCAAAAATAATGGCCGTATTGTCGTGGAAGGGGTAGGCAACTTAATGCATCACATTGCCCGTTGTTGCCAGCCTATCCCCGGTGATGAAATTATTGGATTTATTACACGCGGGCGAGGGATCTCCATCCACCGTGCTGATTGTGATCAGTTGGCGGAACTCGAAGCCAGTTCACCGGAAAGGATAGTCGATGCCGTGTGGGGGGAGAGTTATTCCAGCGGCTATTCACTGGTGGTACGCGTTGTTGCCAATGACCGCAGTGGATTATTGCGTGACATCACGACCATCCTCGCCAATGAGAAAATTAATGTGTTGGGCGTCAGCAGCCGTAGTGATGTTAAGCAACAGCTTGCCACCATTGATATGAACATTGAAATTTATAACTTGCAAGTGCTTGGGCGGGTATTGGCGAAGCTCAATCAGTTGTCTGATGTGATTGAAGCCAGACGCTTGCACGGTCATTGATTAAGACATGGATTAAGATGAAACCGAACGCTATTGAACGACTGAAGGGAATAATGGCGCAGTTGCGCCATCCCCAGGATGGCTGTCCTTGGGACAAAGTACAAACCTCAGCCACGATTGCCCCTTATACTCTGGAAGAAACCTATGAAGTGCTTGATGCGATTGAGCGCAATGATGTCAGCGCCCTAAAAGAAGAGCTGGGGGATCTGCTGTTTCATATCGTATTTTATGCCCAGATGGCGCAGGAACAGCAACAGTTCGAGTTTGACGATATCTGTGAGGCGGTGTGTGACAAACTGGAGCGCCGCCATCCCCATATTTTCAATCAACAAGCAGGTATCAGCGGCGAAGAGGCGATAGGCAGTTGGGAACAACGCAAAGCCGCAGAACGGGCTGAAAAAGATCAGCATTCGGTGCTGGATGATATTCCCGTCAGTCTGCCGGCCTTGATGAAGGCGTATAAAATCCAGAAACGCTGCGCTTCGGTCGGGTTTGATTGGGATACTCTTGGTCCCGTGCTGGACAAAGTTTATGAAGAAATTGATGAAGTCATGGACGAAGCGAAGCAGGCGGTGGTTGATAAAGATCGACTGGAAGAAGAGTTGGGAGATTTACTGTTTTCGGTGGTTAATTTATCCCGTCATTTGGGGCATAAGCCGGAGATTGCACTACAAAAAGCCTGCCGGAAATTCGAAAACCGTTTCCGTCATGTCGAAAAATTGATCCTCGACAAAGGATTGTCACTGGAAACGGCTACATTAGATGAAATGGAAGCGATGTGGCAGCGAGTGAAAAGTCAGAAGGGATAGCAATCACAAAAAAGGTGGAAATAGCGAAAAGGATGTCGCTTAAACAACTGAATAACCTGAGTCGGATGAAAAAATTTTACACCAATAACTTAATGAATTTAAAGAGAAAGAAGGGTGTTTTTTTCGCCGTGCTGCTGTTTATGTGGCACCTTACCCCGTTTAGATGGTTTGTAGCGAAATTAAGGTTAGGGTATACTGCTTTCCCGTCCTGTTATATTCATCATCCTTTTAAACCTAAACTTTCAGGTTCAGCATGAAAACTAATTATATTTTTGTGACCGGCGGGGTCGTATCCTCTCTGGGTAAAGGCATTGCCGCAGCCTCTTTGGCGGCTATACTCGAAGCCCGTGGACTCAATGTCACCATTATGAAACTGGACCCGTATATCAACGTCGATCCAGGCACAATGAGTCCAACCCAACACGGGGAAGTTTTCGTTACCGAAGACGGCGCTGAAACTGATCTTGATTTAGGTCATTACGAACGTTTCATCCGAACCAAAATGACACGCCGCAATAACTTCACAACAGGCCGTGTCTATTCTGAAGTGCTGCGCAAAGAACGCCGTGGCGATTATTTGGGGGCAACCATTCAGGTTATTCCTCACATCACCAATGAAATCAAAGACCGTATCATCCGTGGCGCAGAAGGCCATGATGTTGTGTTGGTGGAAATCGGTGGTACTGTCGGTGATATCGAATCCTTGCCATTCCTTGAAGCTATTCGTCAGATGGCGGTGGAGGTCGGTCGTGAAAACACGCTGTTCATGCACCTGACGCTGGTGCCTTATATGGCCGCCGCGGGTGAAGTGAAAACGAAGCCGACCCAGCATTCCGTGAAAGAATTACTGTCGATTGGTATCCAACCGGACGTATTAATCTGCCGTTCAGACCGCGTTATTCCGGCCAATGAGCGTGCAAAAATTGCGCTGTTCTGTAACGTTCCAGAGAAAGCGGTTATCTCTTTAAAAGATGTTGATTCCATTTATAAAATTCCAGCCCTCTTGAAATCTCAGGGCTTAGATGATTATATTTGTAAACGATTCAGCCTCGAATGCCAGGAAGCGGATCTGTCCGAATGGGAACAGGTCATTTATGAAGAAGCCAACCCATCGGGTGAAGTGACCATTGGGATGGTGGGCAAATACGTTGAACTGCCTGATGCGTATAAATCAGTGATTGAAGCGCTGAAACATGGTGGGCTGAAAAATCGCCTGACAGTCAATATCAAGCTGATCGATTCACAGGATGTTGAAACGCGCGGTGTTGGCGTATTGAAAGGTCTGGATGCGATTTTGGTCCCCGGTGGCTTTGGTGGCCGTGGTATCGAAGGTAAGATCATGACCGCACGTTATGCCCGTGAAAACAAAATTCCCTATCTGGGCATCTGTTTGGGTATGCAAGTGGCTCTGATTGAATTCGCTCGCAATGTTGCGGGAATGGCAGGGGCTAACTCCACTGAATTCGATCCTGAATGTAAGTTACCGGTTGTTGCTCTGATCACCGAATGGCGTGATGAGAACGGCAACGTAGAAGTACGTAGCGAAGAGAGCGATCTCGGCGGGACGATGCGCGTTGGTGGCCAATTGTGCCGTCTGACTGAAAACAGTCTGGTACATAAACTTTATGGTCAGAATGACATTGTTGAACGTCATCGCCATCGTTATGAAGTGAATAATTTGCTGTTGAAACGCATTGAAGATGCAGGTTTGCGCATTGCTGGCCATTCAATCGACAACAAACTGGTGGAAATCATCGAGAACCCAGCGCATCCGTGGTTCGTGGCGTGTCAGTTCCATCCGGAATTCACTTCAACGCCCCGCGATGGTCATCCGCTATTTGCCGGCTTTGTCGAAGCTGCCGGCAAATATCAGAAAGGCCAGTTGAAATAAGATATGGGGCAATGGATTGAAATTAAGCTAATTTGCTTTTAAGGGCATCACTATTTAAGGAAATAGTTTTATTTTTAATCCGTTGCCCGTAATTTAACTTGTACTGAGGAAAACCTAATGTCCAAAATCGTTAAAGTGCTTGGCCGTGAAATCATCGACTCCCGTGGTAACCCAACGGTAGAAGCAGAAGTACACCTGGAAGGGGGCTTTGTTGGTCTGGCTGCTGCGCCATCAGGTGCATCAACCGGTTCCCGCGAAGCGCTGGAGCTGCGTGATGGCGATAAATCTCGTTTCATGGGGAAAGGTGTACTAAAAGCCGTTTCTGCGGTTAACGGCCCAATTGCACAGGCTCTGGTTGGTCAGGATGCGAAAGATCAGGTTAACATCGACAAGATCATGATCGAGCTGGATGGTACTGAAAACAAATCTAACTTCGGTGCTAACGCGATTTTGGCTGTTTCTCTTGCGAACTCCAAAGCCGCAGCCGCAGCGAAAGGTATGCCTCTCTACGAGCACATCGCTGAGTTGAACGGCACTCCGGGGAAATTCTCCATGCCTCTGCCAATGATGAATATCATCAACGGTGGTGAGCACGCAGATAATAACGTCGATATTCAAGAATTCATGATCCAGCCGATTGGCGCAAGCACACTGAAAGAAGCTGTACGTATGGGTTCCGAAGTATTCCACAATCTGGCAAAAGTGCTGAAAGCTAAAGGCATGAACACTGCGGTGGGTGATGAAGGTGGCTATGCGCCAAACCTGGAATCTAACGCCGCAGCGCTGGCGGCAATCAAAGAAGCGATTGAGAAAGCGGGTTACGTACTGGGTAAAGATATTACGCTGGCGATGGACTGTGCAGCTTCTGAATTCTATAACGAAGAAACGGGTAACTATGAACTGAAAGGCGAAGGCAAGACTTTTACCTCTCAGGAATTCACCCATTATCTGGAAGGATTGACCAAAGAGTACCCAATTGTTTCCATCGAAGATGGCCTGAACGAATCTGATTGGGAAGGTTTTGCTTACCAGACTAAAGTGTTGGGTGACAAAATCCAGTTGGTTGGTGACGATCTGTTCGTAACTAACACCAAGATCCTGAAAGAAGGTATCGAAAAAGGTATTGCAAACTCCATCCTGATCAAGTTCAACCAGATCGGTTCGTTGACTGAAACTCTGGCTGCCATCAAGATGGCAAAAGAGGCAGGTTACACTGCGGTCATTTCTCACCGTTCCGGTGAAACTGAAGATGCAACTATTGCTGATCTGGCGGTGGGTACTGCTGCGGGTCAAATCAAAACGGGTTCTATGAGCCGTTCTGACCGTGTTGCTAAATACAACCAGTTGATCCGTATCGAAGAAGCACTGGGTAATCGTGCTCCTTTCAACGGTCTGAAAGAAGTGAAAGGCCAGGCATAATTGTCGGTTTTTTCCTTTAAAAAATAAAAATTATTTATGTTTTGGCGGAAGGGAGTCGTCTCTTTCGCCTTCTTATTGAAAGAAAATTTTATTTTTTATGCCGGTACTTATCTTAAGTGCAGGATGAAAGTGTGATATAACAACAGAAATTCAGTTCTTTTTTTGAACAATAATGCAGTGGCCAGACAAATCCCGCGTAGCAGATCCCAAAATTATACAACTCGTATTTTATTCCTTGTTAATACTCCTTATTATTTCATTTGTAATGTAATTCTTTAACATTTGTGACAATGATTCATCAATTATTCTTTTTACATTACAGAGTTATGTTTCATTGTTTTATGGAGTCTTCATGGACGCTTCTGAATCTTTAACCCCAGCGATTGGGCCTACACCCTCAAATAAAAGAGGCTTAATTATTCTCGCGCTGGACATCATTTTGCTTGTGATATTGCTTAAGTTTTTGCCCTATGGGGAAAAAGCAAATACGGGCTTGGCATTAATGGTATTTGTTGGCGTGTTATGGTTAACGGAAGCCATTCATGTCACCATTACTGCGCTGTGTATTCCTATTCTGGCGGTCGGCATGGGATTGATGAATACCGGCGATGCACTGAAATCTTTTGCCAACCCGATAATCTTTTTGTTCTTCGGTGGCTTTGCACTGGCAACAGCGCTACATATCCAAGGCTTGGACAGATTAATCGCTAATCGTCTGTTGATGATTGCCCGTGGGCGTTTATCTGTGGCGGTATTGCTGATATTTGGTATTACTGCCCTGCTTTCTATGTGGATAAGCAACACGGCAACTGCTGCCATGATGTTACCACTGATCCTCGGTATTCTGGCGAATCTGGATGTACGTACTGAGCGCAATACCTTTGTTTTTGTGCTGCTTGGTGTTGCCTATAGCGCCAGCATCGGTGGCTTGGGGACATTGGTAGGTAGCCCACCCAATGCTATCGCTGCCGCCCAATTAGGTATGGATTTCTTTACATGGATGAAATACGGCGTACCAATGGTCATTGTTCTTATGCCAGTCATGATTGGGGTGATGTACCTCATGTTACGCCCAAATTTGAACCACAAATTTGATCTGGAATTGGAGCACCTGGAATGGAATGGTAAGCGTGTTATTGCCATGGGCATTTTCCTGCTAACCGTAGTGTGCTGGATTTTCAGTTCATTGATTAGTGATGCACTCGGCGGTGTCAAAGATCTGGATACGATTATTGCAGTGAGTGCCGCTATCCTGATTGGTATCACTGGGGTATCAACATGGTCGCAGATTCAAAATAACACTGAATGGGGCGTATTGATGCTGTTCGGTGGTGGTCTGACGTTGAGTGCCGTTTTGAAAAATTCCGGTGCCAGTGAAGTTATGGCAAATGGGATGGCGGAGGCTTTCGGTGCCAGCCCTTGGTTTGTGATCATCATTGCGATTGCTACGTTTATTATCTTCCTGACAGAATTTACCAGTAATACTGCAAGCGCCGCGCTACTTGTACCTATTTTTGCCACAGTTGCAGAAGCGCTGGGAATGCCGATTATGGTTTTGACCATGATAATTGGTATCGGGGCATCCTGTGCATTTATGCTACCTGTTGCAACACCTCCTAACGCGATTGTTTATGGCACCGGCTATATCAAACAAGTTGAAATGGTCAGAGTAGGCATAGTGCTGAATTTGGTATGTATTGCCATTATTTCTGCGATTGCCTGGTTTTTCTGGTTGTAATTCCTTCTGACTCTTAATGTTTAAATAAGCCATGCTCAAAATCGCCACCCTTGCAGGTGGCGATTGTGTTACTCTTCTTTGGTGCTGATATAGATATTTTTCACTTCTGTATAAGCATCCAGCATCATCTTGTGGGTTTCACGCCCAAGTCCTGATTTCTTATAACCACCGAAAGGAGTGTGAGCGGGCAATTCATGATAGGTGTTGATCCACATACGGCCTGTTTTTATTGCTTTGGCGATGTGCAAGGCACGGTTAATATCCTGCGTCCATACGGCACCTGCCAGGCCATAGTCGGAATCATTGGCCATTTCGATAACGTTTTCTTCGTTACTGAACGGAATGACGCATAGTACAGGCCCGAAAATTTCTTCTTGCGCCACCCGCATCTTATTGGTGACATTGGTCAGGATCGTCGGCTGGATAAAGAAGCCATCATCATATCCTGCCCCGGTTATACGTTTTCCGCCAGTCAAAACGGTTGCACCTTCCTGTTTTGCGAGGTCGATGTAACCTAAAATAGTGTTCATCTGTTCTTCACTGACCTGGCAGCCCATTTCTGTTTCTGCCAGCATCGGGTCGCCCACTTTGATTGATTCAAACACTGTTTTCAGTGAATTCAGGAATTCATCATGAATATCTTTATGCAGGAACAGACGGGCACCGGATTCACAGGCTTGCCCTTGGTTCAGCAAAATTGCATTGGCTGCATATTTGATGGCCTTTTTCATGTTGGCATCAGGGAAAACGATATTAGCCGATTTACCTCCCAATTCCAGCGTGGCCGGAATAAGCCTTTTCGCCGCAGCTGCGGCAACGTTGTAACCGACTTCTGTTGATCCAGTAAAGGCGACTTTGTTAATGCCGTCATGATCGAGGATTGCCTGGCCTACCACTGAGCCACGCCCTGTAACAATATTGACAACACCTGCTGGTAAAACTTGATTCATGATACGCCCCAATTCAAGCAGCGTGATTGGAGTCAGGCTGGCAGGATTGATAACAATAGTATTACCGGCAGCAAGGGCAGGCGCGAGTTTCCAGGCAGCCATTAATAGCGGGAAATTCCACGGAATAATTTGCCCGACTACGCCAATGGGTTCTCTGATGACTAAGCTCAGTGTGTCATTATCGATGACATCAGTCGTATCAGAATGAGCACGGATAACGCCGGCAAAGTAGCGGAAATGATCAACAGAAAAAGGAATATCGAAATGACGACATAGCGCCTGGGTTTTACCCCCATCCAATGTTTCAAGGACAATAAAACGTTCGGCTTCGGCTTCCAGCAAGTCGGCAATTTTCAGTAATAACGATTGCCTCTCCGTTGCGGATGTTTTGCTCCATGCTGGCAGCGCTTTTTGGGCAGCCTTGACGGCAAGTTCAACATCTTCGGCATTTCCTGCTGCGTATTCTGTCAACAATTCACCGGTTGCAGGGTTGTAGCTTTGTATCGTATTTTTTGAAACGCTATCACGCCACTCACCATTAATCAGCATCTTATAAGATGTACAAGGCAACAATGTTTTTTCGATATCATGTAGTTTTTTCATTATATTCTCCGGGTACTTTGGTTTGAGGTATGCTAGGATATATATTCTCAACTTATTATCAGACTAATTCTTAATTTTGAGCAAAGCTGAACTGAAATATAAAAGAGCTATATCAATAAATATAAACCTTGATAGTTAAATGCGCGACATATGAAAACTGCATAGAATATGATTTTCTAGTGGAATATATTTTTTGAGAGTAATAACGGTATGTTATATCTTCTTGTTTTATTCTAACGTTAGATTGAAGTTTATCGAGTATATACTAATCCAACTTCAAGATGTGTTTTGCGGATTGCAACTTGAAGTTTATCGAGTATATATGGGGAGTAATAGGAATAACGCGGACAGAAAACGTTTTATGGGTAATGAATATTAAACATGGTTTATCCTTTTATAGGAAGTGATATCAGGAATAGCAGATTGATATTTCAATATTTCAGCAAATGAATTCGATATGTATATTGATTATCTTCAATTACATAAAGTAATCAATAATAAAGTTATAAATATTCCTAATTTGATAATAAAAATTTTTCTTAAAACGATTTATATGTTCACATTCTTGCTATGATTACTTTAATCGGTAATCGCGGGGTTGATCATGAGAAAATTGTTAACGATTTGTTTATTAGGATTTGCATTGACTGGGTGTGATAATCAACTCAAAATTGATGGAACAAATGACATCGCTGTAAAAACATCCATTGAGAAAATCAGAGATACTTTACCAGAAGATAAAAGATTACAATTTGATGACGCATTAAATGTTGTCATGATCAATAATATCGACTTTGATGATCTGTTCAAGGATAACAAGAATGGAAATATCAAACATGCAGATATACAAAAATTGGAACAGAAATTTTTTCAATCCCTTCATGGGAAAACAGCCGATCAAGTTATTGACGATGCAGAGAAAATTAAAGCGGCCAGCATGCACAAAAAATGAGTATATATCTTATTAAGTTGCCTCCAACAGAACAACGAGAATTAAGTGAATGCCTTACTGCACACAGAATGTACGGGTAATACTAACGGATTTTATTACGGCTGAATACCGTACTTTTAATCATAAAAAAACCCGCAGTATTTGCGGGCTTCATAGGTTAGCAAAGCCTTTATTTCAAGCCTGCCGCAGAGCGCAGAATTTCAGCTTTATCTGTTGCTTCCCACGGGAATTGTTCACGACCGAAATGACCGTAAGCCGCAGTATCGCGATAAATGGGGTGTAACAGATTCAGCATCTTGATCAGGCCATAAGGACGCAGATCAAAAAATTCACGGACTAGTTGAATCAGTGTGGAAGTTGGGACTTTCTCCGTACCGAACGTTTCCACCATGATAGATGTTGGCTCTGCAACACCGATGGCATAAGAAACCTGGATTTCACAGCGATCAGCCAGACCTGCCGCAACGATGTTTTTGGCAACGTAACGCGCGGCATAGGCTGCCGAACGGTCAACTTTGGAAGGATCTTTACCAGAAAATGCGCCACCACCGTGACGAGCCATACCACCATAGGTATCAACAATGATCTTACGGCCAGTCAGACCACAGTCACCCATTGGCCCTCCGATGACAAAACGACCTGTTGGGTTGATGAAATATTTGGTCATCGGGGTAAGCCATTCAGCAGGTAATACCGGTTTGATGATCTCATCCATCACGGCTTCATGCAGTGCTTTTTGAGCAATATCTTCGCTGTGTTGGGTTGAAAGGACAACAGCATCAATACCAACAATCTTGTTGTTTTCGTACTGGAAAGTGACCTGACTTTTTGCATCAGGGCGCAACCACGGCAGGGTGCCGTTTTTACGAACTTCGGCCTGACGCTCAACCAAACGGTGTGCATAAGTGATAGGTGCTGGCATAAGAACATCAGTTTCATTGGTCGCATAACCAAACATCAAGCCCTGATCTCCTGCACCTTGTTCCAGAGGATCTGTGCGGTCAACACCCTGGTTGATATCTGGAGATTGTTTACCAATGGCGCTGATAACGGCACATGAGTTGGCATCAAACCCCATATCTGAGCTGGTATAGCCGATTTCACGTACTGTACTGCGGGTAATTTCTTCTATATCAACCCAAGCGCTGGTCGTGATTTCACCACCAACCATGACCATGCCTGTTTTAACATAAGTTTCGCAGGCCACGCGAGCTTTAGGATCCTGTTTTAAAATTGCATCAAGGACGGCATCGGAAATCTGATCGGCAATTTTGTCTGGATGTCCTTCTGAGACAGACTCAGAAGTAAAAAGATGTGTAGTCATTATATTTTATTACCTTAAATATAATCTTGGATTAATGGCGGATGTTTTACCGTCTAGACGGCTATTTTAAGTCACTCTTGCTAAGGTTACCAGTTTTTTTAATTCTAATTATCTTCCATTGTGTGACATTTTAGCTTCACCATCTAAAAAGTATGAGGGGTGTTCGGCCTTATTTAGGTAAATTGCATTTTGCAATTTTGCTGGATTACAGGTATAAACTGCGCGCGTAGCATAAGTCATTTTTTTGCACTTGAAGTTACGGGCGCTTGCAGGAAATGTACACATGTCCTGCTTCTCAATTGAGAAACGGCTTGCGGTGGGTAAGCCATGTGGAGGTGAATGGGGTTATGAACCATTATCTGCTGATTATTAACGGCCAACAGCCACATTATGCCATTGATGTATCCACATCTTGTTCCTTCCTTTTCAATATGCAGTCATTTCGATGTTACCCGCAGCATAGTTACTTGCAGTATATAAGCAGCAGGTAAAATTGAGTTGGTATCATTATGAGTCACAGTAAATATATTGTTTAGTCCTCTCTAAACGTTCCTATAATCTAAGAGCATGCTGTTCCCTGACATTTTTTAATGCGCAAGATACGCACGATAAAATAGTGTCTTGGGTTATTGACCTTACAGGCGAAGGCAAATCTCGACTCCATGAAGGAGACTGCCATGAATGATAATATCGCTCGCAAAATGCGACAGACCTATAACATCGCATACTGGGGCGGCGGCTATTACTATGTCAATGATCTGGGTAATGTCAGTGTTTGCCCAAACCCTGACTTACCGGGAGCTAAAATTGAACTCGCCACTCTGGTGAAGAAAGTTCAGGAAGAAAAAGAACAATTGCGGTTGCCGGCATTGTTTTGTTTTCCCCAGATTTTGCAACATCGCTTGCGTTCGATTAATGCCGCGTTTAAACGGGCACGTGAATCTTATGGGTATAAAGGAGATTACTTCCTTGTTTATCCGATTAAGGTCAATCAGCATCGCCGCGTTATTGAGACATTGGCAAATGCTGATGAACCGATTGGATTAGAGGCAGGCTCCAAAGCGGAATTAATGGCCGTGTTGGCTCATGCCGGCATGACAGGTACGGTGATTGTTTGTAATGGTTATAAGGATCGCGAATACGTCCGTCTGGCATTGATCGGTGAAAAACTGGGACACAAGGTGTATCTGGTTATCGAGAAGATGTCTGAAATTGAGATGGTACTGGAAGAAGCCAAGCGCCTGAATGTGATCCCACGTTTGGGCGTTCGGGCCCGTCTGGCATCTCAGGGTTCTGGTAAATGGCAGGCCAGTGGCGGTGAAAAATCGAAGTTTGGATTGGCTGCCGCGCAGGTATTGCAATTAGTTGAAAGGTTGCGTGCAGCTGGGCGGTTGGATAGCTTGCAATTGCTGCATTTCCACTTGGGTTCCCAATTGGCGAATATCCGTGATGTGGCAACGGGGGTGCGTGAATCTGCCCGTTTTTATGTCGAATTGTCTAAACTGGGCGTCAAGATCCAGTGCTTTGACGTTGGTGGTGGTCTAGGTGTCGATTATGAAGGAACACGCTCCCAGTCTGAATGCTCGGTTAATTACGGTTTGAATGAATATGCGAATAACGTTATTTGGGGCATTGGGGATGCGTGTGAAGAACATGGCCTGCCTCACCCAACAGTGATTACGGAGTCCGGCCGGGCATTGACCGCCCATCATACCGTTTTGGTCTCCAATGTTATTGGGGTAGAGCACAATGAATTTACTCAAACTACGCCGCCGGCAGAAGGTGCGACGCGCCCTCTGACCAGTTTGTGGGAAACCTGGCTGGAGATGCAATCTGACAGTAGCCGCCGTTCCCTGCGTGAATCGCTGCATGACAGCCAGTTTGATCTGCATGATGTCCATACCCAGTATGCTCACGGTATGTTGGATCTGTCAGAACGTGCGTGGGCGGAAGAACTGTATTTAAATATCTGTCGCCACATTCAGCAAGACCTTGACCCAAGCAACCGTGCCCATCGTCCGATCATTGATGAATTACAGGAACGCATGGCAGATAAATTCTACGTGAATTTCTCGCTGTTCCAGTCAATGCCGGATGCGTGGGGGATTGATCAACTTTTCCCTGTTTTGCCAATTGAAGGTCTGGATAAACCGCTGGATCGTCGTGCTGTTTTGTTGGATATCACCTGCGATTCTGACGGTACAATTGATCACTATGTTGATGGTGATGGTGTGGCAACAACGATGCCAATGCCCGCTTATGATCCAGAAAACCCGCCCCTGATTGGTTTCTTTATGGTTGGAGCTTATCAGGAAATTTTGGGTAACATGCATAACTTGTTTGGTGATACGGCTGCCATTGATGTTTATGTTGCAGAAAATGGCGTAGTGACTTATAAGCAGAGCGAGGAAGGTGATTCTGTCGCCAATATGCTTCAATATGTCAAACTGGATCCGCAGGTATTATTGACCCGTTTCCGTGATCAAGTGAAATCGACTGATCTGGATGACAATTTGCAGGAACAATTCTTGCAAGAGTTTGAAAGTGGCCTGTATGGCTACACCTATTTGGAAGATGAGTAATCCTGATTAGCCATTAATCTGTATCAATAGTCATTCCTGATCATGTGTTTTGTATAATAACTCGATAAACTTCAGGTTGCCATCCGCAAAACGCCGCGAGGCCTTATATTTCCCCGTTGTGCGGGGAAATATAACACGCATCTGAAGTTGGATGGGTATAGTGTAAATAAGCCCTTGTGTTACTTGTTACTGCCAATTATTGGAGATTGGTAATAAGCCAGTATGGGACTTTTGAGGATATATCATGAGTATTAGCTCCTTAGGAAACCAAATTGATAACTCTTTGGTTTCAAATGCCTTTGGCTTCCTGCGTTTTCCGTTGAACTTTCAACCCTATTCCAGTGATGCGGAATGGGTGATTACCGGCATTCCTTTTGATATGGCAACATCGGGACGCGCGGGTAGCCGCCACGGGCCGGCTGCCATTCGTCAGGTATCGACTAATCTGGCATGGGAAAGCAGCCGTTGGCCGTGGAACTTCAGCTTACGCAAGCGCCTGAATGTGGTGGATTGCGGGGATCTGGTATTTAGCTTCGGTGATGCCCAGGATATGAGTGATAAGTTGCAGGCACATGCTGAAAAAGTGCTGGCATCGGGTAAGCATATGCTGTCATTTGGTGGTGATCACTTTATCACTTTGCCACTGTTACGTGCCCATGCAAAACACTTTGGCAAAATGGCGCTGATCCATTTTGATGCCCATACAGATACTTATCCAAATGGCAGTCAATTTGATCATGGTACGATGTTTTACCATGCGCCAAATGAAGGGCTGATAGATCCTCACCATTCAGTACAAATAGGTATTCGTACTGAACATGATACGGATAATGGTTTTACTGTACTGGATGCTGGTCAGGTTAATGATCGCAGTGTTGATGATCTTGCTGGGCAGATTAAAACGGTGGTTGGTGACTTGCCGATTTATCTGACGTTCGATATTGATTGCCTTGATCCGGCATTTGCACCAGGGACAGGAACGCCGGTGATTGGTGGATTGACGTCAGATCGGGCATTGAAAATAGTGCGTGCCTTACAACCATTGAATATTGTTGGAATGGATGTGGTGGAAGTGGCACCGGCTTATGACCAATCTGAAATTACGGCATTGGCGGCCGCCACAATTGGGCTGGAGTTGCTGTATTTACAGGCATCAAAGAAAGCTCTTTAATGCATTAATCTTATAAATTGATTTTATACCAATCCAGCTTCAAGATGCGTGTTATATTTCCCCGCGCAGCGGGGAAATATAAGGCTTCGCGCCGTCTGGCGGATGGCAACTTGAAGTTTATCGCGTATAAAGGCTCATCTAAAGGTGAGCCTTTAATTTGAGTGTGTCTCTAGAAATGTAGTTTTTTCTCAGTCTGAACCCATAAAGGTTTCAACAGGAACGTTAAAGAATTTGGCAAAGCCTTTTACTTGCCCAATGTTCATAGAACGTTTTCCATGCAGTATCTCTGATATGACGCTCTGGTTTGCAATGTCACGCAGATCAAGCTGCCTTATGCCTCTTTCTTTCATCAAGTAACTCAATGCTTCACGTGGAGTAACATTGGGGACTTGGCGATTTTTAGCTTCGTACTCATAGACACGATCGGTGATAAAATCAGCGAACTTTGCTGCGGTATGTTCGGTATTTTCAGCATATGAGTATAACTCATCAATCAGTGCCATGCGGGCACTCAGATCTTCATCATTTTCTACAGGCTCAATACAGGCTGAGAACAAAAGTGCCAGCGGGCTGATTTGCTCAGATATTGACTGCATCATTTGGGGTAAAATTTCGATGAGTCCATCAATCCTTTTATCAGTAACGAGTGATGTTTTTCTCATGCTTCACCTTTTTGATCGTTTTGATTTAGTCTGCTTACGCCACCATTTATCATATTCGGTATGGGGGCAAACATCTTTAATGTAAAAAGTGCCTGATCTGGGATTAAGCCATGTGATAATGCGGCATTTATTTTTATGGATATCAAATAGATAAATATCTAACGGCCCTTTTTTGCTTCCTGCCTCCAGTAATTCGTGAGGTATACGATCAACATTCCATGTCGATGTTTTAAGCCATAACTCACGGATTTGAGCATAAGATTCAAACCGTAAAGATACTTTATCAAAAACATCCAACCAGAGCTTTAACCCAACTTTCCATTGAGCATGTTTTTGCATCGCTTCGATGATGACTTTTGCCGTGATAACTCGCATATCACTTCCTTATGATATCGCAATTTGCGATATTTACAATGTTTGAAAAAATTTAGGCTTCGCTTTTTTTCAAATAAAGCATATCACTGCACAATATACGTCAACACTTGCTGCTGCGGCATTAAGGCAAAATTTCCGTGGAATTGCGAACCCGCTCGATACTCATCAGATAATGTTTGCAGTAGTTTTATGCTTATGGCGTAATCGCTGCAATTAATTGACGTAATTTCAGCCGCATGGAAATCAAAGAAGCGTTTTACGTGGGGATAAAGTGCCTTAAATAGACTTTCTTTGATGGAGAACGCAAGCGTGAATGCCTGTGCAAAAGGGAATGGACACTCTGTCAGTAATTTCACTTCATTGTCAGTGATGATGCTGGATGAAACACTTTTGATGGTATCTGACTTAATCTCCTGCTCGATATCTACGCCCATTATTCGGTATTGATTACAAGAAGCCGCTAAGGCAATAGCACAGCTGGCTGAATGAGAAATCGAACCACAAATATTGTCAGGCCAGATTGGGGAGCGATCTTGAGCATTGGTGACCTGAAAGCCAGAGTAACCCAAACGGTTTAAAACCTGTTGAGTGCAATAACGGGCAGCCAGATATTCCGCACGTCGTTTATTCACTGCATTCTGTAATTGGCTTGGGTAGGTAATGCCATATTCGTCAAATAGTGCATCCCGATAGCAAGACGGGTCAAAATAAGTTTTTATGACATGAAGATCGGGGTGTTCTGACAGCGTACCTGCCTGTACGTCTGTAAAAAAAGGATCATTTATGGCAGTAGATTGAGCAGAGGTAAGGAAAGGAGTAAAAGTCATTTTTTTCATCATGGTTTTTTATTATCGGCTGCGATTATTAGAAAGCGGATCAATTAAAAATGTTTATGGTCTGATTTTGCCATATCTTAATTTTAGTTCACTAACGTACTCACTCTTTTTATACTCCTCGTTATTACCATTTTTGAAAAGAGGTTGTTGTGGAAATATTAGTAACCGGCGGGATAGGATATATCGGTAGCCATACTTGTGTTCAGATGATTGAAGCTGGAATGACGCCGATCATCATCGATAACCTGTGCAATGCCAATCATGAAGTTCTGGTGCGCATTGAGGCATTGACGGGGGTGCAGCCACTGTTTTATGAAGGGGATATTCGTGATGAATCATGCCTTGATGCTATTTTCTCCCGCCACCAAATCCAGTCAGTTATTCATTTTGCCGGCTTGAAAGCGGTTGGGGAATCCGTCGCCAAGCCTATCGAATATTATGACAATAATGTCAATGGAACGCTGGTACTGGTGCGTAGTATGCGTAAAGCGGGGGTAAAAAGCATTATCTTTAGCTCATCCGCGACGGTATATGGTGATCCGGAGGTTGTGCCTATTACTGAACAGTCTGCGGTAGGTAATACCACTAACCCTTATGGCACCAGTAAGTTTATGGTTGAACGCTGTCTGTCTGATTTCCATCATGCAGAAAACGATTGGTCTGTGGTGTTATTACGCTACTTCAATCCAGTTGGTGCCCATCCTTCCGGCACGATGGGGGAAGATCCTCAGGGAATTCCCAACAATTTGATGCCTTATATTGCCCAGGTTGCGGTAGGCCGTCGGGAGAAACTGTCCGTGTATGGCAATGATTATTCAACAGCCGATGGCACTGGCGTTCGCGATTATATCCATGTTATGGATTTGGCTGACGGGCATATCGCGGCCCTCAATGCCGTTGGTAAGAAAGCGGGATTGCATATCTACAATTTGGGTACTGGAAAAGGCACCAGCGTACTGGAAATGGTAGACGCGTTCAGTAGTGCTTGCGGCAAGCCAGTTCCTTATGAAATGTGTCCACGCCGTCCGGGAGATATTGCCGAATGTTGGTCAAGCCCGGAGAAAGCCGAGCGAGAGCTGGGCTGGAAAGCGAATCGAACTATCGTGGAAATGACGGCGGATGCCTGGCGTTGGCAGTCTCAAAATCCCAATGGCTATAAAGCGAAGTAAGAAACAGCAAAAAACGTTTGGCTTTCTGTAAGCGTTGTGTGGTGAAAACAAGGGGTATCCAATAGGTCAAAGATACGATTCAATTCTGTTGATTGTCCACACAGGCGATACAATCCTTTGACGGATAAATGGATTATTGTTTCACCACACCGAACAGAACGACCGTGGAGTGGCATTGATGAAAAACCTCTCCACGTTACCTTGCCAGGTTACGATGAACACTATTTTTTATGCCCCCTTTTGGGGTGCAGGTTGACTGACAGAGGTTGGTGTTCGGGCTGACTGGCACGCTTTGCGCTCACCGGGTTCGCGCTCTTGAATAATTTTTGCGGTTTCATCTATGGCGGGAAGAGGAAAGCCCATATCGTCATAGGCACCAAAACCCATTAAACGATAACTGTTTAGCGGGGTATTTATTGGAACGCGAAATTCTTTCTTTTCCCCCGGTGCCAATGGTTCAAATGGGTATACGGTCAGTGTACCTGGCTCACATTTTGCGTTAAGGGGTAAAATAGCCAGATAACCTCCCGCCACAGGTTGGTCGCCTTGATTTTGCAGTGTGCCGCCTACAAAGAATGTACCGTTGGCTCCCAGTCCCATGTGGAATAACAAGTGAGCTTCCCCTTTTGCCCATAATAATGCAGGGGAAAACAGGCTACTTGCCATTAATACTGCACTGTATGTATAACCACGCCATTTCATCTTTATGCTCCTTTGTTGATGATGAGTTCCTAACTATAAATTAATGCAAGAATCGATATCACCGTATTTTGTCACTCTTTTGAATACATCCAAATCTAATCTGGCAATGTAGTTGATTAAATAGTGGCTACATAACGGCCCATCTGAAATAGCTAAATTGGTTTGAGGCTTAAACTCGTTGATATAGTCCAATGAGGCATATCCCAGGACTTTAGGAGGCAGATGAGGTATGACGTCATCGATATAGTTGAACACCGCAAAATTGCTAAAGTTTTGGGTAACGAGTTTGGCGAATTCTCGGTTTCCTGGTCTTGGGCAGGCAAATAAACAGGCTGAATGATTGGGGGCTATCGAGCCTATTTCATACATAAGGTAAGACGCAATTGCTGCCCCCAGACTGTGACCAGCTATAGTGAACTGACCATTTACCCCGATAAGCCGGGCAATCGCTTCCGCCAATTTAAGATTGCTGTAAACACGGTGAGACTCAGGCTCAGTGGGAATCAGCTTCATTGAGTCATAGACACTAAAAAACCCCTGGCTGACTGCTAACTTGGAGAAACGAGTCCACGGTGAGGTAAAAGCAATCAGTCCATCATGGACATCTTCCAGCAAAATTGTGGGATCGGTTCCCCGTATAGCAATAATATATTCCCCTGGAGAATGGTTTTTTTCTGCCACTTTTTTTGCCACATAACCATAACAGACATGTTCGGGCAATTCGCCTTTTCTGGGCGTTACGGAGAAAGACAGGTCATCTGCTGAGATATACGCGATAACTTTCCATCCACTCTCTTCAATTCGAGGGTCGGCTGGGGGAGTGGGATTATTGTAGTACTGTTCATTCATTTTCGCTGCATATAACACGAATGTCGCAAAATTGGCGGCTTCTCTGTATGTATACATAGGTGCCTCTTTTTATCAGGTTGAATGATGATGTTTAGATTGTAATGAGATTTTCGTTATGAGGAACTTATTTTCATCAAGCCCTATTATTAGGATTTATTTATTATTAAATGATAAAAAAAATAATGAGTTGTATACCCGATAAACTTCAAGCTGCAATCCGTAAGACGACACGAGGCCTTATATTTCCCCGCTGCGCGGAGAAATATAACACGCATCTTGAAGTTGGATGGGTATAGACATGTTTTAATTTATCAATATCGAATTAATTAATTCTCTTTTGTTATATGTAGTTTTCATTTGTTCTTTCAAATTGATTACCATGCAGCGTTATTCTTTCCCAGTCTGAAAGTTTTGTTTGCAAATTTTACCGATTATCAAGAGGCAAATATGGCAGCACCACGCTCAGTTCTTGAACTTATAGGGAATACACCGCTATTGGAATTGACTCATCTGGATACAGGCCCTTGCCAGCTATTCATTAAGTTAGAGAATCAGAATCCGGGCGGTTCGATTAAAGATCGTGTTGCACTTTCAATGATTGAGCAGGCGGAAAAACAGGGGGTGTTGCAGCCCGGGGGCACCATCATTGAAGCCACGGCAGGTAATACGGGGATTGGGTTGGCGTTGGTTGCCGCCATGAAGGGCTATAAACTGATTTTAGTTGTACCTGATAAGATGAGCCGCGAAAAAATTTATCACCTGCGGGCGCTGGGTACGGATGTTCGCCTGACACGCTCTGATGTTGGAAAAGGGCATCCAGAATACTATCAGGACTATGCTCTGCGCCTGTCGAAAGAAATCAGTGGAGCTTATTATATTGATCAATTCAATAATCCGGCGAACTCAGCCGCCCATCTTGCTACCACGGGGCCGGAGATTTGGCAGCAGATGGAGCAGAATGTCGATGCTGTGGTCGTGGGGGTCGGTTCTGGCGGGACTCTGGGTGGCTTGAGCCAGTATTTTAAGGAAATTTCCCCTCATACGGAATTTATCCTCGCAGATCCTAAAGGTTCTATTCTTGCCGATTATGTTGAGCATGGTCACTATGACGAAGCGGGAAGTTGGTTTGTGGAAGGTATTGGAGAAGATTTTGTCCCGCCTCTTGGGGATTTTTCTCAGGTTCACCATGCTTATCGCATTACTGATGCAGAAGCGTTTGCCTGCGCCCGCGATTTACTATTGACAGAAGGGATCTTGGCTGGCTCTTCTTCAGGAACATTGTTAGCGGCGGCGCTACGTTATTGCCGTGCACAGACAACGGCGAAACGTGTGGTGACGTTGGCGTGTGACAGCGGTAATAAATATCTGTCGAAAATGTTTAATGATTACTGGTTATTGGAACAAGGGCTGCGTTCACAACCACAAGAAAATAATTTGAGCGATTATATTACTTATCGTTATCAGGATGGTGCGACGGTTTCAGTTTCTCCGCAGGATACCTTGCAGATCGCTTATAGCCGTATGCGTCTGTATGATATTTCACAGTTACCTGTGATCGAAAACGATCAAATTGTCGGGCTTATTGATGAGTGGGATCTCATGCATACCATTCAGGCCAATTCACTTCATTTCTCATTGTCTGTGACTGAGGCGATGACCAATCAGGTTCATACGCTCAATAAGAAAGCGTCATTGGCGCAGTTAATGGCGACTTTTGATGTTGGTCATGTGGCCCTGATTGTTGATGATAATAATCGTTTTCTGGGGCTTGTTACTCGTACTGATGTTCTGAACGCATGGCGTCAACAACTCAATTGATCTCTTTCAGGAATAAATTAATGGCTAAGTTTGATAAGACTCAATTTAATCGGATTAAATTTGATACACAAAGCGTTCATGCAGGCTATGTACCTGATCACACGGGGGCAGTGATGCCCGCAATTTATGCCACATCGACTTATGCTCAACCCGCACCCGGCCAGCATACGGGATATGAATATTCCCGTAGCGGGAACCCAACGCGTGATGTCTTAGAACGTGCGATTGCTGAATTGGAAAATGGCACGCGGGGTTATGCTTTCGGCTCTGGTCTGGCAGCCAGTTCAACTATTTTGGAGTTACTTGATAAAGACAGCCACATCATTGCGGTAGATGATCTCTATGGCGGGACTTACCGATTGCTGGAAAAAGTGCGTCGCCGGACGGCGGGTCTGAGAGTCACTTATGTTGAGGCAGGGGATACTACAGCACTGGAAGCGGCAATTCAGCCCGACACTAAAATGATTTGGGTGGAAACGCCCACTAACCCACTACTGAAATTGGCTGATTTAGCGGCGATTGCACAAATTGCCAGGCGGCATAATATTATCAGCGTGGCAGATAACACTTTTGCTTCCCCCTATATTCAGCGTCCGCTTGATTTGGGGTTTGATATTGTTGTGCACTCTGCAACTAAGTACCTGAATGGTCATTCTGATGTTGTTGCTGGCCTTGCCGTGGTGGGAAATAATGCAGAGTTGGCCGAGCAAGTTGCCTTCTTGCAAAATTCCATTGGCGGCATTCTTGATCCGTTCAGTAGTTTCCTTGTCCTGCGTGGTATCCGGACATTAGCCCTGCGTATGGAGCGCCATATTGACAGTGCTGAGAAGATTGCGCATTGGCTTGAACAGCAGCCACAAGTTGAGAAAGTGTATTATCCCGGTCTTGCTTCTCATCCTCAGCATGAATTGGCAAAACGTCAGATGCAAGGTTTTGGTGGCATGATCTCCATCGTACTGAAAGGGGATGAAGATTATGCGCGTCGCGTCATTAAAGCGCTGCAACTGTTTACATTGGCGGAAAGTTTAGGTGGCGTGGAGAGCTTGATTGGTCAGCCGTTTTCCATGACTCATGCTTCCATTCCGTTGGAGAAGCGTCTGGCTGCCGGAATTACCCCACAATTGATCCGAATTTCTGTTGGTATTGAAAATGCAGATGATTTGATAACGGATTTGTCTCAGGCATTTGAAACTGTTTGATTTTAAACTGAAAGACAAATAGCGTATTCAGGTTTTCTGCCAATTGAGGGTTACAAGAAGAAATGGCGAGCCAATAACGGCGCAGTAAAGTTTTTTTTCAAATAAAAACCTCTGGGCAACGTCATAATTGGCTGGCCGTATTCTCCTATTGCGTCTGTCAGTGCTCGGCTATTGGCGGCCTTGGGGCGCAATTGCAGTACTTCACCATGACGGGCAGTAATGCTTTCGACCTTTCCTAATACAATAAGATCCATCAGTTCTTCCCAATCGCGTCGCAGCAACTCTTCTTCAATCACATTCGGACTCCAAAGCAGCGGAGAGCCTACACGGCGTTCAGATAATGGAATATTTCTTTCCCCCTCAACCGGTATCCACAGGACGCGGGACAATTTACGCCTGACGTGGCAGTTTGCCCAGGTAATGCCGCTATTACCTGTTAAAGGAGCAACACAGACAAAGGTTGTTTCTAATGGATAACCTTTGCTATCCACAGGGATAGTTTTCAACTCGACACCAATATGTTCAAAATCTTGTTCAGGTTTACTGCCCGCATTTGCGCCTAAATAGTATTCAAGCAACATACCGACCCAACCTTTATCACGTTTTAAATTGGGGGGAATGGAGAGCCTGGCCAACGCAGCAAGTTCACCCATAGATAAGCCAGCCAGGGAATGGGCACGATTGAAGAGTTGTTGTTCATTTTCAGGCGGTGCTGGCGGTGTAAAGTACATGTTATAGAGTATACTTTTTGTTGGTTAAAAAATGTTCACATGAATTTTTGAAAACCATTATTAATTTATCGTTAGCATGATCATTTTGATAATAGCATGATATAAAAGATTTTTTCATTGATGTTTGCTGTATTAAAAATAGACTCATTATGATTGTTCACCTATTTACAGTGATAATAAACAGGATCTTACACCATGTTATCCACAGATTTATGGGATAAGTGATAAAAAGTGAGATCACTGGTTTGATTTACAGCGCTAATGAAGGATATTTTCTACAAAAATAGGCGATTTTTGTTTAACTAAAAGGCATATCCTGTGGATAAATTCACCTGTGGCTAATATTTGCTCATTGCGAGGAAAGCTAAAAATTTTTATCAGTAATAGGTAATGTTAAAAGGGGTGTAAAATGCATTAACGTAATGAAAAATAATGATTATTTATTTTGTGCTATAGAGAGTGTAAAAATATGTAATAAAAGTATACCCGTTTTACCCCGCTCTTTTTCACATACATATCCACAGAAAAAGTGAATAAAATGGTTCTGGCCAGACAATAAATGTTTATAACTTTAGCTTTTCCTGTGAATTAACGCTTCTGGAAGCGTAATCTACGCAGATTTAAAATCAAGCCAGCCAAAAGTGTTCATTTTTACTCATCTTATGCTGCGTTTACCTCTGATTTGTTGAGTATTGGTCTTTTTTACCAGCCAGTAAGCTATCTTACTGGCCTTTTTCAATGCCTATATTTCCCTTTGGTTAGATTTTTCTAAACTTCTTCGGTGATATAGCGTGCTATGATATCGCCCATTGCATTGGTGCTGACCGCTTTGTCATTGCCCGCGAGATCGGCGGTACGATAACCTTGTTCCAAAGCGTGATTGATCGCCCGTTCAATAGCATCAGCGGCATCAAGGTGTCCAAGGCTGTAACGCAGCAACAGTGCTGTGGATAATATTTGAGCAATTGGGTTGGCGATATTTTTACCTGCAATATCAGGGGCTGAACCGCCAGCAGGTTCATATAAGCCAAAACCTTTTTCGTTCAGGCTGGCAGAAGGTAACATGCCCATCGAACCCGTGATCATTGCGCATTCATCGGATAAAATATCGCCAAAAATATTGGAGCACAATAGAACGTCAAATTGAGCGGGATCTTTAATAAGCTGCATAGTGGCGTTATCAATATACATATGCCCGATTGCAACGTCAGGATATTCTTTGGCGATTTTGCTAACGACTTCACGCCATAACACGGAGCTTTGCAAAACATTCGCTTTATCAATCGAAGTCACCTTATGGCGACGTTTGCGCGCAGATTCAAATGCAATACGTGCTATCCGCTCTATCTCGAAACGATGATAAACCTCAGTGTCAAAAGCACGCTCATATTTTCCTTCACCTTCGCGTCCTTTGGGTTGTCCAAAATAAATTCCGCCTGTCAGCTCACGGACGCATAAAATATCAAAGCCTTTGGCGGCGATATCATGGCGAAGAGGACAGAATGATTCTAAGCCTGTATATAAGCGCGCCTGTCGTAAGTTGCTGAATAATTTAAAGTGTTTTCGCAGTGGTAATAATGCCCCCCGTTCTGGCTGTTCGGCGGGCGGTAGATGTTCCCATTGCGGGCCACCTACGGAGCCAAATAGGATCGCGTCAGCTTTTTCGCAGCCAGCTATCGTTTCTTGAGGTAAAGGTGTGCCATGACGATCAATGGCAATCCCCCCCACATCATATTCGCTGGTTGTGATACGGATATTAAAACGTTGACGGATGGCATCTAACACTTTGTAGGCTTGCTTCATCACTTCAGGGCCAATGCCATCACCCGGCAAAACAGCAATGTGGCAATGCCTGGTTTCTTGCTTGCCCTGAGTCGCGTCATTTGAAATAGATTGGCTTGAGGTCATGATTGTGCAGTTTCCTTTTTGTTGTGCTGGTGATTGCTTTGAATATTGCTGTCTTGGTTACTGCTTTGGGAGATGCGTTGCTTCTCTTTTTCTACTTGCTCTGCCTGCCAGATATTGTTCAGAACATGGATCATCGCTTTGGCAGAGGATTCAATGATGTCCGTTTCCAAACCCATGCCGTGGAAACGGCGGCCAAAACATTCCACGATAATATCAACCTGACCGAGCGCATCTTTACCATGTCCTTTACCGGATAATTGATAGGAAATTAACTCCAGAGGGTAACCTGTCATGCGGTTGATGGCCTGATAGATGGCATCAACAGTACCATTGCCCGTTGAGGCTTCAGATTTGATTTCATCTCCACAGGCCAGACTAACAGTTGCAGTAGGTATGACATTGGAGCCTGACTGGATACTGAAATAGTCCAGACGGAAATGTTCATGTTCTTGCTGTTGTTGATTGATAAACACCAAGGCTTCTAAATCGTAATCAAACACCTGTCCTTTTTTATCTGCCAATTTCAAGAATGCTTGATACAGTACATCCAAATTGTAGTCACTCTCTTGATAGCCCATTTCTGTCATACGATGTTTTACTGCGGCACGTCCAGAACGTGAGGTCAGGTTCAACTGGATATCTTTCAAGCCGATAGATTCTGGCGTCATGATTTCGTAAGTTTCACGATTTTTCAGCACACCATCCTGATGAATGCCGGATGAATGGGAAAACGCATTACTGCCAACAACGGCTTTATGAGCGGGGATCGGTGTACTGCTAATTTGGCTAACTAACTGACTGGTACGATAAATTTCTTGATGGTTGATATTGGTATGTACTCCCAACATTTGCTGGCGCGTTTTGATAGTCATAATCACTTCTTCCAGCGAGCAGTTACCTGCACGTTCTCCTAATCCATTGATCGTGCCTTCGATTTGACGGGCACCTTCCTGGATGGCGGTAATGGAGTTAGCGACGGACATACCTAAATCGTCGTGGCAGTGGACTGAAATAATCGCTTTATCAATATTGGGTACGCGGTTAAATAATGTGCGTATAATACCGCCAAATTGGTAAGGCGTGGTATAACCTACCGTGTCTGGAATGTTGACGGTGGTTGCGCCCGCTTTGATGGCCTGCTCGACAATTTTGCACAAATTATCGATATCGGTACGGCCTGCATCTTCGCAGGAGAACTCGACATCGTCGGTATAGTTGCGCGCTCGTTTGATGGAGCGAACCGCCATTTCCACAACATCATCAAAGGTTCTTTTTAATTTATGCTCGACGTGCAAATTTGAGGTAGCCAGTACCATATGCAGGCGGAAGGCTTCAGCGACTTTCAGGGCTTCAGCGGCGACATCGATATCTTTGTCAACACAGCGGGATAAGGCACAGATACGGCTATTTTTGATTTCACGGGCGATGGTTTGGACTGATTCAAAATCACCCGGAGAAGAAACGGGAAAACCGGCTTCAATGACATCAACTCCCAGCCTTTCCAATGCATAAGCGATTTGCAGTTTCTCTTTCACACTCAGGCTGGCTTGTAACGCCTGTTCTCCATCACGTAACGTTGTATCGAAAATAATAACTTGCTGGCTCATGTTGTACTCCTGTTAAATAGATTAACTCGTTAATTTCGTTAGATAACTTAGTTCTGTAACTGGGTTTTATTTTTGATTCTGAGCGCCGGCAGGTAAAAAAAACCCGCGCATGGCGCGGGTTTTTTGTGTCTGATGGAGGTTAACTTATCCTTGTTTTTCACCCACCAACATACCACGCGCATTATTAAAAGCGATAATTAGTAGGCTTAGTAGAAGAATAGGGTGAATCATGTGAGCTAACCTTTGTGAATTTGTTAACTTAATTTTAATTGTCAATGTATTTTATAGATACGTTATCTAAAAAATAATGTCAAGCAGTATAAGTATGAATTTAACGTGGGTTGCCCACATTTTCGGTTTTTTATTGAGCAATTGTTGAGTTTGGTGACTATTTTTTACATTTTTAGCGATGTTTTTATCTATTTTTCATATCTATATATGGAGTAAAATCCTGTTCTGATGGATAAGGAACAAGGATAGATGGATGTTAACCACCGTGTTTTAGGTTAAGAAGTCATAACCATACAGAATATTAATAAATTATATTTTGATAGATTGGTATTTCATTATTGGCTAATTGTTTTTGATAAAAGTCATTAGTGTAAATTGAGTTATTGCCATTCATATATAATACATTAATATTCATACCTATAAAAATATTACGGTTACGTAGATAAGAATATATTGGTTATGTGTGTTTTATTTTTTTTGTACAAGAATGAATCTCAATATATTTTTTAATAAATTGGGGTAATTGATCTTATTAATTTCCATATTTAATGAGAACGCTGCTATAAATTTAGTGGAGTGAAATAATGACAGAATACAACTCAATAACGACAGAAAAAAAAGAATCATGCGATATTCAATTGCGTAGTGTGGATCTTAATTTGCTGACTGTTTTTGATACTGTAATGCAAATGCAGAATATTACACGTGCAGCCCAGGCATTGGGAATGTCACAACCGGCTGTCAGTAATGCAGTGGCTCGTTTGAAAACCATGTTTGGTGATGAATTATTTGTGCGTTATGGTCGGGGTATTCAGCCAACGGCGAGAGCAAAACAGCTTTTTGGGCCACTCAGACAGGCACTGCAAATTGTCCATAATGAACTGCCTGGAGTGGGATTTGATCCCAATAAGAGTACGAGAGTATTTCATCTCTCTATTTGTAGTCCTCTTGATATTCGTTTAGCTGCTCAAATTGTTGGGCAGGTAAAAAAACATGATTCTAATATCGAAGTTGTCATTAAAACACAAATTAATGATGGTGTTGAGAAAAAATTAAAATATCAGGAAATAGAATTTGTTATCAGCTATAATCAATTGGAATGTTCTAATTTCCATAATTATTCTCTGTTTAATGATGAATTGGTTTTGGCTGTTTCTAAACATCACCCCAGAATTAGTAAGCGAATTACTCAGCAACAATTGCAGGAAGAAAGACATGCCATCGTTGCGTTGGATAACATAGATTCATTTAGTAAGATTTACTATGAAAATAATGAGTTATTGCGTTCTGTTTCTTATCAGGGAACGGATTTAAATAGCGTTCTTAATATTGTCTCCCAGACTTATTTAGTTGCCATAGTGCCAAAATGGATGGTTGAGCACTATTCCGAGCAGTTAAATATCTGTTCAGTCTCTTTGCCCAATGGTCCGATTTTTCGTCCTTGTTATTTGATATGGCATGGTGCAACAGAGCGTGATCAAGGTCATCAGTGGATGAAATCATTGTTAAGTCATCTTGGTAAGCAAGAATAGATCACGCTCAAGCAGAATATACGCGATAAACGTCAAGTTGCAATCCGCAAGACGACGCGAGGCCTTATATTTCCCCGCTGTGCGGGGAAATATAACACGCATCTTGAAGTTGGATTGGTATAGATGAAATAAGAGTCTATCCCTATGTTGTATACAAGATAGCTGTATACAGGGATAGCGCTCTATCAAAAATGGACTTCCCCCTTTTACTAGGAATAGGTAGACTGCGCGCAAATAGCTAACATCTGTAAGCTGAAAGTAGAGAATACACTCAGACGCTGAATGAAATATTTATACAGGAATATATTGTGATAACAGATCCTCTGCACGCCTATCACTTGGTGAATCGCTTGCAGCAACAATTCAATGAATATCCAGAAAAAATTGCCTTTCGGCAATGGTCACCATCAGAACAGTTGGAAATGAATTGGCGGCAGGTTGAATGTACAACGAGATCCGTGGCAAACGCATTATTGTCATTGGGAATAGAAGTGCAGGGGAAAGTGGGTATTTTTGCCCAGAATGGTATGGCATGGTCATTGGCTGACTTAGCCATTCTTCAGCTTCGGGCTGTGACAGTGCCATTATACGCGACTAATACGGGTGATCAGGCTGCCTTTATTCTTAATGATGCAGGCGTGCAGGTGTTATTTGTTGGCGGGCAGGAGCAATATGACATTGCAGTATCACTGGTTGAACTGTGTCCTCAACTTGCTCATCTCATTGTTATGGATGAATCTGTCGACTTGAAAGGATGCCCGCAGGCATTGTATTTATCCGCTTTTATTGACAATGATTATTCGCAATATCAGGCAGAACTTAATCGCCGTATTGCGGATCAGGATTTGAATGACCTTTTCACGTTAATGTATACCTCTGGCACAACGGGAGAGCCAAAAGGGGTGATGCTGGATTATCGGAATATGGCGGCACAGCTTTATCTGCATGACCAGAGATTAACATTGACCAACCAGGATGTATCGCTCTGCTTTTTGCCGCTGTCCCATATTTTTGAGCGGGCGTGGAGTTATTATGTAATGCACACGGGTGCCCTGAACGTCTATTTAACAGATACGAATCTGGTGCGTGAAGCTATGTCTGATGTGCACCCGACAGTGATGTGTTCTGTCCCCCGTTTTTATGAAAAAGTTCATAGCGCGATCTTAGAAAAAGTTTCCCGTGCGCCTTTTTGGCGTAGGATGATTTTTAATTGGGCCTTGAAACGGGGAGAAGCGCACTGGATGCGTCAGCAGGAGAATAAAAAAGGTTGCCCATTCACGCGCGGTAGTTATCAATTGGCTGACAAATTGGTGTTGAATAAGCTCCGTGGTCTTTTAGGCGGGCGAGTGCGTTTCTTGCCCGTGGCGGGAGCACGCCTCGACGATGCCATTACCCGTTTTTTTCTGTCCGTTGGCTTGGATATCAAATATGGGTACGGCATGACAGAAACGTGTGCCACGGTATCTTGCTGGGAAGAAAAAAATTATCTGTTGGGTTCAATTGGTACGCCATTACCTGATATTGATGTTCGCATTAGTGCGGAAGGGGAGATCCAGGTGCGTGGCTCTATTGTCATGAAAGGGTATTTCAACCGCCCGGAGGAAACGGTCCATGCCTTTACGGAGGATGGCTGGTTGCGGACAGGCGATGCCGGAAGACTGGACGCTAATGGTAATCTGTATATTACCGAGCGCCTGAAAGATCTGATGAAAACGTCAACAGGCAAATATATTGCGCCGCAAATGATTGAAGGGATGTTAGGACAAGATCGTTTTATTGAACATATTGCCGTCATTGCTGATGCCCGCCAATTCGTTTCTGCGTTGATTGTGCCCAGTTATGACGCGCTGGAAGAATACGCGAAATCTATCAACCTCCATTACCGTGATCGTCTTGAGTTGCTGCGCAATCACCAGGTTGTCGCGTTGTTTGAACGACGCCTAAAGGAAATGCAAAAAAATATTGTTAAATTCCATCAGGTCAAACGATTTATTCTTTTGCCGGAAGCTTTCTCAATGGAAAAAGGAGAATTAACGCCGACATTGAAATTGCGCCGTAAGGTTATTGTTGAGCGTTATCAGCGCGAAATTGAATCTATGTATCTGGATTGAAAATAGGCAAAAGTTCGGCTCTTCTTCAACGAATGTTTTCAAGATGTAAATTGATGTTTGCTAACACTTGTATCTAACGTTATGTTAGTTAGCTTAGTGTTATGGAATATATAAGAAATGGAATAAATAAGGTAACTTTTTCGCTACCTTATGAAATTACGACGATTAACTTGCAAACAGAGCCTGGAGGCAAACTCGATGGAGATGTTGTCAGGAGCCGAAATGGTTGTCAGATCGCTAATCGATCAGGGCGTTGAACACGTGTTCGGTTATCCGGGCGGGGCGGTACTGGATATTTATGATGCCCTGCATACGATTGGGGGAATCGAACACATTTTAGTGCGCCATGAACAGGGTGCTGTTCATATGGCGGATGGCTATGCGCGTTGTACGGGAAAAGTCGGGGTTGTTTTAGTCACTTCCGGGCCGGGGGCAACCAATGCTGTTACGGGCATTGCAACGGCATACATGGATTCAATTCCTATGGTCGTGTTATCTGGTCAGGTTGCTAGTTCCCTGATAGGTAATGATGCTTTTCAAGAGTGCGACATGGTGGGAATTTCCCGCCCCATTGTGAAGCATAGTTTCCTGATAAAAAAAGCAGAAGATATCCCAGATACGATTAAAAAAGCTTTTTATCTGGCCGCAAGTGGCCGGCCAGGGCCTGTTGTTATCGATTTTCCTAAAGATACCGTCAATCCTGCATTGAAATTCCCGTATGTGTATCCTGAAAAAATTAACCTGCGTTCTTATAACCCGACGGTACAGGGACACAAGGGGCAAATTAAACGTGCATTGAAGGCGCTGGTGGCAGCAAAAAAACCGGTGATTTATGTCGGGGGGGGAACCATAAATTCAGCATGTACCACTGAATTGTTGAAGTTGGTTGAATATTTGCACATTCCGGTCGTCAGTTCGTTGATGGGATTGGGCGCATTTCCTGCAACGCATCGCCAAAGTCTGGGCATGCTGGGTATGCATGGGACTTTCGAAGCGAATAAAGCGATGCACAACTCGGATGTCATTTTTGCCGTGGGGGTACGTTTTGACGATAGAACAACTAATAACCTGGAAAAATATTGCCCGGAAGCGACTGTATTACATATTGATATCGATCCCACCTCGATTTCCAAAACGGTAACGGCGGATATCCCGATTGTTGGCGATGCTAAACAGGTACTTGGTCAGATGCTGGAATTATTGGATTCCATAGAAGATACCCAAGATCCAGATGCCCTGAAAGATTGGTGGCTTGCCATTGAACAGTGGCGCAGCCGCAAGTGCCTTGATTACGATCACACGACAGTGAAAATCAAGCCACAGGCCGTTATTGAAACCCTTTATCGTCTAACCAAAGGGGAAGCCTATATTGCGTCAGATGTGGGTCAGCATCAAATGTTTGCTGCTCTGCATTATCCATTTGATAAACCGAGACGGTGGATCAATTCCGGTGGTTTAGGAACGATGGGGTTTGGTTTGCCGGCGGCGCTTGGTGTGAAGTTGGCAAAACCGGAAGCCACGGTCGTGTGTGTAACAGGGGATGGCAGTATCCAGATGAATATTCAAGAATTATCTACTGCCCTGCAATATGGTCTGCCTGTTCTGGTACTGAATCTGAATAACCGTTTCTTGGGTATGGTGAAACAATGGCAGGATATGATATACGCGGGGCGTCATTCTCAATCCTACATGGAATCCCTGCCTGATTTCGTCAAATTGGCAGAATCTTATGGGCATATAGGTATCTCCATCCAAACTTACGATGAGTTGGAGGCTAAATTGGCCCGGGCACTGCATGAAGTGACTGAAAATCAACGTCTGGTTTTTGTGGATGTTACCGTTGATGAGACAGAACATGTTTATCCCATGCAGATCCGAGGCGGAGCAATGGATGAAATGTGGTTAAGCAAAACAGAGAGGACCTGATCATGCGCTGGATTTTGTCTGTATTACTTGAAAACGAATCGGGAGCCTTATCCCGCGTAGTTGGCTTGTTTTCCCAACGGGGTTATAACATCGAAAGTTTGACCGTTGCTCCTACTGACGATCCCACGTTGTCACGCATGACCATTCAAACCAAAGGTGATGCTAAGGTATTGGAGCAAATTGAAAAGCAATTGCATAAGTTGGTGGATGTATTGCGAGTCAACGAATTAACCGCAGGGCCTCATGTTGAGCGTGAAATCATGCTGGTTAAATTACAAGCCAGTGGATATGGACGGGAAGAGATTAAGCGCAGCACCGATATTTTTCGCGGGCAGATTGTTGATGTGACTTCAACACTCTATACCGTCCAATTAGTGGGAACGAGTGAAAAACTGGACGCTTTTCTTGATTCCGTCAGAGACGTGGCAGAGATTGTCGAAGTCGCGCGATCGGGTATAGTTGGTGTCTCGCGCGGAGATAAAATTATGCGATGAAAAATCGTAATCTGCGGGTTAAAATACAGATATTTATTGAGCCCTACTGTAAAGTAGGGCTTTTTCATCATCTTACTGAGGGGTTAATGTGAAACTGGATGAGATCGCCCGCTTAGCAGGTGTTTCACGTACTACGGCCAGTTATGTCATCAATGGTAAAGCCAGGCAGTATCGGGTCAGCGATAAGACAGTAGAAAAAGTGATGGCAGTGGTCAGGGAGCATAATTATCATCCCAATGCTGTCGCTGCTGGCCTTCGGGCGGGGCGAACCCGTTCAATTGGTTTAGTCATACCCGACTTGGAAAATACCAGTTACACACGTATTGCCAATTATCTTGAACGCCAGGCACGGGAGCGTGGCTACCAGTTATTGATCGCATGTTCTGAAGATCAGCCTGATAATGAAATGCGCTGTGTTGAACATCTTTTGCAACGTCAGGTCGATGCTATCATTGTTTCCACCGCTTTGCCGCCTGAGCATCCTTTCTACCAGCGCTGGGCTAATCGCACATTGCCAATCATCGCACTTGACCGTGCTTTGGATCGTGAACACTTTATCAGTGTGGTTGGCGATGATCTCGAAGATGCGAAGATGTTAGCACAGGAGTTGCGTCAATTCCCGGCTGAATCTGTCCTTTATTTGGGGGCATTGCCTGAATTATCGGTCAGTTTCTTGCGTGAGCAAGGTTTCCGCGAAGCATGGGAGCATGATCCACGAGAAGTTAACTACCTTTATGCCAATAGCTATGAACGTGAAGCTGCGGCTGAAATATTTGCGTCATGGTTGGAGGCAAACCCTGTTCCTCAGGCCTTGTATACCACTTCATTTGCATTACTTCAGGGCGTCATGGATACACTCCTCAAGCGCAGTGGTCGTTTACCAAATCCATTGGTTATTGCCACATTTGGTGATCATGAGTTGCTTGATTTCCTTGAATGTCCGGTATTGTCGGTGGCACAACGCCATCGTGATGTCGCTGAACGTGCCCTTGAACTGGTATTAGCCAGTTTGGATGAAAAGCAGCGTCCAACTCCTGGAATAACCCGAATGCGTCGTCATCTATGCCGTCGCGGCAAGTTAAGCCGAAAAGCCTAATTGAGCACCCTCATTAAAGATGAGGGTGCTGTTTGCCTGCCTAAAATCATCAAAATACGCGTGTTGAGGTAATTTTGAGATTATTCTTACTAAAATTCTGCTAAACGGATTTTTATGACCGCGAAAATCGATAATGTGTTATTTAAATTCACAGGATAAATAATTTTGTAACAAAGCATTATTGTTTATGTATGTTATTTGTTATCTGGATATTATTTTTTTACTTGATTGATATGTAGTCATTTTATATTTTAAGATAAATACAAGATTTCAATACATTACTATTTTTTATGCTATTGTAACCTAAATATATAGTTATTATTAATACGTTTATGATGATTAACAATTAGTCAACAATGAGATATGAGTTACATAAATTAATTTAAGTGGTAATTAATTACACTAAATTCCATCCCGAATAAGGCTCTCTACAGATTTATTAAATTATTCAAAATTATCATAGTGTTATCTATTATTAATATAGCCAAAACTAAAAAATCCTTCTTTTTCTCTTCCGAATCTTTCTGTAAATCTAGCTAAAGCGCACTGGCTCTGGCTTGACAAGGTTTTCATACCATCCGTAAACTCTTAATTGTGGTGATTTGTGGGATAATGTGGCGATTTGGGCCATCAAGGGGTAACCTGAGTATGTTTCGTGGAGCAACACTGGTTAATCTCGATAGCAAAGGGCGGCTCACTGTACCAGCCCGATATAGAGAAATGCTGAATGAAGTATCAACAGGCCAAATGGTTTGTACTATTGATCTTCATCAGCCGTGCTTGTTGCTTTATACATTACCCGAATGGGAAATCATCGAAAAAAAATTATCTCGCTTATCCAGCATGAATCCAGCCGAACGTCGAGTTCAACGTTTGTTATTGGGACACGCCAGTGAATGTCAAATGGACAGTGCAGGACGTCTTTTATTAGCCAGCACACTGCGTCAGCACGCAGGGCTAACAAAAGAGGTCATGCTGGTTGGGCAATTTAATAAATTTGAATTGTGGGATGAACAAGTCTGGTATCAACAGGTACAAGATGATATTGCGGTTGAACAATCCACACAAGAACCTCTATCAGCAAGACTACAGGATTTATCACTATAAACATGGCAAAGAGTCATTTTGAACATACCAGTGTACTGCTGGATGAAGCTGTCAATGGATTGAATATTCAAGAAGATGGAATTTATATCGATGGAACATTTGGACGTGGGGGGCATTCTCGCCTGATTTTGTCGAAATTGGGTCCTAATGGACGTCTGATGGCGATCGATCGTGATCCACAAGCTATAGAAGCGTCAAAGGCCATTACTGACAAGCGTTTTTCTATTACTCATGGGCCATTTTCAGAATTGGCAACGTATGTAGAAGACGCGGGTCTGGTTGGAAAAATTAATGGCGTATTACTGGATTTAGGGGTTTCTTCCCCACAGCTGGATGATCCTGAACGTGGTTTTTCATTTATGCGTGACGGGCCGTTGGATATGCGCATGGATACCACACGGGGGCAGTCTGCCGCAGAGTGGTTGATGAAGGCTGAAGCAGAGGATATCGCATGGGTGCTGAAAACATTTGGCGAAGAACGTTTTGCCAAGCGTATAGCGAAGGCCATTGTGGCACGCAATCAGGAACAGCCTCTTACGCGTACCCGCGAGCTGGCAGCGTTAATTGCTCAGGCAAGCCCGGTTAAAGAAAAGCATAAGCATCCGGCAACACGCAGCTTTCAGGCTATCAGGATTTACATTAACAGTGAACTGGAAGAGATAGAACGTGCATTGGATGGCGCACTGCGCATTCTGGCACCACAAGGGCGATTATCTGTCATCAGTTTCCATTCGTTGGAAGATCGCATAGTGAAACGCTTTATCCGACAACACAGTCAGGGACCGCAGGTTCCAGTCGGTTTGCCTCTCACGGAAGCGCAGTTAAAAACGCTGGGGGGAAGAAGTCTGAAATCCATTGGCAAAATGAAACCCTCAGAAGGTGAAGTCGGCACAAACCCAAGAGCGCGAAGCTCGGTTTTACGGTTTGCTGAAAAGGCGGGTGAATGATGGCTGCTGAGCGTCATGGGTTAGTTGGAGTGATGGGTAATGATTTAATTCGTCATGCCAAACTTCCACTGATTTTACTGGTGGCAGTTGTCGTTTCAGCCATCGGTGTTGTGACGGTCGCACATCAAACCCGCTTATTGACTGCGGAAAAAGAGCTTCATGTGATCGAGCTTGATGTTCGGGATATTGAGTGGCGTAACCTGCTCCTTGAAGAGAACGCATTGGGTGATCACAGTCGGGTTGAACGGATCGCAACTGAAAAATTGCAGATGCAACACGTTGATCCAAGTAAAGAGAATATTGTGATTACTCAATAAGTCCAGTTGACAACCAAAAGGTGGGCGATGAAAGCTGCACGCTCTTTAAAGTTGAAAAAGCAAGAAGATAAAGCAAGTTTTGTAAGCTGGCGTTTTGCCTTGCTGTGTGGAGGCATTGGGGTTGCTTTAATCGGGCTTTTGATTCGTGTTGCCTATTTGCAGATTATCAATCCTGATCGTTTGGTAAAAGAAGGTGATTCGCGTTCCCTGCGCATCCAATCTATCCCGACTGCCCGTGGCATGATTAATGATCGCAATGGGCGCCCACTGGCGGTGAGTGTGCCTGTTGATGCGGTCTGGGCAGATCCCAAGGAAGTGTTTGAAAAAGGTGGCATCATAAATGACACCCGTTGGCAGGCTTTGGCTGATGCTCTTTCTATCCCTCTTGAACAGTTAACCAGCAAAATTAGCGAATATCCCAAGGGGCGTTTTGTTTACCTTGCCCGCCAGGTGAACACTTCTATCGGCGATTATGTCGAGAAATTAAAGCTACCCGGTATTTATTTGCGTCAGGAATCCCGGCGTTATTATCCGGCAGGGCAAGTGACCGCACATATTATTGGGGTGACTAACATTGATGGCAAAGGTATTGAGGGCGTTGAAAAGAGTTTTGATAACTGGCTGACAGGTATGCCGGGAAGCCGAACCGTTCGTAAAGATCGTACCGGGCGTGTCATCGAAGATATCTCCTCTACCGATAGCAGGGCGGCCCACGATCTGACGCTCAGTATTGATGAGCGTCTTCAGACGTTGGTGTATCGAGAATTGACGAAAGCGGTTGCACTGAATAAAGCCGAATCAGGTACAGCGGTACTGGTTGATGTCAACACCGGCGAAGTTTTGGCGATGGCAAACAGTCCGTCTTATAACCCCAATAATTTGGCTGGAACACCGAAAGATGCGATGCGTAACCGCGCCATCACCGACATTTTTGAGCCTGGCTCCACGGTGAAACCGCTGGTGGTGATGAGTGCACTGAATAGTGGCATTGTCAAAGAAAATACGGTGTTAGATACCCGGCCATACCGCTTAACCTACGGTTCGCGGGGGCATGAAATCAAAGACGTTGCGCCCCGTCCTGAGTTAACTATCACCGGGATCTTACAGAAGTCGAGTAACGTGGGTGTTTCCAAGCTGGCGTTAGCGATGCCTGCCTCAGAGGTGGTGGATGTTTATTCACGCTTTGGGATGGGAAAACCGACCAATTTGGGGCTGGTCGGAGAAAGTAGTGGCTTATTTCCAACCAATAAACAACGGTGGTCAGATCTTGACAGGGCCACCTTTTCTTTCGGCTACGGGCTAATGGTAACACCGTTACAGTTAGCGCGAGTCTACGCAACGATAGGCAGTTTGGGTATTTATCGCCCGTTGTCAATTACTAAAGTCGATCCACCCGTTCCGGGCGCCCGGGTATTCCCTGAATCTGTTATGCGAACAGTGGTACACATGATGGAGAGTGTGGCATTACCGGGAGGAGGAGGGGTACGGGCTGCGATAAAAGGTTATCGCATTGCGATTAAAACGGGGACGGCAAAAAAAGTCGGGCCGGATGGTAAGTACGTCAATAAGTATATTTCTTACACCGCAGGGGTTGCACCTGCGAGTCATCCACGGTTTTCATTGGTTGTGATCATTAATGATCCACAGGCAGGCAAATATTATGGTGGTGCAGTTTCAGCGCCTATCTTCGGTGCCATCATGAGTGTGGTTCTGCGTACCATGAATGTTGAACCAGACGCATTGCCTGTTGGCGATAAAAACGAATTTGTAATTAACAATAAAGAGGATAAAAGTGGCAGATCGTAATTTGCGCGATTTATTGGCTCCTTGGGGTGTTGATACACCGGAGCTTCCGCTGCGTGAAATGACATTGGATAGCCGTAAGGCGGCTGCCGGAGATCTGTTTGTTGCGGTTCAGGGGCATCAGACAGATGGTCGGAAATATATTCCTCAAGCCATCGCTCAAGGTGTCGCGGCGGTAATTGCAGAAGCAAAAGGGGCAGCGGATAACGGCACAGTGCAGAAAATGCACGGCGTGCCTGTTATCTATCTGGATGATTTAAATGATAAATTATCCGAACTGGCGGGTGAGTTTTACCAACATCCCGGCAATAAACTGAAATTGGTTGGCGTTACCGGCACCAACGGGAAAACCACAACAACACAACTGTTGGCGCAATGGAGCCAGGGGCTTGGCGAAACCAGTGCCGTGATGGGAACAGTAGGAAATGGTTTGTTGGGCATGATAGTCCCCAGCGAAAATACGACTGGTTCTGCGGTTGATATTCAGCTTGATTTACAGCAACTTGCTCATCAAAATGCCACTTTTGTGGCGATGGAAGTCTCTTCACATGGTTTGGTTCAGGGACGCGTGGCCGCATTGCCATTTCAGGCTGCTATTTTTACTAATTTAAGCCGTGATCACCTTGATTATCATGGCGATATGGAAAGTTACGAAGAGGCCAAATGGCGACTGTTTAGTCACCATAATGTGAAGCAGAAAATCATCAATGCTGATGATGCGGTTGGGCAGAAGTGGTTGTCCCGTCTGCCGGACGCCGTTGCGGTCTCAATGGAAAGTAATTTGCCGGAAAATTGGCAGGGGCGTTGGCTATCAGCCAGTGAGGTGCATTATCACGATAAAGGTGCATCCATCACATTTAATTCCAGTTGGGGAAATGGAACGCTCAATAGCCCTTTGATGGGCGCGTTCAATGTCAGCAACTTACTTCTGGCGCTTGCCACTTTGTTGTCTCTGGATTATCCCCTGGATAAATTGTTATCGATGGCTTCTTGTCTGAAACCTGTTTGTGGACGTATGGAAGTTTTTTCTGCTGCTGATCGCCCGACAGTTGTCGTTGATTATGCCCACACGCCTGATGCGTTGGAAAAAGCATTGTCTGCGGCTCGCCTGCACTGTAAGGGGCAACTCTGGTGTGTATTTGGTTGTGGGGGTGATCGCGACAAAGGTAAACGTCCATTAATGGGCGGCGTTGCAGAGCAGGGTGCTGATCGTGTGGTTGTCACGGATGATAATCCTCGCAGTGAAGAGCCTCGGGCAATTGTGGCTGATATCCTGCAAGGGTTCATCGATCCGGGGCAGGCGATGGCGATTCATGGGCGTGTTGAGGCCGTCACCAGTGCCATTATGCAGGCAAGCGAAGAAGATGTTGTTCTGGTGGCAGGCAAAGGCCATGAAGATTACCAACTGGTCGGCAATCGTCGTCTGGATTACTCAGATCGCCTGACTGTTGCGCGTTTGTTGGGGGTAATTGCATGATCCCTCTGACCCTACAACAATTGGCACAGTTGACGGATGGTTTGTTATATCGCGTTACCGAGCAGCAAGCTGAAACTTTGCCAATTCATACTGTGGAAACGGATAGCCGTAACATCGTGCATGGCGGTTTGTTTATTGCCTTAAAAGGGGAAAAATTTGATGCCCACGATTTCGCCGCTGATGTAGTGCAGCAGGGTGCCGGTGTTTTATTGGTCAGCCGTCGTCTGGATATTGATTGCCCGCAGGTTGTGGTCAAGGACACGCGTCTGGCAATGGGAAAACTCGCGGGCTGGGTTCGTCAGCAAAGTAAAGCGCGAATTGTGGCTTTAACCGGCTCGTCGGGGAAAACATCCGTAAAAGAGATGACAGCGGCAATCTTGCGTCAGTGTGGAAATACCCTTTATACCGCAGGCAATTTCAATAATGACATTGGGGTGCCATTGACCCTGTTCAGACTGACTGATGAGCATCAGTTTGCTGTTATTGAACTGGGTGCCAACCATATTGGTGAGATTGCTTACACCACGGAAATGACGCATCCTGAAAGCACATTAGTCAATAACCTCTTTTCTGCCCATTTGGCAGGATTTGGCTCTTTAGCGGGGGTGGCAAAGGCTAAAGGTGAAATCTTTGCCGGTCTTGCTCCGACCGGAACCGCCATAATCAATCTGGATAGCCATGATTGGGAACATTGGCAGCACAGCATTAGCGAGCAGCAAACCGTATGGCGCTTTTCCGCCTCATCAACGACGGGAGCGGATTTTTACGCGACGGACATTTTAGAACAACCGTTGTCTACGCATTTTTGTCTCCATAGCCCAATTGGCAGCGTTGAACTGACATTGCCATTGCCGGGCAAACACAATGTTGCCAATGCATTGGCAGCCAGTGCGCTGGCAATTTCTGTTGGTGCATCACTGGATGATATTCGTACCGGATTATCGGGGTTGAAAGCGGTTGCAGGACGTTTGTTTCCTATCCCTCTGACTGAGGGAAAAGTGATATTAGACGACACCTATAATGCGAATCCCGGCTCCATGATTGCGGCGGCGAATGTGCTGGCGAAGATGTCCGGTTATCGGATCATGGTTGTTGGTGACATGGGCGAGCTGGGGGAGCAGGCGATTGAGTGCCATCGTGAGGTGGGTGAAGCCGTGGCATCGACAAATATAGATAAGGTTCTCAGCGTCGGGGCTTTCAGTGCCCATATTAGTGACGCGAGTGGTCGGGGGCAGCATTTTGCGAACAAGGCTGAATTAGTTGCAGCGCTGCTTCCTTTATTGGAACAACAAGAAATGATTTCCCTATTAATTAAAGGTTCACGCAGTGCCGCGATGGAAGAGGTAGTGAACGTACTGAAGGAGAACTTCCAATGTTAGTTTGGCTGGCCGAATATTTGGTTAAGTATCACACGGGCTTTAACGTCTTCTCTTATTTGACGTTCAGAGCCATCGTCGGCTTGCTTACTGCATTATTCATCGCGCTATGGATGGGACCAACTTTGATCGCTTATCTGCAAAAATTGCAGATAGGTCAAGTTGTACGCGACAACGGCCCTGAATCCCATTTTAGCAAGCGTGGGACACCGACAATGGGAGGGTTGTTGATTTTATTCTCCATCACGAGTTCTGTGCTGCTGTGGGCTCGTCTGGATAATCCTTATGTCTGGTGTGTCTTACTTGTTTTAGTCGGTTATGGCGTCGTCGGGTTTGTGGATGACTACCGCAAAGTAGTGCGTAAGGATACCAAGGGGCTAATTGCGCGTTGGAAATATTTCTGGCAATCCGTTATTGCATTGGGTGTTGCGTTTGCTATGTACAGCATCGGCAAAGAGACAGCGGCAACACAACTAGTCGTACCATTCTTCAAAGAGGTTATGCCACAACTGGGCTTGCTTTACATTCTGCTGACTTATTTTGTGATTGTCGGAACCAGTAACGCGGTGAACCTGACGGATGGATTAGATGGTCTCGCCATTATGCCGACAGTACTTGTTGCAGCAGGGTTTGCTTTGGTGGCATGGGCGACAGGTAACGTGAATTTTGCGAACTACCTGCATATCCCTTATTTGAGCCATGCAGGTGAACTGGTGATTGTCTGTACTGCGATTGTCGGCGCCGGGCTGGGTTTCTTGTGGTTCAACACTTATCCGGCGCAAGTGTTTATGGGCGATGTTGGTTCATTGGCTCTGGGTGGAGCATTGGGAACCATTGCCGTATTACTGCGCCAGGAGTTCCTGCTGATCATCATGGGCGGGGTTTTTGTGGTGGAAACGTTGTCGGTCATTTTGCAGGTTGGATCATTCAAACTGCGTGGACAGCGCATTTTCCGTATGGCACCGATTCACCATCACTATGAATTGAAAGGTTGGCCGGAGCCACGCGTTATCGTGCGCTTTTGGATTATTTCCTTGATGCTGGTGTTGATTGGTCTGGCAACGCTGAAGGTACGTTAATCATGACAGAATACAAGGGTAAAAAAGTCGTCATCGTTGGGTTAGGGCTGACAGGTCTGTCCTGCATTGACTTTTTTATTACACGTGGCGTGATCCCGCGTGTGATGGATACCCGTATAGTGCCACCGGGCAGCGATAAGCTGCCTGATAGCGTCGAATGTCACACAGGCAGCCTGAACAAACAAGGGTTGATGGAGGCCGATTTAATCGTTGCCAGCCCGGGCATTGCCCTGGCAACGCCTGAATTGCAAGCGGCGGCTGATGCGGGTGTTGAAATTATCGGCGATATTGAGCTGTTTTGCCGCGAAGCGACTGCGCCGATCGTTGCCATTACAGGTTCAAATGGTAAAAGCACCGTGACCACTCTGGTTGGCGAAATGGCGAAAGCGGCGGGGTGGCAGGTTGGTGTGGGGGGCAACATTGGTGTCCCGGCACTGGAATTGCTGAAACAGCCTTGTCAGCTCTATGTATTGGAGCTGTCCAGTTTCCAGCTTGAAACAACATATAGCTTGAAAGCTGCGGCAGCGACGGTACTGAATGTAACCGAAGATCACATGGTTCGTTATCCCAAAGGGTTGGCACAGTATCGGGCAGCGAAGTTGCACATTTACAATCAGGCAAAAACGTGTGTGGTCAATGAACAGGATGCGCTGACATTACCAGAAACAGGCAAAGATAGCCGTTGTATCAGCTTTGGTGTGGATAGCGGTGATTATCGGCTTGATAGTGAACAGCAACAACTGGTGGTCAATCAACATCCGGTGCTGGCAACCCGTGAAATGCAGTTGGCCGGGCTACATAACTATACCAATGGCTTGGCAGCGTTAGCACTGGCAGATGCTGTAGGCATTCCTCGTGCGGCCAGCCTTCAGGCTTTACGTACCTGTGCCGGGCTGGAACACCGTTTTCAGGTGATTCACATGAGAAAGGGGGTTCGTTGGGTGAATGATTCTAAGGCGACCAACGTCGGCAGCACCCAGGCGGCACTTAGTGGATTGAGGCCGGAAGGGACACTCTATCTTTTATTGGGGGGAGATGGAAAAGCGGCAGATTTTACCCCACTGAAACCCTATATATCAGGGGAACATATTCGCCTTTACTGTTTTGGTCGTGATGGCGGGCAGCTAGCACAATTGCGCCCGGAAATTGCAACACTGACGGAAACAATGGAACAGGCGATGAGAGAAATTGCCCCCAAGCTGGTTTCTGGCGACATGGTATTGCTGTCACCCGCTTGTGCGAGCTTCGATCAATTCAATGGTTTTGAACATCGTGGTCATGAATTTGCCCGTTTGGCAGAGGAGTTAGGCTGATGACCATTCCGGGCCTTGGTAAATTTAAAACTTGGTTGACGGGAAATGTGGAAGCCGATGCCACAGATACCGTTATGTATGATCGTACCCTGGTCTGGATGATATTAGGGTTGGCTGTGATTGGCTTTGTCATGGTGACGTCGGCATCAATGCCCGTTGGACAGCGCCTTGCCCAGGATCCTTTTATCTTTGCACGACGTGATGCCATTTATTTGTCACTGTGTTTTTTCTTGTCCCTGATTACGTTGCGCATTCCGATGGATTTCTGGCAGCGTTACAGCAACGTCATGTTATTAGTAACAATCATGATGCTGGTTGTGGTGCTGTTTGTGGGAAGTTCAGTCAATGGGGCGTCACGTTGGGTAGCGATAGGCCCGTTACGTATTCAGCCAGCGGAATTGTCGAAACTATCACTCTTTTGTTATCTCTCCAGCTATTTGGTTAGAAAAGTTGAGGAAGTCAGAAACAACTTCTGGGGATTTTTCAAACCGATGGGTGTCATGGTTGCATTGGCGATATTGTTGCTGGCACAGCCTGATTTGGGGACCGTGGTTGTGTTATTTGTGACAACTTTGGCACTGCTATTTCTGGCCGGCGCGAAATTGTGGCAGTTCCTTGCCATTATTGGTTGCGGAATATTTGCCGTGTGCGTACTGATTGTTGCTGAACCTTACCGTATACGCAGGGTGACCTCTTTCCTGGATCCGTGGGAAGATCCTTTTGGCAGTGGTTATCAGTTAACCCAATCGTTAATGGCATTTGGTCGTGGCGACTTTTTTGGGCAAGGGCTGGGAAATTCAGTCCAAAAACTTGAATATCTGCCGGAAGCCCACACTGACTTTATTTTCTCCATTCTGGCCGAAGAATTGGGTTATTTCGGTGTGGTTTTAGTGCTGGCAATGGTATTCTTCGTCGCTTTCCGCGCAATGATGATCGGTCGTCGGGCATTGCAACTTAATCAACGGTTTTCTGGCTTTTTGGCTTGTGCCATCGGCATATGGTTCAGCTTTCAGGCGTTCATTAACGTTGGTGCGGCGGCAGGTATGCTGCCAACCAAAGGATTAACATTACCTTTAGTCAGTTACGGTGGCTCTAGTTTGATCGTGATGTCAACGGCCATCGTCTTGTTGTTGCGCATTGATTATGAAGTCCGTCTGGCAAAAGCACAGGCGTTTGTAAGGAGCCCTAAATGAGTGGCAATAACCGGCGTTTAATGGTGATGGCGGGTGGTACGGGCGGCCATGTGTTCCCCGGGCTGGCCGTTGCCCACCATTTAAAAGAGCAGGGGTGGGATATTCGCTGGTTGGGAACTGCGGATCGCATGGAAGCTGATTTAGTGCCGAAGCATGGCATTGATATCGAATTTATTCAGATTTCAGGTTTGCGGGGCAAGGGGATCAAAGCGTTGCTTGCGGCCCCAATGCGAATTTTTAAGGCCATTCGACAGGCAAAAGCCATTATGCGTCGTTATCAGCCTGATGTTGTGCTGGGGATGGGTGGCTATGTCTCTGGGCCTGGTGGTATAGCGGCCTGGTTGTGTGGCATTCCGGTTGTACTGCATGAGCAGAATGGTATTGCGGGGCTGACGAATCGCTGGTTAGCCAAAATTGCCAAAACAGTTTTACAGGCATTTCCAGGGGCATTCCCTGATGCGCCGGTTGTTGGCAATCCTGTAAGGGAGGATGTATTGGCATTGCCAGAGCCGATACAGCGTTTGGCCGGGCGTAAAGGGCCTGTCCGGGTACTGGTTATTGGCGGTAGTCAGGGAGCAAGAGTCCTGAACCAAACTATGCCGGAAGTCGCTGCTCGCTTAGGCGATAAAATCACTTTATGGCATCAGGCAGGCAAGGGTGCCAGGGAAGAGACGCAGAAACAATATGACAATTCGGTTAAATCTGAATTCAAAGTGACTGAATTTATTGATGATATGGCGCAGGCCTATGCGTGGGCTGATATTGTCGTATGTCGTTCTGGTGCACTCACGGTCAGTGAGGTTTCCGCCGCAGGCTTACCGGCGATTTTTGTTCCTTTCCAGCATAAAGATCGCCAGCAATATTGGAATGCCTTGCCACTGGAAAAAGCGGGAGCTGCAAAGATACTCGAACAGCCCGAATTTACGGTTGATGCTGTCGTAGGCTTATTAATTCAGTGGCAACGCCCACAATTGCTGGAAATGGCAGAAAAAGCACGCTCAGTAGCCATCATTAATGCAACTGAGCGTGTAGCAGCAGCGTTGAACGATGCTGTAGAGAATCCTTCAGGCCGTTCCAGGTAGAACGGTGATGTAAACATAACGAGTGAAGATTAAAACGTGAATACACAACAGTTGGCGAAATTAAGAGCTTCAGTGCCTGAAATGAGAAAAGTCAGGCATATCCACTTTGTTGGCATTGGCGGTGCTGGCATGGGTGGTATCGCCGAGGTGTTGGCTAATGAAGGTTATCAGATAAGTGGTTCTGATCTGGCCCCCAATCCTGTCACACAGCAATTGATCGCACTGGGTGCAACTATTTATTTCAATCACCGTCCAGAAAATGTGCGGGACGCCAGTGTCGTCGTGGCATCCACGGCCATTTCGGCAGAAAACCCCGAAATTGTGGCGGCGCGTGAAGCGAGGATCCCCGTGATCCGCCGTGCGGAAATGCTTGCAGAGCTTATGCGTTATCGCCACGGTATTGCGATTGCGGGAACGCATGGAAAAACCACGACGACGGCGATGATTGCTGGCATTTATGCGCAGGCGGGGCTTGATCCTACCTTTGTGAATGGTGGGTTAGTCAAAGCGGCGGGTACACATGCTCGGTTAGGTAGCAGCCGCTATCTGATTGCAGAAGCAGATGAAAGTGATGCTTCATTCTTGCACTTGCAACCCATGATGGCGGTTGTCACTAATATTGAAGCTGACCACATGGATACCTATCAGGGTGATTTTGAAAACCTAAAGCAAACGTTCGTTAATTTCCTGCATAACCTGCCATTTTATGGGCGTGCGGTTATGTGTATTGACGATCCTGTCGTGAAAGAACTGGTTCCCCGAATTGGGCGTTATATCACGACCTACGGTTTCAGTGAGGAAGCAGACGTTCGTATTACTCACTATGAGCAAAAAGGGGCTCAGGGATTTTTCACCATCAGCCGAACTGATTTGCCGGATTTGCATGTGATCTTAAATGCCCCCGGCCGCCACAATGCGCTGAATGCAACTGCCGCAGTTGCCGTGGCAACAGAAGAAGGCATTGATGATACCGCTATTCTGGCGTCACTGGCTGAGTTTCAGGGAACCGGACGCCGTTTTGATTTTCTGGGGAATTTTCCTCTTAAACATATCAATGGCAAAGAAGGGAGAGTGATGCTAGTTGATGATTATGGTCATCATCCAACAGAAGTTGATGCCACGATTAAAGCGGCACGAGCGGGTTGGGGGGATAAGCGTATTGTCATGGTATTCCAGCCACACCGTTATACCAGAACGCGTGATTTATATGATGATTTTGCCAATGTTCTGAGTCAGGTAGATGTTCTATTAATGTTGGATGTGTATGCCGCTGGTGAAACGCCGATCCCAGGCGCGGATAGCCGTTCTTTATGCCGTACTATCCGCAGTCGTGGCAAGTTGGACCCGATTTTTGTATCAGAACCTGAACAAGTTTCAACCATTCTGTCACAGGTGATAGAAAACAATGACTTAGTTTTGGTACAGGGTGCCGGCAATATCGGTAAAATAGCGCGCAATTTGGCTGAAACAAAATTGCAGCCATCTTTTTATGAGGGAGGACATCATGGCTGATAAAGTTGCTGTTCTGTTGGGCGGAACTTCCGCTGAACGCGAAGTTTCATTGCAATCAGGACATGCGGTTGTGGCAGGGCTGAAGGAAGCAGGCATTAATGCTTATTCAATTGATACAAAAGACTTTGATGTGACTAAACTCAAAGAGGAAGGATTCAATAAAGTCTTTATCGCACTGCATGGTCGCGGTGGTGAAGATGGTACGTTGCAAGGTTTGTTGGAGTTTTTGCAAATTTCTTATACCGGCAGCGGAGTGATGGCATCAGCCTTGTCAATGGATAAATTGCGCACAAAACAACTCTGGCTGGGCGCAAAACTGCCTATTGCACCTTATGTCGTCATTAATTCTCTAAAATTTGAACAACTTAATGATTTTCAACTCAAAGAGTATGTTCAAGAATTAGGTCTGCCATTAATGATTAAACCGAATCTGGAAGGCTCCAGCGTAGGGATGACTAAGGTGAGTGAATATGCCGAATTGCGTAGCGCATTGGCGCTGGCATTTCAATACGATACTGATGTGTTGGTTGAAAAATGGCTTTTTGGCCCTGAATATACCGTCGGATTTTTAGGGGATGAAGCTCTTCCTTCTATCCGTATTCAGGCTCCAGATACATTTTATGATTATGATGCGAAATATATTTCCAACCAAACACAATATTTTTGTCCAAGCGGCTTGAGTGCAGAAAAAGAACAAGAGCTATTAGATATCGCCTCAAAGGCGTATAAAGCGCTGGGATGTCATGGCTGGGGGCGAGTCGATATCATGGACGATGGGAATGGTAATTTCTACCTGTTGGAAGCGAATACGTCCCCGGGCATGACCAGCCATAGCCTTGTGCCAACTGCTGCGCGTCAGGCTGGATTAAGTTTTTCTCAACTCGTCGTGAGAATTTTGGAGTTGGCTGATTAATATGTCGCAGGCAGCCCGGAATGGCCGGGAGCGGGAGGGTGAAATACAGCGATTTCGTCCTAGTAATGGTTACTACCTGGCAGGGATTATCTTTTTCTTGATGGTCGTCGGCATCATCATATGGGGGGGCTGGATGACACTGGACTGGATGAAAGATCCTAGCAGATTACCACTCTCAAAGCTGGTACTGACTGGTGAGCGCCATTACACCACGAATGATGACGTAAGACAGACTATTTTATCCCTGGGTTCTCCCGGGACATTTATGACTCAGGATGTCAACGTCATTCAGGAAAAGATTGAACAATTGCCATGGATCCGGCAGGTCACTGTTCGCAAACAATGGCCTGATGAACTTAAAATACATCTGGTAGAATACGTACCTTATGCGCGCTGGAATGATACCCGACTGTTGGATGCCGAAGGCCGGGTATTTAGCTTACCTATAGAGCGCAGTGCAAATGACCAGTATCCGATGTTGTATGGGCCAGAAGGCAAAGAAAAAGACGCATTGAATGAGTACCACACAATGGCGACTTTTCTTGAAAAACACCAGATGAAACTGAAAGCAGTGATCATGACAGCGCGTAATTCCTGGCAACTGATATTGGATAACGATATCCGTTTAGAGCTAGGAAATCGAGAGAAAATAGAACGAATGAAACGTTTTGTTGAACTTTATCCTGTGTTGTTGAGAAACACTGAAAAACGTGTGGCCTATGTTGACCTACGTTATGACAGTGGTGCTGCGGTAGGTTGGGCGCCTTTATTAACTGATACGCCGGTTTCAATGAGCAGGCAAGAAAACAAACAGTGACTGGTAATAATACAGAGACAGGCAGAATAACGATGATCAAATCAACGGACAGAAAATTAGTAGTTGGCCTTGAAATCGGTACAGCAAAGGTATCTGCCCTGGTTGGTGAAATTCTGCCCGATGGTATGGTTAATATTATCGGAGTAGGAAGTTGCCCATCCCGCGGCATGGACAAAGGCGGTGTCAACGATCTTGAGTCGGTTGTTAAGTGCGTACAGCGTGCCATTGATCAGGCTGAACTCATGGCGGATTGCCAGATATCTTCAATCTATCTGGCGCTTTCCGGCAAACATATTAGTTGCCAGAACGAAATTGGTATGGTGCCGGTTTCAGAAGAAGAAGTTACACAGGATGATGTGGACAGTGTTGTCCATACAGCTAAGTCAGTTCGTGTTCGTGATGAACACCGTATTTTGCATGTGATCCCACAGGAATACGCGATTGACTATCAGGAAGGGATCAAAAATCCGGTTGGACTCTCTGGTGTGCGTATGCAGGCAAAAGTCCACTTGATTACCTGCCATAACGACATGGCGAAAAACATTGTAAAAGCTGTTGAACGTTGTGGATTGAAAGTTGATCAACTTATTTTTGCAGGATTGGCAGCAAGTTATGCTGTGTTAACAGAAGATGAACGTGAATTGGGCGTCTGTGTCGTTGATATCGGCGGCGGGACGATGGATATCGCTGTATATACTGGCGGTGCATTGCGTCATACCAAGGTGATTCCTTATGCAGGCAATGTGGTGACCAGTGATATCGCTTATGCGTTTGGTACTCCTCCCAGTGATGCTGAAACCATCAAGGTTCGTCACGGCTGCGCATTGGGTTCGATAGTAAGTAAGGATGAAAGTGTAGAAGTTCCAAGCGTGGGAGGACGCCCTCCTCGTAGCTTGCAACGTCAAACACTGGCTGAAGTTATCGAACCCCGTTATACCGAACTGCTGAATTTAGTTAATGATGAAATATTGCGATTGCAGGAGCAATTGCGGCAGCAGGGAGTGAAACACCACCTGGCGGCAGGGATTGTCCTGACTGGGGGAGGAGCCCAAATTGATGGTCTGGCCGAATGCGCTCAACGGGTATTTCATACCCAGGTTCGCATTGGCCGCCCTCTGAACATCACTGGATTGACAGATTATGTGCAGGAGCCTTGCTACTCAACAGCGGTTGGACTTCTGCATTATGGCAAAGAATCCCACCTTGGCGGAGATTCCGATGCCGATAAAAGAACGTCAGTGAGTGGCTGGTTTAAGAAAGTCAGCCACTGGCTGAAAAAAGAATTTTGATTTTTTATACAGAGACCATGACAAAGTCGCAGGTCTCGTTATAAAGGCACAAAACGGAGAGAAATTATGTTTGAACCACTGGAATTAACCAACGACGCGGTGATTAAAGTCATCGGCGTCGGCGGCGGCGGCGGTAATGCTGTGGAGCACATGGTGCGTGAGCGCATTGAAGGTGTTGACTTCTTTGCTGTTAACACGGACGCTCAGGCACTGCGTAAGACGGCTGTTGGTCAGACTATCCAGATTGGCAACGGCATTACAAAAGGATTAGGCGCTGGTGCGAACCCGGAAGTTGGTCGTACTGCGGCGGAAGAAGACCGCGAATCACTGCGTACAGCACTGGAAGGTGCAGACATGGTGTTTATTGCCGCTGGTATGGGAGGTGGCACGGGAACGGGTGCTGCCCCTGTTGTAGCCGAAATTGCCAAAGAGCTTGGCATTTTGACCGTTGCCGTTGTCACTAAGCCATTTAATTTCGAAGGCAAAAAACGGATGGCCTTCGCGGAACAAGGGATCACTGAACTGTCCAAGCATGTGGACTCACTGATCACGATTCCAAATGACAAATTATTGAAAGTCCTGGGACGAGGTATTTCTCTGTTGGATGCATTCGGTGCAGCCAATGATGTTCTGAAAGGCGCGGTTCAGGGGATTGCCGAACTGATCACCCGCCCAGGACTGATGAACGTTGACTTCGCTGACGTTCGTACCGTGATGTCGGAAATGGGTTATGCCATGATGGGTTCAGGTATTGCACAAGGTGAAGATCGTGCGGAAGAAGCCGCAGAGATGGCTATCTCCAGCCCACTGCTGGAAGATATTGATCTTTCTGGTGCCCGTGGCGTTTTGGTTAACATCACAGCGGGCTTTGACCTGCGTTTGGATGAGTTTGAAACCGTTGGTAACACAATCCGTGCATTTGCTTCTGATAATGCAACGGTGGTTATCGGGACATCACTGGATCCAGATATGAATGATGAGCTGCGTGTAACCGTTGTGGCAACAGGCATTGGCATGGACAAACGCCCAGAAATCACCCTGGTGACCAATAATAAAGCTCCTCAGACAAATCCGATGGAGCGCCGTTACCAGCAGATATCTGGCGGAATCTCTTCATTGTCTGATGAGAACAAAACGGTAGCAAAAGTCGTCAATGACCAAAATGCACATACGGGCAAAGAGCCTGATTATCTGGACATTCCTGCATTTTTGCGTAAGCAGGCTGATTAATTGCTAAAAAATTGGCTTCTCCGCTTTTTGTGTTAAACTATCCTGCCAGTCATACATTATAGTGATTGGCGGGATAAGTAACATTGCGAGATATAAACGATGATCAAACAAAGGACACTAAAACGTATTGTTCAAGCGACCGGCGTCGGTTTGCACACCGGTAAAAAAGTCACGCTGACAATGCGTCCAGCGCCGGCTAATACCGGGGTCATCTATCGTCGTACTGACTTGAATCCTCCGGTTGATTTTCCGGCAGATGCCAAATCTGTGCGTGATACTATGCTCTGTACTTGTCTGGTAAATGAGCATAATGTGCGTATTTCAACAGTTGAACATTTGAATGCAGCGTTGGCAGGTTTAGGGATCGATAATATTGTTATTGAAGTCGATGCACCAGAGATCCCGATTATGGATGGCAGCGCTAGCCCGTTTGTTTTCCTGTTATTGGATGCGGGTATTGAAGAGCTGAATGTCGCGAAGAAATTCGTGCGAATGAAAGAAAGCGTCCGTGTGGAAGACGGTGATAAATGGGCTGAATTGGCGCCTTATCATGGTTTCAGTCTGGATTTTACCATCGACTTTAATCATCCGGCGATTGATGCGGGTACCCAGCGCTATGGGTTGGAGTTCTCTGCGGATTCATTTGTTCGCCAGATTAGTCGTGCGCGTACTTTCGGGTTTATGCGTGATATTGAGTATTTGCAATCTAAAGGCTTGTGTCTCGGTGGCAGCTTTGATTGTGCGATTGTCGTTGATGACTACCGCGTACTCAATGAAGATGGTTTGCGTTTTAAAGATGAATTCGTCCGCCATAAAATGTTGGACGCCATCGGTGATCTATTCATGTGTGGGTATAATATCATTGGTGCCTTTACTGCGTTTAAATCAGGCCATGCACTAAACAACAAGTTACTGCAAACTGTTTTAGCACAGGAAAGCGCTTGGGAATTTGTCACATTTGAAGATGAAGCTGAAATGCCATTGGCTTTCCGTGCACCATCACTGGTGTTGGCATAATGGCTGACATGTGGATTGATAAAGAATGTTGAGAACATTCCTATGATGCCCCAATGGGTTATGTTATCTATCACGCTGCTTTCCCTGATGTTTTTTATTCAGCGTTAACGCTTCTTTTTGGCTGTACTGGTACTCTCTCCGGCCAGCGCAGCCAACCGCTCTAGCCTCTTTTTCAATTTTTCAGGGCTATTTTCAGCCAACATCATTAATGTTTTTGCGCTTTCATGAGTGAGCTGGCGCTTTGGTAATTCCTGATTATCATTACTGGATGCTTTGGTTGATAATTTTGAGAATCTTTGTTCATTATTATCACACTTAACCATTAATGATGGGTTAATCCTGATGTCGATTGAGGATAAAGATGGTAGAATTTCGCTTCTCAATGTAGAGAGCAATACAGGAATTTCATAGCGCAGCCGGGTCATCCAGCTGGCATTTCCGGCTTCCAGTACCAGAATTTGTTTGCGATAATTAGCGACCCTGCACCACGGGTGCAATTGTGCAGGAAGCAAACTGAGAACGGCACGGTTGAGTTTCAGTAATGCGATGGCATGTTGTTGGATCATTTGAAGTGGGCTTTTTCCGACAGTTGCCGCGTCTTCAAACAGCTTATCCAGTGATTGTGGGCGGCTATCTCGCATAATAGGGGCAGTTCCAGTATTTATTAATGAAGGATTAATGAGTATTTTAAATCTTTGGCGACAATTTGGTAGGCGTTATTTTTGGTCTCACCTTTTACTGGGCATGGTTGCTACAGGAATTGGTGTTCCTACTGTTTTCGCTGGCGTGGCAGAAAGCCTGCATCATACAAATACTTCTTCTGCCCAGGGAAGCCGTCACCCGGCATTTTCCTCTTTTGATCACTTATTTGAATTACACTTACTCCAATTAAAAAGTGTCCAGCGCCAACCTGCTAATTATTTAAATTATTGGCAGCAACATGCCGTTCGTAATGTGATCCGTCAACTTTCTTTTGCTTTTTCGGTGGCAGAGCCAATCAAGTACGAAGGCGCAAAAGAAAGTACCCGGATTTCTTCTCCCTCCATGCAACGACTTATGCTGGATACGTTGCATGCCATGCTGACACAAGCACCAATGCCATTTGAAGAAATTATCTCAGATGTTGCGATGATTGATGCTGTGCTTCCTGATACCCATACTCCAGCTCTCTGGATCGCAAAAGTTCAGGGAATTAGGGCAGGGCCAACGCCCAATCATCTATTTCTGCTTTAATACTACCGGCTTATTTAACGTTAAGTTTAATAAGCTCATTTTTAAGAAATGATTGATTGGCTACAACAATAGCCCTATCTGAGATGTACTAATTATGCTGACTAAATTACTGACAAAAATTTTTGGTAGCCGCAATGACCGTACCTTGCGCCGTTTACGTAAAGTGGTTGATGAGATCAACCGTATGGAACCGGACTTTGAAAAACTCTCTGATGAAGAGTTGAAAGCGAAAACAGAGCAATTTCGTGCCCGTTTTAACGAGAGAGAATCACTGGATAAAATTCTGCCAGAAGCGTTTGCTACTGTGCGTGAAGCCAGTAAACGTGTATTTGGTATGCGCCACTTTGATGCGCAGTTATTGGGCGGGATGGTCTTGAATGAACGCTGCATAGCGGAAATGCGTACAGGTGAAGGTAAAACACTGACCGCAACATTACCGGCTTATCTTAATGCCCTAAGTGGTAAAGGTGTTCACATTGTTACCGTGAACGATTACCTGGCACAGCGCGATGCTGAAAATAACCGCCCGCTGTTTGAATTCCTTGGCTTAAGTGTCGGTATTAACTTACCGGGTATGCCATCACCGGCAAAACGTGAAGCTTATGCTGCGGATATCACATACGGTACTAACAATGAGTTTGGTTTTGACTATTTGCGCGACAATATGGCATTTAGCCCAGAAGAGCGAGTCCAACGCAAATTGCACTATGCATTGGTGGATGAAGTTGACTCGATTCTGATCGACGAAGCCCGTACACCCCTGATTATTTCAGGACCGGCGGAAGACAGTTCTGAGCTTTATATCAAAGTAGACAAGCTGATCCCGAAACTGGTTCGTCAGGAAAAAGAGGATTCAGAAGCCTTCCAGGGTGAAGGACATTTCTCTGTTGATGAAAAAACACGTCAAGTCAACCTGACAGAGCGTGGCCTGATATTGATTGAAGAGTTATTGGTGGATGCCAAATTGATGGATGAAGGCGAATCCTTGTATTCACCGACCAATATTATGCTGATGCACCATGTAACAGCGGCTCTGCGCGCTCACGCCCTGTTTACCCGCGATGTTGATTATATCGTCAAAGAGGGTGAAGTGATCATCGTTGATGAACATACCGGGCGTACCATGCAAGGGCGTCGTTGGTCTGATGGCTTGCACCAAGCTGTGGAAGCGAAAGAAGGTGTCGAGATCCAGAATGAAAACCAGACGCTGGCTTCAATCACATTCCAGAACTATTTCCGTATATACGAAAAACTGGCGGGGATGACAGGAACAGCGGATACGGAAGCGTTTGAATTCAGCTCCATTTATAAATTAGATACCATTGTTATTCCAACCAATCGCCCAATGATCCGTCAGGATTTACCGGATCTGGTCTATATGACAGAAGCGGAAAAAATTGAGGCAATCATTGAAGACATCAAAGCACGGACAAGCAGTGGTCAGCCTGTTTTGGTGGGGACAATCTCGATTGAGAAATCAGAACTTGTGGCTAACGCATTAACGCAAGCGGGTATTGCACATAACGTTCTGAACGCAAAATTTCATGCATTGGAAGCCGACATCATCGCGCAGGCTGGCCAGTCTGGTACAGTGACGATTGCAACCAACATGGCAGGACGTGGTACAGACATCATGTTGGGGGGCAGTTGGCAGGCGGAAGTCGCTAAATTGGAAGAGCCAACTGAAGCACAAATCGAGAAAATCAAGGCAGAATGGCAAGAACGCCATGATGCAGTATTGGCTGCGGGTGGCTTACATATTATTGGTACGGAGCGTCATGAATCACGGCGTATAGATAATCAGTTACGTGGTCGTGCGGGCCGTCAGGGTGATGCGGGTTCTTCACGTTTCTACCTATCAATGGAAGATTCCTTAATGCGCATTTTTGCTTCCGATCGTGTGACCGGTATGATGCGTAAACTGGGTATGCAGCCAGGGGAAGCCATTGAACACCCATGGGTGACGAAAGCGATTGCGAATGCTCAACGTAAAGTTGAGAGCCGTAACTTTGATATTCGTAAACAGTTGCTGGAATATGATGATGTTGCGAACGATCAGCGTCGGGCTATTTATGCTCAACGTAACGACTTGCTTGATGTGAGTGATGTCAGCGAAACCATCACCAGCATCCGCGAAGATGTCTTCAAGGTAACCATTGATGCTCATATTCCACCGCAATCACTGGAAGAAATGTGGGATATTGAAGGATTGCAAGAACGTTTAATCAACGATTTCGATTTGAATCTGCCAATCAAAGAGTGGTTGGACAAAGAGCCTGAATTGCACGAAGAAACATTGCGTGAACGTATTCTTGAAAAAGCGATCGAAATTTATAAGCAAAAAGAAGAAATTGTCAGTGCAGAAATGATGCGTAACTTTGAAAAAGGCATCATGTTGCAAACCCTGGACACATTGTGGAAAGAGCATTTGGCGGCGATGGATTACCTCCGCCAAGGCATTCACTTGCGTGGTTACGCCCAGAAAGATCCAAAACAGGAGTATAAACGCGAATCTTTTGCCATGTTTGCCAATATGCTGGAATCATTGAAATATGAAGTGATCAGTACCTTGAGCAAGGTCCAGGTTAGAATGCCGGAAGAAGTTGAGGCGCTTGAACAGCAGCGTCGTGAAGAAGCTGAACGTTTGGCAAAACAACAACATTTGAGCCATGAAGTTGAGCAGGGTGCGTTGATGTCAAAGGCCGAGGCTCAAATGGCAACGGGAGAGCGTAAAGTTGGACGCAATGATCCTTGCCCATGTGGTTCTGGCAAAAAATATAAGCATTGCCACGGTCGCTTATAAGTAGAGTGGGTTTATAAGCAAGAAAGCCGTGCCAATGGTGAATTCAGTTACCACTGGCACGGGTTAATTTATCGAAAACCCTTAGATCTTATTCTGCAAAAAAATTCTTCAATGGAACTTACTTAAGAAATAGATTTGAGGGTTTTGTCATAATATTAATTCCTGCATATTGCCTATATTTTCAATGAACTTATCGTCGTGAGAAATAAGTACCATTGCTCCTGTATAATCATGTAGCGCTTTTTGCAGTAGCTCACGAGATTCAATATCCAGATGGTTATCTGGTTCATCTAATAACAGCAGGGCAGGTGCATATGGCCCACAAAACAGGCAAGCCAGCGCGACTTTAAGTTGTTCTCCTCCACTGAGATAACCGACAGGTTTCAAGGCTTCCTCACCGCGTATACGCAATTGTGCCAACTGGGTACGGTAACGATCTTTTGTCCAGCCTGGTGACTGTAATTGAAAGTTATGTAACGCGGATTGGTTTTTATCAAGGAACGAAAAATGCTGATCCATCAGACTGTGTGACGGAGTGATACGACAGATACCCTGTTTCGGAACCCGTGAACCCGTCATTACCTTTAATAAAGTGGATTTTCCGCTACCATTTTTACCAGTGATAGCCAAGCGATCACCATTATTGATGGTTAAACTGATGGGCGTACCGGAGCCGAAAGGCAGAATGACATCCTGAAGATAGAGTAACGGAGAAGTGGCGGTTTGCGGAGTCGCAACAGCGATTGACAGCGGATCGATAATTTCGAGTTTTGTTCTGGCTTCTGTGGCTAATGAAGAGCTGTGTTGCAATCGCTCTTCATTCTGTTTTGCTATCCGTGATAATGTTGCTTCTGAGCGTCCTAATGCGTGATCAAGCAGGATCTTAGCCTGATTGGCATTTTTCCGCCGTTGCTTCCCCTGACTTTGCCTTTTGCTACTCTTTTCATGATCTTTTTGCTTATCACGTAAGGCTTGTTTTAGGCTTTTTTGGGTTTGATCCACTTCACGTTGAATGCCCAGCCGTAGTTGCTCTTTACTTTCCAGCCAGGTTTTCCATCCACCGATACTGCGGGATAACCCTAATCCGCTGAGTTCGTAAACAACCGATACATGCTGTAATAGTTGGGTATCATGGGTAACCAGCAGAACTCCGCCATCAAAAGCACTTAACCACTGACCCAGCCAAAAGCGGCCTTGTCGGTCAAGGTGATTGTTTGGTTCATCCAGGATCATAAAACCTGCGCTTTGACGTTTCAGCGCCAACAACCTGATCCGTGTTTGTTCTCCACCGCTCAAGGAATTAACCGGTTGATTTAATACGCCTGGATTGAGTTCACCTTCTGCCAGTAAAGACTCAGTTTGAAATTGCCAATCCCAGTTTCCTTCCATAGCATCAAAATCTGCTTCATCACCAACGCCAGCAAGGACACGTTCATTGGCGCTCATGATTTTGGTTAACCCCAGCATATCTGCGACATTACCGGAAAAAGGTGTTAAACCTTGTGACAAATAACCCACCCTACAAAAATGTTTTACACTACCTTCTGTGGGACGGATCTGTTGTGCCAGTATTGATGCCAGCCAGGATTTACCAATACCATTGCGCCCAACTAGCGCATATTTTTCTGTATTTAAGAATATATCGATACCAGAAAATAGCGACGTTGTTTCACCAGGAAATTGATAGGCGATTTGCCGTGCTTCGATCAATGATTGAACATCATTTAGCATAAACCGTGCTTCCTTAATGCTTAAAATAGTCGTTTTAATCTATTTGTAAGTTAATTTTTGACACTGTTTACAGTTTGTTTTCACATGATTTGTTTTTTCCAGAGAGGTAATTGGTAATTAAAAGCGATGACATTTTATTGCATGAAATACAGATTTGCAGCTTCAACTCATTCTAATGTAACCTGCAATGGATAGTGACTTAAGTTGAATAATAGACGGTAAGAAAAGCGATTATGGAAAAAAAACATCTGCATATTGCAGCAGGTATTATTAAAAATAGCAATGATGAAATTTTTATCACTCAGCGTAGGGCTGATTCACATATGGGCGGTTTTTGGGAGTTTCCCGGAGGAAAACGCGAACAGGGAGAAACATCCGAACAAGCATTGATCAGAGAATTAAAGGAAGAAGTTGGGATCACAGTAACGCACTGTGAATTAATTGATACCATCAAACATGATTTTCCTGATAGAAGTATTACCCTTGATTTTTTCCTGGTGGATGAATGGGAAAACGAGCCGTTTGGTAAAGAAGGGCAACCTTCCCGCTGGGTTTTACAATCAGAATTAATTGCTGATGAATTTCCTCCAGCAAACCGTAGTATTGTAGGCTTTCTAACCCAAAATAGTTCCTGCTAAAGGATTTTTAGTAAATTAGGGTAGTCAAATCATTCAATATAAGCGGCGCCAAATAAAACAGGCACCGCTATAACATATGTTACGTGATATTAAGGCTCTTCACTCCAGTTATCATTTTCTGGACTGTCACTTTGGCTTGCTATTCGTTTTTCTTCACTGGCCCATTCACCCAAGTCGATTAATTGGCAACGTTTACTGCAAAATGGGCGATGTGGACTAATTTCTCCCCATACTACTGTGTTGTCACACGTTGGACATTCGACAGTCAATACTTCAGACATAATACTTTCTCCCGCTTGATTTGAAGGTCATACCCTCCATTTTCACATCACAGCTTGAAATTTATTGGGCCTATGTTAACAGCAGGCCAATTCAAATGACAAATGGGCAGGTACAACACCATGTTCACTATCCATTGGTAAAAAACGGATAGCGAAACGTGTTTTGTAGCCGGAGACTTGTGGGTAAACCAATGTATCTGGCACCACGTCCAATTTTAATCTCAACAAATCGGCTTCATCAGCATTCCCCTGATAAAATCCGTTATGGCTGACTTTAGGGGTGAAAGCGGCGGAGTGGCGTATGAGTTCCAGAATGTTTTCTAAGGCTTGTTGTAACGGATTAAGGCTGTCCAGCCAGGCTGTGACGGATTTATCCCTGACAGATTGTGGTAAATGTAGCCACAGGTGCAATGTTGGCAGGTCAAAGCTACAACATCCTCCGGGAATGCTGAGACGTTGGCGTACCATGCTGATAATCCGATCTTCTTTGATAAATTGGTTAAGCCGTGGGGCTTGGTTCAAGGCTGTACTGCGTTCTTTAAGTTGCTCTGTCAAACTATGGATCATCGCCGTATCGGCATTCGGAGCGCTGAGCCATTGTTTTAATTTCGCTTGCTGGCGATCCAGCTCTTTCAATAGCTCAGAGCGGACTTCACCGCGTTCCATGATCTCAATTAATTCAGCAATTGTACGAAAAAACGAAAGGCTACTCGTCTGAGAATTCAGATGACGTTGTTTTTCCAACTGTTGTAGTGAAGACTCAATTCTCAACCATGAACGCATTTTTTCATTGAGTGGATGTTCAAAAATAATAGTGGATGGTGCATCACTCATTACGGTTTTCCTGTCTGACTGATTTTGCTTGTTTTAAATACTGTTGATGTAGCTCGACCACACGAGAGGTAAGATCTTGTTCACTGCTGTGGTTAACGATGACATCATCTGCCTTTTCCAGTCTGTCCTGACGGCTGGCCTGTGCAGCCAGAATATTTTCTACTTGCTCACGGCTTACTCCATCACGAGCCATGGTTCGGGTAATCTGTACTTCAACTGGGACATCAACAACTAAAACACGATCTGCCAAATGCATTAAATTGTTTTCAATGAGCAAAGGAACAACCCAGATGACATAGGGGGCAGTCACCTGGGTTAATTGCCGCTGTGTGTCTATTTGGATCAGTGGATGTAAAAGAGCATTGAGCCACTGTTTCTCTTCTGGGGCAGCGAAAATTTTTTGGCGTAACATTGCGCGATTAAGGCTACCATCGGGCGATAATATATTGGTCCCAAAGCGCGTGGTGATTGCTTGTAGTGCGGGGGTGCTAGGAGCGACAACTTCTCTGGCGATAATATCTGCATCAACAAGCGGGACACCAAGGGATGAAAATGCATTAGAGATAGTCGTCTTACCGCTACCAATTCCACCCGTAAGTGCAACAATATAAGTCATTCTATCCCTTTAAATATCTCTGATAGCATAATCGAATTGTAACTCAAGGGACGCTGATGGGCTATAAACAAACACGTACAATTCCTGCTTTGGCCGTCTTGGGAAAAGATAATGAAATATGTAATTACCTTGTTAAGTTAATATTGCACCTAATTGAAAAATAGGCAGGTACATAGCCAGCAATAATAAACCGACAATCAAGGCCATTATTAACATCAACAAAGGTTCTAATGATTGAACCAATCTATCAGCAAGGTTGATTGATTTTTCTTGATACCATTCTGCAAGATTGAATAAAAATAATTCTAATTCTCCTGATTCTTCACCTACCATGACAAATTGTTGGCATAGCGCAGGGAAATATGCTGTTTGTTTTAATGCGTCACTCATTGGTATGCCTTGTTGAATTTGCCTGTGCAGGTTTTTCACGCCAGCAATAAAAACAGGATGCTGAGTTGCTATGAGGGCACATTCAAGCCCCGCCATTAGTGTTAATCCCGCTTTCTGTGTCATAAACAGGATATGAAATATTTGATTAGTCTGTTGATAAATAGTGAGTTGCTTAAAAATAGGGAATCTCAGGAAGAGCATTTTTTCTTTTGCTTTAAAAATGGGAAAACGGTGACGTAGCCATAGATAACTGGTTAATAATATAAATATTATTAACAATAGTAATACGCCATGATGGATCAATAAATCAGATCCTGATAGAACCCACTGTGTTAACAAGGGCAGGGTGGCATTTAGCGAAGAATAGACTTGTCGGAATTCTGGCAGAACAAAGATCAACATCAGAATAATAACCAAAAAGCTCACAAAAGCGACTATCAAGGGATAGTGATAAGCCTTTTGAATTTTCTTCCCCAGCCTATTTTGCTGTTCCAACCGATTAATGATTAACTGGCAGCAGTTTTCAAGCTGGCCGGTTTGTTCTCCTACTGCGATAAGCTGACAGAACAAGGGAGAAAATAGCTTCGGATAGTGTTCGAGTGTGGTGGAGAATGCCTCTCCCTGACGAATTTTCTGAATTATATCCATCAATACACATCGCCAGAGAGCATATTTACACTCTTGCAGTAAAATAGTCAGTCCCTTGAGTAAAGGGATGCCTGAAGTCAGTAACGTACTTAACTGATGAATAAAATGCAGACGATAGGCAATTTCCTTTTTGCTGTAATAAATAATTTTTTTACATTTAATGGTATAGGGTTGAAGATCGAGATGGCTGAGGTATTGGAATACACTTTTTTTATTGTGCCCAATACTCTCCCCTGTTATGGCTTTTCCATGCTTGTTAATTGCCTGCCATTGGTAAATATATTCTATTTTCATACTGTCTCATGGCCTGTAATCTGATAAATCTCTTCAAGAGTGGTGATTCCTTTTTCCGCTAATGTCAGCCCTGCGGAAAAAAGCGTTGCATCTTGTTGTGAGGTAAGTAGATGTGGGAAGCTGGCGTTAGAACACTCAGACAGGGCTTGCTGGAGTTCAGGTTTGATTTCGAGAAATTCATAGATAGCAGTTCTGCCGTAATAGCCAGAAAAGCAGTGATCACAACCGACCGCATTCCATTTTTTTATAGATGCTGAACCAGTAATATTAGGGATCTCTGTGGATATACTGTCTTGTTGTCGGCAATGGGGGCAAAGCTTACGAACCAGTCGCTGAGCAATAATTAGTTTCACACATGAGGCTGTGGTATAGCCAGAAATTCCCAGATTATGCAGGCGAGATAACGTATCAATAGTGGAATTGGTATGCAGGGTTGATAAAACTAAGTGGCCTGTTTGAGCTGCTTTCATTGATATTTCAGCGGTTTCATTGTCACGGATCTCGCCAACCATAATAATATCGGGATCTTGGCGCAATAATGCTCTGAGAACTTTGGCGAAATCCAGACTAATTTTGTTATTAACTGGTGTTTGGTTGATGCCATTTAAAGGAATTTCGACAGGATCTTCGACACTACAGATATTCTTTTTCGCTTGGTTTAAATATTGCAGGCAGCTATACAATGTGACTGTCTTTCCGCTGCCAGTCGGCCCAGTGACTAAAATCATCCCTTGTGGAAAATGGAGTTTTTGTTGTAAAAGTTGTAATTGTGGTTCAGGCAATCCTAACTGTTCCAGAGATAGTTGATGTATGGTATTTAAAATACGCAGGACTATTTTTTCTCCATGTAGTGTGGGGAGTGTTGATATACGAATCGCATAACTGTTTTTGTTATCACTCCAGTCAAATTGCCCATCCTGAGGCTGGCGTTTTTCAGCGATATTGAGTTTTGCCATGATTTTTAAGCGAGCAGGAATACCCGTATTCATTTGAGGAGGAGGTGCCTGCATGGTATGTAATGTACCATCAACTCGAATACGTATTTGGTAACCACGTTGAGATGGTTCAAAATGAATATCTGAAGCTCTTTTTTGTATTGAAGTTAATATTGTCTGATTAACTAATTGAATAACGGGTGTGTCTATTTCTTCATCATGGAGATTGTTGGTTTGTATTGCATCATGATAATGAGTATGGTGGCTATCAAGGTGATTTATACGGTACGGTTCCTCTTCATCACTTTCTGAACAGTAATTTTTTGCTGACATTAATGAATTTTCTTGTGTCAACATCGATTCTATTTTTGCTTGTGGCCAAATATCTACATTAACGATTAAACCTGAAATAAATCTCAGTGCGGCAATGAAATCCTCATTAGGTGGTTTATTACAGGCAATTGTGATTGTATGGAAATCTTTTTTTATAATAATGGCCTGATGTCGTTGACACAGCTCTTTTATTTCTTTTTCCATTAAAAGGTGATCCTTATTTATCATTATCTTTATTCCTTTAATATTGGTGTGACTTATACTCGATAAACTTCAAATTGTAATCCGCAAGACGACGCGAGGCCTTATATCTCCCCGCTGCGCGGGAAAGAAAATATAACACGCATCTTGAAGTTGGATTGGTATAATGGTTTTCTCTTTAATTTAAAGCCTGTCAGGAATGAAAATAACTGTTTAAAATTTCAAGGTTTCCTGACATTTTAGTTTTAACGATTCATTTTCAGATTCACAAATCGCTTCCCATTGAGTGAACCCCGTCTTCGTATCCTGAATAGGTTTTAACGTGGCATGGAGTCCATTAAGGTTTTGCTGACCCACTATCGTTATCTCCCCCTCTTTTACTGAAATGGTGCTGATATAGCGGCTATTGTGGCCTGATGGAATGGAAGGGTGACCAGAGTGACAATTTTTATAATTTGCAGCCTCGAAGCGACACAGTTCCACACCTGATTTATAAGGCACAATAGCTTGTAGCATATCGGTTAATGCGGCTTTTTGGATATATCCCTGATAACTGGGAATGGCAATTGCGCCGAGAATAGACACAATAGCCATAACAACCATTACTTCAATTAAGGTAAATCCTTGTTGTTTCATTTTTTCTCCTTGTATACATATCTGGACTGATTGCCATGTTCAATAGCAGGCATACCCTTCATCTTTTAAGTTGCAATCTATTGGGTATCGGTGCCAATAATCATGGAGAAAAAAGAGAAAAATAAAATATGGTTAATAAAAATTATGAAGCAGGCTCGAAAAAATAACTTTATGTTACATTTTTTTGCACAAATTTTTCGAGTCTGCCCGTAAATAAGAAACCATCCGATATATTGGCCGATTGAAGGTGCTAACATGCTAACTAACTTGTTACACCTTATGCCATAGCATTACGCTTAATGAAGTTGATTGCTATTGGCCATACTGGAAGGGTGATTTGGGCAAGGTGATATTAAATATTAAGGGGGAGGTAAAAGAATGAAACTGCATGAAGGGTGGATTGATGGTGCGAGAAAGGTGATTTCCCCGCATTGTGATCTGCGCCCAGAAGAAGAAACACCCGCATTATTGGTTATTCATAACATCAGTTTACCTCCTGGCAAGTTTGGTGGCCCTTATATTGATCAATTATTTATGGGAACATTAGATCCTAAAGCCGATCCTTTTTTTGATGAAATTAAGCACTTACGTGTTTCTGCTCACTGCTTAATCCGGCGCGATGGTGAGGTTGTACAATATGTTCCTTTCAATAAAAGAGCTTGGCATGCTGGTGTTTCCTGCTACTGTGACCGTGAGAAATGTAATGATTTTTCGATAGGCATTGAACTGGAAGGCACAGATTATGAGGAATTTACTGAAATTCAGTACACTAAATTAGCGGAAGTTACTGAGTTGCTTATTAGCCAATATCCTGATATTCGTGACAATATTACAGGACACAGCGATATCGCACCGGGAAGGAAAACCGATCCTGGACCTTATTTTTATTGGGAACATTACCGTCAATTATTGCAGGAGCGAGTTGGATGACTCTCTTTATTCTATTGTTAATACTGGCATGGGAACGTGTTTTTAAGATGAGGGATCACTGGCAACTGGAACGCTATCTAGCCCCCGCTTTTGCCAGACTCAAATCACATTCACTATGGGGTAGTCTGGGCATGACCTTTCTGGTCGCTTTATTGACATGGAAGCTTATTGATATTTCTAGCTCTGTTGCTTTTGGTATGCTCGCGATTGTGCTGGGTATCATAATCAGTCTGTTATGTATTGGTGCAGGCAGGCTGCGGCATGATTACCGCGGATATCTTCAGGCTGTGCGCCAGGATGATTTTGGGCAGCAGAAAAAGTATCTTGCTCGTCTGACGATGATTCGGGGAATATTACCTGACACCACAAAAGAAGAGCGGTTGCGTGAGATACAAAATTCATTGATTTGGATAAATTTCCGTTATTATCTTGCCCCTATTTTTTGGTTGGCTGTCTTGGGTCAATTCGGTCCGGCGGTTTTGATGGGGTATGGTTGCCTGAGAGCTTATCAACGTTGGTTGGCCCAGCACGCAACGGCAGTGCAGAGAGCACAATCTGGCGTTGACGGGATACTGCATTGGCTGGATTGGCTTCCTGCACGGTTGGCAGGTATTACCTATGCTTTGTTAGGACATGGAGAGAGAGCCTTACCCGCCTGGATTGCATCACTCACTGATTTTCGGTCATCACAATACAAGGTAGTTAGTCAATTAGCACAATTCGCATTAAGTAAAGAACCCCGTCTTGACCCTATAGAAACACCTGTTGCTGCCGTAACGTTAGCGAAAAAAGCGACCTTTACTATTGTGATTATTGTCGCGCTGTTGACGATTTATGGCGCATTAGTTTGACACACAAGAGAGATAGAGGGCCAGGAAGCCCTTTATTTTTCTGCTGGGGAAATTTTAGGGATAGCGGCTTGAACTTACCAGTGGCATCGGGAACCGTTGTTTGAGTCTGGCTATTTTGATTGACTTATGAATTGTCTGTAATGATTTCCTCCTGAATTTCAATTCATATTTTTTGCATAATTCCGAGTTTTTATCTTGCTGTAACGTTTCATTTTGCTCATCTATGCGTTTAAAAAACGTTAAATCTCCCTGATATCTCCGATCTAAAAATCCTCTCTGGTTATAATTTTCTAATAATATTTAAAATATTTTGTTAAAATTTGCAGGTTTTTATGATTTAGCCCAAGGTCTTTATAGACAGCTAGTGAATACTTTGTTACTTTAAGACCCTGTATTCTAAATTGGTATTACCAATTGACTTTGACCTGTTAACTAGGATTTAATGGCTAAGATTTAGTCAGTAAGACTTAGCTGAGTCGGGCATAGTCCAAAGCAACATTTACTTATTGAATGGCTTACAGCAGATATGGCCTATAGCAAGATTCGCCAACCAAAGTTATCAGATGTGATTGAGCAGCGTCTTGAACAGCTCATTCTCGAAGGCTCTCTACGCCCGGGAGAAAAACTGCTGCCTGAGCGTGAGCTGGCAAAGCAGTTTGAAGTATCACGTCCTTCATTACGCGAAGCCATTCAAAAATTGGAAGCCAAAGGCTTTCTTTTCCGTCGTCAAGGGGGCGGAACTTTCGTGCAGAACAATCTGTGGCAAAGTTTCAGCGACCCACTTGCCCAACTTATTGCAGAGAATCAAGAATCCCAGTTCGATCTCCTTGAAGCCCGTCATGCGTTAGAGGGGATTGCAGCTTATTATGCCGCCCTTAGAGGAACTGATGAGGATTTCCAACGCATTGAGCAAAGCCATCTTGCCATTCAAGAAACACAACAACGTGGTGATGTGAATGCGGAATCTGATGCTGTCTTGCAATACCAACTTGTTGTCACGGAGGCTGCCCATAATGTGGTATTGCTGCATTTATTGCGCTGTATGATCCCAATGTTAGAACAAAATATCAGGCGCAATTTTGAAGTTATTTATACCCGTAAAGAAATGTTGGCAGCTGTTAGTAACCACAGGGCTGAAATTTTTCGCTCTATTATGGCGAGAGAACCGGAAAAAGCCCGTGAGGCTTCCCATCGTCATCTGGCCTTTATTGAAGAAGTTTTATTGGATCTGACTCGTGAACGTACTCGCCGTGAGCGTTCATTGAGGCGGCTCCAGCAACATCAGGAATAAGAGCCTGTCCCTTGGAACGTCATAGACAAATCAAATTCCCGAATGGGGCGGATTCTAACTTAACTGTACAGATTTGACTGCTGCGTTTGTACAGTTTGTCAACTCTTTTCAAGAGTTTTAGCAGCAATATACAGCAGGGCCTATCTTCCGGTCATAACAGGCAGTTTCGTCAAAAGGTATGACCAGAAGATAGGCTCCAATAACCATTAGAAAATAGATAACAGATAAGGAATACACCATGTCAGATATTTTGAAAAATGACGTGGATCCGATCGAAACTCGCGATTGGTTACAGGCGATCGAATCGGTCATCCGTGAAGAAGGTGTTGAACGTGCTCAGTTCTTGATTGATCAGGTTTTGAATGAAGCTCGTAAAGGTGGTGTTAACGTTGCTGCAGGTGCTGCAAGCCGCGATTACATCAACACTATTCCTGCTGAGAATGAGCCTGCTTACCCTGGCAACCTGGATTTAGAGCGCCGCATCCGCTCTGCTATTCGCTGGAATGCGGTGATGACCGTTCTGCGTGCATCTAAAAAAGATCTAGAGCTGGGTGGTCACATGGCTTCATTCCAGTCTTCCGCTACCGTTTATGACGTGTGTTTTAACCACTTCTTCCGCGCTCGTAACGAAAATGATGGCGGTGACCTGGTATACTTCCAGGGCCACATTTCCCCTGGCGTTTACGCACGTGCGTTCCTTGAAGGCCGTCTGACAGAAGAGCAGATGAACAACTTCCGTCAGGAAATCGGTGGTAATGGCCTGTCTTCTTACCCGCATCCAAAACTGATGCCTGACTTCTGGCAGTTCCCAACTGTTTCAATGGGTCTGGGACCAATTTCCGCTATTTATCAGGCTAAGTTTCTGAAATATCTGGAAAACCGTGGCCTGAAAGATACTTCTAAACAAACCGTTTACGCTTTCCTGGGCGACGGTGAGATGGATGAACCAGAATCTAAAGGTGCGATCACTATCGCAACTCGTGAAAAACTGGATAATCTGGTATTCGTCATCAACTGTAACTTGCAGCGTCTGGATGGCCCAGTAACCGGTAACGGTAAAATTGTTAACGAACTGGAAGGGATCTTCGAAGGTGCTGGCTGGCAGGTACTGAAAGTCCTGTGGGGTGAGCGTTGGGACGAACTGCTGCGTAAAGACACCAGTGGTAAACTGGTTCAATTAATGAACGAAACGCTGGACGGCGACTATCAGACATTCAAGTCTAAAGATGGTGCTTATGTTCGTGAACACTTCTTCGGTCGTTACCCGGAAACAGCTGCATTAGTCAAAGATATGACTGATGACGAAATTTGGGCTTTGAACCGTGGCGGTCACGATCCGAAGAAAGTTTACGCTGCACTGAAAAAAGCACAGGATACCACGGGCAAACCAACTGTAATCTTGGCTCAGACCATTAAAGGTTACGGTATGGGTGATACCGCCGAAGGTAAGAACATTGCTCACCAAGTTAAGAAAATGAACATGGAAGGCGTTCGTCAGTTCCGTGATCGTTTCAATGTGCCGGTATCTGATGAGCAGATCGAAAACTTGCCATACGTCAATTTCGATAAAGATTCTGAAGAATCTAAGTACCTGCATGAGCGTCGTAACGCACTGGGTGGTTATGTACCAAGCCGTCGCGTTAACTTTGACGAGAAACTGGAAATCCCAGCGCTGGAAGAATTCAGCTCGCTGCTGGAAGAACAATCCAAAGAAATTTCTACCACTATCGCTTTCGTTCGTGCACTGAACGTTATGCTGAAGAACAAGTCGATCAAAGATCGTCTGGTTCCAATTATTGCTGACGAAGCACGTACCTTCGGTATGGAAGGTCTGTTCCGTCAAATCGGTATCTACAGCCCTAATGGTCAGCAGTATACTCCGCAAGACCGTGAGCAAGTTGCATACTATAAAGAAGATGCAAAAGGCCAGATCCTGCAAGAAGGTATCAACGAGCTGGGTGCTGCTTCATCTTGGCTAGCTGCTGCAACTTCTTACAGCACCAATAACCTGCCAATGATCCCGTTCTACATCTACTACTCCATGTTCGGATTCCAGCGTATTGGTGACCTGTGTTGGGCAGCGGGTGACCAGCAAGCGCGTGGCTTCCTGGTTGGTGGTACTTCTGGTCGTACGACTCTGAACGGTGAAGGTTTGCAGCATGAAGATGGCCACAGCCATATTCAGTCCCTGACTATTCCTAACTGTATCTCTTATGATCCCGCATTCGCTTATGAAGTTGCTGTTATCATGCAAGATGGTCTGGAGCGTATGTATGGTGAGCAACAAGAAAATATCTACTACTACATCACCACGCTGAACGAAAACTACCACATGCCAGCCATGCCGGAAGGTGCTGAAGAAGGCATCCGTAAGGGTATCTACAAGCTGGAAAGCCTGGAAGGTGAAAAAGGTAAAGTGCAGTTGCTGGGGTCTGGCTCTATCCTGCGCCACGTTCGTGAAGCCGCGAAGATCCTGTCTGCTGAATACGGCATTGGTTCCGATGTATACAGCGTGACTTCCTTCACCGAACTGGCTCGTGATGGTCAGGATTGTGAGCGTTGGAACATGCTGCACCCATCAGAAGAAGCTCGTGTTCCTTATATTGCTCAGGTCATGAACGAAGCTCCGGCTGTTGCTTCTACTGACTACATGAAACTGTTTGCAGAGCAAGTCCGTAGCTTCGTTCCTGTAAGCGATTACCGTGTATTGGGCACTGACGGTTTTGGTCGTTCTGACAGTCGTGAAAATCTGCGTCATCACTTTGAAGTTGATGCTTCTTATGTGGTTGTTGCGGCTCTGGGTGAACTGGCTAAACGTGGCGAAGTTGATGTGAAAGTCGTTGAAGAAGCTATCAAGAAATACAACATCAACCCAGAAAAAGTTAACCCACGTCTGGCATAAGAGGTAAAGATTCATGTCTATCGAAATTAACGTGCCTGATATTGGTGCAGATGAAGTTGAAGTTACCGAGATTTTGGTGAAAGTAGGTGACACAGTAGAAGCAGAACAGTCACTGATTACGGTTGAAGGTGACAAAGCTTCTATGGAAGTTCCTTCTCCACAGGCGGGTGTAGTTAAAGAAATCAAAGTTGCCGTTGGCGACAAAGTTGCAACCGACAAGCTGATCATGATTTTTGAATCCGCAAACGGTACGGCAGAAGCTGCACCTGCACCGCAAGCGGCGGTAGCTCCAGCAGCGGTAGCAGTAGAAAGCAAAGAAGTGAATGTACCCGATATCGGTGGTGACGAAGTTGAAGTGACCGAAATCATGGTAAAAGTGGGTGATACTGTGACTGAGGAGCAGTCACTGATCACAGTTGAAGGTGACAAGGCCTCAATGGAAGTGCCTGCACCATTTGCGGGTACGGTGAAAGAGATCAAAATCGCGGCTGGCGATAAAGTGAAAACGGGTTCTCTGATCATGGTATTCGAGGTTGCGGGTGCGGCTTCAGCGCCAGCGCCAGCAGTCGCTCCGGCTCCTGCGGCTGAACCTGCGAAAGCAGCACCAGCGCCAGCAGCAAGCAAGCCAGCAGAAGGCAAAAATGAGTTTGCCGAAAATGACGCTTACGTTCACGCGACTCCAGTCATTCGTCGTCTGGCGCGTGAATTTGGCGTAAATCTGGCTAAAGTAAAAGGAACTGGCCGTAAGGGTCGCATCCTGCGCGAAGACGTTCAGGCTTATGTGAAAGAGGCGATCAAACGTGCAGAAGCAGCGCCTGCCGCTGCGGGTGGCGGTCTGCCAGGCATGCTGCCGTGGCCAAAAGTTGATTTCAGCAAATTTGGTGAAATCGAAGAAGTTGAAATGAGCCGTATCCAGAAAATTTCTGGTGCTAACCTCAGCCGTAACTGGGTCATGATCCCTCACGTTAATCTGTTCGATGAAGCGGATATCACTGAAGTTGAAGAGTTCCGTAAGCAACAGAACAAAGAAGCTGAAAAGAAACAGCTTGGCGTGAAAATCACTCCGCTGGTGTTTGTCATGAAAGCCGCTGCGAAAGCATTGGAAGCAATGCCTCGCTTTAACAGCTCCATTTCTGAAGATGGCCAGAAGCTGATCCTGAAAAAATATGTCAACATCGGTATTGCGGTTGATACACCTAACGGTTTGGTGGTTCCTGTATTCAAGGATGTCAACAAGAAAGGCATTATGGAACTGTCCAGAGAACTGGCTGAAGTTTCCAAGAAAGCACGTGCTGGTAAGCTGACTGCTTCCGACATGCAGGGTGGTTGCTTCACTATCTCCAGCCTGGGTGGTATCGGTACTACCGGCTTTGCACCCATTGTGAATGCGCCAGAAGTGGCCATCATGGGTCTGTCTCGTTCTTCCATGAAACCCGTCTGGAATGGCAAAGAATTCGTTCCGCGTCTGATTCTGCCTATGTCTCTGTCTTTCGACCACCGTGTGATCGACGGGGCAGATGGTGCACGTTTCATCACTTATATTAATCAATTGATGAGCGACATCCGCCGTTTGGTGATGTAATGCAAAGGCCGGTAAATATACCGGCCTGATAATGACTACCGTGACAGAGTTTTTCGTCTTGCATCTGGCAGGTTGGGATTTCTGTCACGTTAACGCGCTTTTCAGGTTATTTACAATTCTGTAAACTGCTCGCGGTGTGTACGTCCCGGTGGAATATGGTTTTTTTTTCGTCTGACCCGCCGGACAAACAATTAAGAGGTCATGATGAGTACTGAAATTAAAGCCCAGGTAGTGGTGCTTGGAGCAGGCCCGGCAGGGTATTCTGCTGCTTTCCGTTGTGCGGACTTAGGATTGGATACGGTTCTGGTTGAACGTTACTCCACTTTGGGGGGGGTTTGCCTGAATGTGGGTTGTATTCCATCTAAGGCTCTGCTGCATGTTGCTAAAGTGATTGAAGAAGCAAAAGCACTGGCACAGCATGGTATCGTGTTTGGTGAACCGCAAACTGATATTGATAAGATCCGTCTCTGGAAAGAAAAAGTTATTTCTCAGTTGACAGGGGGTCTGGGCGGCATGGCTAAGGGCCGTAAAGTTAACGTTGTTAACGGTGTTGGTAAATTCACCGGCGCTAACACTCTGGTGGTCGAAGGCGAGAACGGCGCAACAACGATTAATTTTGAGAATGCCATTATCGCAGCGGGTTCACGCCCAATTCAGCTACCATTCATTCCACATAATGATCCTCGTGTATGGGATTCTACCGATGCATTGGAACTGAAAACCGTTCCAGGACGCCTGTTAGTGATGGGCGGTGGTATTATCGGTCTGGAAATGGGGACTGTTTACCACGCTCTGGGTTCTCAGATCGATGTGGTAGAAATGTTCGACCAGGTGATCCCTGCGGCGGATAAAGACGTTGTTAAAGTGTTCACTAAACGCATCAGCAAGAAGTTCAACTTGATGCTGGAAACGAAAGTGACCGCAGTAGAAGCGAAAGAAGATGGCATCTACGTAACAATGGAAGGTAAGAAAGCACCGGCAGAGCCACAGCGTTATGATGCGGTTCTGGTTGCCATCGGTCGTGTACCGAACGGTAAACTGCTCGATGCTGGCAAAGCGGGCGTCGAAGTTGATGAACGTGGCTTTATCCGTGTGGATAAACAAATGCGCACTAACGTGCCTCACATCTTTGCTATCGGTGATATCGTTGGTCAGCCAATGCTGGCACACAAAGGTGTTCACGAAGGTCACGTTGCTGCTGAAGTTATTTCTGGTAAGAAACATTACTTCGATCCAAAAGTTATTCCATCCATTGCTTACACTGAGCCAGAAGTGGCATGGGTTGGCCTGACCGAGAAAGAAGCGAAAGAAAAAGGCATTAGCTACGAAACTGCGACTTTCCCATGGGCAGCCTCCGGTCGTGCAATTGCCTCTGACTGTTCAGATGGCATGACTAAACTGATTTTTGATAAAGAAAGTAACCGTATTATAGGTGGTGCCATTGTGGGTACTAACGGCGGTGAACTGCTGGGTGAAATCGGTCTGGCTATCGAAATGGGTTGTGATGCAGAAGATATCGCTCTGACTATCCACGCTCACCCAACCCTGTACGAATCAATTGGCATGGCTGCGGAAATTTACGAAGGCAGCATCACTGACTTGCCAAATCCTAAGGCAAAGAAAAAGAAATAATTCTTTAGATTTTGCAGTAGGTTAAAAAGAAATTTTAAACGGCTTTCAAACAGGAAAGCCGTTTTTATTTACAGATAGTTGCAGTAGAAGTTAAGGAATTTTCAGGCCAAAATAACAACATATAGCATTAAAAACTTTAATACTCTCTCCAGACTCATTTATCCAGAATTTTATTATGGTTTAATGTTGATTTTATGTGAATGAATTAACATGCTATTCAAATTTTGGTATGCTAAACGCCCGAATCTGGGCATAATTCTGATGTTATGCGAGCAAAATCCTCTGACCTTGCACCCTTAGTGATTGTTTTTAGATGATCATTTTCAATGATCGTTAGCGGGTGCTGACAGCCGGGTATATAAAATGACAATGAGAGCGAGGAGAAAGTCGTGCTAGAAGAATACCGCAAGCACGTAGCCGAGCGTGCAGCTCAAGGCATCGTCCCTAGGCCGTTAGACGCAGCTCAAGCAGCAGCGCTGGTCGAATTACTGAAGAACCCACCTAAAGGTGAAGAAGATTTCCTGGTAGATTTACTGACCCATCGTGTCCCTCCTGGTGTAGATGAAGCTGCTTATGTTAAAGCAGGTTTCCTCGCTGCCGTTGCTAAGGGGGAAACTGATTCTCCTTTGGTGACACAGGAAAAAGCCATTGAATTATTGGGAACCATGCAGGGTGGGTATAATATCCACGCTTTAATTGATGCCCTGGATGATGAAAAGTTGGCTCCGATTGCGGCGAAAGCACTTTCTCATACTTTGCTGATGTTCGACAGCTTCTACGATGTGGAAGAAAAAGTAAAAGCGGGTAATGTCCATGCCAAACAGATTATGCAATCGTGGGCAGATGCAAAATGGTTCCTTGGGCGTCCTGAATTAGCGGAAAAAATCACCGTTACCGTCTTTAAGGTCACGGGGGAAACCAACACCGATGATCTTTCTCCTGCTCCTGATGCGTGGTCACGCCCTGATATCCCCTTACATGCTTTGGCAATGCTCAAGAATGCCCGTGAAGGTATTGAGCCTGATCAAGCCGGTGTCGTAGGCCCGGTTAAGCAAATCGAAGCCCTGAGCAAGAAAGGCTATCCATTGGCCTACGTTGGGGATGTGGTGGGTACAGGCTCTTCCCGTAAATCGGCAACGAACTCCGTATTGTGGTTTATGGGGGAAGATATTCCGTTTGTCCCAAATAAACGTGGTGCCGGCGTGGTCTTGGGCGGAAAAATTGCCCCCATTTTCTTCAACACCATGGAAGATGCAGGGGCGTTGCCCATCGAAGTGGATGTTTCCAAACTGAATATGGGAGATGTGATTGATATCTATCCCTATAAAGGTGAAATCCGCCATCACGAATCCAATAAATTACTGGCTACTTTTGCCCTGAAAACCGATGTATTGATCGATGAAGTCCGTGCCGGTGGCCGTATTCCATTGATTATCGGTCGTGGTTTGACTGGCAAGGCGCGAGAATCACTGGGCTTACCACACAGTGATGTATTCCGTCAGGCAAAAGCGGTTGCGAAAAGCGATCGTGGCTTCTCACTGGCACAGAAAATGGTTGGCCGTGCCTGCGGTAAACGTGGTATCCGTCCGGGGGAATATTGTGAGCCTAAGATGACTTCTGTGGGTTCTCAGGATACCACGGGACCAATGACGCGGGATGAATTGAAAGATTTGGCCTGTCTGGGCTTCTCTGCGGATCTGGTCATGCAATCATTCTGCCATACGGCTGCCTATCCAAAACCGGTTGATGTGACGACACACCATACTTTGCCTGATTTCATTATGAACCGTGGTGGCGTATCGTTGCGTCCGGGAGATGGCATTATCCACTCATGGTTGAACCGCATGTTATTGCCGGATACGGTGGGTACAGGCGGAGATTCCCATACCCGTTTCCCGATTGGTATTTCTTTCCCGGCGGGTTCAGGTTTGGTGGCATTTGCTGCGGCAACAGGCGTCATGCCGTTGGATATGCCAGAATCTGTACTGGTTCGCTTTAAAGGAAAAATGCAGCCTGGAATCACGTTGCGTGATCTGGTTCATGCCATTCCTTATTATGCGATTCAGCAAGGTTTGCTGACCGTCGAGAAGAAAGGCAAGAAAAACATCTTCTCTGGTCGTATTCTTGAGATTGAAGGTTTGCCTGAACTCAAAGTCGAACAGGCATTCGAGTTGGCTGATGCGTCTGCCGAACGTTCTGCGGCAGGATGCACTATCAAGCTGGATAAAGAGCCAATCATTGAATACTTGCAATCGAACATTGTTTTGCTGAAATGGATGATTGCGGAAGGTTACGGTGATCGCCGGACATTGGAACGCCGTATTATCGGTATGGAAAACTGGCTGAATGATCCTCAATTGTTGGCAGCGGATGCAGATGCTGAATACGCAGCCGTTATTGAGATCGATCTGGTAGACATTAAAGAGCCTATTTTATGTGCACCTAATGATCCCGATGATGCACGTCTGTTATCTGATGTGGCTAACAGCAAAATTGACGAAGTATTCATTGGCTCTTGCATGACGAATATTGGTCATTTCCGTGCGGCGGGTAAATTACTGGATCAGCATAAAGGCCAGTTACCGACTCGCTTATGGGTTGCTCCTCCGACTAAGATGGACGCTGCTCAATTAACGGAAGAAGGTTATTACAGTGTTTTCGGCAAGAGCGGAGCACGCATTGAGATCCCGGGGTGTTCATTGTGTATGGGGAATCAGGCACGTGTGGCGGATGGTGCAACAGTGGTATCCACTTCCACCCGTAACTTCCCTAACCGCTTAGGTTCCGGTGCCAATGTTTACCTAGCTTCGGCGGAGTTGGCGGCTGTCGCTTCACTGTTGGGGCGCTTGCCAACGCCGGAAGAGTATTTGCAGTTCATGGATAAAGTCGATGAAAGCGCGGCCGATACTTATCGCTACCTCAATTTTGATCAATTGAATCAATACACAGAGAAAGCGGAAGACGTGATCTTCCAAACCGCAGTATAAAAAAGTATATTGCAATGTATGGGGAAGCAAATGCTTCCCCTTTTTTTGTTTTTCGGCCTATCGGTTTATAACAATTTCGTAGTAGTTTTTGTCTCAGTTTGTGGGCGGCTTCAGAGGTGGAAATGGCAGAACTGTTTAAAATCCAAATGGAATTATTTGGCATCTGTAAAAATAGTAGGTGAGGGGGTATGTGATGGAATATGAATTTATGCAGGATATTGCCGGCCAAGTAACAACATCCTTTTCAATGGATCATGAAGCCATTGGTCATTGGTTGAATGAAGAAGTGAAAGGCGATTTGCGTGTATTGGATAAAATCATTGTGGCCTTGCAAGAGATTAAAGGGAGTGAACGCCAGTGGCAGTTGGCGGGTCATGAATATACGCTATTAATGAGTGAAGATGAGATCATGATCAGGGCCAATCAACTTCAATTTGATACAGAGGTTATAGAAGAAGGAATGAGTTACTACGATAACGAGAGTCTGGCTTTTTGTGGGACAGATGATTTTATCAAGATGTTGGGAGACTACAGAGAATTTATTTTGCACAAAAATAAAACATAAGTGGCCGTGTTCAAGCCATGAAGGCTTTCTGCCATAATTTATATTCCACACATTCTTGTGTTGTGATAGTGGCTTTCTATTCTTTGAACGCAAAGTTTTTGGACAAAAAGCTATTTTTGAACGGGAGCCTATCTCTGCGAGTCGTGTTCGTTGTGAATAACGGCATTGAATGGAAATAGGCTCCAACAATCACGGTGGGCTTTGTATGGAAAAGATCAATCTGTCAAATGAGATTGATAAAGCGGCAAACTGGTTTACCAACAATCAGGATCTACTGATTCAGTATGTGGTAAACATCGTATCTGCCTTTTTGATCCTTATCGTTGGCTTATTTGTTGCCAAGTTGGTTAATAAAGCCATTAAGCGTGTTATGTCCCTACGTGGCATTGATGCCACCATTTCTGATTTTCTGGCCGCGATTATTCGTTACGCCATCATCGCGTTTACGATTATTGCTGTTCTTGGGAAATTGGGTATTCAGACTGCTTCTGTGATTGCAGTCATCGGTGCCGCAGGTTTAGCGGTAGGTCTGGCATTGCAAGGCTCACTGTCTAATTTTGCTGCCGGTGTTTTATTGGTGCTTTTCCGCCCACTGCGTACTGGCGAATATGTCAGCATTGGTGCCGTGGAAGGAACTGTCATGCAAGTACAGATTTTCTCGACAACATTGCGCACGGCAGATGGCCGTATCATTGTGATCCCTAACGGTAAGATTATCGCGGACAATATTATCAATATCAGCCGTGAACCAGATCGCCGTACCCAAATTATGGTAGGTGTTGCGTATGATGCGGATATTGATGAAGTGAAAAGAGTGTTGGATGATGTGATTCAGGAAGATAAACGCATTCAACATGAAAAAGGTGTCACTATTCGCCTGCATGAAATGGCACCTTCATCATTGAACTTTATTGTGCGTGTGTGGACCACCAATGGTGACGCCTGGAACGTCTATTGGGATTTGATGGAAAACTTTAAGCGTGCTTTGGATAGGCACAATATCGGCATTCCATTCCCGCAAATGGATGTTTATCTGCATCAGCAAAATGGTGTTTTACAGAAGAAGACGGACGAATAATCAAGATATCGTGGTGTGAGAATTTCTCACATCACCTTTCCTAATGATGTATTAGAATCATTCATTTTTACTAATTTTCTCTATAGATTACTTCTCTCTAGAGAGTGTGCTAATGTTTTTGAAAGCGCCTTATTCATGTAACTTTAGGAGGTTTTGTGAAACGTAGATCACTGGTATTGGCCGCAATGATGGCTTTAGGAAGCCTGCCTTGCATGACAGCTTCCGCTGCTGACTCACTCTCTATTCCACATATTTCCACCTCTGGTAACGCGATAGTTAAAGCGGCACCAGATATGGCTACTCTGGTAATCCATGTGAGTGAAACGCAAAAGGGTGCGGCAGAAGCAAAGAAAAAAGTCGATGAACGAGTGGCGAAATATTTTGATTTCCTGAAAAACAGTGGCATCGAAAAAAAAGATATTGATGCTGCTAATTTGCGCACCCAGCCAGAATATCAATATGAACAAAAGAGTGGAAAATCAAGTATTACAGGTTATCGGGCGTCGCGTTCAGTTGAAGTGCAAGTTAACAAGCTAGAGCAACTGAATGCCTTATTGGATGGTGCCCTGAAAGCAGGGCTGAATGAAATTAACTCGGTTCAGTTTGGTGTCAACAATCCGCAACGTTATCGCGATGAAGCCAGACAAAAAGCCATCGAGAATGCCATTCAACAGGCAACGACATTGGCAAAAGGGTTCAACAGTAAGTTAGGCCCTGTGTATAGCATTAATTATCGTGCGCCTGAAGCTGTGCCTATACCAATGAGTCGTCTGAAATACCAGGCTGATTTGTTGGCAGCGCCCGCTTCTGGCTCTGCCAGCGAAACTTACGAACCACAGAGCATAGAGTTTTCTGATCATGTTGATGCCGTTTTTGAATTACAGCGTTAATGAGCATCATCTTCCTGACGTAACATCTGGCGTCCTCGTTTTAGCAGGGCGTCAGTGACTTTTCTCATCGTTCCGCTTTCAGGGGCAAAACGATGCCAATAAAGCATACGACGTTGGCACAGCCCTGGTGTGAGATCGACTAACTCACCGGCTTTTAGCTCTTTGTCGATTTGCAAGTGTGGGATCATGCAACAAGTCGAACTTTGTTTTGCCAGTTGAACGAATGCTTCGGAAGAATTCACGATATGGCAGGGCACACTTCCCGGCGATAAATCGAAATTCTGTTGTAAAAATGCTTGATGCATATCATCTAAATGGTCAAATGCAACCGCAGGTGCTTTCAGTAATGCTGAACGCGTGACGCCATTCGGGAAAAAACGGTCTGCAAACGCCGGAGAGGCGACAAACAGGTAATCCAGAGCGCCTAATTTATCAACTAAGCAGCTTGGCAGAGGTTGAGACTGAATACTAATTGCCCCGACGACTTCACCACGCCGTAAACGCTCCTGAGTACGGGTTTCATCTTCTACTTGAATATTTAACCGAATAGGTAGATCAGACAAAACCGGATGGAGAGCCGGTAAAAGCCACGTTGCCAGGCTGTCTGCATTAACAGCAAGGGAAAGCAATAACGGGATCTCATTACTATTTTCATCACCCAGCCATTGTGCTTCCAGCATTTCCACCTGATGTAATAGCGCAAGCAACTTTTGCCCTTGCTCTGTCGGGTGGGGAGGAACAGTGCGTACCAATAGTGGCTGACCAAACATATTTTCTAATTGCTTGATTCTCTGGGATACCGCTGATTGAGTAATACAAAGTTTTTGCGCTGCCCGCTCGAAACCACGTTCTTTGATCACTGCGTCTAATGCTTGCAATGATCGGTAATCAGGACGTTTCATTGAAAATAAGATTCTCCGTGTTTGCACTTTTTGTGTTACAGCTCAATAAAAACCATTATGTGGCCTAACCAGCACTATGCCATATTTTTTCATGAGGTGAGCCAATATTGTTTATACTAGACGTCAGATTTTTCCTTGTAACTGATTATAGGCTGTGATCAATATGACTCAGGACGAACTGAAAAAAGCAGTAGGTTGGGCGGCATTGGAATACGTTAAACCAGGTACAATTGTCGGTGTGGGTACAGGTTCTACCGCCGCGCATTTTATTGATGCGTTAGGCACTATCAAAGATAAAATTGAAGGTACTGTGTCAAGTTCAGACGCATCGACTGAGAAATTGAAAAGTCTCGGTATTCCTGTGTTTGACTGCAATGAGGTTGACGCTTTGGATATTTACGTTGATGGTGCTGATGAAATTAATGGTCAAATGCAGATGATCAAAGGCGGCGGTGCAGCGTTGACCAGAGAAAAAATCATCGCGGCGGGTGCGAAGAAATTTATCTGTATTATTGATTCGTCTAAGCAAGTCGATGTGTTAGGCAAATTCCCTCTGCCAGTTGAAGTCATCCCAATGGCACGGGCTTATGTGGCTCGTGAGCTGGTGAAATTGGGCGGAACACCGGTTTATCGTGAAAACGTAGTCACTGACAATGGTAATCATATTCTGGATGTTCACAACCTCTCGATTGTTGATCCCATTGCGTTAGAAAATAAGATCAATGGGATCGCTGGCGTGGTGACAGTGGGCCTTTTTGCTAACCGGGGAGCAAACGTAGTACTGGTAGGGACTGCGGATGGCGTTAAGACGCTCACTGAATAAGCATTTATTGAGGGCAGAATAATCTGCTCTCAAAATATTTTTATTTTTATTCAAAACAGAAAATTTAGTGATATATATCACTTTTATGTCTAAAAAAACCGCAAAACTCTGCCTTTATCCCGTAACGAATTATTTTACTTTGCATAACAACTTATTTACTGTTGCTTATTCTGTGATATAAGCAATCGATTGTATTGCCGTTACTGTTTTTTTTGTTATTTTGGTGGCGTCGATATGCATTATGAAAGTAAGTACAACTAGGGCGGGCAAATGGTTAAGGTATCTTTAGAAAAGGACAAAATTAAATTTCTGCTGCTGGAAGGCGTTCACCAAAGCGCAGTAGATAGCCTGAAAGCGGCAGGGTACAGCAATATTGAATATCACAAAGGGGCATTAGAACCGGAAGAATTGAAAGCCGCGATCCGTGATGCCCGATTTGTCGGTATTCGTTCCCGCACCCAATTGACCGAAGAGATTTTCGCCGCAGCGGAAAAACTGGTTGCAGTTGGGTGTTTTTGTATTGGCACTAATCAGGTTGACCTGAAAGCGGCGGCAAAGCGCGGTATTCCGGTATTTAATGCGCCTTTTTCCAATACGCGTTCGGTCGCTGAAATGGTATTGGGTGAACTGTTGCTGCTGTTACGCCGTATTCCTGAGGCGAATGCCAAAGCCCACAATGGGGTATGGGATAAGCAAGCAAAAGGTTGCTACGAAGCGCGCGGAAAAAAATTAGGCATTATCGGTTACGGGCATATTGGTACACAGCTTGGCATTTTGGCGGAAAATATTGGCCTGAATGTCTATTTCTATGATATTGAAAATAAATTGCCATTAGGTAATGCACAGCAAGTTCATCATTTGTCTGAATTATTGAATATGAGTGATGTTGTGAGCCTACATGTTCCCGAAACTGCTTCAACCAAAAATATGATTGGCGCAGCAGAAATGGAATTGATGAAACCAGGTTCAATTCTGATCAACGCATCACGGGGTACGGTAATTGATATTGAAGCCCTCAGCAATGCGTTGGAAATCGGGCATCTTTCTGGTGCCGCGATTGACGTTTTTCCTCATGAACCCGCAACAAACAATGATCCCTTTATCTCACCATTGAGCCAGTTTGATAACGTACTGCTGACGCCACATATTGGGGGATCGACACAAGAGGCCCAGCAAAATATCGGTTATGAAGTTTCTGGTAAACTGGTCAAATATTCTGATAATGGTTCGACATTATCAGCGGTCAATTTTCCCGAAGTCTCGCTCCCTGTTCATGCCAAGGATACGAACCGATTACTGCATATCCATGAAAACCGCCCGGGTATCTTGACCAGTATTAACCAAGTGTTCACTGAGCAAGAAATCAATATTGATGCTCAATATCTGCGGACTGACAGCGGCATTGGTTATGTAGTAATTGATATCACGACGGAGAATCCAGCTCAGGCTGAATTGGTCTTGCAGAAACTGAAGGACTTGCCGGGCACGATCCGTTCTCGCTTGCTTTACTGAGATATGATTGCTCGTTAACAAGGATCGTGATTGATTAGAAAGTCAGGGGCTATTGAAGACACAATAGCTCCTGTTAATCACTGAGTAGAATCGTCGTTCATATCCATCGCCATACTTTTTCTGGGGTCATGATCTCTGGCAGAGGAATATCCCAACTCGCACTGGGTAGTTTCTCAACTAACTGAAAATTGTGGGCTAATCCAATCGGATAAAAATTCTGTTGTTGCCATTTTGCGAGAGTCCTATCGTAGAATCCCCCCCCCATCCCTAAGCGTTGCCCTGTACAATCGAAAGCGACCAAAGGAATAAACATGACATCAAGTTCAGCGATGGGTAAAACCTGCCGAACATCCAACTGAGGCTCTTCGATATTAAAGCGATTACGAATAAGAGGCATATCGGCGCAATAACGGAGAAACAGCAGGTGATTGCGGCTGAAAGGATGCAATATTGGCAAATAGACCTGTTTGTTTTGCTGCCAAAATTGTTGAATTAGCAGACGCGTATCTAATTCTCCATCAAAGGAGAGATAGAGGGCAATTTTATCAGCTTGCTGGATTTTAGGGTGCGCTATAGCCTGTTTAACGGCTTGTTGAGCAAATTGCGATTGTTGTTCAGGGGATAGATTTTGCCGTAGCTGCCGAATTTTTTTTCTAATGGAATTGCGCAGAGAAAAAGAGGGATCTGATTGCATGATACCTGCCTGTTAATTAACACAGCAAAGGATACAAAACAGATAAAGAATGAGAAGTTCTCCAAGATGCCGTTACAGGTGGTAACCCTTGAACCCTTGGTTCAAGGTGAACGTAGCGTCGTTGCTATTAGGCTTCTTGGTCTGACCAAGCATGCTCACAAGAAACGTAGCACCACATTCTATAGAGATGAAATATCGGCTCAGGGGACTTCCCTGCTCACGAACACCTCAGAGAAAATTTTTTGCTGCTTAAACCAACTAAATAGGCTTTAAGCAATGCTATGAAGCCTATTGTATGGAACTAAACGAAGAAAGCAACTGCTTATATTAATCTATAGTGACTACTGCCTGATTTATCAACAAGATTAAGTTGACGACTGGAGTATCAGGTCACTTTACCTTGCTCTAACAGTGCCTTTTCAATGGATTGCTGGAGCATTTTTATTTTTTGTTCCATATTGTAAGCATAGTCACGGGTTTTCATCTTCTCCTGTGCCAACTCGTGACAGACATTCAGTGCCACAATAAAAACCAGTTGCTCAGTGTTAGTGACTCTGGTGCGTTCTTTAAGGTTATGCAAACGCTGGTCAAGTTCCTCAGCAGCAGCTTGCAACGCTTCAACCTGCTCTGTTGGACAATTGACACGTAATGACCGCCCAAAAATCTGAATATCTACTGGTTGTGCAGACATGACACCTTCCTGATTTATTATTGTGCCGATACCTTGATGTTGATATATATCCCTTATTTCTCAAATTGCGGCTTTGTTGCCAGAGCTGTAATCTGAAATCTATTGGGTATAAAGTAAATTATGGTATAAAACAAGGCCGACACCAATCATTACCGTACAATACCAAAAGCCCCTTTTTCTTCCCTTCATCTTCAAGCCGCTGTTTTTGGGCAATGTTCACTTATCCCAGTCAATGAATTATAGATATAAAGTATCTATGTTTTGGGGATTCGTGCCCTTGCTATCAACGCGGCATCTCGAAATCGATTGGGGATATATCGGTGTGTGCTGTCTGGTATAGCGACTCCCCTTGATGGTAGCATAGCATGAACTTATATCGCCAACGATGATCAATATACATGTCTATACAAAACTCATTACCTAATTATCAATCATTTGATGAAATTTTGCATCAACAGTCCGTTGCCCTGACCGCCGCAGAAATACATGGCTTAATCAGTGGGTTACTATGCAGTGGAAATCACGAGAGTAGTTGGCAGACACTGGTGCATGATCTTGCGAATGATGGACTGGCATTTTCTCAGGTTTTGGCTCTGCCGCTGAAGGAATTGTACGAAACGACGTTTGAATTGCTGGATGACAGTAGTTTCTCGTTCCATCTGTTGCTTCCTGATGAAGAGGCGGGAGTTTTTGAATGCGCAGAAGCGTTGTCGGGATGGGTCAACCACTTTCTGCTCGGATTGGGCGTAGCCAATCCTAAATTGACAGAAAATCCAGAAATTCAGGAGATTATCACCGATTTACGTAACATCGGCATGTTGGGCTATGACGAAAACGAAGATCAGGAAGAGCTATCTCAAGCCCTTGAAGAAGTACTGGAATATGTCCGTGTTGCGGTTCAACTCTGTTATATCGCGTTTGCGACACCTAAAACCGTAGGCAGTGCAAAAAATGAAAAACCAACATTGCACTGATTGGCGGTATTCACCCTATAAATTTCAAGCCTTGGAAGATAAGGGGTATACCAACTAATAATATGGAATTGCAGGAGAGGGTATGACTAAACAAGAATATTTATCCCGTCGTCAGGCATTATTGTCAAAAATGGCCCCGGCCAGTGCGGCTATCATTTTTTCGGCCCCGCTTGCGACACGTAATTCAGATAGTGAATATCCCTACCGTCAGAACAGTGATTTTCTGTATCTGACCGGTTTCAGTGAACCGGAAGCGGTTCTGATACTGATCAAAAGCGATGAGACCCACAATCACAGTGTGTTATTTAATCGTGTTCGCGATTTGACGGCGGAAATTTGGTTTGGTCGTCGTCTTGGACAAGGCGCTGCACTGGAAAAATTGGGGGTGGATCGTGCCTTGCCATTTGGCGATCTCGATGAACAACTCTATTTATTGTTGAATGGCTTGGAAGTGGTTTATCACGCTCAGGGCGAATTTGAATACGCGGATAACCTCTTTTTTAGTGCTTTAGATAAATTGCGCAAAAACAGCCGCCGTAACTTCAAAGCGCCAACGGTCATCGCAGACTGGCGCCCGTGGCTGCACGAAATGCGTCTGTTTAAATCAGACGCTGAATTAGAAACCCTGCGCAAAGCCGGGGAAATCAGCGCACAGGCGCATATCAGGGCGATGCAGGCTTGCCGCCCTGGTATGTTTGAATATCAGCTTGAAGCTGAAATCCACTATGAATTTACCCGTCAAGGCGCACGTTACCCTGCTTATAACACCATTGTTGGCGCGGGAGATAATGCCTGTATCCTGCATTACACTGAAAATGAACGCCGTATGAAAGCGGGTGATTTGGTGTTGATCGATGCGGGATGTGAATATCAGGGATATGCAGGTGACATTACGCGGACATTTCCGGTAAATGGCCAGTTTACGCGCCCTCAACGTGAAATCTACGATATTGTGCTGGAAGCTATTAATTTTTCCCTTGAGCTATATAAGCCGGGGACCAGCATAAGCGAAGTTACCGGACAAGTCGTACGCATCATGGTGAAAGGGTTGGTAAAATTGGGAATTATGCATGGTGAAGTCGAACAATTGATCGAAACCAATGCTTACCGTCAATTTTTCATGCATGGTTTAAGTCACTGGTTGGGGCTGGATGTACATGATGTCGGCGATTACGGTGTTGACCGCGATCGTATTCTGGAACCTGGCATGGTGCTGACTGTAGAACCTGGACTTTACATTGCACCCGATGCGGATGTCCCGCCGGAATACCGGGGTATCGGTATTCGTATTGAAGATGACATTGTGATAACAGAAACAGGAAATGAAAACCTGACTGAGTCTGTCGTGAAAGATCCCGATGAGATAGAAGCTCTGATGGTACAGGCAAAGCACAGTTAAGGTTAACGTGATCAGGAAGTGATAATGAACGTGATTATTGTGGGCGGAGGAATGACAGGAGCGACATTGGCTCTGGCTATTGCTTCGTTGAGTCGGGGGCAATTGCAAGTCTCCTTGATTGAAGCAGCAGAACCTGCCAGAAAACATCCGGGTTTTGATGCAAGATCCATTGCTTTGGCTTATGGTACATGCCAGCGCTTGCATCAGGTCGGTATTTGGCCTGCATTACAACATTGTGTTACCCCAATCACTCACGTTCATGTCAGCGACCGCGGCAATAGTGGTTTCGTCAATATTTGCGCCAGTGACTATGACATTCCGGCATTAGGCAATGTGATTGAATTGCATGATGCCGGAATTCATCTTTTTGAGTTATTAAAACAATCTTCAAATATTAAACTTTACTGTCCGGCTAAAGTGAGTTCCGTAGAACGTTTAGACAGTTCTGTCGTGGTTTCGCTGAATAATGGTGAAAAACTGACAGGAGAACTGCTGGTCGCTGCGGATGGTAGCCATTCTGCGATAGCCCAGGCGTGTAATATACCCTTTCAACGGCGATCTTATGAGCAGACTGCCATTATTGCCAATGTTTTGACTTCCGAACATCCTCAAGGAAGGGCATTCGAGCGTTTTACCAAACATGGGCCATTGGCGTTGTTACCGATGTCGGAAGGGCGTAGTTCACTGGTATGGTGCCACCCACTGGAACAACAATCAGAAGTCAATAACTGGAACCAGCATGAATTCTGCCAACAGCTGCAAAAAGCATTTGGCTGGCGTTTGGGGAAAATGCGGGAAACCGGTCAACGGCATAGTTATCCATTGGCTTTATCGACCGCCAGCCGGCAAATTAGCCATCGTCTGGCGTTGGTCGGTAATGCTTCCCAAACCTTGCATCCGATCGCTGGGCAGGGTTTTAACTTGGGAATGCGTGATGTGATGGCTTTGGCACAAGTCATTTCAGTAGCGGCCACTGCTGGACAGGATATCGGCTCCTATAAAGTACTGGCACAGTATCAGCAACAGCGTCAGGCCGATCGTGACACCACGATTGGACTTACGGATGGGTTGGTCAGATTATTCGCCAATGACTATTTACCGTTAAAAATGGGACGTAATCTTGGCTTGATGACAATGGAAAGATTATCCCCGATGCAGGATCTATTTGCCCGTCAGACATTAGGTTGGGTTGCACAGTCACCATTGGCAGATTAAGAGGAAAGAAAAAATGCAATCATTTGATGTGGTGATCGCAGGGGGTGGAATGGTTGGCCTTGCGCTGGCTTGTGGTTTGCAAGATAGTGGTTTGCGTATTGCGATTGTAGAAGAGCACCCACCGACAACGCCATTTAGTGTCAATGATGAATATGCGTTACGTGTTTCGGCCATCAATGCAGCCAGTGAACGATTACTCACTCACCTTGGTGTCTGGCAAGATATTGTTGCAATGCGGGCCAGCCCTTATCAGGGAATGGCAGTTTGGGAGCGGGATAGCTTCGGGCGTATTCAATTTAATGCGGCGGAAAATGGCCTGACCCATCTGGGCCATATCGTCGAAAACTGTGTGATCCGGCAAGCACTCTGGCAACGTGCGGAAAATCTGCCCGATGTGATGATTTTCACCCCATCCTCTCTTAAGCATGTTGCCCGGGGAGAAAACGAAGCTTTCATCACGTTATCTGATGGAAGCATGCTGACTTCACGGTTGGTCGTTGGTGCAGACGGTGCCCATTCCTGGTTGCGTCAACATGCCGATATTCCACTGACTTTCTGGGATTATGAACACCATGCATTGGTCGCGACAATTCGGACTGAGGAGCCTCATGAAGGTGTTGCACGTCAGGTTTTCCACGGTGATGGAATATTGGCTTTCCTGCCACTGCCCGATCCTGACTTATGTTCGATTGTATGGTCACTACCGGCTGAATCTGCACAACAGCGCAAAACTATGGAATCGGCGCTGTTTAATCGGCAATTAAGCGCGACATTTGATATGCGTCTTGGTCAATGCAGACTGATCAGTGATCGACAAACTATCCCATTGACGGGGCGTTATGCCCGCAATTTTGCCGCTCATCGGTTGGCGCTCTTGGGCGATGCGGCACACACTATCCATCCACTGGCTGGTCAGGGCGTTAATCTTGGATTGATGGATGTGGCAGAACTGACAGGTGAATTGAGCCGCTTAAACCAGCAAGGCAAAGACATCGGTCAGTATCTCTATTTGGGACGTTATGAACGTCGCCGTAAACACAGTGCTGCGGTCATGCTTGCAGGTATGCAGGGTTTTCGTCAGCTATTTGATGGCAATAACCCGGCTAAAAAATTATTGCGTGGAATGGGATTAACACTGGCTGATCACTTACCGGGAATGAAGCCGCAATGGCTTCGTCATGCAATGGGACTCAATGACCTGCCTGATTGGTTGATCGCTCAAACCGCTTCGGTTGAAAAAATCTAATTCAGCCCATGAATTAGAATTAGTTTTTCTCATATCAGGCTAAGGTGTGTTGAGTCGATTTACTTCGCACTTTAGCCTTTTTTCAATCTAAAAAGATTGTTTTTTTGCCATTTGTTAAAAATTTTGAGTATTTTTGTGCAGTAAATCAGACAAAAATTCTGTATGGCAATACGTGCCTTTTCAGATGGCTACAGCAATGCAGCTAATTTATTTTATGGTTCATTTCCTGTTTCAGTGATAACTTCTGATCCCAAGGTATCGTTTGCGTGATTAACCGCTTCTTTGCTTCATGATCCAACACCTGCCGGTTAATGCGCCGTATGTTTTTTCAGGTCACGAATGTTTTCATGTCAAGAACGTAAAGAGGGAAATAATGTCAAAACACACCCCACTATATGATCAACATCTGGCATGCGGAGCACGCATGGTAGATTTTCATGGCTGGATGATGCCCCTGCACTATGGTTCACAAATTGACGAACATCATACAGTGCGTGCTGATGCTGGTATGTTCGACGTTTCCCATATGACCATTGTGGATCTACACGGTCCAGATTGCCGTGATTTTCTCCGTTATCTTCTGGCCAATGACATTGCCAAACTCACCGAACAGGGCAAAGCGCTATATACCGCAATGCTAAATGCATCTGGCGGCGTCATTGATGATCTGATTGTCTATTTTTTCACTGATAATGCTTATCGTATGGTTGTGAATTCGGCGACCCGCGAGAAAGATTTGGCCTGGATTTATCAACATGCTGAGAAATATGACGTTGAAATTACCGTGCGTGATGATTTGGCCTTGATTGCAGTCCAGGGACCAAACGCGCAAGCCAAAGTGCAATCCTTGCTAAGTGATGCGCAAAAACAAGCGGTAACGGGTATGAAACCTTTCTTTGGCGTCCAGTCGGGAAATCTGTTTATTGCAACGACGGGTTATACCGGCGAAGCAGGTTATGAAATTGCACTGCCCAAAGAACAAGCGGCAGACTTTTGGCAACAGTTATTGGCAGTAGGGGTAAATCCCACTGGATTAGGGGCGCGTGACACATTGCGTCTTGAAGCGGGCATGAACCTCTATGGTCAAGAAATGGATGAAACTGTTTCACCTCTGGCCGCCAACATGGGATGGACAATTGCCTGGAAACCGGAAGACCGTCACTTCATAGGTCGTGAAGCATTGGAAAGACAACGCGAAACCGTTACTGATCAGTTGGTTGGACTGGTCATGCGTGAAAAGGGAGTATTGCGTGGTGGCTTAACTGTCAACTTCACGGGTGATTCCGGTGAAATGCGTTCTGGCGTGATTACCAGTGGAACATTCTCCCCAACCTTAGGATTTAGTATAGCCCTTGCACGTGTACCGCAAGGTATTGGTGAACAGGCGGTTGTCCAGATCCGTAATCGTGAAATGCCCGTACAGGTTGTTAAACCGGGCTTTGTGCGGATGGGAAAACCACTTGTAGAGTGATAAAAACAAGGAGAAGGCAACGATGAGTCATGTACCAGCAGAATTGAAATATACCGAATCACATGAATGGGTTCGCTCGGAAGGCAATGGTGAATATACCGTAGGTATTACCGAACATGCCCAGAAGTTATTGGGAGATATGGTATTTGTTGATTTGCCTGAAATAGGCACAGAGGTAAATAGTGGTGATGATTGTGCTGTTGTAGAGTCAGTCAAAGCGGCCTCTGATATTTACGCACCAGTCAGCGGTAAGATTATCGCGGTTAACCCTGACCTGGAAAGTTCTCCCGAATTGGTGAACAGTGAACCCTATAACGAAGGTTGGCTGTTCCGCGTTAAAATAGCTGATGAGAGTGAACTCGCTAATTTGCTTGATGCCGAAAGTTATCGGTCACTCTTGGAAGAAGACGAGTAATTATTTTGAATCGCCCCATATCACATTGTGAATGGGGCTTTTTTTGGTCGTTTTTTATAGCCAATCGACTTCACGTGATAGACAACAAAACTGTCACTTGAAAGATAAAAGGCATAGCGAGTTTCAGGAAATTATCATCAATGACTCAGACATTAATCCAACTTGAATATCAAGGTGAATTCATTCGTCGCCACATTGGTTCTTCTGCTGAACAGCAAACAGAGATGCTGGCGATAGTAGGTGCAAATTCTCTAGAGGATCTGACCAATAAAATCGTTCCCCGTGATATCGCATTATCAGCGGTTCCTGCGGTTGGTGAAGGCGTGACTGAACAACAGGCTTTGGCTGAATTGAAAGCGATAGCGAGCCAGAACCAGCGTTATCAATCGTATATTGGTATGGGTTACTCACCCGCCATTCTTCCCCCCGTTATTTTGCGTAATTTGCTGGAAAATCCGGGCTGGTATACTGCATATACCCCTTATCAACCAGAAGTTTCTCAAGGCCGATTAGAAGCCTTGCTGAACTTTCAGCAAGTCACCATTGATCTGACAGGTTTAGATCTGGCCTCTGCTTCACTACTGGATGAAGCCACAGCAGCCGCAGAAGCGATGGCAATGGCAAAACGGATCAGCAAGCTGAAAAAGGCTGAACGTTTCTTTGTGGCCGATGATATTCATCCACAAACGTTGGATGTCGTACTTACCCGTGCCGAAACATTTGGATTTGAAGTCATTGTTGATAAAGCAGAAAAAGTACTGGAACTGGAAGGGATCTTTGGTGTTTTGCTGCAACAAACAGGCACGACGGGTGAAATCCATGATCACAGTGACCTGATTGCAACACTGAAAGAGCGTAAAATCATTGTCAGCGTTGCCGCAGATTTCATGGCATTGGTCATATTGGCCGCCCCGGGTAAACAAGGTGCTGATATTGTCTTTGGTTCTGCCCAGCGTTTTGGTGTACCGATGGGATATGGCGGCCCTCATGCCGCCTTCTTTGCCTGCAGAGATGAATTCAAACGCTCCATGCCGGGCCGTATTATCGGTGTTTCCCGTGATGCTGCGGGTAACCGGGCATTGCGCATGGCGATGCAAACCCGTGAACAGCATATTCGCCGTGAAAAAGCGAATTCCAATATTTGTACTTCGCAAGTTTTACTGGCCAATATTGCGGGCATGTACGCAGTTTATCACGGTCATGAAGGTTTGAAGCGCATTGCTAATCGTATTCACCGACTGACAGATATTCTGGCTGCGGGTTTGCAAAAGGCGGGTATCACACTACGTCATAAGACATGGTTTGATACATTAGCGATTGAAGTGTCAGATAAGGCTCAGGTACTGGCAAGAGCGGCTAAAGCACAGATTAACTTACGTACTGATATTCTTGGTGCTGTTGGTGTATCGTTGAGTGAAAAAACCCGCCGTGATGATTTGTTAACCTTGTATCAAGTGATAACAGGTTCTGATTCAGTCCTGGATATTGATGCTCTTGATCGTGAAGTTGCGACAGGCAGCCAATCTATCCCAGCCTCCATGTTGCGTAATGACGACATTTTAACCCATGATAATTTCCGTCGTTACCACAGTGAAACCGACATGATGCGTTATATGCACAGTCTGGAGCGTAAAGATCTGGCGCTGAATCAAGCCATGATCCCGCTGGGTTCATGTACCATGAAGCTGAATGCAGCCGCGGAGATCATGCCGATTACCTGGCCTGAATTTACCGATATGCATCCTTTCTGCCCACCAGAACAAGCGCAGGGTTATCACCAGATTATCAGCCAGCTTTCCCATTGGCTGGTATTGCTGACCGGATATGACGCATTCTGTATGCAGCCTAATTCGGGCGCACAAGGAGAATATGCTGGCTTGCTGGCAATTCGCCGCTATTACGCCAGCCGTGGAGAACAACATCGCCATATTTGCCTAATCCCAAGCTCTGCGCATGGCACAAACCCGGCTTCTGCTCATATGGCGGGTATGACGGTTATTGTTGTGAACTGTGATAAAGAAGGCAACATCGACCTGGCTGATTTGCGTGAAAAAGCAGCAAAACACAGTGACAATCTTGCTTGTATCATGGTGACTTACCCATCAACTCACGGTGTTTACGAAGAAACCATCCGTGAGATTTGTGACATTATTCACCAAAACGGGGGTCAGGTTTACCTTGATGGCGCCAACATGAACGCCCAAGTGGGGATTACGACACCTGGCTTTATTGGTGCCGATGTTTCGCACCTGAACCTGCATAAAACCTTCTGTATCCCACACGGCGGTGGTGGTCCAGGTATGGGACCGATTGGCGTGAAAAAACACCTTGCCCCATTTGTGCCGGGTCATTCTGTAGTGGAAATGGATGAAGTGACGACATTAGGTGCAGTATCCGCAGCGCCATTCGGCAGTGCCTCTATCCTGCCGATTAGTTGGATGTATATTCGCATGATGGGGGCACAAGGGCTGAAACAAGCCAGCCAGGTTGCGATCCTGAATGCCAACTACATTGCAAGCCGCCTGAAAGGTGCTTATGAGATCCTCTATACCGGACGTAATGGCTATGTTGCTCACGAATGTATTCTGGACATTCGCCCACTGAAAGAAGAATTCGGCATCAATGAGATGGATATCGCCAAGCGTCTGATTGACTATGGTTTCCATGCACCAACCATGTCATTCCCGGTTGCGGGAACCTTGATGGTTGAACCAACGGAATCAGAGAGCAAAGTTGAAATTGATCGGTTTATTGACGCAATGCTGGCAATTCGGCAGGAAATCAGCAAAGTGGCAAGCGGAGAATGGCCTTTGGGAGACAACCCATTGGTTAATGCGCCACACGTTCAGGCTGAACTGGTTTCTGATTGGGATCATGCATATAGCTGTGAAATTGCCGTTTTCCCAACAGCGGAAACAAAAGCCAATAAATACTGGCCGACGGTTAAACGCCTTGATGATGTTTACGGTGATCGCAATTTACATTGCTCTTGTGCACCGATTGAAGATTATCGTTAATCATAAATAAATTAACGAGACTCAACGAAAGCAGTGTCAGGAAATATGTCTGACACTGTTTTTTTATTCCCGACAAACGACCCCATTTCGTCCACTTCGCAGATAAGCTGGACTTCGACATTATCCAAAGGGAGTGTCGTTACGCATCGCGGTTGGAGTTTTTTAAAACGCGGACAACAGCATTAATACTGATATGTAATGCACGGGCAGTATCACGGATACCTGCATTGTTCATAGCAAGATCAACAACGTGTTCTTTTATGCCCGCCTGGCACGCCCGATAGGCGTATTCAAGTTGAAAGGTTCGTTTGCAAGAGAAACAGCGATAGCGTTGATGCCCTGCATCGCCTTTACCGTGTTTTTTAACGAATTCAACGTGTTGACAAAATCGACATTTTACCTCAGCCGTTGCCATTTAATCTCTCCGAAAAAATGGTGATTATACACAATCATCAACGGATTGAATACGTGACCTAAAATACCCAACAGGGAAATCTGACTAACGTCAGCTTTGCTTAAGAAAGGAGAGTAAGAAAGAATTTTAAAGCTGCCAGTTGTACCTGACAGCCTGATTGAGAAGATTAGAGGAGAAAAGGCGGAAAATTATTGCAACCAGCCTTTTTCTTTTGCTGCTTCCAATTGTGGCAGCAGGTATTTCCATAGTTCAGGATAACTTTCGGCAACAAAGTGGAGCAGGTTGTAAACTTGCTCAAAGCGAATATTATTCTCAACCCAGCTCTGTCCCTGGTTATGCAGGTTCATAAATACCGGCATAATTCTATCGAGCGTTTTAGCAAAACGCGCTTCCGGCGTGATGGCGTCTTCGTATTCGTGCCACAGTTCCAGAAAATATTTTCCCTGGGTTTCCGGCAGTAAGCCAAAAATACGGTTAGCTGCTTTCACTTCATGTTCGTGAATGGCTGCACGGGCAGCCAGATCAAACGCAATAACATCACCCGAATCGATCTCAACAATGTCATGAATCAAAGCCATCTGTACAACGCGGCTAATATCCACATCTCCGGCATAAGGCGCAAAGCCAATGACAGCAACAGCAAAATGCCAGCTATGTTCAGCAGAGTTTTCATGGCGCGTATTATTCAATAACTTCGTCTTGCGATGGACATATTTTAATTGATCCAGTTCCATAATAAACGCGATGACATCGGTGAAAGGGCCGAAATCAACAGGAGGTATAGCTAATGACATACAAAAACCTCAATAGTTATTTTTCTTCGTCTAGTGAATAAGGCAATGTTTGAATGGTGAGAACACTGCCCTCAACTTCACGGATACGGAATACACTCCCTGCTTCCATATCATTATTCATGACCACTTGGACCCAGATTGAACCATCAGCCAGTTTGACCGCCGCCAATACTGAACCGGTTCGCCGCCATTTATCACCCAATTGCCATTCCAAATCATCGCCAACGGCAGGCAGGGAAGCAGCATTACCTGCCAGCCAGTACATGGCTCGCTTATTTGCCCCACGATATTTGGCTCTGGCTACCATTTCCTGACCGGTATAACAGCCTTTCTTGAAGCTGATACCGTTTTCGATTGCCTGGAGGTTGGTTGCTTGTGGAATAAATTGTGCGCTGTTGGCGGCATCAATCACTGGGAACCCCGCTTCAATCTCCAGCGCCAACCATTGCTGGCTGTCATTCAGCTGCGATTGAAACTCTTTGACTAACGTTTCGGTTAATTTAGCGGCAGTTATTTTGTCTGTGACGATAAGGAAACGTTCTGCGGGAAGCGCTAAGTGGAGAAGGGTTGTGGTTTCGTGCTGAATAACAGGGGATTCGGTATCAGGCAGAGTTGGGAAGCGGGTTTTCAGCGCTCTCCGACTTCCTGTGCCGGCGATACCGAGCAAGATATTTTCCTCATCTTTGGCAAACGCCACCTTGGAAAATACCGCATACTTTTTCAATTCAGTTAATTGGGTTTCTAATAATGAACGGCGTTCAATATAGGCAAAACCTTCACCACGCTGAAACAGTCGTAAGTTACTCCACATCTTGCCTTTGGCGTCACAATGGGCAGTTAACACATGCTGGTTATCATTCAGGGAAGTCAGATCGGCTGTAATCTGACCTTGCAGATACTTTTTCGCATCAGCGCCAATGGCTGTCACGATCCCCCAGTCATCAAGGGAAATTAAAGTCAGTGGTAGTGTTGCAGAAGGAGATGGATCTTGTGCAGAAAACGGAGTTTGGTAAGTCATAGCAGCTCCTGCCAGTAAACTAACTAAGAAATAACGCTAATGGTAAAAGAGATGCGGTTTAATGCAAAGGGGTTATTCTTGTTATTTATCGATAAGGCATACAGGGTCAATTTGTTGCGATAGGCTTCGCATCTTGTCGATATATCTCGTGATTTCGCTGATGCAGATGATGAAAAACAGGCCAGAATCGTTAATAATCTTATTACCGTCTCAATGGCACGAATGAAAATGAAAATGATAAAGAGGCTTTTTAAACATGGACATTGATAATAAAGCACGTATTCACTGGGCATGTCGTCGTGGAATGCGTGAACTGGATATTTCTATCATGCCATTTTTTGAATATGAATATGATTCATTGGGTCATGATGACAAACGGATTTTCGTTCGTTTACTGGAGTGTCCAGATCCCGACCTTTTTAATTGGCTTATGAATCATGGACGGCCCGAAGATGATGAGCTTTACCATATGGTGAAATTGATCCAGAGCAGAAACCAAGCCCGTGGTCCTGTGGAACAATAAATTAAGGGAGTCTCGCCATACCCGCCTGTTTTCCACAGGCGTGCATGGTGTAGTTGCCATTGCTGCTTTGGTGGCACCCTGGCCGATTAACAGTGCTTATTTTTGGCTTCCGTTTTTCTGGTTTTCACTGTTTGCCATTATTATAAGCAGTTGGGCATGGAGCCAGAAAAATATCCGGCAGTGTCAGGGCCAGTTGGTACTGTTCGAAAGCAACAAAGTGCATTGGCAAAAAGCTGCCTGGCGTATCGCTCAACCACCGTGGTTCCATCGCTATGGTATGGTCGTTATGCTCCATGCATTTAGTGAGGCAGAAAATAGGCGCTACTCACCGCCAGTTCGGTTATGGATAGCATCAGATAGTATGTCGCCCGCGGCCTGGCGTCATTTGAATCAATTGATGCGCCAATATCCTGGACAGTGAGGATTACTAAAACAACGCGTCCATTTCCGCTAATATCTGCATGCACCATTCGCTTAAACGTTCATCTGTTTGTTCGAATTGGTTCACATCATCCAGAGCCAGCCCGACAAAATGTTTGCCATCTTCGGACAGCGGTTTCGGGCTGGTAAATTCATAACCATCGGTTGGCCAAAACCCGATAAACTGTACACCCGTTGGTAACAGATGGTGATACAGCATTCCCAATGCATCCAGAAACCACTCGCCATAATCGATCTGATCGCCCATTCCATACATGGCAACGATTTTTCCTGCCAGATCTAACGAAGGAAGTTGATCCCAGATAGTCAGCCAATCCTCCTGTAATTCGCCGAAGTCCCAGGTAGGGATACCGAGGATCAGGACAGAATATTCTTCCATCAAGCGGGGATCACAATCCTTGACATCATGTAGTTCGATCAGATCTTCACCGAGTATATCGCGTATTTTTTCTGCTACTATTTCTGTATAGCAGGTACTGGAGCCGTAAAAGAGACCAATTTTCATCATTATTTATCAGGGAATTTCGAATATCAGGATCGGTATTGTAACAGAATAATTGCTTTTTCAGGCATAATAGCCGATTGGAAGGTGCAGATAGGCAGACAGGAGGTGTTGTGCCAAAAAAACATAACCTATCAGACAATCATTCATCGGAAGATGATGTAATTAAACAGCATCCACCGGAACCACATCCACTGGCCAATCCCCTGATAGAGCAATTTCTCGATACCATCTGGCTGGAAAAAGATCTGGCCGAAAACACCCTGGTCTCTTATCGGCTTGATTTACAAGCCTTGAACAATTGGTTGGTGCATTATGGTCATGATTTACTTTCAGTGCAGTCGATAGAATTACAATCATTTTTGGCTGAACGAGTAGATGGCGGTTATAAAGCCAGTAGTTCAGCCCGCTTGCTGAGTGCCATGCGGCGGTTGTTTCAGTATCTATATCGTGAAAGAATGCGGGCAGATGATCCAACAGCACTATTATCTGCGCCTAAGTTGCCTAAACGTCTGCCCAAGGATTTAAGCGAAAAACAAGTTGAAAATTTGCTTAATGCGCCTTCGGTTGACCAACCCCTTGAATTGCGGGATAAAGCCATGCTGGAAGTGCTTTATGCTTGCGGATTGCGAGTGTCAGAACTGGTTGGCCTGACCTTATCTGATGTGAGCTTACGTCAGGGCGTGGTCAGAATTGTGGGTAAGGGAAATAAGGAAAGGTTGGTTCCTTTGGGAGAAGAGGCTGTTTATTGGCTGGAAAAATATCTGGAATATGGACGTCCGTGGTTATTGAATGGTTCTGTATCTGATGTATTTTTTCCCAGTAAGCGGGGAACGCAGATGACACGCCAGACGTTCTGGCACCGAATCAAACACTATGCCATATTGGCAAGCATTGATGTTGAACGCTTGTCACCCCATGTCTTACGCCATGCTTTTGCAACACATTTACTTAATCATGGTGCAGACTTACGTGTTGTGCAGATGTTATTAGGCCATAGTGACCTCTCCACAACCCAGATTTATACCCATGTAGCCACCGAACGTCTCAAAGTGCTGCATCAACAACATCACCCTCGTGGGTAGCTGCGAATGAGGTGAAAAAATAAAGGAACGAATAATGAAGAAGATCTCGTTTTGCCTTTCATTACTGTTGACGGCTGTTGCCAGCAATGCTTTCGCTGATGAGAGTGCTATCAATAACACACTGTCTAAAATGGGAATTAAGGCTGAAAGTATCACGCCATCCCCATTACCAAGTGTGAGTTCAATTTTAACTGAGCATGGCACTATTTATATATCTGATGATGGTAAATACCTGTTACAAGGGCCACTTTATGATATTAGTGGCAAAATACCCAAAAATATCAGTAACCAGGTTCTGGTTAAAAAATTGGAAGCTTTGAAAAATCAAATGATTATTTACAAAGCGCCAAAAGAAAAACATGTTGTTACTGTTTTTACTGATATTACCTGTGGTTATTGCCGTAAATTGCATGAGAGTATGCAAGAATACAACGAATTGGGGATTACTGTCCGTTACCTGGCGTTTCCTCGTCATGGCTTGCAACACCAATCAGCTAAAGATATGCAGTCTATTTGGTGCAGTGCAACCCCGAATAAGTCACTGAACGCTGCTTTTAAAGGCGAAAATGTCTCCCCAATTAAGGCATGTAAGACCGACATCGAAAAACAATATCAGCTGGGCTTACAGTTTGGCGTCCAGGGTACACCAGCGATTGTCCTAAAAAATGGCAAAGTACTCGGTGGGTACTTGTCACCCAAAGATTTGCAGGCTGAATTAGAGCATGACGGTGAATGATCGAAATCGTTCAGGCATTCCATTCAGTGAATACAAAAACGCGTGAATAAAAAATCAGTGAATAAGAAACTGTGAGTAGAGAAATACAACTCCGCCGCCGACCGGTGGCGGATCCTAACCATCTTCCCAAGGATATCCATCCATTATTGCGCCGTTTATATGCTATGCGTGGCATACTTCAAGCTGATGAACTGGAGCGTAGTGCAAAGGGACTTCTCAATTACCAGTCTCTCAATGGCATTGAGCAGGCAGTTGCCTTGTTGATCACTGCATTATATGAACATTGGCGTATTGTCATTGTTGGCGATTTTGATGCAGATGGGGCAACCAGTACCGCTTTGAGTATCCGCGCTTTGCGTGCCATGGGATATCGTAACCTTGATTATCTTGTGCCAAACCGTTTTGAAGATGGTTATGGATTAAGCGTTCAGGTGGTTGATGAAGTTGTCAAAAGAAGCGCAGATCTGATTATCACCGTGGATAATGGGATCTCATCCCATGATGGTGTCGCTGCGGCACATCAACATGGCATCAAGGTGATCGTCACTGATCACCATTTACCGGGCGAAATACTGCCCGCCGCAGATGCCATGATTAATCCTAATTTAGTTGACTGCGCTTTTCCTTCTAAGGCGTTAGCAGGGGTTGGTGTGGCATTTTATCTGATGTCTGCACTCAGGGCTGAATTGCGCAACCTGGCATGGTTTGAGCAACAAGGTATTCCATTACCTAATTTGGCAGAGCTGCTGGATTTAGTGGCATTGGGTACAGTGGCTGACGTGGTTCCTCTCGATACCAATAACCGCATTCTGGTATATCAAGGACTCAATCGCATTCGGGCAGGGCGTTGCTGTGCGGGAATACGGGCGCTGCTCGAAGTTTCCAAACGGGAAGCGACAAAATTGGCCGCCAGTGATTTGGGGTTCGCGTTGGGACCACGATTAAATGCCGCCGGACGTCTGGATGATATGTCCGTTGGGGTGGCGTTATTACTGGCCGATGACATGGCACAAGCCCGTCAGATTGCTTGTGAACTGGATGGCTTAAACCAAACCCGCCGGGAAATCGAACAAGGTATGCAGCAAGAGGCCTTGCTGATTTGCGATAAAATCGAGCGAACCCATACCCAGTTACCTTACGGATTAGCCATTTACCATCCCGAATGGCATCAGGGGGTGGTGGGTATTTTGGCCTCACGTATTAAAGAGCGTTTTCATCGTCCGGTTATTGCTTTTGCTCCGGCGGGCGATGGAACTTTGAAAGGCTCTGGGCGTTCCGTTAATGGCTTACATATGCGGGATGCACTTGAACGTCTTGATACTCTGTCCCCCGGACTGATGTTGAAATTTGGTGGTCATGCGATGGCCGCGGGATTGTCGATTGAACAAGACAAATTTGACCTCTTTCAGCACTCTTTTTCCGAACTGGTCGCAGACTGGATGGATATCGCCCAACTTGAAGGGGTAATCTGGAGCGACGGTGAATTAGCATTGGAAGAATTATCGCTGGAAATTGCTGAAATTCTGCGTGATGGCGGCCCGTGGGGGCAGGCATTTGCGGAACCGGTTTTTGACGGCAAATTCAAGCTACTGCAGCAGCGTATTGTGGGTGGAAAGCACTTGAAAGTCATGCTTGAACCATTAAATGGTGGGCCAATGTTAGATGGCATTGCATTTAATATTGATGTCAGTCGCTGGCCGGATAACAGTATCAAAACGGTAGAATTGGCTTATAAACTGGATATTAACGAATTTCGTGGTAAACGTGATGTTCAGCTTTTGATCCAGCATATTTGGCCCTGGTGAATGAACTTCGGTTTTCCAGTTGCATTTAAAAGATGAAGGCTATAAACCCCTTGATAGATCCGTTACAATACACGGTTCGAAAATATCCATGCGACCATCGTTTATTCATAATACACAACGTATAAGACACGAAATATGTTTGAAATTAATCCGGTAAAAAATCACATTCAGGACCTGTCTGAGCGGACAGCAGTTCTGAGGGGGTATCTTTGACTATGATGCCAAGAAAGAACGTTTAGAAGAAGTCAATGCTGAACTCGAACAGCCTGATGTCTGGAATGAACCGGAACGGGCACAGGCGTTGGGTAAAGAGCGTTCATCACTGGAAAGCATCGTAGAAACTATTGATCAGCTGACCCAGGGATTGGAAGATGTGAACGGCCTGCTGGAATTAGCCGTTGAAGCTGATGACGAAGAAACCTTCAATGAAGCCGTCGTTGAGTTGGAACAGCTGGAAGAGAAGTTAGGCCAACTTGAATTCCGGCGCATGTTTTCTGGTCAATATGACAGCGCAAACTGCTATCTGGATCTTCAGGCGGGATCTGGTGGCACAGAAGCACAGGATTGGGCCAGCATGTTGATGCGTATGTACCTGCGTTGGGCAGAATCCAGAGGCTTCAAGACAGAGATTATTGAAGAGTCTGATGGTGATGTTGCTGGTCTGAAATCTGCCACCATCAAGATCATGGGTGAATATGCTTACGGTTGGTTGCGTACAGAAACGGGCGTCCATCGTTTAGTACGTAAAAGTCCTTTTGATTCAGGTGGTCGCCGCCATACATCATTTAGCTCTGCCTTTATCTATCCAGAAGTGGATGATGATATTGATATCGAGATCAATCCGGCTGATCTACGTATTGATGTATATCGTGCCTCTGGTGCGGGTGGTCAGCACGTTAACAAAACCGAATCTGCAGTACGTATCACCCACGTACCGACGGGTGTTGTCACCCAATGTCAGACAGACCGTTCTCAGCATAAAAACAAAGACCAAGCGATGAAACAGTTGAAAGCGAAACTGTACGAATTGGAAATGCAGAAGAAGAATGCTGATAAACAAGTAATGGAAGATAACAAATCGGACATCGGTTGGGGCAGTCAGATTCGCTCTTACGTTTTGGATGATTCCCGCATTAAAGATTTGCGTACTGGTGTAGAAACCCGCAATACACAATCTGTGCTGGATGGGGATCTGGACAAATTCATTGAAGCAAGCTTAAAAGCTGGCCTATGAGGAACTCAAATGTCACAACAACAACAAGGCGCTGAACAGGCTCCTGATTTAAATAACGAACTGAAAACGCGCCGTGAAAAACTGGTTGCCTTGCGCAGCAATGGCATTGCTTTCCCAAATGATTTTCGTCGTGAAAACATTTCCGCAGATCTGCATGCCAAATATGATGACAAGACTAAGGAAGAACTGGAAGAGCTTGACATCGAAGTGACCGTTGCTGGTCGTATGATGACTCGTCGCATCATGGGTAAGGCCTCTTTTGCCACCCTGCAAGACATGGGGGGACGCATTCAGATCTACGTTTCCCGTGATGATCTGCCGGAGGGTATTTACAACACGCAGTTCAAGAAATGGGATTTGGGTGACATTTTAGGCGCACGCGGTAAGCTGTTCAAAACTCAAACGGGTGAGCTTTCTATCCATTGTACTGAGTTGCGCTTGCTGACTAAGGCATTGCGTCCACTGCCGGATAAATTCCACGGCTTGGCGGATCAGGAAACTCGCTATCGTCAGCGTTATTTGGATCTGATCTCGAACGATGAATCACGCAAGGCATTCCAGATCCGTTCCCGCGTGATGTCGGCATTACGCAGCTTCATGATCCAAAAAGGCTTTATGGAAGTTGAAACGCCGATGATGCAAGCGATCCCTGGGGGGGCAAGTGCGCGTCCATTCATTACGCACCATAACGCGCTGGATATTGACATGTACCTGCGCATTGCGCCAGAACTGTACCTGAAACGTTTGGTAGTCGGTGGTTTTGAGCGCGTTTTCGAAATCAACCGCAACTTCCGTAATGAAGGTGTTTCCCCGCGCCACAATCCAGAGTTCACTATGATGGAACTCTACATGGCTTACGCGGATTATCAGGATCTGATCGTACTGACCGAAGAACTGTTCCGTACCCTGACTCAAGAAGTACTGGGTACAACATCGGTGAAATACGGCGAACAGGCATTTGATTTTGGTCAGCCTTTTACCAAGATGACCATGAAAGAAGCGATTTGCAAATATCGTCCAGAAACCAACATGGCCGATCTGGATGATATGGACAAAGCGGTTGCTATAGCGAAATCCTTGGGCATTGATGTTGAAAAGGGCTGGGGCTTAGGCCGTGTTCAGTGTGAAATCTTTGAAGAAACAGCGGAAAGTCACCTGATCCAGCCGACATTCATTACAGAATATCCGGCAGAAGTTTCTCCGCTGGCACGCCGTAACGATGACAACCCATTCATTACGGATCGTTTTGAATTCTTCATCGGTGGCCGTGAAATTGGTAATGGCTTTTCGGAGCTGAACGACGCGGAAGATCAGGCCGAGCGCTTTGCAGAGCAGGTTCGCCAGAAAGATCAGGGTGATGACGAAGCGATGTTCTACGATGAAGACTATATTACTGCGTTGGAGCACGGCTTGCCGCCAACAGCAGGCTTAGGGATTGGTATCGACCGTATGGTGATGTTGTTTACTGACAGCCACACCATCCGTGATGTTATCCTGTTCCCGGCAATGCGTCCGCATACGCATAAATAATCATTTCTTGATTAAAACCAGTCAAACGCGCTGTCCGGCTAACCGGACAGCGCGTTTTTTAACGGGCAATTGCCACATTCGCTTTGATATGTTTAAGGTGAACAACAATCGTGAAGGTCACAACCACCAATAATGACCATGCCCCCCATTTTCCTGCAAAGTTGATATAAATTTCCAGTGCCACTAAATCCAGTTTCATCTACTCGATAAACGTCAAGTTGCAATCCGCAAGACGACGCGAGGCCTTATATTTCCCCGCTGCGCGGAGAAATATAACACGCATTCTAAAGTTGGATTGGTATATATCAAGTGGTTCTAATTTTGTCATTCAAAAATATATACGGTTCTTAGGAAGTATCTCAATATGTTCCGAAGAGAGTGTTAATGCTGAACATTGCTGTGCAAAGCGGATACTTTCTTTCAGTTCCATGCCTTCTAACCAGCAATGTACAAGGCCAGCCATCATGGCATCACCCGCGCCATTGGCATTAACAATATTGGTATTGATTGCACTTGAACATCCTGATGTATTATCCATTTCACTGTAATAAACACCTTCTGTATCCATACTCAAAATTAAGCGCTGGACGCCATGCTGATGAAACCAGTGTGCCGTATCAGCGGCATCTTTTTGGGTTTCAATTTTTATGCCACTAAGGATTTCTGCTTCAGTTCGATTGGGTTTTAAAGTATGAATATGCGATAGGAAATGGCGAATTTTGGATGCTTTGGATCTTGAAACCGTGTCAACAAAAATTGGGACATTACCGGAATGATTAAATAGCCATTTTAGGGCTTCTTCAGTTAAATTACAGTCAATAACTAACACGTTAGCATGCTGAATTAAAGATTTAGCTTGAGATAATAACGTAGGCGTTAATTTTTCCAGAATGCCCATATCATTAACAGTAACGACACACTTTCCATTTTCATCGATAACAGAATTGCAGATTGAAGTTTTTTCGCCATCTAATTTATAGAAATAGTTAACATTAACACCGGCCGATTTTGTATGATCAAACAGTGCGTTGCCGTTTGAATCGTTACCGATAACGGAAATTAAATAACTTTCATTTTTTAATAATGCAATATTTTGAGCGATATTTCTTCCTACACCCCCTGGTGTAGAAATAATTTTCCCTGGGTTGGAATCTTCATAAATTAATTTGGCTGAGGTATAGCTTGTTAAATCTATATTCGCTGCACCAATAGTCACAGTATAAACATCGTTAGATAAAATATACCCTTTGCCTTTAATATAACCTTTTTTACTTAGGTTCATAATATGCCCTGCAACACATGAGCGACTGATTCCGAGAATATCAGCAATTTCTTGTTGCTGAATGAAAGGATCACGCTTTAGAAGTTGCAATATCTGGTTTTCCCTTTTTGACATATCATACCTTTGGTTGTTTTTTTGCACTGATGTTTTATGTCATATCTGACAGACAGTAAAGGCTATTTTTATATTTCTTTCTCATTATGAGAATATGATCGTAAGATTGGTAAAGCCAGTAAATAACATAAAAATGTGATGTTTGTCTCGAATATTATGCTGAAAAATTGATGAAAATCAGGTAACTAAATACATCAAGTGAGTCAACTATATTTTATTCTGTTAGAATCTCTCTTAAAACAGTGTGTTGGATTGTTCTATGGAAACTGCAAACATATGTTTGGTTTTTATGATTTGTTGATTTTCATGGCGAGGTGAAACTGGAATATATGACGAGAAAAAACGGCCCCCGGCGACATAATTAGCTATGTAACCAGGGGCTTATTTACAACTCAAATTCTATTAGCCGGTATTATTTTTTATCAGCTAACATATGGTATGAAACGGCAATACCTGCGGCCTGACCAGCAAGTGAAGGTTCATCGCTGGCTAAGTACAGCCCTGCAATATAGTGGCCATCAACAGCGTATTTTCTGTATTTTGTCGCGTAGCGTTCACCGACTCTGAGTTGACGCCCATCACTTAACGTAAATAACGCCTCATCAACCGCGCCATTGCCCCATACTTCCAACCTTTCGATAACACTATCATTGAGTTCAATAGAACTCGTTTCTGATGTTACGGTGCCGAGTGTATAGGATGAATCGTTGGCAAATGTGATTTGAATACCACCCACTCTGGGGGCATTGCCGATTCTTCGTACATAGCCAAGCAATGATTTTATTTTATTGTATTTACCGTCGATTAAAGAGGGCTTGAAGGGTTCCTGCATTTGATCGTCTTCTGTCAGAGCCTGAATTCTCGTTTTGTTAGTAGGACGATCAAATACGGTTGAATAACTGATAGTTTTAGGATTAAAACCACTTTCCAGGCTATTATTTTGTAGATGTTCAATTAACTCAATACACTCTAAACCGTGTAATAAACAATACCCTCTTACAGACAATAAATTATTAGTGACACTCTCTGCTGTTGATGTATTTATGGCATTATTATATTCATTAGTATACATCGTATGAATATAGTTTCTGGCTCTGTCAACCAATGTGTCGATAAGTTGTTTTAACTCATTGACTTCAATATCGGTCAGCCCAATATCATTTTTCTTTTCTATCCCCATTTTCCAATAAGGGATCTGTAACATAACCGTGTTAGTGTACATCGGCAGGATCTGGTAGTTTGTTTTATTATCAAAAGACTTGAATCTTTCATCGATACTCACCAGATATCTAGCCAGGAACATATAGGCGTCATGGCTTTCCTGGCTGCCAGGCGAGGTTTCCAGCATGTATTGCACATGTTCCATTTTTCCTTTGATTTCTTGTATATCTCCATTAAGTATTCCTTTAATCGTTTGTAGAGCAGCATTCTCTATCATTTGCTCTACTTTTTGGAGGATTTGCTCCCAGGTATTATCTTTCTGTTGCGGCCAAAATAGCCCTAACAGGAAAGACATTGCGGAACCTACTCCTGGAATAAACCCTACGCCGCCAATAATGGCATCCTTTATTATTGATGACATATCCCATTCATAATCGGGGGTAGAGGTGGTATAAGGCACGATAAGCATGACGTCAGTGAGTACAGGCAATGTGTCATTTTCAGATACATTAATCGGTGTGGTATTCATAATTTTATTTTACCTTAGTTCCTTAGTTAAATAGTGCTTTAGTTAAATAGTGCTTTAGTTAGAGAATAATTAAATTAAACTCTATGAGTTATAAATGTTTTTTCATATTGTTACTTATTATATCCAGTAACAAAGGCGCGTTTATCGGTTTCGTTATAAATGACGACCTTGCTGTAATACACAGAGTTGCTCGGTGATTGTAATATGCCGTCTTCCCCGGCTTTCACTGTGATAGCAGAATATTCGAACCATTCTGATGTGAAAGAGTGAGACCAATAAAAAACGGCTCTAACTGATGATGCGGGGCCAGAATTGGCTACGTAATAATTGGGGCGGGTTTCGGGAATAATTGGCGTATCAATTCTTATTGCCTCAATAGAAGAGTGTGGCTCTATTGTCATATCCCTATAAGGATTGACGGTAAGAGGTTCTGATGCGGGTGTGTCTGTATTGTAAATGAGTGGTTCTGGGTTAGATGGGGTATTGTTTATGATTGTAATGTCACTACTACCACTTATATTTATATTGATTATGCTCATAAGGTATTATCCTATTTTAAATGTTGGTTAAAGTTTAATTTTGTGTTTATTTTTAAAGGGTTAATTTATTTTTGGTTTTTTCTATGATCCACAATATAATTGTGGGGATTTTCTCCTTGTGGTTGAAATTTGTTGTTATTTGGCATGAGTCATATATATGATGACTGCGGCCATTCTAAACACATTGATATGCAGGATAAAATATAAAAAATGTAAGTTTGATTTAAAAATTATACTGCTCATTGAAATAATGTTATACGCGATAAACTTCAAGTTGCCATCCGCAAGACGACGCGAGGCCTTATATTTCCCCGCTGCGCTGGGAAATATAACACGCACCTTGAAATTATATTGGTATAGCCCAATATAATTGGGCTAAGAGTAATATTTATTGATTAACTCTAAACAGTCGCGTTCTGATATAAATCCCAACGGTTCCCATAAATATCTTCAAAAACGACTACCATACCATATTCTTCCTGACGGGGTTCTTCACAGAAATGGACGCCATTTTCTTTCATTTTGTGATAATCACGCCAAAAGTCGTCAGTTTGCAGGAATAAGAACACCCGTCCACCACATTGGTTACCAATAAACGCTTCTTGCCTTTCATTAGAGGCTCTGGCCAGCAGTAAGTTACAGTCACTTTCAGGATTTGGGGTGACAACAACCCATCTTTTTCCTGGCTGTGGCGTATCTTCTACCAACGTAAATCCCAATTTATTAGTGTAATAATCGATAGCCCTATCATAATCATCTACAACGATAGCGACGTAACCCATACATTTTTTCTGTGTTCTCATGGTATTCCTGTTATTTTACAACTCAAAAAATTACACCATTCGGGTGCCTAATTTCACGTTTTTTCCTGGCTGGATAAGGACGGTTCCCTGTTCGTCACAAACGGTTGGGGAAATATAACACGCATCCTGAAGTTGGATTGGTATAGATTTCAGCGAATACCCCCCGCAATCAGTTTAACCTGGTGAATTTTCGGATAGTGCTCAGAAATCTTCTTTTGACACAGCCACCAGCGCAGGTAATTGACGTCATGGCGATGTGAATCGAATAACAGGCCAACGACACTGCCGCTATGGGCAACGTTCAGGCCATAGATACCCGTTTGCTCGACCAAATCCCGCAGTTGATCAAAACAGGGTTTCGGTAATATCGATTGGCTGGCAATAGCGCTTAATGTGCAAGCTTCCCCCAGGCGGTAATAGTCATGCCGTTGGTTCGCTGTATGAAATTGCCGCCAGGCTTGTTGGAATAAAGGGGCATTATCCCGCCATTGTGGATGATGATCCTGTTGGTGATATTCTTCTGTCAAAATAGTTTGTGGGCTTTCCAATAGTAAAATATCGATATCCGGTTGCCAGTCGAAGGGAATTTGAGTTTGGGCGGTGAGATGGTCAAACAAGGTTAATGGTTTGAAGATCGTGCTGTCAGTGGGTTCCAGTTTGACACAGAGTTGCGCAAGCTCGGTGCTTTCCAGTGACTTGCCCAATAATCTGGCAGTGGCCTGGGCGGTAGCGGCAATATCCGCTGTACTACTGGCCATGCCTTTGGCGATCGGAATGGTCGATTGATATTCAATCCGCAAGCCAGCAGTCAATTCTGGTGGCTCCTGCCAGTAATCCAGCAGTACATTGACCATCTGGCGCATACGTGGCCGTTCCTGGGGGATGGGAATACCTTCACTGACAGCAACACAACTGAACCAATTAATCGGGCAGGAGATTAACTTTTCCCCCCCAAACAACCACCCTTGCAGCAGTTCTCCGCAGGAAGCGGGACAAGCGGCTTCAGCCATAGGCAAAAACCTGTTGCATCGCTGCAATTAGGCGCTGATTTTCCCACTCACTGCGCACGGCTATACGATAGTAACGCTCGTCTAATCCGGCATAATTTTCACAATGGCGAATTAACAACCGACGTGTAAGTAAAGCATGCCATAAATCCAGATCGGGTTTATCACAGCGAAAGAACAGAAAATTAGCCGATGGCGGCCAGACAGTCAGTTCAGGGAAAGTTGAAAGCTGAGACGCGAGATAATGTTGCTGCGATGTCAGCCATTGATGTGTTGCAGCAATATAGTCATGTTCATCAAATAAAATCTCACCAACCCGTGCAGCAAAGGCATTCATTGACCACGGTTCACGTCGATTTTTCATCTCTGCAATCCCGGCCATATTTCCGCTGACTAAATAGCCTAAGCGTAATCCGGGAATGGCAAAGAATTTGGTCATTGAACGCAATACATAAAGATGTCTGGTGACCGTAACTTGCGGAATCAACCCGCGATTCTCAGGGAGAAAATCAATAAAGGATTCATCGACAATCAGCGAAATTCCTTGCTGTTCACAATATTCCACCAGTGATTGCATAAACGGGTTGTCCGGCATTAATCCGGTGGGATTATTGGGCGTAGCGATAAAAACACAATCGGGTTGAATTGTGGAAAGTGTATCCAACAGGCGTAAATCAGGTTGAAACCCGGCGTCCTCTGTTAGTGGATAGTCGATAATTTCTGTGCCAATTTGCTGCAAGGCTCGTCGATATTCAGCAAATCCCGGGATAAGCAGCAAGGCCCGTTTGGGATTGAGATAACGGGTGATGGCATAGATCAGTTCTGTTGCACCATTGCCGGCTATTACTGAGTTGTAATCGCATTGATGGGTCTCTGCGATCGCCTGATGCAAGCGGCGATATTCCACATCTGGGTACTTTTCGATGTCAGCAAGACTATTTTTGATCAACGCCTTAACCCGTTCTGGCGCCCCTAACGGATTGATATTGGCACTGAAATCAATCAGCTCATTAGCTGGAAGGCCATATTGTTGGGCAATGCCGATGATATTGCCGCCATGTTCACTCATGGATTGCTCCATCAGTGGGAGAGAAGGAGAGCCTTGTCCCTAAATTGACGACATCACCAACCACAATCAGTGCGGGTGCGTGCAGATCCTGTTCTTCTGCTTTTGCAGCCAGCGTTTCCAGTGTGCCTATAACACTCTTTTGTTTGGGGTGGCTGGCGTACATGATCACCGCCGCAGGGGTTGTGGGGGATTTGCCATATAGCATCAACTGTTGGCAGATCTCCATCAGGCGGGTCATCCCCATGAGAATAACCAATGTTCCTTCCAATTGGGCAAGTATCTCCCAATTCTGTTGTTCGTTACCTTGAGAAGTGTGTCCGGTCACAACGTGGAAACTCGATGCATAATTGCGGTGGGTGACGGGAATGCCGGCATAGGCCAGTCCACCAATTGAGGCACTGATCCCCGGAATGACTTCAAATTTAATGCCATGTTGTGCCAGCACTTCCGCTTCTTCTCCGCCGCGCCCGAAAACATAGGGATCGCCGCCTTTTAAGCGAACAACCCGTTTTCCCGCCTGTGCATGCCTGACCAGAATTTGATTAATCTCTTCTTGTGGGATGGGATGGTAATCATGTTCTTTGCCAACATTGATAATTTCACAGTGATCTGATACTTGGGCTATAAGTTCAGAATTGACAAGACGGTCATGAACAATGACATCCGCAGATTGAATACAGCGCAATCCTTTGACCGTGATTAAACCTGCATCACCAGGGCCGGCTCCCACTAACCATACATTGCCTTTATTCATTGGGTTACCTCTATGGAATTAAAATATAAATTATCAAAGGGAGAGCTATATTTTTATCAGGGTAGTGAGGTTCTGTTTTTTATTTATCACTTTATGGATTGTTTTTCTTATTCTTATGGGTGGCGTTATATTTATTTCAGATTTTTATCATTATTACTTTAATGCGGGATAAGTAAAGTTGATTTATATCAATATTTTTATTCTTAAATGTTAATCATTTTAAAATTGAATTTACTTGTTTATAGAAAATATATATCCATATGAAAGTTTCTTTATTGTATTAATATTTTTATTATAAATTCAATAAGTTAAGTTTTGTTTTCAATTGTTGGCTTAGTGGTTGTGTATTAGTTTTTGTTTCGCTGTAAATAAAAATAGCATTTAAAAATCAATAATCATGAACAAGATCACAAAAGTAATAAGGGGTGTTTTTATTAAAAATTAAAAATGTGTATTTTGGAGTGAGTTCGTTTCTCTGTTTTATTTTCTATGCTCAATTAATATTGTGACAATGCTTTTTGTTAAGTTGCTTATTTGTTGCAAAATAAAAGATTTGTGGATATCAATATTATTCATTGAATATTAATTGTTTTGTCGAAAACGAACTAAAAGACGTTTATTTGATAAATATCAATGAATGGGAATCTGCGTTGCAGATTTAAAACGAATGCCAATTTTAACACCAATACAGAATTTAAATGTTTTGGGGTAAGCACATGCAACAGAAACATGCTTTTGTTATTGCCGGTACAGGTAGCGGATGTGGCAAGACCACCGCTACGTTAGGCATCCTGCGTGCCTTGATGAACCGTTCATTACGGGTACAGCCGTTTAAAATCGGGCCTGATTATCTGGATGGTGGCTGGCATCGTGCTGTGACGGGCGTCGCTTCACGTAATCTTGATGCCTTTATGCTCCCCGAACCGATCCTGAATGGTTTATTTAACCACGCTATGGCTGATAAAGAGATTGGCGTCATTGAAGGGGTGATGGGGTTATATGATGGCTATGGTACTGATCCCAACTATTGCAGTAGTGCGGCAATGGCAAAGCAACTTGGCTGTCCGGTAGTTTTATTGGTGGACGGTAAGGCGGTTTCCACCTCGATTGCGGCTACCGTGATGGGGTTTCAGCAATTTGATCCCGCAGTCAATATTGTGGGAGTACTGCTCAATCGCGTCAATCGGGATAGCCATTTTCAGTTATTAAAACAGGCCATTGAAGGCTATTGTGGTATTCCTGTTTTGGGGCGGCTGCCGGTGATGCCAGAGGTTACCCTGCCTTCCCGCCATCTTGGGTTGATCTCTGCGCAAGAACAAGTCAGCCAACGCGAAGAGTGCTGGACTCGTCTGGCTCAACAAATCGAAGCCTCAGTAGATTTGGATAAGTTGCTGACATTAACTCAGCTATCTTCCTTGCCAAAAGGCAATATTAATGCCCTTGTCGATCCTGTGATGGGGCAAGGCTTAACGCTGGCTCTGGCAGAAGATGAGGCCTTCCACTTCTATTACCCTGATAACCTGTTGTTGCTGGAAAAAGCCGGTGTGACTATCAAACGGTTCAGTCCCCTGCATGATCATCGGTTACCTGAATGCCAGATGATCTATTTGGGCGGGGGATACCCTGAGATTTATGCCCAATCCCTCTCTTCCAACCACGCCATGCATTTGGCATTACGTCAGGCGCAGCACAAAGATATTCCCATTTATGCGGAATGCGGTGGCTTGATGTATCTCGGCGATACCCTGATTGATGCCGATGGTGTACGCCATGACATGGTGGGGTTGATTGCCGGTGAAAGCCAGATGGGAGATCACCTGCAACGCTTTGGTTACTGCGAAGCTACGGCAATGTGTGATACGCCTTTCGTGGCAAAAGGGGAAACGTTGCGCGGGCATGAATTCCATTACTCGGATTTTATCACGACCCAACCCCCCGTTTTTCAGTGTGTTAAATGGTGTGATCCAAAAGAAACATTAAAAACCGTGCAGAAAAGCTGGCAGGGAGGCTACCAGAATGGCAATACCCTGGCGAGCTATCTGCATATTCATTTTGCCCAACGCCCCCATTTGCTCCAGCGTTGGCTGATGATGGCACGGAGGCTGTTATGACCATCTTATTGTGGTTTACGGCTTTTATTCTGGACAGGAAATTGGGTGATCCTCCCCATTGGCCGCACCCTGTGCGCTGGATGGGGCAGCTGACCAACCAAACTGAGCAGCTTATTCGCCGGATTTGCCAAACTGAAACCGATTTGACATGGGGCGGCGTACTGTTATGGCTGGTGGTCGTAGGGAGTGTCTGGCTGGCGAGCTATTGGGTTTTGCAATTGGTTTATGGCGTGACGTTCTGGCTGGGATGTTTGGTTGAAATTTGGCTGATTTATACCGTGTTGGCAGGACGTGGCTTAGACGAGGCGGCAAATGCCGTTTATCAGGCATTGCGTCAGGAAGATTTAGCTGCCAGCCGTCAACAGCTTGGCAAAATTGTCGGTCGGGACACCGGCCAATTGCACCCTCCCCAAATCAGCCGGGCCACGATTGAAACCGTGGCAGAAAACAGCGTGGATGGCGTGATTGCTCCATTGTTCTTCTTAATGCTCGGCGGTGCTCCACTTGCTATGGCTTATAAGGCAATCAATACCCTGGATTCCATGGTGGGCTATAAAACGCCTCACTATCGGGCGCTGGGGATGTTTTCGGCACGTATGGATGATGTGGCGAATTGGCTGCCTGCCCGTTTGGGTTGGCTTCTGCTGGCAATGGCCGCGAAATGGCAGGGTTTGGATTTTCGGCAGGCGTTACACATTGGCTGGCGTGATCGCTACCAACACAGTAGCCCCAACAGTGGCTGGCCGGAAGCCACTGTAGCAGGGGCATTGGGTATCCGTCTTGGCGGGCCGAATGTCTACTTTAATCAACTTGTCGAAAAACCGTGGATGGGTGATGCCTGGCGTGAAGTCACGCCTGATGATATCCCACAGTCTGTTCAGATGATGGTGGTGGCATCCGTGATAGCGCTGTTGCTGTTTGCGCTGCTGCATAGCCTGGTCAGTGTGATGATATAAGGAGGGAACAGCATGAGCGATTACATCCGACAACCCCAACAGATCGAAAGAAATAGCTTTGATATTATCAGCCAGCTTATTTTTGAATCGCGGCCTGATTATCGTTTTGTGGACGCGGATCAAGAAGCCGTGATCAAACGGGTGATCCATACCACCGCTGATTTTGACTGGCTTGATATTCTCTATTTTTCCCCGCATGTTTTGCGCCACATTCGTGACGGTATCTTGCGTGGCTGTACGTTATATACCGATACAACAATGGTGCTATCTGGCATCAATAAAACGCGCCTGGCTCAGTATGGCAGCGAGTGCCGTTGTTATGTCAGCGATCCCCGCGCCGTTCAAATGGCAAAAAACCAGCAAATCACACGTTCAATGGCCGCCGTCGATCTGGCTCTGCAAGAAGCAGGGGAGAAGATTTTTGTCTTTGGCAACGCCCCGACTGCGCTGTTTCGGTTGCTGGAACACCCATTTGCACCCATTGCAGTCGTTGGTGTGCCTGTTGGGTTTGTTGGCGCAGAGGAATCAAAAAATGCCCTGATCAATCGCGGATTAAGCTGCATTGCAGCAAAAGGGCGCAAGGGAGGCAGCAATATTGCCGCCGCCATTATCAACGCCATTCTGTACCGGATGCCGGAGGTCAGGCATGAATGAAATCAGTGATACACAAGCCAATAGCCTCGGAACGGTTTGGCATCGGGGCAAGCAGTATCGCAAGGGCTACACCACGGGGTCTTGTGCCACAGCCGCTGCCAGGGTTGCGGCATTGATGATCTTGCGTCAGCAGATTATTCATCAGGTTTCGATTGTCACACCTTCAGGTGTCACCCTGGTCTTGAATGTTGAACAGCCCTTGATTGAGGGACAGCAGGCGGTTGCCGCTATCCGTAAAGATGGCGGCGATGATGTGGATGCAACCCACGGTATGTTGATTTTTGCCCGTGTCTGCCTGAATGACAGCGGGGTGATCACACTGGATGGCGATGAAGGCATTGGCAGGGTAACGCGGGTGGGGGTAGGTTTGCCGATTGGCTGGGCAGCCATTAATAAAACCCCACGGCATACCATTGAAGAAGCGGTACGGGAGGTCATCGGTCCGCAGCGTGGGGCAGATATCATCCTCTTTGCCCCTGAAGGCGAGGAACGGGCGAAGAAAACCTATAACGACAGATTGGGGATTAAGGGAGGTATTTCGGTTATTGGCACGACAGGCATTGTGACGCCGATGTCGGAAGAGAGCTGGAAACGTTCTCTGGCACTGGAATTAGAAGCCAAACGTGCCGATGGGCTGGATCGCATTATTTTTGTGCCGGGAAATCACGGTGAACGTTTTGTCAGTCAGCAGTTGGGTATTGATGCGAATTATGTCGTCACAATGAGTAACTTTGTCAGTTATATGTTGCAAGAAGCCGTGCGTCTGGAGTTCCGTCATATCGTTCTGGTAGGGCATGTCGGCAAGTTGGTGAAAATCGCGGCCGGTATCTTTCATACCCACAGCCATATTGCTGATGGTCGCATGGAAACGCTGATTGCCAATTTGGCCTTAATAGGGGCACCTTTCGAACTGATTCAGGCCGTGGATCAATGTGATACCACCGAAGCAGCCATTGAGTTGATTGCAGAACAGGGCTGGCAGGCCGTGTACCAACAAATTGCCCGGAAAATCTGCGGGCGTATCGACCAAATGCTACGTTTCGCCCGTGGTAAGCCGCAGTGTGATGCCATTCTCTTCTCTTTTGATAATCAGGTGTTGGGCTGCAACCGGCCTGTGGACGCGATAGTGAAGGATTTTATGGAGGATTGCCGATGATCACTGTTATTGGTATTGGCCCCGGCGCCGCTGCAAACCAAACATTGGCGGCGTTGGAAGCGATCAGACAGGCGGAAGTGTTGGTCGGCGGAAAGCGCCATCTCGCCGAATTTTCCCATTTCAACGGGGAAACCCGCCGTTTGGATGCTGATGTGGATGGATTGATGCAGTGGCTTGAACAGAATCAGCATCGGCAAATTATTGTGCTGGCTTCGGGTGATCCGCTCTTTTATGGCATCGGCAAACGAATCATTGAGCATTTTTCTGGACAAAATATCCGCATTATCTCTGGCATCAGTTCAATCCAATATTTATGCGCCCGGATTTTGCTGGATATGAACGACATTTATCTCACCAGCAGCCACGGGCGCAAACCGGATTTTGACTGGCTATTGCAACACGAAAAAATCGCCATGGTAACGGATGACGCCATTGGCCCTTACCAGATTGCGCAAGAAATTCTGGTGCGCGGGCAGCAACGTCGCATGGTGATCGGCAAAAATTTATCCCATGAACATGAGCAAATAATTTGTTTGTATGCGGAACAGGTCGTGCAACGCGGCAACATTGATTATGGCCTGAATGTTGTGGTGATTTTAAAGGGTGAACCTGAATGAAAGATGAACTGTTTTTGCGTGGTCATCGCATCCCCATGACCAAAGAAACGGTTAGGGCGCTGGCATTGGAACGACTGGAGCTGGAAAACGCCTGCCGTTTTATCGATGTTGGTGCGGGTACGGGCAGCGTCAGTATTGAAGCGGCATTGCGCTATCCGGCATTGGATATTCTCGCCATTGAACGCAAGGAAGAGGCCTTGTCACTGCTTGCTGAAAATGTTCGGCATTTTGGCTGCCAGAGGGTTCGTATCCAGTCTGGTATGGCCCCTGTGCCATTGGACAGCACCGCAGAAGCTATTTTCATTGGCGGAACGGGTGGGCATCTGACAGAAATCATTGATTGGGCGTTGCTGCACCTGAACTCAGGTGGGCGTTTAGTCATGACTTTTATCCTGCTGGAAAACTTCACGCAAGCATTATCGCACCTGAAATCCTGTCGGGTGACCGCGCTTGATGGGCGTGAAATTCAGGTGGGAGAACTGACGGCACTCGGGCAGGGACATTATTTCAAACCCAACAATCCCACTTATTTGTTGTCCTGCCAGAAAAAATCCGGTCAAGAGGAGCGGAATGATGCCTGAATCTATTAACGCTGAACAGATAGATAACGTCAGTTTTGATACTGAAAAAGTCTGGTTTGTGGGGGCGGGACCAGGGGATAAGAGCCTGATTACCCTGAAAGGCTATCAATTATTACGTCAGGCGCACGTGGTGATTTATGCCGGTTCGCTGGTTAATCGGGCGTTACTGGATTATTGCCGTACAGATGCCGAATGCCATGACAGTGCGAGATTGACGTTAGCGGAAATCACGGAATTGATGGTGAATGGCGTGCAAGCGGGCAAATTGGTGGTTCGCCTGCAAACGGGAGATTTATCGCTGTTTGGCTCCATACGTGAGCAGGCCGAAGAACTGGCAAATCATACTATTGGTTTTGTTTCTGTGCCCGGGGTGAGTTCGTTTCTTGGGGCGGCTGCGCAGTTGGGCGTGGAGTACACCGTGCCCGAAGTCGCGCAAAGTTTGATTATCACCCGCATGGAAGGCAGAACGCCGATGCCGCCCCGGGAAACGCTGGAGGCCTTTGCCGCTCACCAAACTTCAATGGCGATCTTCCTTTCGGTACAGAATATGACAGAGGTTGTCGCTCGGTTGGTTCAGGGCGGTTATGGACAGGCAACCCCTGTTGCGGTGGTTTATAAGGCAACCTGGCCGGATTGCCAGATAGTGCGGGGGACATTGGCGACGATTGCTGAACAGGTACACAGCGCCGGCATTCGTAAAACGGCCTTGATCCTGGTAGGCGCTTTTCTTGGCGAAGAGTATCACTACTCGAAACTGTACGATGCGAGGTTCAGCCATGAATACCGTAGCGCCTGATTTAATGTCACCTGACAAAGAATATGCCTTGTTTTGCCTGACAGAAGGGGGGATGGCGTTGGCTCGTCGTTTGCGAACCCATTTAGCAATGGATTGTTTCACTTCCCCGGAATGGGTGACGAGTGAAGTTATGGATGTCGGCAGCGGGTTCAGGGCATTTGAAGGTGGTTTTGCCAATACGGTACGCAGGGCATTCACCCAATATGGCGCGTTGATCATGATTGGCGCGACGGGGATCGCCATTCGGGTTATCGCCCCGTTGCTCAAGGACAAAATGACTGATCCGGCGGTCGTCGTACTGGATGAAAAAGGGCAGTTTGCGATCAGTTTATTGTCGGGGCATATGGGCGGTGCGAATAAGCTGGCACAACAGATCGCAGCTATTCTTGATGGTCAGGCGGTGATCACCACTGCAACCGATGTTAACCAGGTCGCCGCATTGGATCTGTTATCGCAAGAAATTGATGGAACAATGGAGAATTTCCGTGCCAATGTCAAAACCGTTAATCAAATGCTGGTCAATGGCAAGCGGGTCGGCATTTGGTGGCATCCCGACTTGAGTGATGAAAAAGATCGCTATGACACGCGTGGGTTCATTCCCGTTGAGTCGCTGGAAGATCGGCCTGAGCTGGATGCTCTGGTATACATCAGCTATGAACGGACACATCTGGCACTGGCAATCCCGACTTTTAAATTAATCCCGCGCCGTATCGTTGCAGGCATCGGTTGTCGGCGGGGAGTGGAAGCGGAACGGCTCGCAGAATTATTAGATCGCCATCTGGCGGAACATCACCTTGAATCTTTGGCGCTAAAAGCCGTCGGCAGTGTTGAACTGAAAAAAAACGAACCGGCGTTAATCCAGTTGGCCCAAGAGCGGCAAATTCCCTACCAAATCTTCTCTGTTAATCAGCTTGCCCAGTGTGAACAGACATTTCCGGTTTCTGAATTTGTGCGAAAAACGGTGGGTATAGGCTGTGTCTCCCAACCTGTGGCCTGGCTAATGAGCCAAGGGCATCTGGTTGGTCATACCCTGCGTGAGCAGGGCGTCACCATCACATTAGGAGTATTGCATCCATGTTAACAGTCATTGGAATCGGTCCCGGCAGCGAAGCCATGATGACGCAGGAGGCGATTGCGGCTTTGAAAGCGGCTGACATCGTGGTGGGTTACAAAACCTACACCCATCTGGTGAAACCACTGGTAGGCGATAAAGAAATTATCAAAACCGGCATGTGCAAAGAGATTGAACGCTGCCAGACAGCCATTGAGCTGGCCGAACAGGGTAAAAATGTGGCGGTAGTGTGTAGCGGGGATGCGGGTATTTATGGCATGGCTGGCTTGATTTTGGCGTTGGTCAGCCAGCAAAAGCGCAAGGTAGAAGTCCGGCTGGTAGCGGGCGTGACGGCGAGTACGGCTTGCGCCGCCTTGCTTGGTGCGCCATTGATGCATGACTTTTGTCATATCAGCCTAAGCGATCTGCTCACCCCGTGGGAGGTTATTGAAAAGCGGGTTCAGGCTGCGGCAGAAGCCGATTTTGTGGTCTGCTTCTATAATCCCCGCAGTCGCGGACGGGAAGAGCATCTGGCCCGGGCATTTTCCCTGATGGCGCCGTGGACATCGCCAGAAACGCCCGTTGGCGTGGTGAAAGCGGCCGGGCGCAAACATGAGGATAAATGGCTGACGACTTTTGGCTCAATGGATTTTTCCCGTGTTGATATGCGCAGTCTGGTGATCGTGGGCAACCAGTCAACGTATATCCGTGATGGGCTGATGATCACGCCGAGAGGATACAAGCTATGAAACAACCATTGATTCACATTTTTGGCGGTACGAGCGATGCCCGCCAGATTTGTGTGATGATGGATATTGCCGGCATAAATTATAGCTTGTCAGTGGCGACGCCGGCGGGAGCACAGCAGGCGATGGGGATCCGCGGTGAAATTGTTACCGGCAGGATGGAGGCCGAAGAGATGGCCGAATATCTGCAAAAGCGAGGGACAAAAAGGGTGATTGATGCATCCCATCCTTATGCTGAACGACTGAGTCAAAACATTGTCGGCGCTTGCCAAAAGTTGGCTATCCCTCTCATTCGTTATATCCGTCCCAGCGATATTGATGCGGTTGAACATCCCCTTATCTATAAAGTGGCAACCATTAAGCAGGCGTGTGAAATAGCAACCGGTTTGGCAAACCGTATTTTGCTGACCACCGGCAGTAAACAATTGGCCGACTACGTGGCGCACCTGCCAGGAAAAACAGTGCTGGCCCGTGTATTGCCAACCGCAGACGTTTTGGCGCTGTGTGAATCTTGTGGTTTGTCGGTCGATCAGATCTTTGCCCTGAAAGGTCCCTTCAGTGCCGATTTCAATCGGGCATTTTACCAATTTTGTCAGGCGGAGGTTGTCATAACCAAAGAGTCTGGTGAGCAAGGCGGGTTCAGGGAAAAAGTGGAACCCTGCCTTTCTCTCGGGTTGCCCTGCATTGTGCTCTGTCGCCCGGGGCAGCAATTTGCCGGAGAGGGGATCACGCAGGCCAACGGATTGGACGAGATGGCACGGTTATTGGCGGATTTTGGCACGTAAATAAACCAATAAGGAAAAGCGAAATGAAAAAAGCATTATTGGTGATAAGTTTCGGAACCAGTTATCCCGAAACGCTGAAAAACAATATTGAAGCCTGTGAGCAGCAATTAGCCTCGGTGTTTCCAGACCGGAAACTCTTTCGGGCCTTTACCTCCGGCATGATCATTCGCAAATTGCGTCAGCGCGATGGCATTCACATTGATACTCCCCACGATGCACTGACCAGACTGCATCACGCAGGCTATCACGATGTTGCTGTTCAATGCCTGCATATCATTAATGGCGATGAATATGAAAAAGTGCGGCGTGAGGTTGAGAAATTTCGTCCTCGTTTTAAGCGGTTGGTGCTGGGTACGCCCCTGCTTAGCCACTTTGATGACTACCTGCAACTGATGCGGGCACTGCGCCACCAGCTTCCGCGGTTGGCAGAGAATGAATGTGTCGTTTTTATGGGACACGGTACAACACACTCTGCTTTTTCTGCCTACGCCTGTCTGGATCACCTGATGAGCCATTCCCATTTTCCGGCACGGGTAGGGGCGGTCGAAAGCTATCCTGAACTTCCTCTGATCATTAAGGGATTAAAAGAGCAAAAGATCCGCAAGGCTTATCTGATGCCATTGATGCTGGTGGCCGGCGATCATGCCACTAATGATATGGCTTCAAATGAAGAAGACTCCTGGAAGTCACAGTTGGAGAATGCGGGGATTGTTGCGATCCCCTGGCTACAGGGATTGGGGGAAAACCCGATGATTCGGCAGATGTTTGTCGATCACCTTGCTTACGCGCTAAATGAGCAGGAGAAAGCGTTATGAACGAAACAGCAACAGCAGGAAAACTGTATGTTATGGGCGTTGGCCCGGGAGCCAGTGACCTGATTACTGTACGGGCTGCGCGTATTCTTTCTGAACTTGATGTGATCTATACCCCGACGGGAAAAAAAGGCGCCAGAAGTCTCGCTCACGCCATCATTGAAGAATACCTTTCGCCGAACACTCAAGTTTGCACTTATCACTTTTTAATGAAAGCCGACATAGCAGCAAAACAAGCGGTGTGGGATGAAGTGGCGCAAGCCTTGAAAGAGGAAGTGGCGAATGGCAGGAAAGTGGGGTTTATCACTTTGGGCGATCCGATGCTGTTTAGTACATGGGTATTTCTTTTGCAGCGGTTGGTATCGCAACAGATGACTTCTCCCTCATGGCTGGAAATTGTGCCGGGGATCACCTCATTTTCTGCCATTGCCGCCGCCAGTGCGATGCCACTGGCGATGGAAGATCAAACATTGGCTGTCATTGCCTGTACCGCGTCTGAAACTGTCTTAGAGCAAGCATTACTCAATCACGACTGCATTGTCCTGATGAAAATCTATTCGCGTTTTCCTCTGATCCGTGACCTGCTGCAACGTCACAATCTGTTAGAACATGCGTTGATGATGGCTGATGCGACTTTGCCGACTGAACAAGGTTGGCATAATCTCGCCGCACTACCCCTCAGCGAAAAAGAGGGGATGCAGGGATTGTCCTATTTTTCAACGATTCTGGTTAATAAAAACTGGCCATTATCAAGGTGAGTGATAATGGTATGCCGATGGTGGTGATTGGCACTGCTGTGGCGGAAAAACAGGACACAATGAAATAAGAGAGGAAATAGAATGACATTATCGCTGATGGTTCAGGGAACGGCGTCTGATGCCGGCAAAAGTGTGCTGGTGGCGGGATTTTGTCGGCTATTTGCCCAGGATGGCTATCGCTGTACGCCCTTTAAATCACAGAATATGGCGCTTAATTCTGGGATTACCGCAGATGGCAAAGAGATGGGACGAGCGCAGATATTTCAGGCGGAAGCTGCGGGGATTGCGCCGGATGTACGGATGAATCCTGTATTGTTGAAACCCACCAGCGATCGCAAGGCGCAGGTGGTTTTTATGGGGAAAGTGATGTGCAGCATGACTGCGGTGGAATATCACGAACATAAACCCCAATTGCTCCAGCAGATTTTGAGGGCATACAACGGGTTAGCAGCAGAAACGGATATCATGGTGTTAGAAGGGGCGGGCAGTCCGGCTGAGATCAATTTGCGTGATCGCGATATTGTTAATATGGGGATGGCTGAATTAGTGGATGCGCCGGTCATTTTGGTGGCAGATATTGATCGTGGCGGGGTATTTGCATCCATCTACGGCACATTAGCCTTGCTTAAACCGGCGGAAAAAGCCCGTATTAAGGGCGTGATCATCAATAAATTTCGCGGTGATATCGCTTTGTTGCAATCAGGGATCGATCAGATCGAAACTTTGACACAAGTCCCGATATTGGGGGTATTACCGTGGCTGGAGCTTGATCTGGAAGATGAAGACAGCGTCGCTTTGCAGGTGGGTAAATATGATCGGCCGCAACAAAAAACAGGAAACTGTCTGGATATTGCTGTCATCCAATACCCCCATATCGCCAATTTCACCGATTTCAATGCGCTGGCAGCTCAACCGGATGTGTTTTTGCATTATGTCTCCAAACCTTCTGAACTCCAGAAAGCCGACCTGATTATTCTTCCCGGCAGCAAACATACATTGGCAGATTTGGTATGGTTGAAAACTCAGGGGTTTGAACCGGCAATTATCACGGCTCATCAGAAAAATGTACCGATTATCGGGATCTGCGGTGGCTATCAAATGTTAGGTAAGCAGATTGTGGATGGGGTGGAATCCGGCTTAACGCAAATGACAGGATTAGGTTTATTGGATACGGAAACCCACTTTGCCAGTGAAAAACAGACCGCACAGGTTAGGGGCGTAGTCATGCCTGCGTTGTCGGGTATGCTGAAATTATGCAGCGAACAACCGATTGCGGGTTATGAAATCCATCTGGGAACCACTCGGCTTGGTCAGCAGGCAACGCCTTTTGCCCAAATATATTGGCGCAACGGCGAAGAAAGAAATCGTGAGGAAAAAAACGGGTTTGATGGTGCAGTGGCTCAAGATGGTTTGGTCATGGGAAGTTACCTGCATGGTTTGTTCGATCAAAACACGTTTACCCGCCCACTATTAAATCAATTGCGCATCAGAAAAGGCGATGTTCCACTGGAAAATGTGGCCTTTAATTACCGCCAGCATAAAGAAAAACAATTCAACAAGTTGGCCGCCAGTATGCGTGAGCATCTGGATATCGCGCGGATTTATCAGTTAATGCATGAACACTCATCTGGCGGAGTGATGCCATGATTTTAGTGACAGGCGGTGCCCGCAGCGGCAAGAGTAGCTACGCTGAACACCTGCTCGCTAAACAGTGCGAGCAGGTGTTATATATAGCGACGGCACAGGTCACCGATGAAGAGATGGCCGCGCGTATTGAGCGGCATAAACAGGGACGACCGACACATTGGCGAACCTGGGAAGGCCATCAAGATTTAGGCTCTGTTATCCGCCAGCACCGCCAACCCCAAGAGGGCGTTATACTAGAATGTGTGACCACATTAATTGCCAGCGTGTTGTTTGACTTATCGGGTGGTGTCTCACCCGATGAACTTGATTTCGCCTCATTGGAGGGGGTTATCCATCACCAGATCGATGACCTGATTGATGCCAGCCTGATGTGTCCGATGCCAGTATATTTGGTGACCAACGAGTTGGGGATGGGTATCACACCTGAAAACCGATTGGCACGCCATTTTGTCGATATTGCTGGACGTGCTAACCAAAAGCTGGCACAAGCGGCTAAAGAAGTCTGGCTGATGGTTTCGGGCATTGGAGTGAAGATTAAATGAAACGACACCTTTTTTGGGCCACACTACAGTTTATGACACGGCTTCCGATCCCGCAAAAGTGGGCGACAGGCGTCGATTTTCGCCAATATTGGCGTGGTGTGCCTTATTTTCCGTTGATTGGGTTCATTGTTGGTGGTCTGGCTGGCCTGGTGTCACTTTCGATCAGCCAGTCGGGTGGGGGAATGTATATCGGTGCGGTGGGTTATGTGCTGGCGTTGGTTTTATTGACGGGCGGGTTACATTTAGATGGATTGGCGGATACGTGTGATGGGCTTTTTTCCTCCCGCCAGCGTAAAGAAATGCTGGAAATTATGCGCGATAGCCGGCTTGGAACGTATGGCGGAGTCGGGTTAATTTTCTGTCTTGCCCTCAAAACATTCGCTGTTGTTGAATTATCTTATCATCCCCCCTTGTATTTGCTTGTCTTGTTGACTTGTGCATCGATTGCCGGACGTACAGCCGTGGTGCTTTTAATGTATGCGCAACGTGACGCCCGTGAAGGCGAGGGAATGGGAAGCAGTTATATTGGCCAAATTAGCTTTTCTGTGACTACGCTGACCGTGTTGGTTGGTGTTGTATTGGTGATGGCACTGGGGAATTGGCAAACCTTGTCGGCAATGATGGTGTCATTGCTTGTGGTTTACGGGCTTGCCCTCTATTTCAATTATCGTCTTGGGGGACAAACGGGCGATACGCTGGGGGCTTCCATTGAGGTGGGGGAAATTGCTTTTTTGCTGGCAATGATCTGGCAATAGATGATTTGGCAATAAACGAAGCCAATCAGGAGAGAATAATCAGCTGCGATTGTTTCTCGTTCGGCATGGGATGAATAAACATGACACTAAAATCATTGCTCGATGCTATCCGACCTCTGGATCGGGAAAATATGGAAAAAGCGGCACAGCACATTGACAGCTTAGTCAAGCCATTAGGAAGTTTGGGGCGTCTTGAAGCGTTGGCGATACAATTATCGGGCATGCCGGGCATTGTTGGTCTACAAAACCTGCAAAAAGAGATTATCGTCATGTGTGCTGATCATGGCGTCTATGACGAAGGTGTGGCTATTTCACCTAAAAACGTTACAGCCATACAGGCACGCAATATGTTGCAAGGATTAACCGGTGTTTGTGTGCTGGCGAAAAACAGTGGAACGCATGTTTTGCCCGTGGATATTGGCATCGATTGTGATCCTATCGAACACATGTTGTCCCTTAAACTCGCGCGGGGCTGCGGTAATATTGCCAAAGGCGCTGCGATGGATTATGAACACGCTGAAATGTTGTTGTTGGCAAGCGCACAACTGGTGCAACAGCGTATTGCAGCAGGAATAACGGTATTGGGTATTGGTGAGCTGGGAATTGCCAATACGACTGCGGCAGCCGCGGTGATCAGTGTCCTGACAGGAAATAATCCCTGTGATGTGGTTGGGTTAGGCGCTAATTTTCCTTCTGAGCGGCTGGCACATAAGCAGTTCATTGTGCAGCAGGCTATTGCCATCAATCAGCCAGATCGCAATAACGCCATTGATGTATTGGCAAAAGTGGGCGGATTTGAACTTGTCGGCATGGCGGGTGTGATTCTGGGAGCGGCAGCTTCTGGTGTACCTGTGATACTTGATGGTTTCTTGTCCTATGCATCCGCATTAGCCGCCTGTCAGATATCCCCCATAGCACGGGATTATTGCATTCCTTCCCACATGTCGGCAGAAAAAGGTGCCGCGCTGGCGCTACGATATTTGCATTTGCAACCCTACCTGCATTTAGATTTGCGTCTTGGCGAGGGTAGCGGTGCGGCTATGGCGATGTCCCTGATTGATGCAGCCTGCTCGATGTATTGCCATATGGGGAAATTGGCAAGCAGTGGGATCAATTTACCGGCGTCAGAAAGGCCGCACGTCATCGCACCGTCTTTAAACATATAAATTAAGTCCGGGGGACTCATTTATCGTTATTGTCTTTATGCGGGGTATATCAGTCTTTGACACGTTTTCTCAATTGATCTTTTACAACTTTGCCATTGGCATTTCGCGGTAAAGTTAAAAAAGTATATCCTTTAGGGCGTTTATAGCGTGCTATTACCGTACAAATATAATCGTCTAACTCCTGCTCCGTGATTGTTGTATTTTCATCGAGTTCAATAAAAGCATGGGGAACTTCTCCCCAATAGGGATCGGGTTTCGCCACAACAGCAACCGCTAATACACTTGGGTAACTGGATAAAGCATTTTCCAGTTCAAGGCTGGAAATATTCTCACCCCCGGAAATAATGATATCTTTTTCCCTGTCGATGATTTTGATATAGCCATCAGGATCGACGACGGCTAAATCACCCGTATAAAACCATTGGTTAGTGATCTCCGGTGTCACATGACGTACCGGATCATAAGCTGCTACGATATTACCGCGGATTGCGATCTCACCGAGGGTTTTGCCATCAAAAGGAACTTCCGCGTTATTTTTATCAATAACGCTTACCTGACCCTGTAAATTAGAGACAATTCCCTGACGCATCCGTTTTAAGACTTTTTCTGATTCTGGCAATGCGTTCCATTCATGCTTATTTTCACAAACGACCACAGGGCCATAAGTTTCAGTTAGTCCATAAACATGCGTTGCATTGATACCGACTTCGTTCAGCAACGAAAACATCATTTCTGTCGGTGGGGCACCGGCAATCAGGCCATAAACGCGACCATTAAAATGCTTTTTATGCTTTTGCGTTATCTTGCCTAAAGCGTAGTGAATAATCGGGGCACCACAATAATGGGTGACGTGATGTTGCTGGATGAGTTGCATTGCGTCTTCTGCATCAAATTTCCTTATACAGATGTGTGTGCCAGCCCGTGCCGCAACTGTCCAGGGGAAACACCAGCCATTGCAGTGAAACATGGGAAGCGTCCATAAAAAGATGGGGTTCTTGGGCATGTCCCAATCCAGAATATTGGAAATGGCATTTAAAAATGCCCCACGGTGAGAATACACAACCAGTTTCGGTTGCCCGCTGGTGCCCGAAGTGCAATTGATACTTATAGCGGCTTGTTCGTCAATCTGGGTAAATGAGAGTGTCTTTGATGAGTGTTCGGTTACCAGTGATTCGTAAGAGATAAATTCATGTCCGGCAGGAGATATAGGAATAGCTGAGTTGTTTTCATCAACAATGATTATCTTAATTGGCTGCTTGAAAGCGACATTATTTAATAGTGAAAGGTAATTTTTGTCGATAAATAATATTTTGGGATGCAGTTTTTCAAAAACAAAATTTAATGTGGCTGCGTCTGTTCGGGTACTCAAGGCATTAAGAATGCCGCCGGCCAAAGGAACGGCAAAATGTAATTCAAGCAGTTCGTGAATATTGGGTAAAATAGCCGAAACGACGTTTTCTTTATCCACCCCCATTTGTTGGAGAGAGATAGCAAGCCTTTCACAGCGATTGGCATATTGGTGCCAGGTCCAACGCTGTTTTCCATCAATGATGGCGGTATCATGACCATTGCTCAAGACAGCCCGTTTAAGAAATAAAAGCGGTGATAATGCAGTGCCGGTATATTCATGTAAGAATGAATTATCGAGGATCATACTCTTCACTCCATATTATTATCGTTAACAAAATGTTATGTACTTTAAAAGTAATCTCTGGCAGCAGAATAAGCAATGTCGGAAAAATTTAAGGAGGATGCTTTATTTCTATTTTTCATGTAAATAATGTGACTTTATTTTGTTTTTTTTAATATGCTGCTTTCATTTATTAAACTTGATAAAGTCACGGTCTAAAAATAAATCGAAGAGTTCTATGTTAGATAATAAAAAAACGTTAACCACTAATACAAAAGGAAAAGCGATGTTCAATTTAGCCGGAAAGATTGCTTTTATTTCAGGTGGCACCAAAGGTATTGGCACGGGAATTGCCAAAGTATTGAAGCAAGCGGGTGCGGTGACTATTATTGCCGGTACTGATGAGGTGAGAGGGAAAGCCATTGCCAAAGCGCTGGAAGTTGATTTCATTCCTCTTGATGTGACTGATCAAGCAGCCTGTAAAAACGTGATTACCCGGATTGTTGAAAAGTACGGCCGGCTCGATATTCTCTGTTCCAATGCCGGTATTTTTCCACAGCATTATCTGAAAGATATGACTGCGGAGGATTGGGATTTAGTGCACAGCGTCAACCTTAAAGGGACATTTTTTCTGGTACAAGCGGCATTGAATGTCATGGAAAAGCAGCGTTACGGGCGCGTTGTGATCACTTCATCAATAACGGGTGAGATAACGGGTATTCAGGGTTACAGTCACTATGGTGCCAGTAAGGCGGGGCAACTCGGGTTTATGCGCAGTGCCGCACTGGAATATGCGGGGCAAGGTATCACCATTAATGCCGTTATGCCAGGTATGATCATGACGGAAGGTTTAACGTCATTTGGTGATGAATTTCTCAGTTATGCGAAAGATATCACGCCAATGCGGGCTTTGGGTACGCCTGAAGATATCGGCTATGCCGCCTGTTTCCTGGCTTCCGATGAAGCGAAATATATTACCGGACAAACGATAGTCGTTGATGGTGGGCAGGTTTTACCAGAAGTACAGGAAGCCTGATTATGTGACAAAGATTGTCGTAAGACAGTAGAAAAAGGTAAAATGTCTATCCAGTAAACACAGGGAGGGGGATTTGTTCTCTTCCTGATTTTTTATTGTCTGAATCAGGTAAGAAATATTATGTCACTGAATGATGAGCGTAAACCTCTTCCACTGCCAAATGGGAACAAAAAAGTCTTGTTGCACTCTTGTTGTGCGCCATGTTCTGGGGAAGTGATGGAAGCCATGTTGGCTTCAGGCGTTGATTTCACAATATTTTTCTATAACCCGAATATTCATCCCCTGAAAGAATACGAGTTACGTAAAGATGAAAATATCCGTTTTGCGCAGGAAATGGGCATTCCTTTTATCGACGCTGATTACGACCGTGATAATTGGTTTGAACGCGCGAAAGGAATGGAAAATGAGCCTGAACGCGGTATTCGTTGCACAATGTGTTTTGATATGCGTTTCGAACGAACAGCACTTTATGCCTACGAACATGGTTTCCCAGTGATTACCAGCTCACTCGGTATTTCGCGCTGGAAAAATATGCAACAAATCAATGAATGTGGGGTTCGTGCTGCGTCCCGTTACCCTGACTTAATGTATTGGGAATATAACTGGCGTAAAGGGGGCGGATCTGCCCGCATGATAGAAATCAGTAAACGAGAAGCGTTCTATCAGCAGGAATATTGTGGCTGTATTTACTCGTTGCGGGATACTAATCGCCATCGTCTGGCTACTGGCCGTGAAAGAATTAAATTAGGTACGGTCTTTTATAGTGCAGATAGCAAGCAAAAAGAATAAAAAAAGCCTGCGCGGAAGCAGGCCAAAAATACGGCAAATATAAAAATCCCTGGTGGTGACTTAGCACTTAGTCGGATTAGCTCTAAACAGTGATGAGTCACCATGACTATATGCGAGATGAGACAGCGTCGTCCAATGGATTGCACAGATCAATAAGAGGATATTGATCGATAAAAACGATCATAATATCTTCGCCTAATTGTGGTTGCGGCTTTTCAGTTTGATCTAAACAAGTTTATATCAAACTGGAAAGCCTTGATTTATGGAATATAGCACTAATGATTAGTTATTAAATGAATCGCTAATCTTTGCCGCATCTGGAGCGATTGGGTGTACAACCAAAACGTCGGCGATAGCTTTGAGTGAAATAGGACTGACTGGAAAAACCCGATTCCAGTGAAATATCGGCGATACTCATTTCGCTATTGAGTAATAATTGATGAGCATAAAGAATGCGTTGTTCACTAATCCAGGCTCTGGGTGAAGTGCCATAGACACTGTTAAAAAGCTCCTTAAAAGAAGTTAATCCCATACCGAATTCACGTGCGAAGTCATTCAATTTCCATTCTTTGAGATAGTGGGCCTCCATAAATGTTTGCAGGCGTTCCACCGGCCGGTTGCTTAATTTCCGTAGAATAGACATTAACAATGCGCCTTGTTTACCCAGGGAAAGCAGTAACAATAACTCTTCAACTCTTAGCTGAACCAAAGCCGGAGGGGAATCATGCGCCAGTAAGTTCGCCAGCCCGCGAATGCTTTCCGTTAACAAGGGAAACTGATTAAAAGGAATCAATCTGGACGCAGGGAACTCCTGTCGCTCTAACTGACTTAATAATGAGCCGAAACGTTGTAAAAAACGACGTAAAAACTCCATGTGTAAGGGCAACCATAAGAGCTGACAACTTTCTGTCCGGGTTTTAGCTGCATAACTTCCGGGGTGGGTAAAAAGGATTTCATTCGATTTAATGTGATAAGTGTTTATACAATCTTTCCACACCATTTCGCCATCAAGTAAAATATATAACCCTCTTTGTTTATGCTCTAGGATATTGAAATCCGGCATAGTCAACTGGATTGTGCAAATACTCTTTTGGTTTAAGCCCGTCGTCCTTTTCATCTAATACTCCTAATTTTCCGTATCGTGAGTAATCATTTTTTGATGAGTGCATGAAGTGTTTTTTTATTATTTAAATAACCGCTGGCATTATATAACTAAACATAAACTAAATAGCCATTGAGAATAATGTGTTTTTTCATGGCATCTAACCATGATGCATTTTTATTAATGCATTGTATGTGTTGTCAATAAATTGTGGGTTTATGTGATTGGGATATATAAATAAGAAATTAAATTTATGTATTTTTTTATTTCATCAATGTGAGAAAATTAAATGACAAATCAGAGGATTAAACTCAAATAGAAGCTTTATCCGTGTAATAGCGCTATAAATCACTCTGTTATAGCATCGTAGATTGTTTTTTATACTTGTACAATGGTAGGATGTGCTTCCACAGCCTGTTTGTTACCTGCTAAGGCATATGTATAGATATATTTTGCTGATGAAATATAAGAAAAAACCACAAAAACGAGAACAATATGACAATGTATCGTTTTTCAGATAACGCTTTTTTATGCAGTGTATGGCTCCTTTGGGGAATTGCATTGGGACTGTATCTGTATGGTGCGCATTTTAGCTGCACTATGACAGCAATTTTATCTTTTTTAGCCTTAGTGTTTTACTGTATGAAAATGAAATTGAGAATAAACGCTATGTTTGGAAAAAAAACAACCGAGGCAGCGACTGCCAGTTCTGCGACTCCCGCTATGGGCATCAAGCCTGAAGAGAAAAAATTACCTGAAACCGAGATCCGTCCCAATACCATTATTGCAAAAAACTCTGTCTTCAAAGGGGATGTCGAAATGGACGGGGATATCCAGATCTGGGGTAAAGTTATTGGCAATATTCGCGTAAAAGGGGGGGCCATTCGGATTATGCATGCCGGTAAAGTAGAGGGTGAGCTGAATGCCCCTGAAATTATCATTGATGGTCATGTTGAAGGCACGTGCTGTGCGGAGACATTAGATATCCTTGAACATGGCGAGTTACGGGGTATTAGCCGTTGCGGCAGTATGTCAATTCGACGTGGTGGATTGTTTTTTGGTCAGTCTGAACAGGTTGATAATAAGAAAAAATCAGAAATAGAACGCGTTGTTTCTATTAGAGAAAATCAGGGTGATAAACCAAAAGTGAAAAGCAACGCGTGATAATCAAGGAGACGTTGTGATTGTTGAATTGGAAACAGAACGGTTGTGGCTCCGGGCCTGGAAAGCCTCAGACAGAGAACCTTTCTTTCGCTTAAATAGCAACCCTGACGTAATGAAATTTTTCCCTGACATACTGACTAAAGCGCAGAGCGATGCTTTTATCGATAATTGTATCCGCAAGTTTGAAACGCAGGGGGGTTGGGGATTATGGGCGGTTGAATTAAAACAGAATGGTGAATTTATTGGCTCTGTGGGGCTGAATATCCCGAACCTCAAATTTCCATTCTCGCCTTTTGTTGAGATAGGCTGGCGTCTGGACAAGCCATTTTGGGGACAAGGTTATACGTGTGAAGCCGCCCGCAGAATTTTTTACTTTGCATTTACCGAAATCGGGCTGGAAGAGGTTGTCGCTTTTACCACAGTTTCTAATTATCGCTCGGAAAATGTCATGAAAAAATTGGGCATGGTCAGGGATGAAAAAACCTTTCTCCATCCGGGCTTGGAAGAAAACCACCCATTGAGGGAGCATGTTCTGTATCGCCTCCGGCGTTCAGATTTTGTATGAGAATGCTGCATGTCATCAAGGTTATCCTCATGGACAGGGATAACCTTGATGAAAATTGCCTTATGTTATTGTCTGGATATGACCAGAGCGACGCGGCCAATGAATTTGATATCGCTGATTGCACAATCAAAAGTGACGTCGCTATCGCTGACCCGAATCTTGCTGATTGGGATTTTGGCAATCTTTTTGATACTGTGCATACCTTCAATGTCCACCAGCCATAAACCATCTTGAATATTATCTTCCTGCGTATCCAGCAGATACCATGAGGCACCATCATCGACAATCAGTGGATTTTTGAGTTCCCTGGTAATCAATTCACTGTCCAAAATCACAGGGCTAACGTCATTGAGTTTACCGCCCGATAATTTTACACGAGAAATGGATGGGGCAATGATATCTTCCAATCGTTCCGCTTTTTTGCCGCTTTCTCCATCTGGGAACATTTCCCCCTGACCCGTGCTCAGCCACAGCAGTGAAGCGCCAGTTTCGAGAGTGCACTGGATGATCCAATCCGCCGGAAAGCTATCACGAAGGTAGCGGTTTGCCATCGTGCTTTTGGAAACGCCCAAATGGTCACTTAGGGCCTGACGTGATTTAAATCCATACGCGCGGACAAGACGTTCAATAGCAGGTCTTCCCCCACTATCGGCCCCCATTTTGATCTCAATATTGGTATTTTTCATTGACAGTACAGATAATAGCTATTAGTATCCCATCAAGGTTCTCGATATGAGACCCGTGATAAGCCCGGATTGGTTAAGCTGAAAACCATTGAGAGATATTGCATCATGAACGCCCAGATTTCAATCTTTATACCTGATATCAAAATATTTCGGAAAGGCCATTCAGAGAATAGTCTGAGAGCTTGAAATAGGGGGAACCGTAGGAAATAGCAGAGGGATCGTTTGGTAGGAAAATGTTGAGGGAAAATATGGCGAATACTGAGAAGGAAAAATTTGCCCAGATTAACCTCGGCCAGCGGCTGGAAGGATTGAATCATCTGTCGAGGATTAGGGCGACATATTGGGGTGACAATGAAAAGGAGTTGGCGCGGTTTTTGGCTGATATGCGTGACAAAAGAGACGGTTACTACGAACAGAATAAACGGGCGTTATCTGCCATTTTCTATCTGGCGAATATTCCGCACTCCCGCCACGATAGTGAATTTAACCATTTTACCCAAGAGGAAAAGCAGGCGCTGATCAAGGCAATGAATCATATTAAGGTTGTTGTCAGTCAATTTCCGAAGTACCTGACATTACCTAATTAATGACAGCTTTCTATACTCGATAAATTTCAGGTTGCAATCCGCAAGACGACGCGAGGCCTTATATTTCCCCGCTGCGTGGAGAAATATAACACGCATCTTGAAGTTGGATGGGTATAAATATGTTCTCTCTCTTTTTTGAACCAATGGCATGGATACGCCAGGCTCTTACTCGTCCTGAATATGGTGAACTTGATGAATAGTAACATTATCACTTATGAACAAAACATCCCGCTGGGTGTTTCAATGGCGGAGCGCCTGTTATGGGACGTTAACGCGGAAGATCATCAATGGCGTCACCAATATATAGGACAAGTGCCGGATTTTCTGGCGAAATATTTTAGTCACCGTTATATCGATATTTTTCATCGTTCAGGGCGCCGTGATGCAAATTCTTTCCTGAGAAAAGCGGTTGGACAGAAGGTCTTGCCAAGATTGCAGTTAGTAAAAGAAAGATACCAGTTTAACCACCCTATTGCTGGTATGGCACCTTTTCCTTTTATTGAACAATTGGAAAATGTAGCAACGTATGGTCGCAAACAGCTCTTGAAACTGGCTCACGATATCTCCGTTTTTATTGCGGATAATTATGAGCACTATTCTTTGCGTGTTTCCCAAAAACACTCATCAACTTCTGTTGGTGGCAAAGATGAGTCATTTTCCCGTGTCGCTAAGTTGTATCAATTACTGGCAAAACTGACTTTGCAATGTGGTACTCATCCACCTTATTGGCAGCGTTTCAATCATGGCCGCAAACAGCCATCAGTTGATCAACTCTGTTCTGGCATGTTGCGCATGATGTCTGCCCGCTGGTGGTATTTTCGGTTAAAACGCCTGCGTGATATCCGATCTGAACATATGGCCATTGCCGTTGGGCAGGTACAGCAAGTCGCTTCTCCTTATGTTTCATGCCAGGCGTTACGGGAATGGCTGGAACAAAAACGGCACAATCGTGAATTTTTCAAGCATTTTGATTTGGAAAATGAAAAAGGGGAGCGAATTTCACTGGCAGAGACCGTTGTTCATAGCAACGCAAATCCGGCAATCCGACGTTGTGAATTGATGGTCAGAATGCGCGGTTTCGAAGATATTGCCGACAAGATGCAATGTGTTGGGGAATTTTATACCATCACGGCACCTGCAAAATATCATGCTGTCCAGCATAAGGGCGGGTTTGTCAAATCCTGGAATGGCGCAACACCACGTGATACTCAACGTTATTTATGCGGTGTCTGGGCAAAAGCTCGGGCTGCGTTGGCACGGGCAGGTATTAACCTATTTGGTTTCCGTGTGGTGGAACCACATCATGATGGTACTCCTCATTGGCATATGGTGCTGTTTATGTTGCCGGAGCATTTGCAGCAAGTCAGAAGGCTCCTTGAGCATTACGCCTGTCAGGAAGAACAGGGCGAATTAGAGGACGATGAAGCCAAAAAAGTGCGTTTTAATTATCGGGCGATCGATCCCAGTAAAGGCAGCGCAACAGGCTATATTGCCAAGTACATTTCCAAAAACATTGACGGTTATGCGTTGGAAGAAGAAAAAGACCATGAAACCGGCGAACCCCTGCGCGATATGGCAAAATCAGTGACTGCCTGGGCGAGTCGCTGGCGTATTCGCCAATTTCAACAAATCGGTGGCGCTCCCGTTTCGGTTTGGCGCGAATTGCGTCGGCTCAGGGAAGTACGCCTGTCTGACCACAAGATAAATGCAGTGTTACAAGCGGCAGATGAAGGAAATTGGGCTGCTTATACCCAAGCACAGGGCGGACCTTGGGTTTCACGTCGTGATTTAATTATTCGTTTATCTTACAAAAATATCCCTTTTGGCAGTCCTTACGGTGAGGATGTTCAATCCATACAAGGTGTGACCTCACCATTTTTGTCCCACGCCGAATTTATTTGTACGCGAACCCACCAATGGACCCTCGTGCCAAAATCAGAATCGACGGCTACCTCTGAACGAATTGTCTATAAAAGACGCATAAAATTTTCCTCTTGGAGTTCTGTCAATAACTGTACGGATGAACAGGTAAATAGAAAGAGAGCAGGTTATCCAGACCATAGAATTGTCGTAGCAGAAAAATCAATCAAATTGGCAAATATTTCTGCTAAAACAACAAACAATAGTCACTAACTATTAAATTTAATGACTAAAACAGGCAAAAAATACTTTAATTTTAGTCTTATTACGTGTACTGTATATACATACAGTTTCTTATATAGAGGCAGATAGATCAGTGGAATCTCTTATAGAATCATTGGTAGCGCAACGTATCAATTTCATTGCTAGAATGGCAACAAGTTGCGAATGCAATCATGCGGAAGACAAAGAGCTGGCACTGGTTTGGATAGCAGAGCTATCTGCACCTTATGAAAAAAGGTTTAACAGTTACCAGAGTAACCAGGGAAGCGATCTGTTAGGGAATTCGGGTGCAATAATAGAAGAATAGATTTGGCAGCGGGGGAAATCATGCGAGTAGAGATACTTTTCGATAAACGAGCTAATGTTTCTGAATCAGTCATATCTTCATTAGAAAGTGAACTAAAAAAAAGAATATTACCACACTATCCTGATACGAATTTTAGAGTTGAAATTAGCAGCAGCACCTCCGTGAGGGTGACAGGGACTAAAAAAAGTAGTGAACACGACCACATGATGGAACTCATTCAAGAGGTTTGGGAGGATGATAGTTGGCTATCTGATTAACGCTGACAAAGGGGCAATATCCTCCAATGAATAGCCTCCAATGAATAGCCTCCAATGAATATCCTCCAATGAATAGTAGTCATTGTAATAAGAGATAATCGCCAAGGGGCAGGAAATGATTTCCTGTCCCTTGGTTTATGTACCACTCACCTGACAATCCCACCGCATTGAGGCATTTTGCTAATTATTTGATCATAACTCTCCGATTTACTAACTGACTTTTGCAAAGAGGAAGGAGAGTGTATGCAAGTTATCGCACAACAAAATGAGACAGTTGATGCCATTTGCTGGCGTCATTATGGTCGTACATTGGGAATGACTGAGCGTGTGTTGCTGGCAAACCCGGGATTGGCTGATTTTGGCGCGGTACTGCCGCATGGAACGAAAGTTGAAATGCCAGAATTTATGCCGGTCGCCAGTAAACCTATTATCCAGCTTTGGGATTAAGGGGAGGTTGAACGGGTTTGTTGGGAATTAATACACTAAAAACGATGCCCTTAATGATGAGCCTGGTCATTGGCGGAAGCCTTGGCTGGTGGGGGCATCGCTCCCTGTTTCTCAGCGAAGTGGCGGGTTTGAAACAGCAACAGGCTGCGCAGCTTGCTGCCATCAACCAAAAAGCCTATTCAGAAACGTTGGCAGCTATTGGGCAAATGAAAGATGCGCAAAACCGGGCTGCACAATTGGATGAATACTATTCAGGACAATTAGCTCATGTCACCGAAAAAAATGCGGCTTTACGTGCTGACATTATTGCTGGTCATCGGCGGGTGCAAATCGCCGCCGCCAACCTTGCTACCTGTCAGCTCACCCAAAACCGAGATACCGGCACCCGCCGCCTGGGCGATGGAACCCAAGTCGAACTCACTGCAAACGCTGGACACGCTATTTACGATATCCGAACCGGCATCATCAAAGATCAGGCCAAATTAGATTATTTACAACAGTATGTACGGGATGTTGTTCGGCAGTGTCAATCGGAATGAGCGCATCTTATTGCAATGCGGTTTTCAAGGCCTTCTTTCATTCCAAAGAAGGCCTTTTATTTTATTGATTTAAAAAGATTTTTATTCTGGATTTGTATGCTGTTTCTTACAAACACAGTTTAATGTCCGGCCTGCTGTTTCATGGCATTCTTACGTCATGAACACACAACTCACTGAACTGACGCGCTTATTGCGCAACCTGATCCGAACCGGCGTTATTACCCAAGTGGATACCACAAAGGGAATGTGCCGAGTAGCGACAGGCAATCTTGAAACCAACTGGCTGCACTGGTTGACATCCAGAGCGGGAAACTCCCGCACATGGTGGGCGCCCAGTGTCGGTGAGCAGGTTTTATTACTGTCCATAGGCGGAGAACTGACCACCGCCTTTGTATTGCCTGCGATTTTTTCAGATGAGTTTCCGGCACCATCAACATCACCTGAAGCGACGCATATCAAGTTTCCCGATGGTGCCGTGATGGAATATGAACCGCAATCTGGCGCATTGACTGTGACTGGTATTAAAACCGCGACAGTAACTGCTTCGGATTCCGTCCATATTACCGCGCCGGAAATCACCTGTGTCGCCAGCACCCGAATTACGCTGGATACACCGGAAGTCATCTGCACGCAGCTAATGAGCACAGGCAACTTGATCGTGCGCAACGGCGGCAAAATGACGGGCAATATTGAACACACCGGAGGCACATTCAGTTCCAACGGCGTGGTCGTGGATTCCCATAAACACACCGGCATCCGGTCAGGCGGTGACACATCAGGAGGCCCCGTATGATGTACCTGGGAATGAATCGGCAGACGGGCCGAGAGCTGACAGATTTGGCCCATATCCGGCAATCCGTCAGCGATATTTTATTAACCCCTGTGGGCAGCCGTATTGCGCGCCGTCCCTACGGTTCTTTGCTGCCAGAACTGATTGACTGGCCACAAAACGCAGCGCTTCGGCTTCAGGTTATGGCGGCCAGCTATACCGCAATCAGCCGTTGGGAGCCACGCGTGATGCTGACCTCCATCACGATGGAAACCCGGCAGGACGGCAAAATGGTGGTGGATATTACGGGTACTTATCATCAATCCGCCAAGGAATTTTCACTTTCTATTCCGGTGAGCCATTCCCGGTGAGGTAATAAGTCATGCCAACAATCGATTTAAGCCAGTTGCCACCACCGGATGTGGTTGAGCCACTGGATTACGAACAACTGCTGGAAGAGCGTAAAAAAGGCTTGATCTCGCTCTATCCAGAAGATCAGCAAGACGCCATTGCACGTACTTTGCAGCTGGAATCTGAACCTTTGGTCAAGTTGTTGGAAGAGAACGTTTATCGTGAGCTGTTCTTGCGTCAACAGGTTAACGAAGCGGCGCGGGCGGTGATGGTGGCCTATTCAACAGGCAGTGATTTGGATCAGTTGGGAGCGAACAACAACGTTTCCCGTATGGTGCTGCATCCTGCGGATAATTCTACCGTGCCACCGACACCGGCGGTGATGGAATCTGACAACGACTACCGCGTGCGCATCCCACAGGCTTTTGAAGGTTTGAGTGTTGCCGGTCCGGTTGGGGCGTATGAATACCATGCACGCAGTGCGGATGGTCGTGTCGCTGACGCTTCGGCAATCAGCCCGTCGCCCGCTAACGTCACCGTGACCATTATGTCGCGGGAAGACAAGGGGGTTGCTTCCAAAGCGCTGCTGGAAATAGTCGAAAAAGCGCTGAACGACGAAAACGTGCGACCCGTAGCGGATCGCCTGAAAATCCAGTCTGCGAACATTGTGGAATATGAAATTGATGCGGTGTTGTACATCTTCCCTACACCAGAATCAGAACCGATCCGCAAGGCGGCAGAACAGCGACTGAAATACTATGTTGAAGCCCAGCACCGTCTGGGGCGTGACATTCGTTTGTCAGCGATTTATGCCGCACTGCATGTGGAAGGTGTCCAGCGCGTGGAATTGAAAGCGCCGGTGAAAGACGTCGTGCTGGATAAAACTCAGGCGTCTTACTGCACCAAAACTACCCTGACGATGGGAGGCTCGGATGAGTGATCGCCTCCTGCCGATGGGTTCGACTCAGCTAGAACTTGCGGCGGCCAAAGCCTGCGCTGAATTGCAGAAGGTCAAGGTTCCGTTACGTGAGCTGTGGGACCCAGACACGTGTCCGGCATCACTACTGCCTTATCTGGCCTGGGCGTGGTCAGTTGATCGCTGGGACGAACGTTGGTCTGAGAGTACCAAAAGGGAAGTGATCAAAAGCTCGCTATTCCTGCATAAACATAAAGGAACGATTGGTGCGATCCGGCGGGTTGTCGAGCCATTGGGTTATCTCATCCGCGTAAAAGAGTGGTGGCAGACCAACGATGCTCCGGGCACCTTCCGGTTGGATATCGGTGTACTGGAAAGCGGTATCACCCATGAAATGTTCGAGGAGCTGGAAAACCTGATTTTTGATGCCAAGCCAGTGAGCCGACATTTGATTGGGTTGGACATCAACCTGGATACCCGCGGTGGATATCACTATTCGGCGGCGACTTACAGTGGTGACGAACTGACGGTTTATCCTTATTTTCCGGAACAAGTAACAATCTCCGGCTCAGAAGTTGTGGGCGCGGGCATACATATTATTGATGACATGAGGATTAGATCATGAGTACCAAATATTTTGCGCTATTGACGCAGTTAGGCGCAGATAAGTTAGCAAATGCGGCGGCATTGGGTACTAAAATTGAAATTACCCATATGGCCGTTGGTGATGGTGGTGGCGGCAGCCTGCCGACGCCGGACACTAAACAAACCAAATTGATTAATGAAAAGCGTCGTGCAGCGATTAACACGCTGAACATTGATCCCAAAAACACCAACCAAATTGTTGCAGAACAGGTTATTCCTGAAAACGAAGGTGGCTGGTGGATCCGTGAGATTGGCCTGTTTGACAAAGACGGCATTCTGATTGCCGTAGGTAACTGTGCGGAAACCTACAAACCCCAGTTGCAGGAAGGTTCCGGCCGCACCCAGACTATTCGCATGATTTTGATTGTCAGCAGCGCTAACGCGGTGACATTAAAAGTTGACCCGTCCGTGATTTTGGCTACGCGTGAGTATGTGGATGATTCCATTAATAAACATGCCAACAGCCGTAACCACCCTGACGCGACGCTGAATGAGAAGGGTTTTGTGATCCTGAGCAGCGCAGTGGACAGCAATAGCGAAACGCATGCAGCAACCCCGAAAGCGGTAAAGGCGGCGTATGATTTGGCGAAGGCGGCGGAGAATAATGCCAATGGCCGCGTTCCGGCAGGGCGTAAGGTGAATGGTAAGGCGCTATCGGCGGATATTGCCCTGAATGCGGGGGATGTTGGCGCGTATAACACAGCCCAAACTGACGCTAAAGTGAGTGAGGCTAGATCATTAGCTAACACTGCAAACCAAAATGCGGCTAATGCAAATAATAATGCCAACACACGTTTGGAGAAAAACAAGAACGGAGCGGATATTCCAAACAAACCGGAGTTTGTAGAAAACCTCGGTTTAGCGGGAACCGTGGAGCAGGCGCAAAATGCCGTGCCGAATTCAAGGAAAATTAACGGGAAATTACTTGTAAATGATATCACCCTGAATGCAGAAGATGTACAGGGTGAACCCCGTTTTAACACGACAATAGACCTGACAGGGTTGAGCAGTGACCGCTATTACCCCGTATGGTGGCGTTTTCCGGCGAATGATGGAGCAAATTCGTGGTTAACGATTCATCGCTGGTACGCTGAAGACCAAGCAAAAGAACCTTTTGGTAAAGGGGTGACCCACCTTGCCGGACTGTCGTTGCAGATTGAAGGGGGAGATGTTCCATGGGGAGGCGATGCCCAGTACCTGAATATTAAACGGATTCGCCAAACCTACCGTAATACCGTCAAAAATATTCGCCATGGCATGATGTGTATAGCGAGGCCGATTGAGGGTAAGTACCCGCTTTATCAGGGTGCAAAATCCGGTGATATTGTAACATGCTATACGCGTAGTGGCTGTTATTTACGAGGCGGCTTGACTTATCATGTGACAAGCAATTTTTCCGGCATTCATTATTCCCGTGAAGAAGGGGAAATTGAAGTCGATAACTCATTACAATCCCATAATAACTTTGAGATTAAATGGACAGCTAAATCTTACACTATTGATGATCCTCTGTTAGGAAAAGATTACGATGATACTGTTCTGCCATATGCCCATGATTATGCAGAAACCATTAATCTAGCCAAGAATGCTTACCCTAAAACTGGGGGGAGAATCGAAGGGAAAGTGGATGTTTCCAGTGATATCGAAGCAACTGGCTGGATTGGCGGAAAAGAGCTGTGGGAACGTAAGTCCGACGGTGGCTGGGTGCGAGCATATAGCCCTCAGAATAAACCAACTGCGGAAGAAATTCAGGTTGAGCCGCGTCTTAACACGACCATTGACCTGACCGGATTGAGCAGTGACCGTTATTATCCCGTATGGTGGCGTTTTCCATCGAATGATGGAGCAAATTCGTGGCTAACTATTCATCGCTGGTACGCTGAAGACCAAGCAAAAGAGCCTTTTGGTAAAGGGGTAACCCATCTTGCCGGATTATCATTACAGATCGAAGGGGGAGATGTCCCTTGGGGAGGGGATGCTCACTACCTAAATATTAAACGAATTCATCAACGATACCGTAAAACGGTGCGAAATGTACGTCATGGCATGATGAGTATTGCCAGACCGATTGAGGACAAATTTCCTCTCTATGGCGGTGTTAAATCCGGCGATATTGTTACATGTTATATGTATAGCGGTTGTTATTTACGGGGTGGACTAACCTATCATGTCACCAGTAATTTTGACGGTATCCATTATTCCCGTGAAGAAGGAGAAGTAGAAATATGGAAAGCCGATAGTCCTAGTGAATGGGAAATAAAGTGGATGGTGAAGTCCTATGCCATTGATGATCCTATATTAGGAGAAGAATATGCTGATATTGTAACACCATATACATATGATTTTTTAGATATGGTATACCCGATAGGAATAGTTGCATGGTTCGCCAAGAATAAAAACCCGAATGATCTTTTTCCTAAAACACAATGGAAATATATTGGTGAAAATAAAACAATTCGTTTGGCTAATCAAAATGGTTCCAATGTACTTTCTGTCGGTGGAAATGATTCAATAACACTCACGAGTGCACAAATACCATCACATAATCATTCATTCAATGCTACAACTAGTAATTTTGATTATGGTACTAAGACTACTAATTCTAATGGGAATCACTTCCATGACAGTGGATGGGGGGAGGCTTCTGGTGCCCGATATGGAAATTATGATAATACGAGAAATAATGTAGGTTCTAGTAGTACTGATTGGGATAATTATAAGCATAAAACCAGCACTGAAGGTGCTCATACGCATACAATGCATATTGGAGCACACACACACTCAGTGTCAGGCACAACGGGAAATACGGGTAGTAACTCAGCTATAAATATTACTAACTCACATGTCATGTTAATGGGATGGTATAGAACAGCATAGCAATATATTTTTACTGACTTTTATGTATTCTCATTATTAATAACAATCAGGGGCATATGCCCCTGATAATTACTCTGGTTTTTTAGGCCAGTTAATATTTGGAACTTTTGAACAGTCCAAACGGCTTAATGCTATGCTGTATAATTCCCAGTTATCCAGACGATTAATTTCATAGTTTGTTGCTATATTTCTTTTGATAATGCGCTCTAACCTCATGATTTGTGTATCGGCTCTATTCAGTAAAGATTGCTTCTTTCGCTCTGCTTGTTGTTGTAATTCTTCTTTGGTTGGAGGAGGAATATCTCCCCATGCAGGCAAACCATTATTACCAGATATACGAATTTTACCTTCAGGGGGCATATTACCTACAAATTCTGAATAAACGCTGTCATCAACGTCAATCCCATCATCTGGCCATGAGCCTGCATTAATATAATTTTGTTTCAATTCGTAAGGATAAAATTGATTCTCTTTTGCACTATAAAAATACATATATTCTCCCATTAATACCCTATTGCCAACCAGTAGATAAATGAATTTTGAACAACGCTCCAGTGCTCACCTGTCTGAAATATAAATTTTTCTTTATCGAAACTATGAACTGTTATTGCTGGACTGTTTATATTATCCCTCGTATCGCTATTAGTAATATTTGGCATTATATTGAAACATACATTGGAAAAAGGGATAGCAAATTTTTGCGTAAAGCTTGTTCCATGAGGTATTCCTTTGCTTCCACCTAAGTCATTTGTTTTATATGGATTATTCCACTTTCCCCATTGAATGATAAGTCCTGTATCACCACACTTCCACCAACCATTAGGATCTTTTTTTACTGTATTCTGCAACCCCAGTATTCCTAAGTTACATTTCACTGAACCATCATTATATACTCCTAGCCATTTATCATTAGCCGTTTCAATAAAAACACCATTACTTTGGTCGTAGACTCGGCAACCATTATTTAAATATATTCTGTTAAGATATAGCATGGCATTTTTATCGAAGGCCCAATTCTTCATACCATTGCCACCATATCCTCCAATACGTCCATCATTGTTAACATAAAGGTAACGATTTTTATCCCCACTTCTTATTTGTGATTCTGTACCACCATAATAAGTAAATATATTTCCATTAGCATAATCACCTTTAGTTTGATATTTACTATCAGTTTCCGATTTTGTATAAGCACCAATAATCGCAGCAGTTGGTTTGTATCCTTCATGATAAACTGGATGTCCTTTCACGCGGAGATTATCCGATTTAAGACTCATCCATTCCGTGGTTCCTCCTCCAGAGAGGCTATGCTGCCATTTGAAATATTCGTTACCATTATCTGCGGTTTTAAACCACATATAGGAGTCGATATCACCATCTCCGGTATTTTTAAAACCGATAGCGGCCATGTCCGTATTTCTGCGCCAAGCTATTTCAGTGTCAGTCGAAATAGTAATATTCCCTGTCACCTCGCCCCCACTACGTTGTAAAGCACCGGCCGCCAACTTTTGGGTTTCCGTTAAACCTAAGTTTATCCTCGCTTGTTCTGCAGTTTTTGCTCCTGTGCCTCCTGCAGCTATAGCAACTAACCCGTTCTTGATGTTACCTACACTGTCTACGGAAAATTTAATGTCACCTTCTGGTTCATTTTTTAGTGCCAGCCATCCACCATCACCAATTTCAAGACTACCTGATTTATTAGGCGTCTTGATAAGACTAATTTTGGGTTTCTCAGTATATAAATCGCTTCTGGCAAATGAATCAGTTGCTGCTTTTTGACTCATTACTGTTGTTGTCGATGTTCCTGCTTTTTGTTCTATAAAACCGAGGTTTTCCGAAATCCACAGATCCTTACGATCCAGCCAAGATCCCACTCCCTAATCCCTGAAAACCAAAACCCAGCGACAAAAAAGAGCCATTTTTGCCTGTCAAAAAATAACCAAAAGCCAGAATCACACTGAATAATCCTGAAAAGGATAAATTTTAAACCAAGTAAGGCTCAATAAATAACCAAATTAAGGTTGTTGTTTAACCAATTTAAGGTTCTCCCCCAACCAAACCACCTAATTCCCCCAAACTCAACCGAAATCAATTAAAAACTAACTCAACAAATTGATTATAAACAAAAATATAAACCCACACTTGTACCATCCCCCACACACCGCCAATCGAATGATTTCCCCCGCCCAATCCGCCAATATATCAGCACACCTTAACAGGAGAGAACGCTAACATGGCACAAGATTATCACCACGGCGTCCGTGTACAGGAAATTAACGAAGGTACTCGTACCATCACTACCGTTAGCACCGCTATCGTAGGTATGGTTTGTACTGCCCCTGACGCAGACGAAAAAACATTTCCATTAAACAGCCCAGTTCTGATTACTGACGTTATGAGCGCCAGTGGCAAAGCAGGGAAAAAAGGCACTTTGTTCGCTTCACTGAAAGCTATCGCTGCGCAGGCTCAGCCTGTGACTGTGGTTGTTCGTGTAGAAGAGGGTGAAACTGAAGAAATAACCGCTTCTAACATCATCGGTGGTGTCACTAATGAAGGTAAGAAAACCGGTATGCAGGCACTGTTGGCGGCGCAAAGCCAGCTCGGTGTTAAGCCCCGTATTCTGGGGATTCCGGGTCTGGATTCAAAAGCTGTGGCTATTGAACTGGCTTCTATTGCCGAGAAACTGAAAGCAATGGCATATGTGAGCGCTTATGGCTGCAAAAAAATCGAAGAAGTCATCAAATATCGTGAAAATTTCAAGCATCGTGAGCTGATGCTGATTTGGCCTGACTTCCTGAGCTGGGATACTGTCACCAACAGCGAAGCGACTGCTTTTGCAACCGCTCGTGCTCTGGGTTTGCGCGCTAAGATCGACCAGGAAACCGGCTGGCATAAAACCTTGTCCAATGTGGGTGTCAATGGTGTGACTGGTCTGTCCGCTGATGTGTTCTGGGATCTGCAAGATACCGCGACTGACGCTGATTTGCTGAACAAAGCTGGCATCACGACGCTGATCCGCAAAAATGGTTTCCGTTTCTGGGGTTCACGCACCTGTTCTGATGACGCACTGTTCCAGTTTGAAAGCTACACCCGTACCGCTCAGATTTTGGCTGACACTATGGCTGAATCACACATGTGGGCGATTGACAAACCGCTGACCCCATCGTTGGTACGCGATATTATCGAAGGTATCAATGCCAAGTTCCGTGAGCTGAAAGCCGGTGGTTACATCATTGATGGTCGTTGCTGGTACGACGACAAAATCAACGATAAAGACACCCTGAAAGCAGGCAAATTGACCATCGATTATGACTATACCCCTGTACCGCCACTGGAAGACATGATGTTACGCCAGCGCATTACAGATAGTTACCTGATGGATTTCGCTAAAAGTATCAATAAATAAGGGGCTGACTGATGGCTTTACCTCGCAAACTTAAATACCTGAATTTGTTCAACGATGGCAACAACTATCAGGGCATTGTGGAAGAACTGACTCTTCCTAAATTGAGCCGCAAGCTGGAAGCCTACCGTGGCGCCGGCATGAACGGCAGTGCAATGGTGGATCTGGGCCTGGATGAAGGCGCACTGGATGCTGAATTCACTCTGGGCGGTGTTGAATCTCAACTGTACAAACAGTGGGGCATAGCGAAAGCGGATGGCGTCATGCTGCGCTTTGCCGGCTCTTTTGAGCGCGAAGATACGGGTGACGTAGTTGCAGTTGAAGTTGTGATGCGTGGTCGCTTCCAGGAGTTTGATCACGGCACGTATAAACAGGGTGATAACACTCAGACCAAAATCACCGCCAAAAACACTTATTTCAAACTGACATGGGGTGGTGAAGAACTGATTGAAATCGACACCATCAACATGGTTGAAAAAGTCGGTGGGGAAGATCGTCTGGAGCAGCATCGCCGCGCTATCGGTCTTTTTTAATCGCTTCTTTTAGCAATTAACTTTTTTAAAACTTATTTCCTGTCTCTTCAAGGCGTGAATCATACCTGTTGAGACAGGTTTCTAATCGGATAAACAAGGTTGAACCATGACAGAAACACTGAATACTCAAAATGACGATCTGCGCACCATTGAACTGGAAGCACCACTGGCACGAGGCAACGGCGAAATCACGGAAGTGGTGGTACGCAAACCTAACAGCGGTGCGTTGCGCGGTGCACGTTTACAGGCACTGCTGGAAATGGATGTGGATTCTATGCTGCTTGTCCTGCCGCGTGTGACCACCCCTGCATTGACCAAAAATGACCTGATGATGATGTCACCTGGTGATCTGATTAATCTCAGTGTGGAGGTGGTCAATTTTTTGTTGCCGAAGTCGGTCAAGTCCGATTCCCAGAACGATTAACCGTTGATGAATTGGTGGCAGATATTGCCACCGTTTTTCACTGGTCACCGACAGTCACAGATGAAATGTCACTCTCGGAACTATTGGACTGGCGGCATCGGGCCATTTTAAGAAGTGGTGCAGAAAATGAGTAATATACAGTCACAGCTCAACAAGGTACTGAGTACCGTTGGAAAGCTGACCAGTTCCTTTAAATCTTTTCAACAGCATCAGAAAAAACTGGTAGGTTCAGTTGATAAAATTTATAACCAGTTTAAAAAACTTAATAAGACTGTTGAAGGATTAAAACCCATTGTAGGTTATGCGCAGGAAACTGCGCGTCTGCGTGCCGAGCTTAAAACCTATAATCAAACCATTAAACAATCTTTCTCTGCGCAGAAAAACGCCACTGGAGTGGTGCAAGTCAGCGCTGCTAGCCAATCAGCCAATATCACCCAAATTACACAGAATATTAGACAAGAAAATTCATCCAGTAAAAAGAGTGAATTTAATCTGGGTGTGACGGGTAATATGACTAACAATTTTAAATTGTTAGATAAATTGGTTATTAATATTAATCCTCAGATAACAATTTTATTTGGTATGTTGAATAAAATTAATGGGGTTTTGAATTTAACGACGGGTTTTGTACAGGTAACATTCCAAACATTAATTAATAATATACAAATATTTGGCAATATTAGTATCAAAGCATTTAATTCATTAAAAGTCAGTCTGGCAATATTTACCCAATTAGGCATTCAAGCGTTTGCAAATTTCAGTGCAAAACTGAATTTATTTGCTCAATTAGGGCTTAGCATTTTTGTGCAATTAAGAGCCAGTCTAAATGTATTTGTTCAGATTGGCATTCAGGCACTGAATAAATTAAGTACCAGTTTAGATCTCTTTGCCCAGATAGGAATTCGGGCCTTTATTGAATTAAAAGCGAGCCTGAATTTCTTTGCGCAGTTGGGTATTCTGGCATTTGGTAAATTGAAAGCCACGCTGGATTCATTTGTACAGCTGGGCGTGCAGGCGCTGGACAGATTGCTGGCACCGCTGGATGTCTTTACCCAGTTGGGACTGAAAGCGTTTGAAGAATTAAAAGCCAGCCTTGCCTTCTTTGCTGATTTGGGCGTTCAGGCACTGGACAAGCTGAAAGCCACGCTGGATTCATTTGTACAGCTGGGCGCTGTCTC